>SFMG01000048.1 GCA_004554455.1 Bacteroidales bacterium | reverse complement strand
CGCCTCTCGTACCGATGTGCGTTCTGAGAAGGAGGTGGGAGCCGTGAAGCGTACCCGCATCGAGGCGGAGGCCGCTTACACCCATTTGGTAGAAGTCGTAAACCTGCTGGCGAAAGTGGAGGGCGATACCGCCTACCTGCCTTTCATCAACCGCATGAATGTGTTGATCGCAGAGCAACGCTCCACGCTGAAAGCCCGCCAGACCCGGGCCTCCAAAGCGAAAGAGCCGGTTACGAAGCCGATCATGCCGGAGGAGCCGACCACGGAGAATCCTGTTTCGCCGGAGGCATAACCGAATGATTCTAATCAACGTAGAGACGTCGCAGGTGCATCCAGCCGATCAACAGCGGAACCATGCTCAATCCGATGTTCTGCACCCAGAAAATCATGGCATAGGCCGTTCCCAACTGTTTCTCCGGGATGATCTTGGGCACGGAGGGCCACATGGCGGAGGGGACCAACGAGAAGGCGATGCCCAGCACGATCATCACGATCGTGGCGAACCACCACTCGTTCAGGATGGGCAGGGTGAACAACAGGTGCACGCCGATCAGCATCAACGCACCATACATCATGATCGTAGCGCCCTTTCCCTTGCGGTCGTAGAGGTTGCCAAAGAAGGGGGTCAGCAAGATCGTACCGAAAGGCAGGATGGCCGGGATATTGCCCGCCAACTCCGGATCGACATTGTATTTGTTGACCATCAAGTCGGTCGCATACTTCAAGAAGGGGAAGACGGCTGAATAGAACAGCACGCAGAGCAAGGCGATCAACCAGAAGCCCTTGCTGGTGACGATCTCCAAGATGTCTTTCAAGCGGAACGGCTCCTCGGCCTCCTCCTCATCTGCGCCAGCGGAAGCGTCGAGCTTACGATCCATCACGCAGAACACCAAGAAGGTGATCAAGCCGATGCAGAGCATGATCAGGCAGAGCAAGATCGGGGCGGCAATGCTTTGGAAATAGGTAGCGAAAGGCACCGTGATGGAGAGCGCCATAGCCGTACCGAGACGGGCCGTTGCCATCTCCAAGCCCATCGCCAAGGCCATCTCCTTGCCCTTGAACCAACGGACGATAATTTTCGAGACCGTGATACCGGCTGTCTCCACGCCTACGCCAAACAGGGCATAGCCCAATGCGGCCACCATCACTTGCGCCTTCCAGCCAAACAGCTCGCCCTCCATCGAGAAAGCGTCTGAAATGGCCCAATACTTGATGCCACAACCGATGATCATCAAGACGCAAGAGGCCAAGCCGGTGAAGCGCACGCCCATCTTGTCGAGGATGATTCCGCCGATGATCAGCATGAAAAGGAACACGTTAAACCAGCCATAGGCACTCGTGAAAAAGCCATATTCCGTACTGTTCCAGCCGAGTTGCTCCTCCAGCATCGGTTTCAGCGGCGACATCACGTCGGTCAGGATGTAGCCGGTCAGCATCGTGAAGGCCACCAAGGCCAGCACACTCCAACGAGCGACTTTCGAGTCGCTCAGCTTCTGTTGCATTTTTTCTGTCATGATTCTTATAGTTTACAGTTATTTGATTGCTTCTGGGAACAGGGGGAGCGCATCCGCCACAATGAAGGTGCTGCCTCCGATGAAAATGGTGTCGTGGGGATCGGCTGCCAGCCGCGCCGCCTTCACCGCCTCGCCCACCGTCGGGTAGGTGGCTCCTCGCAATCCATGCGATGCGGCTTTCTCCGCAAACGTCTCCACCGGCATTGCCCGGCTGACCGAGGCCTGCGTGAAATAATAGGTCGCCTCTTTGGGCATCAGCGCCAGCACACTATCCACATCCTTATCAGCCACCATGCCGACCACCATCCGCAACGTACCACTTGCCGCTCGTTGGGCATCCGCTAACGTCTTGGTCAGGTGCTGCCAGCCGCCTACGTTATGCCCCGTGTCGCAATAGGTAGCGCAAGGCTCGTCTGCCACCCGCTGCCAGCGCCCCATCAGTCCGGTCAAACTGGTCACGGAGCGGAATCCCTCCTTCACGGCCTCCGGCGAGAGGGAAAGCCCCACCTCCTCACGCAGGATATGCAGGGCCGAGAGCACGGTCTTCGCGTTGCAAGGCTGCGCATCGCCGAGCAGTTCGCCATATACCGGCCCATACTCCTTCGAATGGAAACACAGTGTGTGGTCGGGAGTCAACTCATAGTCGTCGGCCATCAGCGCCATCTCCGGAGCGAAATGGAAAAGAGCTCCCTTCTCCTTCGCCTTTTGGGCGATCGTATCATAAATGACCGGCTCCGCGCTCTCGCCGAGCAGCAAGGGAACGCCAGCCTTGGCGATACCTGCCTTCTCAGCGGCGATCTGCCCCAAGGTATTGCCCAGGAACTGGGTATGGTCGAAGCTGATATTGGTGATAATGCCGAGCAGCGGCGTGATGATGTTGGTACAATCCAACCGACCGCCCAACCCTACCTCGATCACGGCAATATCCACGGCCTGCTCCTTGAAATACTGAAAGGCCATCGCCGTAGTCAACTCAAAGAAAGAGGGATGCAACGGCTCAAAGAAAGCCCGGTGCCGCTCCACGAAATCCACCACGTAGGCCTCGCTCGCCTTCTCGCCATTCACCCGGATACGCTCCCGGAAATCAAGTAGATGCGGAGAGGTGTAAAGCCCGACCTTATAGCCCGCCTGCCGCAGAATCGCCGCCAACAGGTGGCTGACAGAGCCTTTGCCGTTCGTCCCGGCCACGTGAATCGTCTTGTATGCTTTATGGGGATTACTTAAATGATCGTCGAGGGCGATCGTCGTGCCGAGCCCGGGCTTGTAAGCGGAAGCGCCGCTCTGCTGGAACATCGGGACACGGGTATATAGATAATGAAGTGTCTCTTGGTATGTCATGCTATTCTTTTTTGGACGGACAAAAGTAACGAAATAAATCATATCTTCGCGCCTCGTTAAAGAAAAAGGACTAAACTTATAAGATAGCAGAAATGGAAAAGCAACGTATCGTTTATACGCCTCAAGGCGTATGCTCCAAATTAATGATTGTTGAGGCAGCCGACGGAAAGATTGAAGAAGTGCAGATCGTGGGTGGTTGCCATGGCAACGGCCAAGGCATGTGCG
Organism: Bacteroidales bacterium; assembly: GCA_004554455.1. Taxonomy (GTDB): domain Bacteria; phylum Bacteroidota; class Bacteroidia; order Bacteroidales; family UBA932; genus Cryptobacteroides. The sequence goes on along the minus strand of SFMG01000048.1, from coordinate 1,349 downwards.
CCCTATTAAAAGGGATGCGTGTCAACGACGCCATCAGTCGCCTCGAAGGGATCGACTGCCACGGACGAGGCACCTCCTGCCCCGATCAGATGGCTAAAGCATTGAGGCAAATGGGTAATCAGTAAGCAACATTTCCCTCTTCTCACTTGTTATTTAGGTACAAACTTTTAAAATGAGACGGCCATGAAAAAAAGTGAGAAGACAAAACAGACGAAACTATCCAACAAGAAGAATTTCATTCTCGACACCAACGTGATGCTGCATGACGCAAACTGCATCCTGAATTTCCAAGAAAACGACATCTACCTGCCGATTGTAGTCTTGGAGGAGTTGGATAAATTCAAGAAAGGCAATGAGCAGATCAACTACAACGCACGCGAGTTCGTGCGCCAGTTGGATCTGCTGACCAGCAACGATCTTCACCTGAAAGGAGCCTCCTTAGGCCCCGACAAAGGCACACTCTATATCGTGACGGGCGATGAGTATCATGAGCGCATCGCCAAGACGTTCCCGAATCGCATCCCCGATCATCGCATCCTCTCTTGTGCCCTCACCGTAGCGGAGAAACATCCGAAGATGCAAACCATCCTGGTCAGCAAGGATGTCAACCTGCGCATGAAGGCACGCTCGTTAGGCATCCCCGTGGAGGATTACATCAACGACAAAGTGATCAATGTCGATATTTTCGAGCGGTCGCATGAGACCTATGAGGGGATCGACCCGGAGTTGATCGACAAGATCTACGCCTCCCCGCAAGGCATTGAGACCGAGCTGTTGGAGATCCACACCAAGCTGGAGCCCAACGAGTGTTTCATCTTGAAGAGCGAGCGCAACAGCGTCATGGCTCGTTTCAATCCCTTCACGGGCAAGATCAAACGGGTGGAGAAGAGCACCAACTTTGGCATCCAGCCTCGCAACGCCGAGCAGAGTTTTGCCTTCGAGGTGCTCAACGATCCGGATATCAAGCTGATCGGACTGACAGGCAAGGCGGGTACGGGAAAGACGCTTCTTGCGTTGGCTTCCGCCCTCCGACAGTCGAATATTTACAAGCAGATCCTCCTCGCCCGCCCCATTGTAGCCTTGGCGAATAAGGATTTAGGCTTCTTGCCGGGCGATGAGAAACAGAAGGTGGCTCCCTACATGCAGCCGCTGTTCGACAACCTCAATGTCATCAAGGCGCAATGCACACCCGGACATGCGGAGGCTCGTAAGATTGATGATTTACAAAAGAATAATCAGTTGGTGATCGAGGCCTTGGCTTTTATCCGTGGGCGCAGTCTCTCGGAGACTTTCTGCATTATCGACGAGGCGCAGAACCTCACGCCTCACGAGATCAAGACGATCATCAC
>SFMG01000028.1 GCA_004554455.1 Bacteroidales bacterium | reverse complement strand
TTGATTTCAGGCCCAGACTTGGGAATCGATGCAAGGTTTTGCCTGTTTATGCCCTGTTGCGTGCATTGATTCTTGATTTCAGGGCCAAACTTGAGAATCGATGCAGGGTTTTGCCTGTTTATGCCCTGTTGCGTGCATCGATTCTTGATTTCAGGGCCAAACTTGAGAATCGATGCAAGGTTTTCCCCGTTTACACCATCTTTCGTGCATTGATTCTTGATTTCAGGGCTAGACTTGGGAATCGATGCAAGGTTTTGCCTGTTTATGCCCTGTCGCGTGCATCGATTCTTGATTTCAGGGCTAGACTTGGGAATCGATGCAAGGTTTTGCCTGTTTATGCCCGGTTGCGTGCATCGATTCTTGATTTCAGGGCCAGACTTGGGAATCGATGCAGGGTTTTGCCTGTTTATGCCCTGTTGCGTGCATCGATTCTTGATTTCAGGCCCAAACTTGAGAATCGATGCAGGGGAGAATGGTTTCGCCTGCTGCAGCCGTCCCTGCCACCACAACGCTCCGCGTCCGATTCTAATCTTCGTAGCGGCAAAGAAGAATGGTTCCGGCTGCAACGGCCGTAGCGGCAACGATCTTCCGCGTCCGATTCTAATCTTCGTAGCGGCAAAGAAGAATGGTTTCGCCTGCAGCGGGCGTGGCGGACGCAGGCGGGGACAGGATGCCACGAAGGCGGCATAATCCTAAGTACAAAGCCGCCGGAGCGGTACCTGTCCCTGCCGCCACAACGCTCCGCGTCCGATTCTAATCTTCCATGCGGCAAGAAGAATGGTTCCGCCTGCAGCAGCCGTCGCGGACGCAGGCGGGTACAGGATGCCATGAAGGCGGCATAATCCTAAGTTAAAAGCCGCCGGAGTGGCACCTGTTCCTGCCGCAACAACGCTCCGCGTCCGATTCTAATTTTCTTTGCGGCAAAGAAGAATAGTTTCGCCTGCTGCGTTCGTGGCGGCAACAGAGGTTTCGCAGGCTGCGGGTATGAAGTTAACAGAGTCCGGTAATGTTTCCGATTACCGCACAGAGTATGGTTGTGAGGGTGAGTGTCAGTCCGATCAGAGACTCGAAGGGAATCAGGCTGAGGCGCTCTTTGAACGGCATGGATACGCTTCCAGCACTTGCGTGGAAGAATGAACCGTGAGGTAGATGGTCAAGAACCGTTGCGCCGGCATTTGTAAGTGTCGCACCCCAGAGTCCGGCGAGTCCAGTCTCAAGTATAGCGTCGGAGAATGAGGCGGATGCGATGGTGGCACCTGCCGTTGTAGAAGCAGTAGCGGCTGACATAAGTATAGAGGAAAGTGGCGCCATAAACATGCCGCTTACATTCCACCCTGTGAGCCAGGATATTACCACATCCTTCATATCAGAAGCGGAGATGACTCCGGCTATTGTGCCTGTTCCAATCAAAAGCAATGCAACCGGGGCCATTTTTGAAAGGCCGTATTCTATGCTTTCTGATGTGATATTCAGTGAACGTGTAGCAGCCAGAGTGACGATTCCACCGAGCGGAAGGGCTATCATCGGATCAATGACTATCCCGAACAGTGGCCTGAGCGACAGCAGTGCTATCGTAAAGAGGGGACCGGCGATGCTCGCCAGGAATGACGGCAACTTCTCACCGGCAATTCCCTCAGAACCGACAATTCCCTCGGAACCGGCAATTCCTTCAGAACCAGCAGTTCCCTCAGAACCAGCCATTCCCGCAGAACCGGCAATTCCCGCAGCGCGAGCCTTTCCGCTTGGCAAGAGTGGCACAATGATATAGACCGTAACCAGAAGTCCGATAAGTGCCGGTATGATTCCGGCTGCCATTACAGAGGAAAGGGGTGCCCCGTAGTTCTCAGCGGCAATGATGGTGTTGGGGTTGGGAGACATTATGTTACCGCATTTGCCCCCGCCTATGAGGGCCAGCAGCACCTTCCCGCGGGAGAGCCCCAGACGGGAGGCGAGTGCCAGAGCCACAGGGGCGACAGTGATTACGGCAACATCCACAAACACCCCGACGGCACACAGAATCATTGTCGCCAGGGCCAATGACAGGAAAACGAAACGGGGACCGAGACGGCGGACAATGCTTTCAGCTATCGACTCGGCAGCCCGGCTCCTGATAAGCGCTCCGGAAAGGACTCCGGCTGCGAGTATCCTGAGTATAGCGGGTGTAATGGACTTTACTCCCTCAAACATCTCCGAGACGGTCCCGACCAGGGAACCGCATCCGAGGAAACCACCGGCAAGTGCCCCTATCATAAGACTGTAAACCGGTGATATTTTCTTGATAATCAGGACTATCGCTAAGGCGAGTCCGATGATGGCCGCTAAGGAGCTGTTTATCATAGTCTAAGTGATTATTGAAGGTTGCCAAGTATTTCTTTCGCCAGGAATGCAGCGGCTGCGGCGACATTCCTTTCAGCTATGTCTTTTCTCATTGCGAGTTCGGAATCGTATTCTCCGGAGACGGCCGGCACAATACAGTCGAATCCCCTTCCATAATAACGGTCATATCCTCCGTTGGAACCGAGGCGTGAAATGCCGCTGACGCCGTCCAGCTCAGCGCATCCTCCTATGGCATAAACCGGGATTCCTTTGTGACGGGCCCGGCACATCACCCCGAAAGGCGTCTTGCCCTTGAAGGTCTGGCTGTCAATGCGGCCTTCGCCGGTGATGACAGCGTCCGCGCCTTCGATCAGGGAGTCGAAATCAATTGCGTCCAGCACCATATCTATGCCTTTTTTGAGCCGGGAATCCGAGAAGGCGAGGAAGGCGCCGCCCAGTCCTCCCGCAGCCCCGGAGCCGGGAACAGAGGATATATCCCTGCCCAGCGAAGCCGATATCACCGACGCGAAGTTCTCCAGTCCGCTGTCGAGTATCTCCACCTCTTCGGAGGATGCTCCTTTTTGCGGAGCGAATATATATGCCGCACCCTCCCTGCCGCAGAAAGGGGTATCGACGTCGCAGGCAACGGTGAAGACGGCTTCGTGAAGGCGAGGATTCACCCGGGAACAGTCGATGCCGGCCACCTGCAGCAGCGACTCGCCGCAAGGAGGCAGCTGCCGGCCGTCCCTGTCGAGGAAACGGTATCCCAAAGCGGAGAACACGCCCATACCACCATCGTTCGTGGCGCTCCCGCCTATCCCCACAAGGAAGCGGTCACAAGCTTTACTCAGGGCATCAGCAATCATTTCTCCCGTACCGAAAGTACTGGTTCTCATGGGGTTGCGTTCCTCGGCTGACAGAAGTGTAAGCCCGCTTGCGGAGGCCATCTCGATAACTGCAGTACGATCGTCGGCAAGAATGGTATAGACTGCCTCTATCTTCCTCATAAGCGGGTCGTGAACCTTGCAGCTGACACTGCGCCCACCCAGACTGTCCCTCAGCGCGTCCACTGTCCCTTCGCCTCCGTCTGCAACGCTGACTTTCAACACTTTGCAATCTTTCCATACGGATTTCAGGCCTACGGCAATGTTCTCCGCCACTTCAGCGGAGGACAGCGAGCCCTTGAAGGAATCCGATGCTATGACTATTTTTGGCATATATATAACTACATAGAAATCAAATCATTTCCCTATCCACGCCTTCGACGGAAACGTTGTAATGCGTGTCCATGGCGCTGCGGTACTTCGCGTAAACCCTCAGACATTCCTCCACGCTGTCACCGCAAGGCTGGACCGCATAGTCTTCGTGGGAGTTCACCCACTCCCATTCCCAGTCTTTCGATTCCTCATTGAAGGCCTCCTGGTCAAAATCGACGGAAGTCTCGAGAGCAAGTCGCACCGCTGAAAAGAAATGCTCCCACCTCGGGCGGTAGAACGAACTCATCATCCCTGCCCATTGGCGGCAGGCATAATCCCTGATACGGCAGTCCCTGTTGCCCCACAGGGTCAGGAGATTCCTGGCATTGCGTTCACAGAGATCTTTCTCCCCGGGGCTGTCTCCGAAGCGCCTCGCATCCGAAATCCACTTCCCGAGCAGGAATTCCCTGCGGGTGGCCAGTATGCTTTCCATATCGTCAATCAGACCCAGGAAGGCAGCTGCTGCCTCGTCGAATGCCGCCATATCCTTGGAAAGATATGCCTTGAAGGCCTGCTGCTGGAGTACGGATGCATAATTTGCCAGTACCTGGCGGGTAACGTCCACGAGGTCATAGCGGAAGCCGTCCGTTCCCTCTCCCGGTCCTGCACAGGATATGAGGAGGTCCCAGGCGTGAATCAGGTCCGCATTGTCGTAATGCATATTGGTATTCGTCGTTCCGCCCGGGTTTTTCGCGAATGAAGGCCGCCCAGTAATGATTGACTCCTGTCCGCCGTTGTTGACATTGTTCTCGTATGCGCTGCGGAATATGGTCTGCCAGGCGTGCAGAGCCGCGTCGCCGGGCCCGGTGGAGCCGTAACGGAGGCCTATATATTCCTTTAGGAACTCGTCCGTGTCGATAGGGGTATCCCGCCACACGTTTTCAAACATCAGGGCATATATCGCCGGATTCTGTTCTATCCCTTCCATAGTCAGGCCTATGCCTGCCATATTCGCAGCATCGGGATTCTTCAGCAGATTCGCAGGGTCGTTCGCCACGCTTGTGACATTCCCCGACAGGGTGATGTTCTGTCCGAAGTTGTGGAGCATACACCATATCCACGTCTTTCCGAAGTAGGATTCGGTCCTGTTCCAGACCGGATAGCGTTCACTCCAGAGGTCCAGGATAATCATTCCGTCATCCGGCACTCCCGAAAGCAGCGCTTCAATCTGGGGCAGCCCCCAGAACGCCCTCTTGTGATGGAATAGCCATCCCTGCATTACCCAGACCGCCTCTGGATCGACGTTCCGCATCGCCTGAAATACCTGTGAGGACATACCGCTGAGGTAGAGGGAGTCGTTCTGAGGAGGCAGGTTCTCGTTGAAGGTGTCAGCCGTGTAAAGATGGTTCGTACCGTAAAGTGCGCTCTGCTCTTTCAGGAACATTTCCCCTATGGTGTTGAACATAGGCTCATCCGGCTGGAGTATGCTGACCGGGGAAAAGTTCACCCAGCTCGTCGTCTTGACTTTTGCATCCGGGAATTTCTCGCTGAATGTTGGCGGTACGTGTCCGGTGAATGCCGGGAGGACCGGCGTCATTCCGAGGGACCTCTCAGCGTGGAGTATGCGCTTCTGGAGTTCCTCGTGCTTGTTCATCAGATTGTCTGTGAGAGGGCCGCCCCACCCGTCGAGGTTGCCCATCCAGAACCAGTTGAAATATGCCGGGCCGCTGAAAAAGCTTTCCAGTTCCTCATCAGTGAATCCCAGTGAATTATAGACACGCTTCCATACCGAATTCTGGCCTGTCACGGCAAGGGGCATATTTATGCCGTTCATCGCCATATAGTCTATTTCCTCCTGCCAGCGGTCGAAGTCCCACCAGCTCATAGTGTAGTTGAAGGTGCAGTAATTCAGGTAGTAGCGCCATTTGTAGGGCGATTCTTTTTTGACTCTCGACTCCGGAAGCGGCAGCGGGTCAGGCAGATTCTCAGAAGAACCGCACCAGCTTCTCTGCCAGGAACAGTAGTCGCTGAGATATTGCCTGAGTGCGCTTGCAACGCTTACTCCGTTGTTTCCCTCCAGCACTATTTTCCTACCGTCGGACGAGTAGGCGAACCAGTCTCCGTCCGTGGACGGGGTAATGACTATACTGAACGCCCGGGCGGCCTTTTTGCCGACCACACGCTCCACCAGCCGTTCCGCAGCATCACTCTGCTCGGCCGCTGTGAATTCGCTTTTCGTAGCGTCGGGCACTTCCCGGCAGGCCAGGCACATCAGCGTGGCAAGTACAAGTATATATTTTTTCATTCTCCTTATGGCAATATTCTTATTTTCTGAAGATTACTCAATCGAATCAAGAAGTTCGCGTACGCTCTGCAGAGGGTTTTCGAATGCCTTCTCGGCGTTCGTGTACGGAGTGTTTATCCATTCCTCCTCCCAGAGGTCCAGGGCCTCTTTACCGGAGGAGAAGTAGATCTCCATCCTCGGTATATAATAGCTTTCTATCATACCTGCCCAGAAGCGGGCGGCATAATCTTCCTGCCATCCACCCCAGGTGGTGATCAGTCTCTTCGCATTGGCCTCGTAGCGGTCGGCGGTCGCGATGTTTTCGGCGGAATCCGATCTGGCGCTGCGTCTTGCGAAATCCACCCAGCGTCCGAGAGAGTAGTCGGGATGGGAAGCAAGCAGGCGGTCAACATTGTGAAGAATGGCCACCGCCTTTTCCAACTCTTTTTCAGCAACGGCCTGTGATTCGGCTTCAAGTGCCTTTTCATAGTGTCTGTCAGCGACTTCCGCGAACCACAAAGATGCGAATTCGACCAGGTCGTTCCGGTACAACTCAGATTCCATACACTTGTCGGCGCATCCGGCAAACAGTTTGAGCGCCTCGGCGAAGTTGTCGTTGACATCGTGCCTGCTTATCCTGCGTCTGTCGGGTACGACGGTCTGCCAGGTAAAGCGTGGATAGGAATATAGGGAGGAATATACGCTGGCCCGGAGCAGATCCCAGGCTTTGAGCATATCTTCGCCGCAATATCCGTAGCGGGCGAGACAATAGTCCCGTATCCAGCCGTCAAGTCCGACTGCTTCCTTCCGCCAGGCCATGTCCGCCAGCAGTTCGTATATCACTTCGTTGTTCTCTATGCCCTCCGGGGCGCTGCCGAATCCGAGCAGATTGTCCGCAAGCCCGGCAGCGAACACCTCCTGCGCACCTTCGGCGTACATTTGCAATTCTCCGGTCGGAATCACCTTGCCTCCGAAGTTCGGGACATAACTGTATATCCATTTCTTGCCGTGGAACCCGTCCTGCACCTTCCATGTCTGTTCAGTATGCCATACCCATTTCGGGTAATCATTGCCGAGGTCCACTATTATCATTCTGTCATCAGGCACTTCGGAAAGCAGGGCTTTCAGGGATTCCGTGTCCCAGAAATCGTGCTGGTATCCGAATGTCCAGCCCTGGGTTACCCATACGGCATCGGGATCTCCGGCCACTATGGATGAATATATGGCCTTCCCGTATTCTGCCAGGATTTTATGTTTCCCTTCCTCGTCTCCCGGCTCCACAGGCAGTTTCATTTCGTTAAAACTATCTGATAGCCAGTATTTTGCCTTTCCGAATTCTTTTTCCCACTCCTGGATGAACATTTTACCTATTTCATTGAAATACGGAGAGTTGGGGGAGAGGACGCAAGCATTGTATTTGTCTTCAAAGCCGCCCCAATGCAGGAGGGTAGCTTCAATTTCCGGGTGTTTCTCCATAAAGGCAGGAGGAACGAAGCCGGCGAATGCCGGCGCGACAGGTTCCATTCCCAGCGAACGCATCCTGTCGAGTATCTTGTGCTGTAGTTCAATCTGGCTTTCGTGCCAGGAATCGGAGAGCGGCCCGTCGAAGGAATTGAGGTTTCCCATCCTGTGCCACGGCAGATGTGCCGCTCCGGTAAAGAAAGCATCCGCCTCCTCGGAACTGAGGCCGAGCTTCATCCACACTCTTTTGGCAATGGCCTCGCTTGCTACGCTGGCAAGGGGCATATTCACTCCGTGCAGGGCCATCCAGTCCAGCTCATAGGACCATCTGTCCCAATCCCAATATGCGCTGGAGTAGCCGAAGGTGCAGACATTCAGGAAATAACGTAACTGATAGGGCGAAGTGGCGGAGGCACTGAAGTCCGGCCAGCTTTCGGGGATATCGCCGTTGCGCCCGCCCCAGCAGGACATTACGTGGCAGGCTTGGCGCAGGTACAGGTTGAATGCATAGCAGATGGCGCTCTGGCTGCTTCCGTATATTGTCAGGATTCCGTCGGATGCATTTATTTCGTAACTATCACATTCTCCGGAAGCTTCAATGCATTTCAGTCTGACATTCTCTACCGGACCGAAGCTCCTTTCGATGACCTCCCTGGCGGCTTTGACGGTCATATACTCACTTACGCTGCGGCAGGATGTCAGTACGAGAAGCAGCAGCGGGACAGCGGTCAGGCGTTTCAATGCTTTCATTCAGTTTGGATTATTATTTTTCCGATATGAAACGTCCGTATGAAACGGATCCATATTGCAAAGAAAACGGACCGGCCGGGGCTGGTCCCCGGCACAGTCCGATATTATATAAAGTTTATTTGAGGATTTCGCACTGGGTCTTGATTGCGAAATAAGACGGCTTCATAAAGAAGTCATAGCATCCCTGGATGTCCATTACCTTCCAGCTTCCCTTGGCGGAATCCATAGTGAAGAGTCCTGAGTCGTCAGGCATCTGGAGCACCTGTACTATACCATAGTAATACTTGGAAACTGCTTCTGCTCCTTCTGCTACGTTTTCTTTCCTTTCACTGCGTATGATGATATAGTCACCGGCACGGAGGCCTTCAGCAGGGGCGGAAGTTGAGGTCTGTCCGGCACCGGTCCAACGGCGGAGGTAGGTCTTGCCGCCGAGGGAGGTAGGATTCTCCTCTACACCGAGCTTGCTGTTGTCAAGCTCTTCCTGAATCTTTTTCAGAGCCCAGAAAGCCTTGATCTGCTCGAGATTGGTTTCTGCAGACTCGCCTGCGGAAAGCCAGATGCGGTCAACGAGCTTGTATTTGGCATCGTCATATTTCTCACCTATCCAGCTGCCGTTAACGGCCACAAAGCTGAAGTCATAGTCGATGTTGTCATCTTTGAGCATATGGCCGCTGTAGTTGGCAACGTCGCACTGACGGCCGGTTGTACCGCCGCCGAGGGATGCTTTCCTGCAACCGGAGAACATATATCCTCTCTGACCGCCGATATAGGTCAGCGAACCGTCCTCCTTTGGCTGGGCATCGGTCTTTTCAAGGCAGTTCAGCCAGCACATGGATGCGTTGAGTCCGTCCACCTCGAGCAGTTCGTTGAGAGAAAGGATATGCTCTACGCTATCACCGATTTTGATTCCGTGCATCGAGAAGAAGGACTTGGTATCGGAACCGGCGCCGGTGTTCTCTACAGGGTAGGTCACATTGTCATTGACATTGTGGGCCACCTTTTTGTCAGGATAGAGGGTAACCGCATCGTTGATCCAGGCAGTACCCTGAGGTTCACCCGTTACGCTGGCCGGAAGATAGAAGGACTTGCTCTGCTTTCCTGCCACGAGTGTAAGCTCTATATCTGTCATCTCCTTGGAGTCAGCGAAAAACTCTGCCTTTATCTCAAGTTCTGTCGAGCCGGCCGGCTGTTCTTCACCTACAGCCTCGTATGTCTCTCCGGATTTCTTTACGGCCTTGAGAACGACCTTGTCAAGGGTTGCCTCGGTGACGGCAACTGCGGAAATTGTCGCAGGCTCTCCGTAAACCAGTTCCACTGAAGGGACTTCGAATTCGAGCGTGGCGTCAAGCGGCTTCAGCTTGCCGTTTTCTCCATTCTTGTCGCAGCTTGCAAAAACAAGGGCTGCAATCGAAAGAACAAATAATGTTTTTTTCATAACTGTTTGATTTATGGGTTATTGTTAATAAGTGGTTAATATGTGATGATTTCCGAGACAATAGGAAAATGGTCGGAAAGCTTTGTCTCCGTGCATACCCTTGTTGACAGAAGGGATACCCTGGAAGCCGGCCTGGCCCAGATGTAGTCGATTTTCATCTGGGGTTTCGCCGTGCTGAAAGTGAGATTTCCGTCAGTCAGGTTAGCCCATTTCCCGGCAAGTTTCCTCATTTCTTCGGAATCCGGTTCCGCATTCATATCTCCGCAGAGTATTATATTGTTTTTACTCCCTTTGAAGTACCTGTTTATGAAGCGGACCTGCTCCTGACGCATTTCGGAGGTCTTGACTTCGAGATGGGTGCAGACGAAAGTTACGATTTTCCCGGAAGGAAGTTCAATGTCTGCAATGAGCATACTTCTCTGCTCGCTTTTTCCGTCATTCGGAAGCAGCACTCTTTCGCTGCGAAGTATGGGATAGCGGCTGAGTATGCCAATTCCATAATACCCTCCGGCATAATCGATGGATTTTCCGTACAGGCCGAACATCCCGCTGTGGTACGCCAGTTCATTGACGAACTTGACCCCGTTCTGGTGAGGGGCCCTGGTGCGGTGGGTGTCCCAGTCGCACTCCTGGAGCGCAACTATGTCCGGAGCTTCGGAAGCTATATATTCTCCAATCTGCTTCATTGTGGCAAGCTCTCCGAACCTGAGATTGTAGCTCATTATTTTAAGGGTGTCGTCTTTCTCCCCTGCGAATGCGGCAATTGTGGCCGAAATGGCAAGAAGTGCGGTAAAAAGTATCTTTTTCATATTTACATCCATTTTTCAATTGATATGCGGTAATACGGCAGATTGACCGTTTTCCCTTCCACGTATCCGCGGCAAACGTAATTCGCTGGGGTGACGACGAGAATGTCGAAGTCATTTTCCCCGACGCTATATGCCACGGCTCGGAGTGACCCCGAATTGAAGTAGTCCACAACCTGTCGGCTTTCGCCATTGGCAACGGTCCCGACAATTATGCAGTCGCTTGCAAGGCGGTTTTTTCTCTCCCTGTAGATGGTTTCTGCCTGGTGCAGCGAGACAATCTTTGCGGTGGATATATAGAGACTCGGCGTTCCTGTGACCGGAACGGAAATCCTGCACCCAGACAGGTGGGCTCCTTCGCAAGAGATTCCGTCGTAATCCGATATGGGATAACGTGTCAGCATCCCGGTTCCGGGCGTCATTGTTCCATCGGTCGCATTGCATTGGGCAAAGAGCGGGTTCAGGCCCGTGGCATAGGCAATATCCGTCATAGGGTTGGATTTCCCGACCGTGAAATCCGACCTGTCGAACATATACACAAGCGACAGTTTCTGCTGCTGGTTCTTTATGTATTCTGTCGCCACGGAAGGGTCCCTGCCGATGAAATAGGAATCTTCGCCCAGTGTGGAGAACAAATCGACAATGAAGACGTGTGCATCAACCACGGTTTCCGGAGGCTCCGGAAGGGTATTGTCGCCGCCTCCCGAAGTCTGGTTGTCCGGTTTGCAGGCTGCCATTATTGCAGGGACAAGGAAAGGGAAAATATGTTTCAGTTTCATAATTCGCTGTCGAATTTAAGGTCGGCAAGGATGAAGCAGTGGTCGGACAGGTCCGGGTATGGAAGTATCCTGTACTCGCTGTATGTCCATTTCTTCGGGAATCCCATAAAGTAGTCAAGCTGGCGGTTCGGATTCGAGGCCGGAATGGTATTGCCCTGTCCCGGGGCTATCTCCTGCCATTTTATCTTGGCATACTTGATCGGGTCGCTGTCCGGCGTGGCGTTGAAATCGCCAACCAGCAGGGTAGGGGTCACCGTGTCCTCGGAGAATATCGCGGAGTTCACCGAGGCTATGTGCTTTGTTGTTATGTCCGCGGATTCCAGCGCAAGGTGCGTGGTGGCAACCCTTATTGTCTGTCCGGAAGGGAGTTCCACGTAAACCCATCCCGATGCCCTGTCTTCACGGGTGCCGGCGGAACTGAAGACCGTCTTGAATGCCTTGAAGAAAGGGTATCTGCTCAAAATGGCCGTTCCGAAGCCACCGCCCTGATAGGAGAATGACTTGCAGTAATATGGGAACATCCCTGTCTGTCTGGCCACCTCGTTGAGCCAGTCCCTGTTCCCGTTGCGTATGGTCTTGTAGTCCACCTCCTGAAGGCATACGAAATCGGGATCGTATTCCTTTATCAGGTCTGCGTAGGGCTTGGATTCATTCGAGGCGTAGGAAGCTCCCTCCTTGATGTTCATAGACATTACCCTGACGGAGATTCCCTGTCCTGCAAGTGTCTGAGAGAAAAGCAGGATGCCCAATAAGTTTATCAGCAATATCTTTGTCTTCATATATCAATTCCATCCCGGGTTCTGAGGCGCCAGATTCGGATTCAGCTGCATCTGCTTGAACGGCACCGGAAGCAGATAATGTTTGTTTGGGTCGAACTGTCGTCCTGTTTCTATGAGCAGGTATTGCTCACCGTTCCTGGTCCTCCAGCTGAGGTCGCTGTTCAGGTTGACAGAGAGGCGGCTCTGGTCAAGCCATCTTTTGTTGACACCGAGCAGGTCCTCCGCGAGCAGTTCTCCCTGTTTCCAGCGTATGATGTCGAAGAAACGATGCCCCTCGAAGAAGAGTTCGATGCGGCGTTCACGGCGTATCTCGGTACGGATGTCGGAGCCTTCGGGCAGATTTCCCAGTTCCATACGGGCCATTCCGACCCTGTCCCTGAGAAGGTTTATGCTCCTGTCCAGGTCAGTCTGTGTCAGAGCTCCGAGCATTTCCTTTGCCTCGGCGTAGTTCAGAAGCACCTCTGCATATCTGAGTATCACTATGTCGTTATCGTCGTGACCTACGTACTTCACCGTTGACGGCTCTACATATTTCCTCATATAGTAGCCGGAATAGGTCATGCAGCCCCTCTTGTCGTTAATGAATTTAGGATAGAGGAATATGCTGTTGTCATCGCTGGTGATGTCTCCGTCCTCCAGCCCTTCCCAGGCAGTGCCCGGAGGCAGTATGGACTGGATCATACGCGGGTCGCGGTCTTTGAACACATCCTCGTAAGTCTTTGCGTCTGCAGGATTCCATATCTTGCCGTCTTTGGTGAGATATGCCTCTATCATACTGTTGGTCGGGACAAAACGGGCGTAGTCCCCCGGTACCCAGCACTCCCTGGACAGGTTATGGCTCGTGCGTGCCGTCTCTCCGAGGTCGTAGTTGTAGATATAGGAAAGCAGAATCTCCTTGTTCGAGGCATTGCGTGAGGCTCTGGCCTTGTAGTTGAACATATCCATATAGTCGGAATCCGGATTTCCGGTCGAATATATTCCGTAATATGGGTTCGCCATAGCCCTTTCGCAGGCGTTCACCGCCTCTTCATACATTTCATTGTAGAGATATATCCTTGAAAGAAGGGCGAGTGCAGCACACTGGGATACGCGACCGAACTCGGCAGACGCGGCCGGAATGTACTCCGGGAGAGCGCTGTAATGGGCCTCAAGATCTCCGGTTATTGCCTCGATAACGCTTTTCCTCGGGTCCCTGGACCTGTAAACATCAGGAGACTCAACGCTGAGCTCATCTGTTATATAAGGCACATCTCCGAAGAAACTGGTAAGGACCCAGTAGTTGTAGGCACGGTAGAAGTAGGCCTCGGCGGCATAGCGTTCCAGCACATCCTCACTTACATTCACCGCCCGCCTGTAGTTGTTCAGAAAGTAGTTGGTCTTTCCTATGTTGGTATAGGCCGTAGTCCATATTGAGTTTATCTGGCTGGTCTCGGTGGTATAATTGCCGGCCCCGATGGTCCTGAATGCCGTAGTTACAGCCCAGGGGGCACTGTCCGCCATGATTTCGGTAATATTGAGCCAGTACTTGCCCTGAAGCGAGGCCGTGAAGGTGTTGGCCACGCTCTTTACGTGCTCTTCGGTCTGCCAGAAATTGGCGTCTGTCATTTCGTCGCGCGGCGGGCACTCCAGGAATGCGTCGTTGCAGGAAAGCGCTGCCGCTGCAAGGCAGAATGCCGACATTATATTTATATATATTCTTTTCATACTATTTGAAACTGATGTTGAGACCTATGACGAAAGTTTTGACCTGTGGATAGTATCCTCCTTTGGAAACCGGGGTTTCAGGGTCGTAAGCATAGAAGAACTTGCTTACTGTCAGGAGATTATCTGCAGACAGGTAGAGTCTGAGCCTGTCGATTCTCGCCTTGCTCATCCATTTCTCCGGGAAGGTATAGCCGAGCTGTATGTTTTTCAGACGCATATAGGAGGCATCTTCCATCCAATATGTCGAGAAAGTGCTCTGGTTAAAGCTGGTATTATAGGTCAGACGCGGATAGGCGGCATTCGGATCAGGATTGCTGACCACATTGTAGCGGCCCAGGTGAACTTTCTGCGGGTAAGCCGCCATATCCTGAAAGGCGTGTCTTGCGGTCCCCTCAAGGTAGCCGTCGCACTTGCCGACACCCTGTATCACGAAACTGAAGTCAATTCCCTTCCATCCGAAATCGCCTCTTATGCTATAGGTGTAGCGCGGAATGTTGCTTCCGAGCACGACCTTGTCATATTCCGGAGTCACACGGCCGTCCGGGACTCCGTCGGGGCCGCTGATATCCTTATACTTTATATCTCCCGGCTGGTAGTCGTTTCCGAGAATCACCGGAATTTTCGGAAGGCTGTAAACGTGATTCTTGCTGTCGGAAATCTTGAAGTCATCCGGACCCATAAGTCCGTCAGCAACATAGCCGTAGAAGGCGTCGATAGGGTAGCCGACCATCCTGATCTGGTAACCGCTGAGGTCCGGAGAATTGCCGGCAAGATCCACAATCTTGTTTTTTACATCCGAGAGGTTGAATGAGACTCCATAATAGAAGTCACCTCTCTGCTCACGCCAGCCCAGGTCCAGTTCCCAGCCCTTGTTGTTCACCTTTCCTGCATTCTGCTCCGAAGGCTTCGCTCCTATCTGGGCCGGGTAATTCAGTCTGAGAAGTATCCCCTCGGTGTCCTTGTTGTACCAGTCGAAACTGAAGGTCAATCTGTTCCCAAACATTGCCAGATCCAGTCCCACGTCGAACATCTTTATCTTTTCCCAGGACAGATTCGGATTGGCGAGTGTTTTCTGCACATATCCGGTGGTCGCATTGGAGCCGATGAGGGAGAGATCCGTGCTGGATGCATTCAGAACTGAGAGATACGGATATTCGGAGGAACCTACATACTGGTTCCCGAGCATACCCCAGGAGGCCCTTATCTTGATGTTGTCGAACCACTGTTTCGCCGCCTGCATCCATCTCTCTTCGCTCAGTCTCCATCCGGCGGATACGGAAGGGAACCAGCCGCCCCTGTTGCTCTTGTGGAAGCGGGACGAAAGGTCGTATCTGAGGTTGAACTCGACCAGATATCTTTCCGCGTAGTTGTAGCTCAACCTTCCGAAGCCCGACCTGAGGGCCCAGCGGGATGAGCTTGCATCGTTGCTCATTGTCGAGGCGTCTCCAAGAACCAGGGTAGGGTCCTGTTCTGTTGCCAGATTGGTCCTGGAGGCGGAGAAGCTGCTTCCCTTGTACCATTCCTGCGACATACCCACAACTCCGCTGAGGTTGTGCTTCCCGAAATGGAAGTCGAAGTTCGTCTGAAGTATAAAGGTCTGCTGAAGGTTTCTCAAATCCCTGTTTTTCAGTGAATTCGGTTGTGAATATACATAGGTGGAGCCATCTTCCGGATTCTTGAAGGTGATGGTTCTTTTGAGTATCTCCTCCAGACCGTTGTAGCTGTTGAGGCTGTAGGTTGCGGACACATCCCATCCCTTGAGTATGTTCACCTTCAGGACCTCGAGCAATGAGAACTCATCCGAGGAATTGGTTTTGCGTCCTCCGTCATTCAGAACTGCGACCGGGTTCGTGTTACCTCCGCCGTATGCCCAGCTTCCGTCCGTATATCTTACCGGGGCGTTGGGGGCTATACGCATTGCAGTATATATTGCGCCGCCGCCGCTTGTAAGGGAGTTGACAGGCGCAGTTATCTTTCTGCTCGTATAACTCAGATTGGAGGAAAGGGTGATTCTGTCAATGAGCTTCGTGTTCATCTTGAATCTGACATTATGCCTTTTCTCACCGGTGGAAGAGCCTACGGTCAGACCGCTCTGGTCGAAATATCTGTATGAAAGCATATACCCGCTGCTGCCGAGGGAGCCGCTGAGCGTCAGGTTGTAGTTCTGCTGAGGCGCGAAGCTGTTCAGTACCTGTGACAGCCAGTCGGTATTTGCGAAATAGTTGGGGTCGCTGTTGTTCCTGACCTTTTCGAATTGGTCCTCGGTCCAGGCCGGGGAAGTCCCGACATTCTGCCTTGCCTCATTGTCCAGGGTCATGAATTCGATGGCATCGCACATTTCCGGCAGACGGGTCGGGGTCTGAAGGCCAAAATAGGCGCCCAGACTCACGCGTGCCCTCGAGTCGCTTGCCTTGTCGACCTTTTTGGTAGTGACCAGGAGCACGCCGTTGGCAGCCCTTGAACCATAAATGGAAGCGGAAGCGGCATCCTTCAGTACGGATATGCTTTCTATATCTTCAGGGTTTATGGCAGAGAGATCTCCTTCGACTCCGTCAATGAGAATAAGCGGATTCGCATTTCCGATGGTTCCTACGCCCCTTACCCTGATGGTTGTACCTGATTCACCGGGCTGGCCTGTCGGATTTGTCACCGTAACTCCAGGGAGCAGTCCCTGCAGTCCTGAACTGACGCTGGAAATCGGGCGGGTGGAGATTTCTTCACTGTCGATCATTGACACGGAACCGGTAAGATTTACCTTCTTCTGGGTGCCGTAGCCTACAACCACGACCTCATCCAGGAACTGGCTGTCCTCGTTGAGGGTGACATCCACCGTATTGCGTTTTCCCGCATCTATCCTGACCGTCTGATAACCGAGGCAAGAGAATTCCAGTGTGCAATTGCCCGAAGCCACTTCGATGGAATAGCGGCCTTCCGCGTCTGTAACCGTTCCCTTCTTTGTTCCTTCTATCGTGACTCCTGCTCCAATGACAGGCATCCCGGATGCGTCGATGACGATTCCGCTGATTTGCCGTGAAGTTTTGGCCGCTTGCTTTGTCTTTTCCTCTTGTGTCTTTTCGCTCAGGACAATCTGGAAGTCAGGCTTGATTTCATAGCTGATGTTCAGCCCCTCGAGAATCGTATCCATCACGTACTCGATAGTGGCATCCTTTGCCTTGACACTGACCTTTGCATCCTGGTCAGGCAGCAGGCTGCTGTAGAAGAAACTGTATCCGCTTTGCTTCTCGACTTCTTCCAAGGCCTCCTTGAGCGGAAGCCGCTCGATTGTGACGCTCACCTGGGCGAAGGCGACTGCAGACAGCAGTCCTGTCAGCAGTATCAGAGTCATCTTGATGATTATATGCCTCATAGCAATCAGGTATTAAGTTAGTTGTATTTAGCTTTGAAGACTATGCAGTCCCCGTTCATTTCATATTTGACTGGAGAGGTGTTGGAGATGAGTTCCAGGACATTCTGGAGCGAATTGTTCCTGATGAGTCCTGTGTAGGTGTATTCCTTAATACGCTCATCTTCAAAGACTATGTCCACATTGTAAAGCCTTGACAATACTCCCGACAGTTTTTCCAGAGACTCTCCGGAAAGCAGGATTTCGCTCTTCCTCCACGGGACGAGGTGGTTGAGGTCGGCGGCCTGACCGCTGCTCATTATGCCAGAGCTCTTGTCCAGCACGGCTTCCTGCCCGTATCGCAGGGATGCGGATTCGCCGTTCGCGCTGGCTATGACCTGTCCTTCGACGAGTGTCGCCCTGACTTCGCCTTCCTCCGGGTAGTTGCGGACGTTGAATTCGGTGCCGACTGCCCTTACGCTCATTCCGGAAGCATATACTATAAAAGGTATCTTTTCGTTCTTTGCGACTTCGAAATAGGCTTCCCCTTCAAGTACAATGTCGCGCCTGTTCCTGTTGAAGTCGGAACTGTAGCATATACGGCTGGCTGAGTTGAGCCATACCCTGCTTCCGTCCGGCAGGGTGACGGAACTCTTCTGTCCACGGTCTGCAACTACCTCATATTCAAGCTCCTTCCTTCCGTCAGGCAGCAAAAGGGAGATTGTCACGACTGCCAGAATTACGGCTGCGGCACAAGAGGATAGCAGAACCAATATTCTCTTTTTTTTCTTTCTGAACATCCGTTCCGCATCCTCTTGCGCGTCTATCCTGTTGAGTATTTTCTCCTTCATTCTCTTTTTCCTGGCCTCGTCGGGGAACAAGGCAGGGTCGGATCCGGCTGAATCCCAGACGGACCTGCAGTAAGAGTCAAACTGTTTTCTGTAAGTATCGTTTTCCATATCCGTATAATGTATCCACGAAAAGGAAAAACCCTTACAAGAAAATCAGATATTTTTCAGTTTTCTGCTTATTATTTTCCTGGCCCTTGACAATTGGGTCTCTACCGTCTTTGGCGATATGTCCAGGTTTTCTGCAATTTCGGCTACGGACAGGCCTTCCACCATCCTCAGCTCGTATATGTTCTTCATCCTCTGGGGGAAACTGCTGCAAATCCCGGCCAGTTCCTTCAGTATGACCGCGTCATCCAGCTGTTCCAGTTCGAATTCCTCCCGTATGCTCTGGATGCGCGCGGCATAATTTACATACTGTTCCATGCAGGCCATTCGTCTGAGTTCCTTGAAGACGGCATTCCTTGCCGTTACGTATAGCCAGGCAGGCAGATTCTTTTCTGAGGATATGGATTCGCGGTGCTCCCACAGGCGGACGAATACGAGTTGGGTGATGTCTTCCGCTATGCTTTCGTCGTGAATGACAGACAGCGCGAAGGAATATACCATTGTCACGTATTTGTCATAAATCTCTCCGAATGCCTGTTTGCTGGAGGCATTCAGTTTAGCAATCAATATGTAGTCTGAGTCCGTCACCGCTTACAAAGTTATCATTTTTCGTGATTTGAAAGTTATTCGGGAAATAAAACTGTTTACATCGATTCTATAACATTAGTAAGGGGTGACCGTCTGGCCACCCCTCATTGTATATGAAGAGTGGCCCGGAGGGTTTTGTGGCGGTTTCGGTTGGTTTCGTGGCGTCTTTTTTTGGGCGGTTGCGGCTTTTTGGGCGGGTGCTGCGCACCCTCGGCGGCAAAAACATAGGGAAATGCCGCCTCCGGGCGCATCAGCACCCGCTTTGCCGCCACTGTCGAACCAACCTTCACGCAAAATACCTCCGACTTACCTCCGGCGCTACCCCTCTTATAAACGCGTGCTGGGGGATGACCTGCGCGATTTTCCCCGTTTAAGCCATCTTGCGTGCATCGATTCTTGATTTCAGGCCTAGACTTGGGAATCGATGCAAGGTTTTCCTGGTTTACACTATCTTTCGTGCATTGATTCTTGATTTCAGCCCTAGATTTGAGAATCGATGCAAGCTTTTCCCGGTTTAAGCCCTCTTGCGTGTATTGATTCTTGATTTCAGGCCTAGACTTGGGAATCGATGCAAGCTTTTCCCGGTTTAAGCCCTCTTGCGTGCATCGATTCTTGATTTCAGGGCCAGACTTGCGAATCGATGCAAGGTTTTCCCCGATTAAGCACTCCAGCGTGCATCGATTCATGATTTCGTGCCCAGACTTGGGAATCGATGCAAGGTTTTCCAGGTTTACACTATCTTTCGTGCATCGATTCTTGATTTCAAGCCTAGACTTGAGAATCGATGCTATCGTCGTTGTGTGTAAGAGCGGCCCGCCTGTAGCACTTTCGTTGTTGCGGCAAAGAAGAATGGTTCCGCCTGCAGCACCATCGCTGCTGCAGCTAAGACGGCCCGCCTGCAGCACTATCGTCGTTGCAGCAAAGAAGATTGGTTCCGCCTGCAGCACTATCGTAGTTGCGTATAAGAACGGCCCGCCTGCAGAATGACCGTGGCGGACGCAGGCGGGGACAGGTTGCCACGAAGGCGGCATAATCCTAAGTAAAAAGCCGCCGGAGTGGCAGCCTGCCCCGCCGCAACGTCATTCGGCCTCCGGTTCCATCTTTCCCCGCCGCAACGTAAACCGTCCTTCGGCCCGAGCCAACTAAAACAAAAAAGGGGTGGCCGGCACGGTCACCCCTTTTATATAAAGGTATAAGGCTTATTTGCTAGCGAGTCTCTTGTAGGTCTCGAGACGGAGCTTGGCGAATTCCTCGGTCTTCTCGAGCAGCTCGGCAGCCCTGTCAGGGAACATCTTGTAGAGGGATGCGAAGCGGACCTCACCCTTGAGGAAGTCCTGGAACTTGCTCCAGTCCGGCTCCTTGCTGTCGAGGCTGAACGGATTCTGTCCGCTGCCCTCGAGCTCAGGGTTGAAGTGGTAGAGATGCCAGTAACCGCACTCGACGGCAAGCTTCTCCTCTCTCTGGCTCAGACCCATACCGGCCTTCAGGCCGTGGTTGATACAAGGTGCGTAAGCAATGATGAGGGAAGGACCGTTGTAGGCCTCGGCCTCCTTGATGACCTTGAGGAACTGGGCAGGGTTGGAACCCATTGCCACCTGGGCGACGTAAACATAGCCATAGCTCATAGCCATCATTCCGAGGTCTTTCTTGCGAACCTTCTTGCCGGAAGCCGCGAACTTGGCGATTGCGCCGGCAGGGGTTGCCTTGGATGACTGTCCGCCGGTGTTGGAGTAAACCTCGGTGTCAAGCACGAGAATGTTCACATTCTCACCGGAAGCGAGCACGTGGTCGAGTCCGCCGTAACCGATATCGTAGCTTGCGCCGTCACCGCCGATGATCCACTGGCTGCGTGCAGGCAGGAAGTGCTGGTAGGTGAGGAGCTCCTTGCAGATGTCGCAGCCGCATGCCTCCATGAGAGGAACGAGCTTGTCGGCAACCTCGCGGGTGATCTTTGCATCCTCGCGGTTCTCGAGCCACTGGGTGAAGAGAGCCTTCATCTCGTCAGAGCAGCAGCTGCAGCTGAGGCCCTTCTCCATAAGGCCGGCAACGGTGTTGCGTGCGCGGTCGGAACCGAGCTTCATACCGAGACCGAACTCGCAGAAGTCCTCGAAGAGGGAGTTGGCCCATGCAGGACCGTGACCCTGTGCGTTGGTGCAATATGGAGATGCAGGGAAGGATGCTCCGTAGATGGAAGAACAGCCGGTAGCGTTGGCAACCATCATGTGGTCACCGAAGAGCTGGGTGATTGCCTTGATGTAAGGGGTCTCGCCGCAACCTGCGCAGGCGCCGGAGAACTCGAAGAGAGGCTGTGCGAACTGGGAGTTCTTCACGTTCGCGCTCTTGGAAACGATATCCTCCTTGTAGCCCACCTTGCTGTTGAGGTAGTCGAAGTTGGCCTGCTCGGCAACCTGGGTGTCGTAAGGAACCATCTTGATGGCTTTATCCTTGGCCAGGCAGACATCCACGCAGTTGCCGCAACCGGTACAGTCGGCAGGTGACACCTGGATGGTGAACTTGTAGTCCTTGAGAACGGCTTTGCCCTGCTGCTTCTTGATTGAGGCAGGCGCTGCGGCGGCCTCTTCCTCGGTCATAAGGAATGGACGTATGGCTGCGTGAGGGCAGACGTATGAACAGCTGTTGCACTGGATACACTTGGTTTCGTCCCACTCAGGAACCATCACGGCTACGCCACGCTTCTCGTATGCGGCGGTGCCGGCAGGGATGGTGCCGTCGGCGATGTCCTTGAATGCGCTTACAGGCAGCTTGTCGCCCTGCTGTGCATTGACCACGTCAGCTATGTTCTTCACGAAGGTAGGAGCCATACGGTTCCTGTTCGGGTTCTCGAACTTCGCGCTGATATTCTTCCAGTCCTCAGGAATCTCGAGCTTGGTGTACTCTCCTCCGCGGTCCACGGCAGCATAGTTCATATTCACGATATTCTCGCCCTTCTTGCCGTAGCTCTTCACGATTGCCTTCTTCATAAAGGCAACCGCATCCTCGTAAGGGATGACGCCGGTAATCTTGAAGAATGCGCTCTGGAGTATGGTGTTGGTCCTTCCGCCGAGGCCGATCTCAGCAGCAATCTTGGTTGCGTTGATGATATAGACGCTGATGTTCTTCTTCGCGATGATGGCCCTTACGTTGTCAGGGATTCTCTTGAGGGTCTCCTCCTCATCCCAAAGGCTGTTGAGCAGGAGGGTACCGTTCTGCTTGATGCCTTCGAGCACATTGTACTTGCTCAGGTAGGAAGGCACGTGGCAGGCTACGAAGTCAGGGGTGCTGACCAGATACGGAGCCTTGATAGGAACGTCACCGAAACGGAGGTGGGAGCAGGTGTATCCGCCGGACTTCTTGGAGTCGTAGTCGAAATAGCCCTGGGCATACTTAGGAGTATGGTCACCGATGATCTTGATGGTGTTCTTGTTGGCGCCAACGGTACCGTCGGAACCGAGACCGTAGAACTTGCACTCGGTAGTGCCCGGCTTCACGATGGAGATTTCCTCCTTTACAGGGAGGGACTTGAAGCTGAGGTCATCCACGATTCCGATGGTGAAGCCGTTCTTAGGCTCTG
This sequence comes from Bacteroidales bacterium, assembly GCA_004554455.1. Taxonomy (GTDB): domain Bacteria; phylum Bacteroidota; class Bacteroidia; order Bacteroidales; family UBA932; genus Cryptobacteroides. The sequence goes on along the minus strand of SFMG01000028.1, from coordinate 19,740 downwards.
CGGAGTCGAGGTTGTCGTAAACAGCGACTATCTGTGCAGGGGTGGTGTCCTTCGAGGAGAGACCGTAACGGCCGCCGACGATGAGAGGTGCATTCTCCGCGCCCTGGAATATGGTCTTGATGTCCTGATAGAGAGGCTCTCCGAGAGCGCCCGGCTCTTTTGTGCGGTCGAGGACGGCGATCTTCTTCACGCTCTTAGGCAGCACCTTGAGGAAGTACTTGGCGGAGAACGGACGGTAGAGGCGTACGATGAGGGCGCCGACCTTCCTGCCCTGTGCGGCGAGGTAGTCGATGGTCTCCTTTATGGTCTCGGTCACGGAACCCATCGCGATGATGATATTCTCGGCCTCAGGGTCGCCGTAGTAGTCGTAAGGACGGTACTCGCGGCCGGTCAGCTCGCTGATCTCGCCCATATAGCGGGCAACGATGTCCGGAACTGCGTCGTAGGCGGCGTTGCAGGCTTCGCGGGCCTGGAAATATACGTCACCGTTCTGGGCGGTGCCGCGGGTCACAGGCGCGTCAGGATTGAGGGCCCTGCGGCGGAATGCGGCAAGCGCCTTCTCGCTGATCATGCCCTTGAGGGCTTCCTCGTCGATGAGCTCTATCTTCTGGATCTCGTGTGAGGTGCGGAATCCGTCGAAGAAGTGGATGAAAGGAATGCTCGCCTTTATTGTGGAGAGGTGGGCTACGGCTGCCAGGTCCTCAGCCTCCTGCACGGAAGCGGAAGCCAGCATGGCGAAGCCGGTCTGGCGGCAGGCCATCACGTCCTGGTGGTCTCCGAAGATGGAGAGGGCGTGGGAGGCGAGGGCACGTGCAGAGACGTGGAACACTGCCGGCAGCTGCTCACCTGCAATCTTGTACATGTTAGGAATCATCAGCAGGAGACCCTGGGAAGCGGTGAAAGTCGTGGTGAGGGCACCTGCCTGGAGTGAACCATGGACAGCACCGGCGGCGCCGCCTTCACTCTGCATTTCGGTTACCTTTACAACCTCGCCGAAGAGGTTCTTCTTGCCCTGGGCAGCCCACTCATCCACATACTCCGCCATAGTCGATGACGGGGTGATAGGGTAGATGGCGGCATGCTCGCTGAAAAGGTAGGCGATGTGAGCGGCAGCATAGTTGCCGTCACAGGTGATAAATTTCTTTTCGTTTGCCATATATCAATGATTTGTAATTATTTATTGCGCCTATTTTCCCGTGCGCGTACACGGACTTGCAAATTTAGGGTAAAATTTGGGAATATGAAAGCCTTTTTGCTTATCTTTGCCGGACGCCTCCGTAGTTTAATGGATAGAATTTCAGATTCCGGTTCTGACGGTTGGGGTTCGATTCCCCACGGGGGTACCAGACGCGGAGAAGCGCATATCCATACGTGTAAACCGCATATATTTTTTGAACACATGACAGCAGACATCTCCAAATGGTGGGCAGGCCTCAAAGTCAGCGAAAAAGAGAGGGTGGCCACAAAGATCGCAAAGCGTCCGGTAAGTTATCCGGAGTGCACGGCTATATGGAATTCCCTTTCTGATGAGCGTCAGAGGTCAATTTACGAGCATTGCAGCGATGCCCACGGCTATCTTCTCAAAGAGTGGTTCGAAGGCAATCCGCTCACCGACTGAGAACCTGTCACAAAAGCTATTTTTCAATGAGAGCATACGTTTTCCCAGGCCAGGGGGCTCAGTTCCCGGGTATGGCCAGGGACCTTTATGAGAACAGCCCAGAGGCAAGGCGCCTCCTCGATAGGGCAGATGAGATTCTTGGCTTCAAAATCACTGAGGTGATGTTCAACGGCAGTGCCGAAGACCTCAAGCAGACGGCTGTCACCCAGCCGGCTGTATTCCTTCATTCATATCTGGCTTTTGCCTGCAATGCCGTTCCGGCTCCCGATATGGTGGCCGGCCATTCGCTCGGTGAATTTTCGGCCCTTGCGGCAGCGGGAGCGCTCGGCTTCGAGGACGCCCTCAGGCTTGTGAGTCTGCGTGCCGCTGCGATGCAGAAGGCCTGTGAACTGGAGGACGGGACTATGGCCGCCATTATCGGACTCGATGCCGCCCATGTCGAGCGTATATGCTCCGAGACAGAGGGCGTCGTCATTGCGGCGAACTACAACAATGACTCCCAGATTGTCATTTCCGGCCAGAGATCTGCCGTCAGGGCTGCCTGCGAGAATATGAAGGCCGCAGGCGCAAGGCGTGCGCTCGAGCTCCAGGTGAGCGGAGCCTTCCATTCCCCGCTTATGGAGCCGGCCCGCGTAGAACTGGCCTCAGCCATAGCTTCAGTACAGTTCTCCAAGGCGAAATGCCCTGTTTATCAGAATGTTACGGCACTACCTTCTACGGATCCCGAACTTATCAGGGAGAACCTCCTCAAGCAGCTCACTTCTCCTGTCCGCTGGACCCAGAGTGTGAGGAATATGCTCTCCGACGGAGCCAATCATTTCGTGGAGTTCGGTCCCGGCAATGTGCTCCAGGGCCTCATCGCAAAGATTGCAAAGGGCGTGGAGGGCATCAGCATAGAGGGCGTCAGCTCAATCCTCTGAAATCTCCAGCCCGTCGTAGGCGACGTGGAATGACTTGTCTATGGACTGCAGCTCCGCTTCCAGCTCTTCGTGAGCCGGGAGCAGGTGCGAGATGTGTGTCAGGTAAGAGCGCTTTGCCCCGACCTTACGGAAGAAATCCACGGCCTCCTGCAGGGAGAAGTGGGAGTGGTGGCTGCTGCGCTTCACACAGTTGACGGTCACGCAGTCCAGCCCCTGCAGCTTTTCTATCTCCTTGTCCTCAATGAGCTTCAGGTCGGTCATATAAGCGATTTTCCCGAAGCGGTAACCCAGCACCGGCAGCTTCTTTTCCGCATGATGCCAGCCCTGGATAGGCACCACCGTGGTCTTGAGTGCGAGCTCTTCGGGGCTCGGACAGGCTTTCTCGTGATGGTAGCCCTTCGCGGACTCCCAGATCAGGGTGTCTTCCAGAGCATTGCTGTGCAGTTCGAAAGGCATGGCCCCGTCCTCATCTCCGACTCCGCCCCCGATGACGTTCACCTTGATTTCCGGCGCGCCGGGATAGAGCACCTTCGTGAATGCGTAGGCATATTCCCTCTTGAGCGACTCGAGGACATAGCCCTGGCAGTAGATGTTCACAGGCTTCTGCTCCAGCAGGTTGAAGGAGCGCACGTCATCCAGGCCTCCGGTGTGGTCCTTGTGATTGTGGGTGAGCAGTATGGCATCCAGATGGCGTACGTCGGCGCGCAGCATCTGGTAGCGGAAGTCCGGGCCTGCGTCCACGAGTATGTCCAGTCCGTCGCAGTGTACCAGCGCCGAGGCCCGCAGCCGCTTGTCGCGCGGGTCGGCTGAAGTGCAGACGGGGCAGCGGCAGCCTATCATAGGTACTCCCTGGGAGGTGCCGGTACCCAGGAAGAGCAGTCGTGTCTTTTCTTTCATATACCCATCTCCTCCCGGCTGAGACTCACCCTCGACCAGCGGCATTCGCCATCTACCGGAGGGCAGGCCTTCGAAACCCTTACGCATATATCCCCGAATTGCGGATAAGCCGCTGCTGCAGAACGTATTATCCTGCCTGCAACGTGTTCCAGCAGATTCGAGGGAATCTGCATTTCCGCCGCTACGATTTCATATATCTTCGAATAGTCCAGACTGTCTTCGAGCCTGTCCGAAGTAGCCGCCTTCACGCAGTTGCGGACCTGCGCGACGAAGTCCACCTCGAAATCGTTGCCCTCGCGTCTTTCGCTCTCCAGGCAGCCGTGATAGGCCCTGAATCGCATTCCTTCCAGTTCTATCTTCATAACGTCACTTCAGTTATCCTGCCGATCAGTCCGCTGTCATAAGGCCGGCTGACCTGGATGTAATTTTCGCTGTAGCCACTCATAAGTCCCTTGCGCTCAGTCGATTCGAAAAGCACCTTCGCCTTCAGGCCGCGGTTTGCCTCGATGAATTCATTGTGCAGCCTGTCGCAGAGTTCCTCGAGTCTGGCGACCCTTTCCGTCTTTATGCCGTCCCGCACCTGGTCGGGGAAGCCGGCGGCAGGGGTGCCCGGTCTGCGGGAATACGGGAATATGTGTATGAATGCCGGCCTTATCCGCTGCTCGAGGAAGCGGTAGGTCTCTTCGAACATTTCGTCCGTCTCGCCGGGGAAGCCGACTATGACGTCAATGCCGAAAAAGACTTTCAGCCCTCCCTCGTGCTCCATCGCCTTGCGTATGCGGTCTATCCTGTCCGCGAAGGCGACGCAGTCGTAGCGTCGGCCCATACGTCGCAGCACCTCGTCGCAGCCGCTCTGCAGAGGTATATGGAAATGCGGCAGAAACTTGCTTCCGCCTGCTATCCAGTCTATTATCTCGTCGCTGAGCAGGTTCGGCTCTATAGAGGATATGCGATAGCGCTCTATGCCCTCCACCTTGTCCAGGGCCTGTATGAGCTGCAGGAAGTTCTCTCCGCTGCTGCGTCCGAAGTCGCCGGTGTTCACCCCGGTGAGCACCACTTCCTTCACCCCTTCGGCAGCGATGGCCTGCGCCTGGGCGACTATTTCCCTTATGGGGATATTGCGGCTCTCGCCCCTTGCGTAGGGCACCGTGCAATAGCTGCAGAAGTTGTTGCAACCGTCCTGCACCTTGAGGAAGGATCGGGTGCGGTCGCCGCTGCTGTAGGCCGCGAAGAAGTCCCCGCCGCGGACACCGACGCAGTCCCCGCCGCGGTCGGAAATCTTCCCGCGCCGGGTGGCCTCACTGCGCCCCAGCTCCAGCAGGCAAGGCACCACGGAGCCCTTCTCCTTGGCACCGAAAACGGCTCTCACCCCATCCAGGGCCAGGATTTCATCCCTGCGCAGCTCGGCATAGCAGCCGGTCACCACAATGGGCGCAGAGGGGTTGAGCCTGTGCAGCTTGCGTATTATGTTTCGGCATTTCTTGTCGGAATGTTCCGTCACGGAACAGGTATTAACCAGAAAGGCCTCCGCCTTCCCCGAGGTCCAGGACACATCCTCCCAGTTCTCGGCGAGCAGGGCTCTTCTGTAAGTGGAAGTCTCGGCGAAGTTCAGTTTGCAGCCGAGGGTGAGGAACGCGATTCTCATAGGTCTGATTCCTTATCTGGCGAGCAGGATGAAAACGCAGGGACGCTTGCCTATCAGGTACTTGCGTCTCTTCCATCCGTCTATAGTATCTGTGAGTATGAATTCGTCCGCAGTGGTGATGTCTGCGGCTATGCAGAGCCGTGTGCTGCCCTTGCAGCAGGAGAGCAGGTCCGCGAGCATAGAGTCGTTGCGGTAGGGAGTCTCGATGAAAATCTGGCTCTGGCAGAATTGGCCGGACAGCTTCTCTATGGTCCTGATCCGGGCTTTCCTCTCCTCGCTCTTGGCCGGGAGATAGCCGCAGAAGGCGAAGGACTGGCCGTTCAGCCCGGAGGCCATAAGCGCCATCATAAGCGATGAAGGGCCCACCAGCGGCACCACCCTGATTCCCTTGCGGAGACAGAGCTCCACGAGTCTGGAACCCGGGTCGGCCACGGCCGGCAGCCCCGCCTCGGAAATCAGTCCCACGTCATTCCCATTGTCGAAAAGCGGGAGCAGGGCCTCCACCTCCGCATCGCTGCTGTGCTCATTCAGCAGGTGGAAATCCAGTTCTTCTATATGTCCCTTCAATCCGGCACGGGACAGGTAGCGCCGTACTGTGCGCAACTCTTCGACCACATAGCTCCTGATGTTCGGGAGCAGTCCCAGCACTCCCGAAGGTATCACCTCCGCCGGCTCACAGTCCCCCAGCGGAGAGGGTATAAGATAGAGTTTTCCTTTCTCCATTGTCATTCGATAACTATAGTCTTCATTCCTTCTTCCTGCAGTCTCTGCTGCTCCTCCATATCCAGGCGCTCGCGCTTTGCCTTGCCTGCGAACATATATTTGAACACCTCGGACACCTTGTTGAACTCCCGCTGGTAGGCCAGACCGAGTCCGCTGCGCTGGGAGTTGTCCAGGTAGTTGGTGTACTGGTCGGCGGAGTGCGTGAAAAGGTTCAGACGCAGGGCGCCGGAACGGTCGAGCTTGATTTCAATCTCTATGTCGCCGGCAACCTCGCTGTTGCTGTTTCCGTTCTTGTACTGCCGGTTGCCTATATTTCCGTTGATCACAACCCTGTTATTGAACAGCTGCGTGCTGACCGCGACGTCGAAAACGTCGTTGCCCTTGTCGTTCTGCTGGTACTTCAGGCCGAAGTCCAGAGGTATGCCCAGCTTCGTGAGTATATTGTTCAACTGATTGCTAATCAGGTTCATGGCATTGGAGTATATGGCTCCCGAGGCGCTGTTGTTGATGCCTCCCTGCTCGTCCTGGAGGAAGTTGTTCGTCAGCAGCAGGGCCAGTACCTGCCTCTGTACCTTGTCCTCGGTGCTCAGCGCGCTCTCCACCCTTGCCTTCACCGACGGGTCGAGGTCCGGAATGTCTATCGCGAAGTTGACCTTCGGCTCCCGGAGCTTGCCTCCCACCTTCAGGGCGCAGTTCACGTTCCTGCGGGAGTTCACGGAAGTCGTGTCACCAATGAGCGAGGATATGGATGTCTTGGTCGTGTAAACCGCATCTATGTCGAGGTCCGTATCCATCACGCCTCCGTTGAACTTGACGGAACTGCCCTCGCTGATGGTAAAGTCCCTGTTGGCCAGGTTCATGAGGTTGAGGTGGAAGCTGCCCTCGTCGAGGGTGTAATCGCCCTTGAGACTTATAGGCTTGCCCGTCTTGAAATCCACGCTTATGTCACCCCTGCCCCTGCCGCTCAGGACGCTGCCGTTGTCCCTGTTGATTTCCAGGAAGGCCTCCACCATAGGATTCACGTGGGCGTTTATGCTGACCCCAAGCTTGTTCTTGCGTACGCCCGCCTCCTTGCTGCGCAGCCTGGCCAGCATTTCCTCGTAAGGGTCCACCTGCACCTCCTCGACCACTTCCTTGAACTTGAGTATGTCGGTCGTGCCTGCTGTAGCCGTGTTCGAGAGCGGGATATAGAATCGGCTCTGCGCCCCCGTGTTCATATCCACCCCTATCAGTATATCCTTCACGGGACCGCTGATGTCCACCGTTCCGCTGCCGAACACGCGCCCGTAATAGCCGTCATTGTCCTTCAGCGGACGGTTGATCGCCTCGAGGTTATCGCAGTCTATGTGTATGTCCAGCCCTATGTCCTTGAAATGGTCCCAATTAACGCTGCCCGTGAGCCGTCCCTTGCCCTTCTGCATATCCTTGAGCGCAATGTCGTCGAAATGTATTCCGCGGCTATCGATCTGGAAAGCTCCGTCGGCGATGTAAGGCACCATGGTGTAATCCACCTTCAGCAGACTGTTGTCGATGCGCGTTCCGTAGCTGCTGAGCTCCAGATTGTCAAGCGTTCCCTCCGCCCTGACTTTTCCGGAAATGCTGCCGTCGATTTCGGAGAACACACCTTTCAGCAGGCTCTTGAGCCAGGTGATGTCCTGCCTGTCCAGTTCAGCTTCCGCCTCTATCCTCTTGTTTGCAGGGTACCATCCGGCGTTCAGCTTTAGGCTGCGTCTCGAGTCCAGCTCGTTGCTCAGACTCAGGTCGAAGCGATTGAACTCCTTGTTCCACAGACTCTTGGCGAATACGCTGCCCAGGTTGGTCCCGGCCAGCGAAGTGGAGTCCACGAGGAAATCTGCAGTAATGCCCCTGCCGTCCCTGCTGCTGCTTACCGTCATCTCACCGGTCACCGCTCCTTCTATCCCGAGCGAACCCTTGCTGATGAAAGGATTGGCTATACCGAGGTCGAAGCGTTCCAGGGCTATGTTCAGCGTGTCCGTCGCATCTTTGGCGATGCCTCCGTTTATGCGTATGTCCTGGTCGCCGGAAGTCAGTTCCACTCCGTCGAAGGATATATTGCTGCCGTCGATCACTATGCCCGCCGGCATCACGTTCCATTCGGCGGAATTGAAGTAGAAGCCGGACGGCAGCAGCCTTATGTCCAGTCCGAGCATATTTTCGGCGTTGCGCGTCACTTCGCCCCTGGCAATGAGTTCGCCCTTGGTGACCAGAGGTCCCTCGTTCTCGAAGCTCAGGCCCACGCCCACCATCCCGTCATTGGCGTAGAGGCGCAGGTTGTTGTTCTCCAGTCTGATGCCGGCCGCGTTCAGCTCCTTGAAGGACAAGTCGCCCGAAAGTATGTCGTTTCGATTGTCCATCGTAAAGTCTATCTCTTTGATATATTGCTCTTTGAGCGCAATCCTTCTCGACTTCAGCGACGCTTCGCACAGGCCGTCGTCGCCCACGTGCAGGCTGAGCGCGGTATTCTTGTCTATATAGAGGCCCGGCTTGAAGAAGGCGCTTATATCGCTCGGGTCCGTGAATTTGAAGCTGATGTCGTAGCTGCCGCCCACGTTCTCCTCCTCACGCTTTTTGAGCAGGGCCGGCAATTCCCGTCGCAGAGTGTGTTCGCTCAGGGCCGAGACGAACTCGGTGACAGGCCTGGTGCCGTCGTAGCGCGCCTCCGCGAAGCCGGAACTGAAATTGATGCGGTAGCGGCTGTTCAGCGAATGGGAAGTGAAACTCAGGTCGCCTATGTCATATCTCTGGCCGTCGCTCTCGAGCAGCACGTCTCCCACGTTTATGTTTCCCAGCATGTGCCCGTTCGGGGTGCGGTTGAAGTTGGCGTTAACCCTCAGACTCGCCGTCGAGGACTCTCTCTTGTCCAGGTTCATGGCGTGGAGGTCGGCGTGGCCTATGTTCGCGTAGAACTGGTAAACGCTGTTCCTGGTCTTCGGCGCGAGGGAGAACACGCCCTGGAATATGAAATTGAAGGCCGGGTCCCGGCTGATGATCCTACCGTTGAAGCGGTCCTCGGCCACCGTTCCTGCCGCAGCTATGTTGTGGTATTCGTATCCGTTGAGCACCAGCTTGTCCACCATCAGGGAATCTATCCTCAGGGACGCTCCCTTTTCCTTGTCCAGACTGGCGCAGAGTCCCGACCTGAGGGAACAGTTCCCGAGGAATTTCCTGCCGCTCACCGCTCCCAGGTCCAGATCCTCGGCCTGCACTGTGCCTTCGAAGCTCCTGGCCTCATCCCCTGACAGGAGATTGGTGATTTCCAGTTCCGCGAGTATGTCCCCAAGACCGCTCTCCAGGTAGAACCTTGCATCCATATCGTCCAGACTGCCCTTTGCGGAACCGAAAAGGGAGGCCTTGGTGTCAGGGAGCAGCTTGCCAAGCCCGACTTCCTTTTTCATATCGACTTTCGACAGCAGACGGTCGATTCCCGTCACGCTGCTGCGGCACTGCCTGATTCTGAGGTCGAATAAGCTTTTTCTTATATCCGGCAGGCCCTTGATTCTGCCGTCGAGCAGCAGGGAGGAGGACTTGTCCGCGGTAGCTACGGCCAGATTGTCGAATCGCAGGTCCGCCACCGGCCCGGACAGCTCGCCGTCCAGCACCAGCTCTATGTCCGTCTTGCCCAGCACGGGCGCGAAGTGGCTGAGGGTGCGGCTGCTGATGCGTGTGCCGTCCAATTCCGCGTGGAGAGACACCTTCTCCAGGAAATATTTGAACTCCCTGGAGTTCTTGTAGCCCATAGTGAAATGAGGCAGCTTCAGCTCGGAGTCCCCGTCGTCAATCTCGAGATCCCATATCTCCGTCTTGCCGTTGCCCACGGCTGTGCTGCCGCCCAGATGCTTGCAGACGAAGCCGCTCTTCTCCCGGAATTCCAGGTGCACGACTTCTCCGCTCATTATGCCCTTGCTGAATCTCAGCTCTTTGCCCTTGAGGTTTATTCCGCTGACCAGCAGGTCGTTCCAATCGATTCCGCCGTCGTTTTTCCCTCTTCGGGCTTCCCTTTTCGCAATCGCATCCGGCCTGATGTTCTGCATTCCGTAGCTCATGTTCTTGAGCTCCACCCTGTCTATGGAGAATATGTCCTTCTCGGAGCGTTTCGGCTCCTCCTTGGGACTCAGCCCGAACATGCGCTGCAGGTTGTTCTTGCGTTCCCCCTCTATCACCAGATTGAAAAGTCCGTCCCTGACGACGGCCTTCTGCAGGTGGACCCCCTTGCCCTGACGCATCTGCATCAGTCCCTTCAGGTCGAAGGAAAGCACTATCCAGTCTGCGGCGAACAGCGTGTCGCACTCTGCGGCCGGCTCCCTGTCGCGTACGCATACCCCTCTGATTACCAGCTTGTTGAAAGGCCTGAAAGACAGTTTGTCGAAGCTCAGGTCCGCGTCGAAACGCTCGAACAGGCCCTCCGTCACGCCACGCACCAGCCGGGTCTGCACGCGCGGAGTCTGCACAGCTATAGCGAGAGCGCAGATCACCGCAATTACGGCAACCGGCAGGATATATGCTATTCGCGCAAGTTTCTTGATGGCTTCGGCTTTTTTATAAACTTCAAAAATAACAATTTTATCCGAATTTATGCGTAATTTTGTGCCCGCATAAGGCTTTCGATAAATGCGCAGGGCCGAAATTTACTTACAATGGCAGACATAATACTCGGTATAGAATCCTCTTGCGACGACACCTCGGCCGCTGTCCTGAAAGACGGATGGCTGCTTTCCAACGTGCTCGCAAGCCAGGACGTGCACAAATGCTACGGCGGAGTGATCCCGGAACTCGCCTCCAGGGCTCACCAGCAGAATATAGTCCCTGTGGTGAGCGAGGCCGTGAAGCGTGCCGGAATAAGTCTCGGGGACATCAGCGCCATCGCCTTCACCAGAGGTCCCGGCCTGCTGGGATCCCTGCTCGTGGGCACCTCCTTCGCGAAGGGACTCGCCATTGCCCTGGACTGCCCTCTGGTAGAGGTCAACCACCTCCAGGGCCACGTCCTTGCCAACTTCGTGAAGCAGTATGACAAGGAGAACCGCGTGCCGTCCTTCCCCTATCTCTGCCTGCTTGTCTCGGGAGGCAACTCCCAGATAGTCAAGGTCAATTCCCCTCTGGAATTCGAGATACTCGGCCACACCATAGACGACGCCGTGGGCGAGGCCTTCGACAAGTGTTCGAAGATGCTCGGCCTGGGCTATCCCGGCGGTCCCGTCATAGACCGTCTCGCCAAGCTCGGCGACCCTGAGCGCTTCAGATTCAACAAGCCGCACATCCCTGGCCTCGACTACAGCTTCAGCGGAATCAAGACCTCGCTGCTCTATTTTGTCCGGGACGAGATGCAGAAGGACCCGGAGTTTATGGAGAAGAACAAGGAGGACATCTGTGCCAGTTTCCAGAAGACGCTGATAGACATATTGATGGACAAGCTCGTGAAGGCCGCCCGCCAGACGGGGATAAGCGAGATTACGATAGGAGGCGGAGTTTCCGCCAACAGCGGTCTGCGCGCACGCATAGAGGAGGAGGGCCGCCGCAGGGGCTGGAACACCTATCTCCCTGAGTTCAAGTTCACTACAGACAACGCCGCGATGATAGCCGTTGCCGGCTGGTTCCATTACCTCAATGGCGAGCGCTGCCCGCTCGACGTGGCTCCGCTCTCCCGCATTGCGGACTGAGTGCCGTACAGAGTATCCGGATGACCTGAGTATATGAAAGAAATAGAGATATCCAAAAAGATAGGCAGGGAACTGCTGGACGAGGACGTGCTTCCGCTGGCCGCCAAGGCCCTGGGCTGCAAGCCGCAGATGGTGGGGGAGTGGCGTGTCGTGCGCCGCAGCGTTGATGCCCGCAAGGAGCCGCTCTACCGTTACAGGGTGGCCGTCGTGCGCAAGGGAGAAGACTTCGAGGAATATGTTACTGAACCCTATCTCGACGTCGCGTCGGCCGAACCCGTACTCATCGTAGGCGCCGGCCCGGCGGGAATGTTCGCGGCCCTCAAGCTGCTCACAAGGGGATATAAGCCTGTCATACTCGAAAGAGGCAAGGACGTCCACGCGCGCAAGTTCGACATCGCCCGCCTGTCCCGCGAAGGCCTCGTCGATACCGACAGCAACTACTGTTTCGGCGAAGGCGGTGCCGGCACCTTCTCGGACGGCAAGCTTTTCACCCGTTCTTCAAAGAGGGGGGATATACGCGAAGTGCTGCACCAGCTCGTGCAGTTCGGCGCCGATCCGGACATATTGGTAAGCGCGCATCCGCATATAGGCAGCGACAAGTTGCCGCAGATAGTCGAAAATATACGTAAATGCATAGTCGGCCACGGCGGCGAATATCACTTTGGCTGCCGCGTCGAAGACATAGTTCGCAAGGCAGACGGATCCTACGAACTGAAGGCGCCGTGCGGCAGTTTCTCCGCCCGCAAGGTCATACTCGCCTGCGGCCATTCGGCGAGGGACATATATCGCCTCTTCGTAAGCCGCGGCTGGGCTGTCGAGGCAAAGGGCTTCGCGCTCGGAGTCCGCGTCGAGCATCCGCAGTGGCTCATAAACAAGATACAGTACCACGGCAAGTGGCAGCCATTCATGCCGACGGCCGAGTATGCCTTCGTCACCCAGATAGAAGGCAGGGGAGTCTTTTCCTTCTGCATGTGTCCGGGCGGCATACTGGTCCCGTCCTCCACGGAGCCGGGGGAACTGGTGCTGAACGGAATGTCCAACTCCGCGCGCAATTCCAAGTGGGCCAATGCAGGAGTCGTGGTTTCGGTGGAGCCGGAGGACCTGCCCCATTATCAGAAATACGGGCCGCTTTCGAGTCTGGAGTTCCAGCGTGACGTAGAGCGCTCGATGTTCGATTTCTCCTCCTCGTTCAAGGCCCCGGCCCAGCGCATGATGGATTTCTGCCGCAGGGTGCCGTCGGCAAATCTCCCGGCCAGCTCATACCATCCGGGGACGGTTCCGGCACCTCTGCACGAACTCCTTCCGGAGAATATATCCCTGCGTCTGAAATATGCCTTCCCTTACGTGGGCAACAAGCTTATGCACGGCTATTACACCAATGAAGCCCTGCTGCTGGGCGTGGAGTCCCGCACCTCATCTCCGGTGCGCCTGCCCCGTGACCCGCAGACGCTCGAGCACGTGGACCTGCCGGGCCTCTATCCTTGCGGCGAGGGTGCCGGCTATTCGGGCGGAATAGTCTCGTCCGCCCTCGACGGCATACGCTGCGCGGAACAGGTCTGATTGTAGCGGGGCTATTTGCTCCGGCTTATGCCTGGAGAGCTGCTATGGCCCTGTCGCCGAGTGCGCTCTTGTCTTCTATGTGCTTGAGTATGGCTTTCACGAAGGAGTTGTTCTCGAAGTCGCCCCTTACGTTCTCGAAATCCTGCTCCTTCTGCTCCCGGTTGCCGTCGGCGCCGTATCCCGTCATGCTGGCGAGACTGAATTCCTTCCTGGCGTCCTCATAGATGAGCCTGTCGAGTCCGGTCACCGCCTCTTTCCATCTCCTGATGAGACTAATGGCCTCCTCCCTGGTCATTTTCGAAGGGTTGATTCCGTAAACCTCCTGTATGTGCTGGAAGGCCCAGGTCCATTCGTAGGAGTAGTAGTTGCGGGCCATACGCCTGAAGGCCTCTCCAATCTCCTCGAGACTGCTGATTTCGCCTTTCTCCACGGCTTTCATCAGTTCCTGAATCTCGCTCTTCGGGGCTATGAGTCCCGAGAGGTCCACCCATTCTCCGGAGCCCACAGGCGAATCCGGCTTGAGCAGTCTGTGGAGTTCCTCGTCGGAATCGACGCTTATCTCTCCGTTCGCATCCTGCAGTCTGGAAATCAATGAGTTGCCCATGAACTTGTCAATGGCCGTTCTGTAGTAGGATATTCCCTTGTGCAGTGCGGAGTTCTTGATCTTGGTGCTGTGGAAGGAATAGACATCGCTCAGCTCACCGCTGGAGTAGCGCAGGTTGTCAAGGGTAAGCAGTCCCTTCATCATCTTCTGCACGGTGAAAGGCGAGAGCAGGTTGCAGTTGACCTCGTCCAGTCTGTCGCTGTCGTGCCTCAGGTCGCGCTTAGGCCATTTCTGTGCATCCCTTATGGTGCCCACGCTCTTGAGATTCACGCCCGGCACGAGGTAGGTGGTGTTCTTGTTCTCGATGAGGTAGGAGAAAGGCAGATTGCTTGTGTCAGAATGGGTTACGTGCCTTCCCATCACGAGGGAGAAGGCCCCGACCCTCGACGGCCAGAGTATGTAGGAGTCGGATGCGGTCTTGGCTCCTCTCTCCAGGGTGCCCTGGTGGATAGGACCGAGCTTGTACATGTGATTGCTCTGGTTCGAACCCGAACCGGCGTTCATGAATGAGAACACTCCGGCTATGAGCAGGGTGCTCTTGTGGTGCGTTACGGTGTAAGGTCCGGCGAATATCGCGCAGGCCTCACCGTTCTCGCCCTGACAGTTGCAGAAGAAGAGCGAGTCGCTTGCCGAGTAGCCGTGTCCGAAACGGCAGGCCTGTCCGACGAAGCAGCGGTTCATCATCACTCCGTCCTCGATGCGGCTGTCGCTGCAGACTATGAAATCCGTGCATATAACTCCGTTGCCTATATATGTCGGCGCCTCTTTTTTCGAAACTATGCTTCCGTTGACCAGCTTGGCGGCCCCTTCGATGCGCGCATATTCGCCTACGCGCACGCAGGACATATATTGTACGTTGACTATTCGCGTATCATTGCCTATGCTGCCCGTGGCGCTGCGCACACTGTCCGCATATCCGGCGGAAAGCTCCTCGACCTTTGCGATGAATTCCGGACGGTGACGGTAGAGGGCCACCACATAGGCGAGCTGCGAACTGAGGCGCTCGCTGATGGTCACTTCGCGGCCTCCGGTCTCGTTGAGCACCGACACGCGCACTCCGTTGCCGAAGCTGCTCTCCCTGTCCACAGCCATCACGCCCACGTTCTCTATGAAACACCTGTCGCCTATCTCGTAATTGGCGATGTAGTTGTTCACGTTGCGGACCAGACAGCCGTCTCCCAGACTTACATTGTGGAGGCAGGCATTCTCTATACCGGCCTTGCGGCGCACTCCTCCCGGCAGTTCGAATACGTGCCCGAAGGAACCCAGGCGTATCTTTCCGCTGAAGTTCACGTTCCTGACGCAGCGGGCATCGAAGCCCTCTGCCACTTCCACCTCATTCCAGTCCTCCGCGGTGCAGGCCGCGGCCTCGAGCAGAGCGATTTCCTCTGCACTGAGTTTTCTATATTCCTTCATAGTTCTCTATCGTCTTCGATATTCCTTAATAGTCCTGCTTTGCGGATCCCTTATTCCACGGTCACGCTTTTCGCCAGGTTCCTCGGCTGGTCCACGTTGAGTCCTTTGGATACGGCCACGTGGTAGGCCAGCATCTGCAGCGGAAGTACGGTCAGAAGTGGGGCGAGGGAGCTGTGCACCTCAGGCACCTCGATGACGTCGTCCACCATTTTCTTCACGAGTTCGTCGCCCTCGGTCACCACGGCGAGTATCCTGCCCTTGCGGGCAATGACCTCCTGCATATTGCTGATCACCTTTTCGTAGAGCTCGTAGTGGGTTGCTATGAACACCACCGGCATCTCTTCGTCCACCAGGGCTATAGGCCCGTGCTTCATCTCCGCAGCAGGGTAGCCCTCTGCGTGCAGGTAGCTGATTTCCTTGAGCTTGAGGGCTCCTTCGAGGGCGACGGGGTAGTTGATGCCCCTGCCGAGATAGAGGGCGTTGTGCTTGTCCTGGAATTTTTTCGCTATCTGCCTGATCTTTTCGTCCTGTCCGAGCACCTTCTCCATCTTTCCAGGTATGGCCAGCAGTTCGTCTATGAGTGTCTGGTACTCTTCGTCGCTTATGCTGCATTTCTCCCTGCCCAGGGCGAGGGCCATCATCGCAAGCACTGTGACCTGACCGGTGAAGGCCTTGGTGCTGGCCACTCCGATTTCCGGTCCCACGTGGATGTAAGTGCCTGTGTCAGAGTTTCTTGCTATGCTGCTTCCCACCGCATTCACTATGCCGTAAACGAGGGCGCCCTTCTCGAGGGCGAGCTGTATGGCAGCCAGGGTGTCGGCGGTTTCACCGCTTTGCGAAATGGCTATCACTATGTCCTTCGGACCTATCACCGGGTCGCTGTAGCGGAACTCGCTGGCGTATGCCACCTCCACCGGTATGCGGCAGTACTGTTCTATCAGCTGCTTGCCTATGAGGCCGGCGTGCCAGGAGGTGCCGCAGCTCACGATTACCATCCTGCGGGCGGAGAGCATCTCCTCTCTGTGTTCTGTTATCGCGCTGAGTATCACCCTCTTGCCGTCTTCCACTATCCTTCCTCTCATACAATCTCTCAGACAGGCCGGCTGCTCGTGTATTTCCTTGAGCATAAAGTGTTCGTAGCCGCCCTTGTCGAGCATGTTGAGGTCCAGTTTCACATTCTTGACCTTGACCTTCACCATGTCATTGTCGAGGGTGAACACCTGGAGCTCTTCGCCCCTGCGGCACAGAGCTATCTGGCCGTCGCTGAGATATACCATTCTGGTGGTGTATTCTGCGATAGGGGAGGCGTCGCTGGCGATGAAGAACTCGCAGTTTCCCTCTCCTATGCCTATGGCCATAGGGCTGCTTTTGCGCGCGGCTATGAGTGTGTCCGGATTCTCCCTGTCTATGACCACTATGGCATAGGCGCCGATGACCTTGCCCAGGGCCAGACGCACGCAGGTCGGAAGGTCCTCGCCGGTGCTGTCAAGGGTGTATTGTATGAGCTGCACGAGCACTTCAGTGTCCGTTTCGCTCTTGAAATGGTAGCCCTTGGACCTGAGCTGCTCGCGGAGTACCGCATAGTTCTCTATGATTCCATTGTGGACTATGGTGAGTCTTCCGTTCTCGCTCTGATGCGGGTGGGCATTGTTCTCGGTAGGAAGTCCGTGGGTGGCCCATCTGGTGTGGGCTATGCCTATGCATCCGGAGTGCGGTCTGTCGGCTGCTATTGCTTCGAGACCGACCACCTTTCCTTTTGCCTTGTATATCTCCAGGGATTTCGTCTTTTCGTCGAACATCGCGACTCCGGCGGAGTCATAACCTCTGTATTCGAGTCTGTGGAGGCCTTTGATGAGTATGGGATATGCCTCTCTGTATCCGGTGTATCCTACAATTCCACACATATTCTGATTCTTTGTTCAATTCCAAAAAATGAAAGCAGGGCAACCTTGAGTTCTGCTCAGTGGTTACCCTGCCTTCGAGTGACGCGTGTAGGATTCAAACCTACGACCTTTTGATCCGTAGTCAAATGCTCTATTCAGCTGAGCTAACGCGCCAATAATTTATTCTGCGTCCTTTGCGACGAACTTCTTCTCTTTGATGCGTGCCTTCTTGCCTGAGAGTGCACGGAGGTAGAAGATGCGAGCCCTGCGGACTTTACCAACCTTGTTGACCTCGATGCTGTCAATGAAAGGTGAGTTCATAGGGAAAATCCTTTCTACACCTATGCCGTTTGACACCTTGCGAATTGTGAAGGTCTTGGTGGCCGGGGATGAGCCCCTGAGCTGAAGAACTACTCCTCTGAATTTCTGGAGTCTCTCCTTGTCTCATTTGCGAAGGCGTCATTTACCAGTTTAATGTAATCCATTGTTTCTTTCAGTAAATTTCAAGTGGCAACGTGGGCTGAACCGTTATGCTCCAGAGGTTGCTCCCGTTTGGGGATTGCAAAGGTAGTCATTTTTTTCTTGCCTCCAAATCTTTTTCAACTTTTTTTCTTCCTTCGGGGTTTTTCTTATTCTGAAAACGGGAGGCTTCTCCACGAATAGGCACCAAGGTACGAAAAAATAAGGAATTTCAATCACCGCCGGCAATCTCTTCGGAATGATCTTTTCCAGTCACCGCTCCAGTTCGGCATATCCATCCATTTCCGCAAGTTGCTGGAACTCGTCTATGCACACGATAATCCGGATACCCTTGTCGATTGAGGCCCATATAGGCGGACTATGCTTTCCTGACTGCGTAAATCTGCGGGGAAGTCGATATATTTGTAGAAAATTGTCAAAATGACGCTGAGGGAGTATATAGAAACTGAAATCATTCCGCGCTACGACGCTTTCGACGGCGCACACAGGCGCGACCACGTCGAATATGTCATCAATGAGAGCCTGAAGCTGGCGGAGCACTATGGGCTGGACAGGGATATGGTTTACACTGTCGCGGCTTACCACGATACGGGACTGGCCGTCGATCGCAAGACTCATCATCTGGAATCGGGCAGGATATTGCGTTCGGACGAGATGCTGAAACGATGGTTCTCGCTGGAGCAGATAGAGACTATGGCTCAGGCGGTGGAGGATCATCGGGCCTCGAGCAGTTCAGAGCCGCGCAGCATTTATGGCAAGATTGTCGCGGAGGCGGACCGCCAGATCGATTCCCTCACCATTATCCGCCGTACCATTAGCTACGGCCTCGCCCATTATCCCGAACTTGACCGTGAGGGTCACTGGCTGCGTACTCTTGAGCATCTCCGGGAGAAATATGCCGATGGCGGCTATCTGAAGCTATGGATTCCCGAGTCTGACAATGCCCGCAAGCTGGAGGAGCTGCGCAAGCTGATACGGCGCCCGGCCCTCCTCAGGGAGATTTTCGACCGCGAGTTTCCTCAGTCCGGACATTGAATACGTCTTTATACCGTTGGCGGTTCTATTCGTTGCGGCGATTCTATTCGTGGTGGCGGGGCGTTGAGCGTGGCGGCTTTTAAGGCGGGTGCTGCGCACCCTCGGCGGCAGAAACATAGGGAAATGCCGCCTCCGGGCGCATCATCACCCGCTTTTGCCGCCACTGTCGAACCAACGTTCACACAAATTACCTCCAACTTACCTCCAGAGCGACTCATCTAATGAACGCGTGCTGAAGGTGGCCTGCTGCGTGCATCGATTCATGATTTCAGGCCCGAACTTGCGAATCGATGCAAGGTTTTCCCGGTTTACGGCCACTTGCGTGCATCGATTCTTGATTTTAGGGGGTCAATTTGGGAATCGATGCAAGGTTTTGCCTGTTTATGCCCTCATGCGTGCATCGATTCTTGATTTCAGGTTCAGACTTGGGAATCGATGCAGGGTTTTGCCTGTTTATGCCCTCATGCGTGCATCGATTCTTGATTTCAAGCCCAGACTTGCGAATCGATGTAAGGTTTTCCCGGTTTACGGCCACTTGCGTGCATCGATTCTTGATTTCAGGCCCGAACTTGCGAATCAATGCAAGGATTTCCTCGTTTACCCCCTCTTTCGTGCATCGATTCTTGATTTCAAGCCCGAACTTGCGAATCGATGCAAGTTTTTCCCGTTTAAACCCTCCTGCGTGCATTGATTCCTGATTTCAGGGCCAGACTTGCCCGAATCGATGCGGCATAATCGTCGTGACGGTGGAGAATGGCCCGCCAGCTACGGCCGTCGCTGCAACGACCTTCCGCGTCCGATTCTGTTCTTCGTTGCCGCGAAGGAAAACGGTTCCGCCTGCAGCAGCGGTGGCGACAACGACCTTCCGCGTCCGATTCTAATCTTCGTTGTCGCAAAGAAGAACGGCCCGCCTGCAGCAGTCGTATCGGCAACGAGTTTCCGTGTCCGATTCTAATATTGAACGGAGACCTGATAGTAAAAAGGACAGCAGAGCAATTCCCCGCTGTCCTTATTTTATAAGATGCCATAGAAGCACTCGGCTAAAGTGCTTCGATTGTTTTCAGGTCTAATCCTGTTACTTGTGAGATTTTATCCAGTGAAATTCCAGCAGATTTCATAGCAACTGCAATGGACCGACGTGCTTCGGACTCTCCCTCTGCTCGACCTTCCTCCAATCCCTCGGCACGTCCCTGTCTCCTGGCCTCCTTTTCGTGTTCCTTAGTGAAAAAGATTATGTCGCGTTCATTTTTCATATCCGCCAGATATTCTTTGTATTTCTCCTTT
>SFMG01000047.1 GCA_004554455.1 Bacteroidales bacterium | reverse complement strand
CTCACGCCGTGGCAGCGGAGGATCTCCGCGAACTGGCGCTCCGTCGTGAACCGGTAGGACATGGAGTCCCGCACGCAGTCCCCGATGCTGCGGACCACGTCGCCGCAGCCCTCGCTGAAGACCGGCATGGTTGTCCTCTCCCTCTCGGGGGTCTCCTCCGCCCTGCCCTTCACGTAGCCGTACTTCCCCTCCAGGGTCTGCACAATCCTGTCGCACTGCCTCTTCTCGTAGTAGTCTCGTATCTTCCGCCCGTCCTCGTCGACCCTTATTGACACCACGTGGTAGTGAACCCTCTCGATGTCGCTGTGGCGGAACACCACCCACGGCTGGCTGCCGTAGCCGAGCTCCTCCATCACCTCCTCGACGAATGCCGGTATGCGGGACTCGTCGATCCTGTCGCTCTCCGAAGGGTTGACGGACATCTGGAAGGAGACGTGCTCCAGCTCCCGTATCGCCTCCCTCTCCCTCTGCTCGAACACCCTGTTCACCACGTCGAGGTCGTCGGACCCGATGTTCGCCGTGCATAGCACCGAGGCCACGCCGGATCGGACCTTGTCCTCGTTGTAGCGCAGCGTCCGGGCCATGGAGGGCGACGACTGGTGTATCTCCACTATCATAGTCCGAAGTCCTGAAGAGGAATCCTGTTCATCTCATCCTCCTCGTCCGACACCGTCACCTCGTCAAGGAAGTTGATGGCGAGGGCCTGCACCGTCGCCTTGAACGGCGGCGAGCTCCCCATGCGTAGCAGTCCCGTGACGAAGATGCCGGTCCCGGCTGAGAGCTTGTCCCTGTTCGCCGCCCCGGAGGTGACCACCTCGAAGTCGAAGGTGCTCCTCGCCTTGTCCCGGGGCGAGTTCTCCGCCCTGACGGTGAATGTGAGTGTCGTCCTTCCGGACTGCTCCTTGACGGTGCTCTTCCCTATGATGCGTCCTATGATCGTTATCGTCTGCATAAGCCGCTACTCCTCCCCGTCCTTTCCGGCCGCTTCCTTCAGCTCGCCGACCATCCCACGTATGTCGTGCAGCGTGGCGACGGCCTCCTTGGTAAGCGTGTCGAGCCTTGCCGCCCGCCGTATAATCTGCTGCTGGACCTTGCGGTCACCTATGCTCCTGACCAGGGTGTTCATCACCGTCACCGCCTGGTTGTAGTTCGAGGCTATGCCCTTGAGCTGGCGCGTGAGCACCTCCATCCTCTCGTCCATCCACTGTGGCACGCCTGTGCCCGGCTCTTCCTGGCGGCGGGTCCGTCCCCTGCCCCTCACGTCCACGATGCTCGCTATGACGAACCTCGATATGGACTTGTATCCGGCGATGGCGCAGTTCCTGCGGACCGTCTCCATGTCGGCCTCGGTAAGGCGCACATTGAGTCGCCTGCTCTTCAACTTGCTTGGCTCTTTCGGTGTTCCCATACTCTCGATGTCAAATTCTTTTATGGTCAATCGGGGCTGCGACTGCGGAGCGGCCCCTTCATCCCGCCCGTGGCGGCAAGGAAGTCCGAGCCCCCGAGGACGGGGTCATTGGAAGCACAAACGTGCTTCACAATGACACTCCTTGCACGTCATCAGGTATCTGCTTTCCCCTGCGGGTGTCTGTCGGATGCCGTCTGCCCCGTGGGCAAAGATATATAAATTGTTTTGAAAGTAAAATAATTATACTACATTTGTAAATAAATAATAATCTTACGAGGCGAGGAATTATAGGGGAGAAAGAGAAAACCCAGCAGGAGGACGCCTTATGAAAGCAGGAAGTGGCGGTGAAGAATCCGCCGACAAGACAATCATCGCAGGAGGCAGTTTCATACGCGCCAGTTACCGTATCAGTCCCCTCGGGGAAGACCTGAAGAACGCCATCATCGCACTCTTCCAGTTCATCCCGTCAGGGCAGAAGATGAGCGGGAGGGTCCTCGTGGACTCGCTCGAGGACATCGTCACCATACCGACCGCGTACGGCCCTGTCACCGTGGCTCGTGCGGAGCACCCCGTGAACAGGCGCCTTCAGCAGAAGTACATCTTCACCGTACCCATGCAGTTCTTCATCAAGGGAAGGCGCTCCGACGGGCGCTATTACCGGGAGGTGGAGGAGGCTCTTCACGCCCTGGCCTCCTGCCGGTTCACCTTCGTCGACTCGTCGGACGGGATGCGTCACACCACCAACACGGGAATCATCAACGACCCCGAGACCCTCTCCCCTCTCCAGGGAGCGGACGGAAGGAACACCATCGTCTCCTTCTCGATGACGCGCTCCATGCTGGAGACGATCTTCAACGCCTCCTACGGCTTCCACAGGTTCGTCGAGCAGGAGTGCCGACAGCTCACTTCCATCTATGCCAAGAGGATGTACGAGATCCTCTGCGGCCAGAAGTCCGGGACCTGCTACAGGATGGACGTGGACCGCTTCAAGGAGATGTTCTGCATCACCGGCAAGTACGCCCAGACATCGGACCTGGTAAAGCGCGTTCTCGCTCCGGCAAGGGACGAGATCAACGCCCGCACGAGCCTTACCGTGGAGTTCTCGGTGGAGAGGGGCGCAACCAACCCCAAGGGCCGCGTCATCACCTTCAGGATGCTGCGCAACGCTGTCCTGCAGTCGGAGCGCGAGATGACAAGGCGCTATCTGCTTTGGCCGGAGGCGAGGATGGACTCCTTCCTGAAGGAGAGCGTGGGGATGCGCAAGGGCGAGATGCGTCCGCACCTCTCGATGCTGTACAAGGCGTCGAGGATGCCGGCCCTCATGGACGAGCTGCCGAGGAAGTGGGAGAAGACCTGCGCGAGGATTCCTCTGGAGGGGACGGACCGCATCTCCAGGGAGGTGGTGCGCCGGGAGAGGGTGGCTCACATCATCGCCACTATAAGGGGAATGATGGAGGACTATGGAGCCATCTGAAGCAGTCCGGAAAACCTCGTGTAATTTGTCTGGACTTTTCTGAAGATGTCGTGTAATTTGTCTGATTCCCGGAGCCGGACCTCGTGTAATTTGTCTGTGAACCTCGTGTAATCTGTCTGACTTTTTCCTGAAGGTGCCTCTGTAACGCTCTGATATGTCGTTGATTTGTCAAAGTCATACCAAAGTTGATAGTATTATAATAAGCATACTTGATAATAAGTATATACTATTGGCCCCGCCTTCAGGCAGGATACTTCGGAAGAAGGGAAAAAGGGAATGGGTTCCCTTTTTCCGTCTCACTGGAGGAACTCCAAAAAGAAAAGTCCCTGCGGACCGTCGCGGCCAGCAGGGACTTGTAAAGGAACGGGAGCAGCAAGCATTCTCCCGTGTAAAAAGCAAGAGCCTTCAGAGATGGTGCGTATCCGGCTTACCTTTGCAGCCGGAATTCTCACCGGGGCGAAGAAGCGCCCCCGAAGGGGAAGAATTTCCGGGTGCCTGAGAAGCCGGTGGCCAGCCCGGTCAACGGTCTGCCGCGGCAAAAATACTAGCCGCAGGTCTGGAGATTTTTCCGGGGATGCGGAGCACCGTTGACAGGGCGATGTGGGGCAGGCGAGGCAGTCGTTGGGATCAATTCAGGAAGGGAATGAATCAGATTGCCCAGCTTTTCTTTACAATGTCAACTTTTTCTTGTCATGGGAGGCGATAAATAGTCCCGACCTTTGCGGAAACTCAAAGCAGCAAAGGTTATGAAGCTATCACTCAATGAAGGCCAGATGACAATCTCGATGGATTTTGCGGCCACAGACGAAAAGCCAATCACAGTGGAAGAAGTGCTCATCGGAGCATATGACATCATCTCCCGTGCGTTCTCGCAGGAGGAGGTCATCAGGGCATACTACAGAACGGATCCGGACACGATGGACTTGCGTCCGAATCCGGAATACCCGGCACAAGTGCAGAGGATTCTGAAAAGAAACACACTTGCCGGCTAACTCTCAGATGCGGACCAATTGGCCCGTCATGATCTCTGAATGCCCTACGATTCCGTTCTTATCAGGTGCCCTTCCTGAATCGCCGCGAATGTAGCCAGAAGGCATACCAGGACTATGTAGGGGACTTTGATGACTTCCAGAAGGATTACCATTGGAAGGAGGAAGAGCAGAATGCCTGTGGCCTTGTTAGCAAGCGTATGCTTCGCGACGAAGCACTTTTTCATTGCAAGGCCGGAGATCACGTTCACGACCTTGATGAGGGCAATGACGCCTGTCCAGATCCACAGCCATCGGCCAACATTCATAGCCGAGATGAACAGCACTATCCAGACAGCCACGAAGATGATGTCTGCAATGGTATCCAGCTTCTCCCTAAGGCGGCTCACTGTTCCCGTCGAGCGGGCAACGGCTCCGTCAAGAACGTCGGAGAGTCCGCACAGCATGTACAGGGTCCAGAAGACCGCCGGGGAGGACTGCACAAACGGCAGCGCCACGGCCATAGGAATCCTGGACAGGGTGATTATATTCGGGATATGGCGTATCATCAATCAGTTGCGCTATTTACCGGTCGGTCAGTCTATCATCCTTCATCGCACCAGTCTATTTCGGAGCGAAGGACGA
>SFMG01000046.1 GCA_004554455.1 Bacteroidales bacterium | reverse complement strand
ATCACCACCGCCGGCTTCAATAAGAACGGAGCCTGCTACGCCTACCGGGACAACGTGATAAAGGTCCTGAGAGGGGTGAACAGCGATGATACATTGTTCGGCATTATTTACACCCTCGATGATCCTGCGGAGTGGGATAACCCCAAGATGTGGATCAAGAGCAATCCCAACCTCGGAGTCTCCCTCTCAGCCGATTACTTGGCCGATCAGGTGACGGATGCGAAAAACCGTCCGGAGGCTGTGCGTAATGTGATGACGAAGAACGTCAATCTGTGGGTGGATGCGGAGAAGACATGGATCCTCGATGATGCGTGGATGCGCTGCTGCGGGGAGATGTCCCCGGAGGATCTGGTCGGATGCGAGTGCTGGGGAGGGCTTGACCTCTCGAACATCTCAGACATCACAGCCTATGTGCTTCTCTTCCACGAGAGGGATCGCTTCCAGCTGCTGCCCTTCTTCTGGATCCCGAAGGAGAAGATGTTGGAGAAAATCCGAAAGGAGAACATCAACTACGACATCTGGGTGCGTTCCGGCTATGTGAAGGTGACCGAAGGGAACGTCATCGACTATGACTTTGTCAAGGCGGACATCCTTGAGGTGGTCTCGCACTATGACCTCAAGAGCTCGGCCTATGACCGGTGGAACTCCAGCCAGACGATTATCGATCTGCAGAACGAGGGCATGGAGTGCAACCCTTTCGGGCAGGGCTATGGCTCGATGTCGGCTCCGAGCAAGGAGTTCGAGAAATTAGTGCTGTCCGGACGCATCGAGCACTTCGGCAATCCGGTCCTTCGCTGGATGCTCGCATCAACGGTCATCAAGACCGATCCGGCAGGCAACATCAAGCCGGACAAGGAGAAGTCTGTGCAGAAGATAGATGGCATCGTGGCCAGCATCATGGCTCTTGGCGAGTGGATGACGGCTCAGGCCGCCGAGGAGAACGATCCGTACAGCAAACGTGGAATGCTGTCCTTCAATGACTGAGCCTATGAGACGAAGACACATCACCCCAGAGCAACTGCACGAGAGGGAACGGATCCTGAAAGAAATAACAACGCAGCAACCGTTACCACAGCTGCTGCGCTCATTTCAAACCACAGAAGGCTTCCACGCCCTGTTCTGTCGCATTCAGCACCTCTATCCCAATAACATCGAGGCATACGAGGCTCTTGAAACAGAGTACATACGCATCTTCGGTGAGAGGCGCTTCTCAGAGTACGACTCCTTCCGGGGATCGGTTACAACTAAGAAATCCACCGGAGTCTAATCGCCAAGATGACGTTTTACATCCATCCTTTCATGGAGAATACGGACGATAAGAATGTCTCCATCGGGGAGTGGGGTATAGAAAATGAGATGGTGACCGGCCCTGAATCCATACAGGTTCTCCGCGATGTCACCATATGACTTTGCGAGACGGAATGTGCTGGATATTATCTTCCTGCAGGAGGATACAAGCATATTGTAATACTCGTCCGCCTGTCTTTCAGACCAAGTCCGATATGTGTAGTTCCATATCGAGGTCAAGTCCTCGACCGCCTTGCTGCTGAAGCGAATCTTAGCCATTGTGTGCAGCGGTCTTGAGAGTTCTCAGATGCGCAGCCGGATCAAAATCCTCTGCTATACCGCTGTCAAGGCCTTCCTGAATGGCCTTCTTCAATGCCAAGACCTGACTCTCGTTATCTTCAAGAAGGCGTAATCCGGCACGAATTACCTCACTGGCATTGTTATAACGTCCCTGAGATATCTGAGACTTGATAAAATCATCAAAATATGAACCGAGTGCTACTGATGTATTCTTCATTTTCTTCCCGTTTGTTTTCGCAAAGTTACCAAAATTTGGTAACTAAACAATAATTTCAAAGAAAATTCCTCCATAACTGTAAGTTACTTTCCGTTAAAAAGCCTACTGAGCTGTTATGTTTGTCACCGGTTATTAAACAGCTCAAGCGGTGTCAAATTTTCTTTCAAAAATCTTTGCTTTTAGTCGCGAGGAGAAGCGCATCTCCTCATCGGAGTTCGAGGCCGCAGTGAATGCGGCCCTACTCTCCGACACCGTTGCCGATGCCACGAAGGGTCCCTTCATCAGCGAGGAGGGTGCTCTGAACCTGTCCGCAGTATGGGCATGTGTCCGCATCCTCTCCGAGACGGTCGGGACTCTTCCTGTGCATCTCTATCACCGCACCACTGATGGCCGGGAGACGGTCCGCAATCATCCCTGCAGCTATATCCTCTCCAAGCCTAACTCCTATACCTCCCGCTTTGCGCTGCTGCACCACCTGATGGTCAGCTGCACGCTCTGGGGCAACGGCTACGCCCGCATCCACCGCGATGCGCTCTTCCGTCCTGTGCGCCTTCAACTGATGCATCCCACCGAAGTGGAGCCGGTCCACACGGACGATGACGAGCTCTACTACCGCACCTACAAGGGTGAGATCGTCCCGGTCTATGACATGATCCACCTGCGTGGCCTCTCCACCAATGGTTACAAGGGCAAGAGCCCGATTGCCGTCCACCGGGAGAACCTGTCACTGACCGCCTCCGCCCAGCAGTACGGCGAGCGTTTCTTCAATCAGGGCGGTAACATGTCCGGCGTGTTCAAGTACCCATCCACCCTCAAGCCGGAAGCCTACAAGCGCCTCAAGAGTGACCTCATCGCTCAGTCGGTGGGCCTGCATAACGCCCACACCCCTCTGCTGCTCGAAGGCGGTATGACCTACGAGCGCATCAGCATCCCTCCGGAGGATGCGCAGTTCATCGCCACTCGCAAGTTCCAGAAGACCGAGATCGCCACCATCTACGGCGTCCCGCCTCACATGATCGCGGACCTCGAAAGAGCCACTAACAACAACATCGAGCATCAGGGTATGGAGTTCGTCCAATACTGCCTGATGCCGTATCTGGTCCGCCTTGAGGAGGAGTTCAATCGCAAGCTCCTGCGTGAGGATGAGTTCGGGGAGTTTTACTTCCTCTTCGGTCTGAACGGCCTGCTGCGCGGCGATGCCAAGACGCGAAGCGAGTATTACAAGAACATGAACCTCATCGGGGCGATGACCGCCAATGAGATCCGCGCCTATGAGGACATGAACGCCTATGAGGGCGGTGACGAGTACTTCGTTCAGGCCAATATGCAGACGGTCGAAGCCGCCAGAAATCAGAATACAGTATCCGACAATGCAGACAATGTCGATACTGACTCCACCCATCAAAACACCCAATCCAATGAGCAAGACAAGTAAAGACCAGCAGCAGATGACCATCGAAGTGCGCAGCGACCTCTCAGACCTTCGTGTGGAGACTCGCGAGGGCGCGGAGGGCGGCGCACAGAGCCGCACCATCACCGGCTATGCCGCTAAGTTCGACAAGTGGTCTGAGCCGATCATGGGCTGGTTCCGCGAGCGGATCGCCCGCGATGCCTTCAATGACACGGACATGTCCGATGCCATCATGTGCTTCAATCACGAGGTCAACTCCATCCTTGCCCGCACCGCCTCCGGCACCCTGAAGCTCTCGACCGACCAGACCGGTCTTCGCTTCGAGTTCGAGGCCCCGGCCACCAATCTCGGCAACGACATGCTGGAGCTGGTGCGCAGGGGCGACATCAGCAAGTGCTCCTTCAAGTTCACCGTTGACCGCGACAGCTGGACCTACGCCGACAAGAACAACGGCCTGCAATACGATGAGCGGACGGTCGAGCATATCGCCAAGCTCTACGATGTCTCCCTTGTGGTCTACCCGGCGTACAAGGACACCGAGGCATCGGTGCGCCAGTTAGAGGAGCGCAAGGCCGAGTGGCTGCGCAGCCAGCATCCGCAGGGAGTGTGCCTGAGCAGCGACTCCCGCAAACGATTAGTGGAATATCTCAATCTTAAAAACCGATAGTTATGTCCAAACTCAAACAACTCAAAGAGAAACGAGCATCGATCTACTCACAGATCGACCAGCTCCGCACCGCTGCCGATGGCCGCGAGATGACCGCCGAGGAGCAGCAGCGCTGGGACACCCTCCTTGCAGACTACAACAAGGTCGACAAGGAGGTCGAGGCCGAGGAGCGCTTCGAGCAGATCCGCCGCCATCAGTTAGAGCAGGCCGAGAACACCCCGGCCCACACTCCGGAGGATCGCTCCGCCGCCGACCGTCAGTACGAGGAGGCGTTCCGGGCCTACCTGCTCAGCGGCTCACAGGGCGTCACCCCGGAGCAGCGCACCCTTCTTCAGGAACGTGCCGGTCTGCAGGGCCTCACCGCCGGTGTCCTCATCCCTTCCACCCTTGCAGGCTCCATCGAGAAGGCCCTCAAGTCCTTCGGCGGTATGTTCGAGGCTGGAAGCATCATCACCACCGGCAATGGCGGTGACCTCGCCCAGAGCACCAAGAGGACTCCGTCCTTCAGCTCCGTCACCCTCAAGGCGTTCACCTACCGCACGCCGATCATCCCTGTCTCTCAGGAGCTCCTGCAGGACTCCGCCTTCAATCTCGATACGATCCTGAGCGACCTGCTCGTGGAGAGCTTCGGACGCGGAGCCAATGAGCACCTCACCACCGGAACAGGCACCGGCCAGCCGAAGGGACTGGTCACCGCAGCGACCGCTGCTGCGCAGGAAGCGGCTGCCACCGCCATCACCCTCGACAACATCCTCGACCTGATCGCCGGTGTGGACAGCGCCTACGCCAAGAACGGCAAGTTCATGTTCAATCGCAACACCCTCTTTGCCCTTGCCAAGATCAAGGATAACGATGGCAGGTTCATCTGGCAGGACGGCTCCCGCGTAGGTCTCCCTTCCACCCTCTTTGGCAAGAGCTACGTCATCAACGATGATATGGCCGGGATCGGTGCAGGCAACGCCTCCGTCCTCTTCGGAGACCTCTCCAAGTACAAGATCCGCATGGTCAAGTCCTTCCGCATCATCCGCCTGAACGAGCTGCTGGCCGAGTACCTCTCCGTAGGTCTGTTCGGCTTCGCCCGCTTGGATGGCACCCTGCTCGATGCCGGAACGCACCCTGTTCTCAAACTTGTACACGCAAAGGCTTAGGCCCCTGCGGAAACGTCAATTGTTTAGTTAGTAGTGTATGACAGAGCTTCCAATCACACTCGACCTTGCCAAGCAGCACCTCCGCCTCGGAGATGACTCCTCCTTCGACTCCCTCGTGGCGGAGTACCTGCAGATGGCCTTTGGTATAGCGTCCGACTACACCAACCGCGACCTCGTCTCTGAGTTCGATGCCCAGAGCCTGCCGCCAGCCATCAAGAGCGCCGTCCTGCTGTTGTTGGGAACTCTGTTTGATAACGAGAGCGATGCGCTCGTGGGACGCAGCGTCAGCCAGCTGCCCCTCACCGCAGAGAAGCTCCTCCTCCCTTGGCGGATCCATCCATACAGTGTACAACAGAGTGACACTGTCCCCGATTAGCGGACAATGCCCGATACTGCCGTACACTCTCTCATACTGTCCTACACTGTAAAACACTGTCTTCACACTGTCTGATTTATGTTCGATCGCCCAATAGAAGTGCTCCGCTACCGCGACTCGCGGGATGAATACGGGGACCGCAGCAAAGAGCTGGTCCCGGTAGCCTCTCTCGTTGCCCAGCGCACCGAGTCCGGAGGCAGGGAGAACCTCTATGCCGGGAGGATCGTCCACGAGAACGAGGTCGCCTACACCATTCGCTACCGCTCCGGCATCGAAGCCGGGATGTTAGTGCGCGATGAGGGGCGCCTTCTTCGTATCTCCTCCGTTCATGAGGAGGGACGCAGGTGGAGGCTGCACCTTCTAACCACCAAGAGCGATGCTGAAGATACAGATTGAAGGCTATAAGGAGGCCAAGGCCATCCTCGATGAGCTGCCTAACAACATGCAGAAGCGGATGCTCCTCTCGGCCCTGAAGCTCTCGGCCCGGCCAGCGGTCAATGCCGCCCGCAAGCGGGTGCCGGTGCGAAGCGGAGCCCTGCGCAAGCAGATCAGAGTGGTCCGCTACCGGGACCGGTCCGCTCCCAAGAGCGAGGTCGATGTCGCAGTGAAGACGGTCTTCTCCCGCAGCAAGAAGAAGGGCGCGGTGAACGAGTACTACGGCAAGTTCATCCACGAGGGCACGCGGGATCCCCGCACCCCGCGCCGCAAGGGACGCATCCTCGTCTTCACCGGAAGCGATGGAGAGAAGGTGTTTGCCCGCAGTGTCAAGGGCCTCAAGGCCACGCCCTTCTTGGAGCAGGCCTACAGCGAGACATCCGAGCGCATCGTCTCCGAGTTCGGCGACAGCCTTGCAACGGCGGTGGAGCGCTTCGTGGGACGGAACTTCAAGAAGATCGAATAACAGCATAAAAACAGCCTACAACAGCCTACGATGGATTTCAAGAGCATCATACTGACAACACTGTCGGACAATGTCCCGGAGCTGGAAGGGAAGATCCAAGCCGGTGCGGTGGATGAGAAGACGGCAGCGCCTTTCGCCACGTTCACCACCCCGGAGGAGAAACCCCTGCGGACTCTGAGCGGCGTGGCCGGCTACGAGACCACCTTCGAGCTGACGGTCTACCACTCGCGTGTGGCCGGGGCGGAAGAGCTCAAACGCAAGGTCGTCCGCGCCCTCGATGACCTCCCTCTTCAGACGAAGGTATGCCGCTATCGCTCCGCCCAGAGCGACTACTTCCCGCAGTACGATCTGCATTCATATACCCTCACTTTCAGAATCATCTAATCAACCCCTTTCATCATGCCAGAAACACAAGAAAAACGAGTCATCCAAGGCGAGGACATCATCCTCCTGATAGACGGCAAGCCGGCCCTGCACGCCACGTCCCACTCCCTGAAGGTGGACCTTGAGCTCAAGGACCTGCGCACCAAGGACACCAACGGTAAGGAGAAATGTCCCGGCGACCTCTCGTGGAGTGTGGACGGAGACGGCATCGTGGTCATAGATCCGGCCATCACCGAAGCGCACAGCGCCGAGGAGGTCCTCACCCTCGTCCTCTCTAAGAAGAAGGTCAAGGCCATCCTCAAGGCACCTGTTCAGGGCCTCTCGAAGCTCTACACCGGTGATGCCTTCATCACCTCCTTCTCCCTGAGCACCCCAGCCGGCGACAACGCCACCTACTCCTACAGCCTCACCGGAAGCGGGGATCTCACCCCGTCCGATGCTCAGTAATCACTCTCACCACCCTTAATCCCTCCTTCCAATGAAAGAAATTGTCATCAGAGGCACTGCCCGCCCGATCCACTTCGGAATGCGTGCCATCAATGAATTCACTAAAAACACTCAAGGTAACTTCGAGACGAACATCACCACCACAGAGGCTATCGCCACGATGGACTCGGTGGTGGCAGTGGCGGCGGTCGGCCTGAACGAGGGCGCTCGACTGTCCAAACGAACGGAACGATACACCGTTGATGATGTCTGGGACTTCGTGGACGAGGATCCGAACCTCATCCTCAAGATCGCGGATATCTTCAAAGAGAGTATCGATGCCCTCACCGACAAGCTCGGTGATCTGGACCCAAACGTCTGAGCGGGGCGGGCGGCGGGAAGGACGGCCCGGCCAATGAGGTGACCTATGAGCGATGGCTTGCCTTAGGTGTGGGGCAGATGGGACTCAGCCTCTCGGAGTTCGAAGCCCTCACCCCGGCACAGTTCATCTACGCATGGTCCGGCTGGGCCGCCCTGCAGAGGGACCACTCCCGCCACCAATGGGAGATCGCCCGCTGGCAGACGTGGACCCTCACCTGCATCCAGCTCGACCGCAAGGACCGCCGCCCCATCACCCAGATGTTCCCGTTCCCTTGGGATGAGCCCCTCAGAGAGGAGAGCCAAGAGCCACCGCTCACCCTCGAACAGAGACGACAACGTGTTAACGATATACTCAAATGCATAAAGCAGCTGTAATACTTCTTTTCCTTGCCATAATGCCTGTCCTCCTTGCGACCGCCTGCGGCTCTGCCCGTCACCTGCAGACGGTCCAGAAGGTGGACTCCACCGCTGTGGACCGCAGTACGATCATCATCCGCGACACCGTCACTCAGGTCGTCAATCAGATCGTCACCCAGACTGTCGTTGAATACTATCCCGTCTATGATACAGTCTATCTCCAAACGCCAGAGGTGGCTGGGACGCTCGCAGGCACGATCGCCTCCTCCTGCGCTGCACCCCCTGCCGCTGTCCCGCAACCCATCAAGAGCATCACCCGGACAGAGATCCGCACCGATGCCACCCTCCAGAGCGCCAAGGACAGTGTCGCGCACATCGATACTGACATACACTTGAAAACACTCTCGGATACTGACTCGAAAGAGAGCGATCCGGCCTACATAAAGACTCTGCGGCTGGTGGCCATCATCCTCGTCCTTCTCCTGCTGCTCTTCCTTGTCTTCAAACTCAGAACCCTCCTACGATGAAAACACCCATCTCCTATTACGGCGGCAAGCAGACGCTCCTCAAACACATCCTGCCGCTCATCCCCGACCACAAGCTCTACACCGAAGCCTTCTGCGGCGGCTGCGCCGTCCTCTTTGCCAAGGCCCCGGCGGAGTGCGAGGTCATCAATGACATCAATACCGAGCTGGTCAACTTCTACAAGGTGGCCAAGACTCGCTACCCGGAGCTCAAGACTCTTGTCGATGCTTCCCTGCACTCCCGCGAGGAGCACGCTCACGCACGCCATATCTATGAGCACCCTTCTTACTTCTCACCGGTCCAGCGGGCATGGGCCGTTTGGATCTGCACCAAGCTCGGCTTCGCCTCGATGATAGACGGCACCTTCGGTTACGACCGCAATGGGACCACCACAGCGAAGCTGCGCAACGCCAAGGATCAGTTCACCACCGAGCTGTGCGCCCGGCTGGATAACGTCACCATCGAGTGCGAGAACGGCACCCATGTCATCGAGCGCTACGACTGCCC
>SFMG01000027.1 GCA_004554455.1 Bacteroidales bacterium | reverse complement strand
GAACTCGTGGCGTGAACCTGTTATATGCCCAACGCACAGCGATGCCACACTCACCAACTTCAGACAGATGTGACCAATTGATTTTTAGAGGAAATATACAAAAAAACTCTCACGGATTGTTGGAAAACCCGAATTTATATTTACCTTTGCAATCCATTTACACGGTGGCCGTAGTTCAGTTGGTTAGAGCGTCAGATTGTGGTTCTGAATGTCGTGGGTTCGAGTCCCACCTGCCACCCCGCAAAAAAATCAGGTCAGCTTGAAAAAGCCGACCTGATTTTTTTATTCCCCGAATCCTAACCGAAGATTTCGTTCAGTATCTTCGCGAGCCTGTATCCTGCAAGCTGGATCTGACGGTCTGCAAGAGGGCGCGCCTTGAGGTAGAAGTCCTTGCCGAGTTCGTCGCCCGCCTTCGCCCACTCATAGATGATGTGGCAGTCGCGTGCGGCCTGCTCGCCCCAATCGACTATGCTGCCTTTCTGTATCTCCTTCACCTCTTTGCGGCTGAGATTGCCCAGCTGGTGCTCGTACTCCATATAGTTCCAGTGGTGTACGTCCTCAATCATTATTTCGTCCCAGACTGAGTGGTATTTGTACTCCTTGCCCCCGTATATGACCTTGAAGTTGTGTTCCTTGTAATCAGGGTACTTGATGTGTACGGGGCAGTGGAAATCGCCGACCCAGTGGACCAGAAAGCGAATGAGATTGGCAACCTCCTCCTTTTCCATATTCTTGTGGTCCTTGAGTCTGTCGATGATCCTGCCGACCTGGTAGAGACAGTCCGGAGCCATTCCCTCCTCGCCTTCGAACCTGCTGTCCAGCAGGGCCTTGTCGTTCTCGTCGTAGTAGGCGACGTGCCATTTTGTGGTGTATCCCCATTCCTTGGTGGTGCGGACCTCGTCGGGCCAGGTGGAGTAGTAAACTATGGACTTGCCGTCCAGGTAGTCGCTTACCGTTTTCAGCGCTTTCTTGTTAAGATTGCATTCGGCGATGTAGCAGATTGCGTCGTGGCCGTTGCGACCCCAGCCCCAGGAGCAGATGCTGACAAGTGCAGCAAGTGCGCAAAGTGTGGTTTTTCTGATATCCATTATTATTATATGTTTTAAATGTCTGTTCTATGTACGGAGCCTTGTCAGGCGTTGCGTGCGCACTTCTTGCGGGTCGGACGGACCGTTATCTGTATGTCCACCGACTCGACGCGGTAGCCGCGGAACTTGCGTCTGGAAAGTTTCTCGTTTACCAGTGCGTTCAGTTCCTCGTCCATGATGTCTTTGTAAAGGTCGTTCTCGCAGTCATACATATGCGCGTGCCAGAAGGTGTTCACGTCGAAGAACATCTTGTTGGTGGAACTCAGTCTGCGCCCGTATATGCCCAGCTCGCTGAGTCCGCACAGGATGTTGTAAACCGATGCTACCGTAATGGATGCCTCTCCCTCCCGGGCAATCTCCCCGGCTACCATATCTGCGCTGGCGTGCCCAAGTCTGATCATGGCCTTGTGTACCGCAATCCTTTGCGGAGTCGCCTTCAGGGAGTGTTTCTTCAGTTTTGCGACAAACTGATCTATGTCGTTGCTGTGATTCATCTGACCTTCTGTATATATGATTACAAAGTAAGGAATAATTTTGAAAAATTCCAAGTAAGGCCCCGATTTGTCCTTTTCGCGGAAAAAGCCTAAATTTGTAAGATTTTAGTAGTTGACGATGTCGAAAGTAAAGGTAACAGAAAAGAATTTCAGGCATTTCGGATCCTGGGCGCTCATTACGGGAGCGGCCGGCGGGATGGGCCAGCTCTACGCCGGTCATTTTGCCCGTCTAGGATTCAATCTTGTCCTGGTTGACATAGATGCCGCCGGGCTGGCCCGCGTTGCGGAGTCCGTGAAGGCGGAGATTGCGGTCCTGGACGACTGGAGGGCTGCGGACAAGGAATCATTCAAGGTGCTCGAACTGGTCCAGGACCTTTCCCTGGCCGATGCGGCCGACAGCATAGTGGAGCGTACCGATGCTGCAGGCATAGAGGTGGAACTGCTTGTGAACAATGCCGGAATACTTTATGCCACCGGCATAGTCGATACTCCCGAACGCCGTCTCTCCCTGATGCTTGCCCTGCACTGCACCACTCCGCTCCTGCTCTGCCGCAAATATGTGCCCCGTATGAGGGCAAGGGGCAGGGGATATGTGCTGAACGTGTCTTCGCTTGCCGCCTGGATGCCCTGGCCCTGCATTGGAATGTACAGCAGCACCAAGCGCTTCGTCAAGGATTATTCCCGCTCGATGCGCATAGAACTCCGGGGCAGCGGAGTGAGCGTGACCTGCGCCTATTTCGGTGCGGTTGACACACCGCTGATTCCTTTGGCTCCAAATTTGAGGAAGATCGCCCACGGCCTCGGGGTGATGATATGGCCGGAGCGCGCGGTCGAGTCCGCCGTGAATGCCGTCATGAAGCGCCGCCGCGGCACCATGCCCGGCTTCATAAACCATCTCGCCAAGATTTTCTGCCCTCTCTTCGGAGAGCGCTTCCTGGCCTGGGTCTATCGCAGATACGGACATTATTTTGCTAATTTTTGATTTTATATATGAAATACTCAAGACTGATTCTCTGTGCAGCGCTCATCCTCTCCGCCGCATCCTGCAAATCCCAGTATGAGGCATTGCTGAACAGCAACGACGTCGATGCAAAGTATGCAGCGGCTTTCGACTATTTCAACCAGGGCAAGTTCAATAAGGCGGCGAATCTTTTCGAGTCCCTGACCGTGCTTACCAATGGCAGCGAAAAGGATGACACCGTGAATTACTACTGGGGCCTCAGCAACTACAATTTCAAGGATTACTATACCGCAGAGACCAATTTCGAAAACTTCACCACGAAGTATCCTCGCAGCCCGCTTACCGAGAGGGCGCGTTTCCTGCGCCTGGACTGCCTCTACCGCCAGACTTTGCGCTACGAGCTCGACCAGGCTCCGACCAACCGCTGCCTCTCGGCGCTTGCCGAATATCTGCGCGACTATCCGTCCAACGACCATATCTCCGAATGTGAAGCCATGCTCAAGGACCTCAACGACAGGCTCGACACGAAGGCCTACGAGGCGGCGAAGCTATATTACAAAATGGAAGACTATCTTGCGGCCAGGGTGGCCCTGCGCAACGTGCTCAAGGACGACGCCGAAAACATCTATCGCGAGGACATACTTTTCTACACGGCCAAGTCTTCCTATAAATATGCCCAGCTCAGCGTGCCGCAGAAACAACGCGAGCGCTATCTGGTCTTCATCGACGACTATCTGAATTTCAAGGGCGAGAACCCTGATAGCAAATATGTCAAGGAGCTCGACTATCTTTATTCAAGGGCCCAGAAGGCTCTAGGAAAGCGCTCGGAGGACTATGAGAAGGAGATAAAGGAGAAGGCCTATGCCAAGGAACGCAAGAAATTGGAGAAGGCCCTTGCGAAAGAGAAAAAGCAGAAATGAAAATTTTGAAACCTTCTGCGGAGCGATTCCGTATAAGATGGTAGATAAAACCCGATAAGACGATGAAAAAGTCACAGATTCCAACGAACACAATTACCAGGGACCTCGTAGATTTCGCGGCCCCGACCGGAAACATCTACGAGACCGTATCCATACTCTCCAAGAGAGCCAACCAGATTGCCTTGGCCGAGAAGAAGGAACTCAACAAGAAACTCGAGGACTTCAAGAACGAGCGCGACACTATGGAGGAGGTATATGAGAACTGCGAGCAGATCGAAATCTCCAAGTACTACGAGCGTCAGCCAAAGCCAAGCCTGGTGGCTATCTATGAATTCCAGCATGGAGAGATAGAATACAGGATGGCACACAAGGAAGAGGAGTAATGCATAATGCTTAAGCAGCTCAACGTCAGGAATTACGTACTGATAGACTCTCTGGAAGTTGCGTTTCCGGAGGGTCTTGTCATTATTACGGGACAGACCGGTGCCGGCAAATCCATTTTGCTCGGCGCCCTCTCGCTCCTGCTCGGAGCCAAGGCGGATGCCTCGGCGGTGGGGGAGGGAGGAGACAATTGTGTCGTGGAGGCACTTTTCGTGCTCGGTCCTGACGATCCCGCCCGCAAGGTCCTTGAGGAGAACGACCTGGACTGGAACGGCGGCGAGTTGCTTATACGCCGTGTGGTAGCCCGCTCAGGCCGTTCCCGCGCCTTCGTGAACGACGAGCCGGTGACCCTGCCTCTTCTCAATGCCCTGGCTCCCAGGCTGGTGGACATACATTCCCAGCATCAGACCCTTCTTCTGTCCGACCATCAGTTCCAGCTTTCTCTGCTGGACCGCTATGCCGGCAACTCCGATCTTCTGCTTCAATGTTCGGCTGCCTGGAGCAAACTGAATGCCCTTCGCCGCAGTCTTGAGGAACTGGAGGGCAGGATAGAGAGGATGGAAAGGGAGCGCGACTACAATGAGGCGCAGTGGAAGCAGCTTGACGCCGCCGCCCTGAAGGACGGTGAACTGGAGGAACTGGAGGCCGAGCAGAAAACCCTTGCAAATGCCGAACAGATAAAGGAACTGCTTGGCGGAAGCCTCGCTCTCGCCGGTACAGCCGGAGAGGAGGGGGCCGGTCCGCTGACCGTGAATTTAAAGGAGATGGAGCGGAATATGCTCAAACTCAGCCGCTTCATACCTTCAGCCGCTTCTCTTGAGGAACGTCTTTCCTCCTGCCGTATAGAATTGGAGGACATACTCTCCGAGATAGAAAGTCTCGATTCCGCAATGGACGCTTCTCCTGAACGTCTGGAAGCCGTGGAGGACCGTCTTTCCCAGCTTTATTCCCTGATGAAGAAACACGCTGCGGGCAGCATTGCCGAGATTGTCTCTCTGCGTGATTCCCTTTCGGAGTCCCTGGCCGACAGCAGTTTGCTGCAGCAGAAGCGTGACAGCCTCAGGGAAGAAATCAACTCAGCAAAGGACGTGTATGACGGACTCTGCGAGAAACTGCATGCGGCCAGGGAGAAGGCCGCGAAACCTTTTGCCGAGACAGTGCTCTCAAGTCTCGTCTATCTCGAACTTCCTTCGGCAGTATTCAGCCTGAGACTCGATCCGGCTCCTTGCGGAGCCAGCGGCAGCGACAGCGTCACTTTCCTTTTCTCCTCCAGCGGAAAGAATCCCGTGGATGTGGCCAGGTGCGCATCCGGCGGCGAGTTGTCCAGGATAATGCTCTGCCTTAAAGATATGATGGCGCGCTATTGCAGTATGCCTGCAATGGTCTTCGATGAAATCGACACCGGCGTATCCGGAAGCGTGGCCGACAGGATGGGCTCTATGATCTGCAGTATGGGCTCCCGTATGCAGGTCTTTGCCATCACCCACCTTCCTCAGGTCGCCGCCAAGGGCGAAGCCCACTATCTGGTCTCGAAAAGCACGGAGACGGGGCGTATGCTCTCTACAATAGAAAAACTCTCCGACGAGGGGAGAGTTATGGAAATTGCCCGTATGCTCAGCGGCTCCGAACTTACCGATGCCGCCATCGCCAATGCGCGCAGTCTTATTTCAAAATCTCGACAGAACAGTCCGGCCCGTAAATGACGCGGCGCAGTGCCGTGTTGGTAAGTCCGCTTCTGCCCGGAAGCCTCTCGAAGCAGATGTCGCTCTGAAGCAGCTCCACTTTCTTTCCGTCCATCCTGTCGCGCCACTTCCCGCCGTAGCGTGAGCAGGCCTCGGTGAAGTATTGCATCAGGTCGTAACCCTGGAAGGCGAAGGCGCTGGGCTCGGTTCCGTAAAGGGCGCGGTATTTCATTATGAAGGATTTCACATCCTCTCTGTCGTAGTCAATGTAATATGAGAGCGAAAGGTGCAGTCTCACATTGTGGAGGTTGTCTATGTCTATGGTTTCGAAGGATTTGAACTTCGAAGGCCCGTAGAGCGCAATGTCGTACTGCTCGTGAACCGCGACGTTGAGGTTGCGTACCACGTCGTTGACGAAAGCCTCGCTCTCTGACGCGATCAGAACGCGGTTGCAGGCTCCGGTGCTCATCTTCGCCTTGAGCGCGTCACCTATGTTGCGGCCTTCGAGTATATTGTATGACAGCTCGGTGAAAGCTATCCCCCTGTCGCGCAGCAGGGTGTCCATACGGTTGCGGAGCGCGGTCTTCGATTTCTCGTATATGACCAGGACCTTGTCGCCCGGCTTCCTTTCGTCCGCTATCCACTTGACCAGGTCGGCATACTGTTCGTTGCTGTCGGAGTTCGCCTGGCAGAGCATAGGCCAGTTTTCGCTGAGGGAGCCCGTCTTCGGGTCGAGAGGGGAGACAAGGGTGCAGCCCTCCGGAGCGCGTTGCAGCAGAGCCTCCATGTTCGCCTTTCCGACCGGGCCGATAACAACGTCGAAGGCCTCCAGTCTCTCCGTACCGAGAGCAGGGAGGGAACTGCCGTCGTCATATACGCTGAGTTCGACTTTGATACCGTTCTGTCCGGCTTCCCTGGCTGCAAGCAGGGCGCCGCAGTAGAAATCCATATAATTGGTGCTGGCAAAGCCGCCCGCAGCCTTGAACGGAAGAATAAGCGCGAAATCCAGTTCCTTTTTTGCTTCGGTCGCGAGTTCGTCGTCGGTCTTTGCCGGAAGGCTTCCGTCGCCCTCCACTATGTTTGTCTCAGCTTCTTCCTCGGGTTCTACCTGAGGTTCGGTTATTGCCACGCTTTCACTTTTCGACGAGGACGGGATGATGAGCTTCATCCTCGATTTGAGCTTTCCGTCCCTGAGACCGTTGGCTTCCATTATGCTCTCGGGACTTACGCCATATTTCTCGGCAATGCCCTGAAGGTCCTCATACCACTTCACGGTATGCGTGACCCCATCCGCGGCATCGTTCGGGGCGCTGACCGCAACTGCCTTTTCGTCCGCTATGGGGATACGGATTATGGAATTCTTCTTCAGTCCGTTCTTCTCCAGCTCGAGCTCCGGGTTGGCTGCATATATGTCCTCTACTGCCACTCCGTATGCCTTGGCTATGGAGTATAGCGTCTGCCGCTCCAATACCACGTGGGAGTAATAGGTCTTGTCGCCCAGTTTGACCTTCTCCTTGGAAATGGTCACCGGGGTAGGCACATAGTTCTGCTCCTGGGCCGGCAGTGCAGCGCAGCACAGGGTCAGCAGCAGGGCGCTCGTTAAAAGTCTGGTCCTCATATCCATAGTGAATATAGCTTTGCTTCGGTGATTACAGGCCGGCGGCGAAGTCCTCCAGCCTGCGGCAGAAGTTCATCCAGGAGAGACGGGTCTTCTCCTTGCGGATGTTCTCTATGCAGGACTCCTTGAGGGCCGGGTCCGCGAAATACTTTCTGATTTCGGCAAGTACCGCATCAGCCGTGACGCTTTGTGCAACAAGTCCCGTGCCTCTTTCTCCTATCGTTTCCCTGAGACCGCCCACGTCCGTTACCACCAGCGGCAGTTCGAAGTGGTAGGCCACGGAGCTGATTCCGCTCTGGGTGGCGCTCCTGTAAGGTAGCACGGCCAGGTCGGAGGCGGAAAAATACCTGCCTACCTCCGAGTCCTTGATGTAGCTCAGGAAGAGATGTATCCTTTCCGAGCAGCCCGAGGCGTCTATGATTTTCTGATATCTGGAGAAGGATCCGTAAGGTTCTCCGGCAATGAGCAGCTGATAGTCGTTCCCCAGTTTGCTGAAGGCCTCCAGCAGTATGTCCAGCCCCTTGTACTCCCTTATGAGTCCGAAGAACAGCAGGGTTTTCCTGTTCGGGTCAAGCCCCAGGCTCAGGGCGGCATCGCGGCGCGGCATTCTGGCGCCGAAATGGCTGTAGAGCGGGTGCTGTATCACTTCGTAGCGGGCGTCCGGCTTCAGTCTGAGCAGGTCTTCCGCCACCGCCTCACAGAGGGTGATGCTTCCGTCGCTTCCCTTCAGGAACCATTTTGTCAGCGGCTTGTCGAAGAAATGCGGCTCATGCGGAATGACATTGTCCAGAATGGAAATCACCTTGCAGCGTCCTCTCATCCTGCGGGTCACGTAACCCAGCGAAGGGGCGAACCAGGACATCCAGTAACGGACTATCAGCAGGTCCGGTTCCCAGTCGCGTATGGCCCTGAAGGTCTTGCCCCAGGTAAACGGATTGGCCGTATCCAGCAGAGAAACGCTCTCTACGGCTACGGCCTCATCGTCCGGGCTGACGTACTGGGTCTTTCCCGGGAAAAGCATTTCAGGATACTGCCTGCTGAAATTGAACGCCTTGACATCGTTCGAGCGGCTCAGCTCGTTGAACAGGCAGGCGTTGAACTGAGAAATGCCACCCCTGTAGGGGTAGAAACAGGACAGTATCGCTATCTTCAATCTCAGTTCTCCTTCTTGCTGTTCTTGTTCTTGATGTACTCCTCGTTCAGGCCCGCCAGGATCTCCTCGGTGATGTTCAGGGCAGGAAGGGCGCTGACGATAGGGCTGTTGGCCTGGTTGGCGAATATCATCTGATACTGCTTCTCCTCGTTGTACTTGTCCACGAAGGTCTTGATGGCGTCTCCGATCTGGTTCATCATCACAATCTGCTCCTCCTGGATTTCCTGCTGCTTCTGCTGGGCGTAGTTGTTGAAGTTCTGCTCCTGCTGTCCGAGCTTCTGAGCCTGCACTTCTGCGGTAGAACGGGTTACGAGACCTTTGTTGATCTTGTCCTGGAGCTCATTGTAGTCCGCCTGGATCTTGTTTGCCCTGCGGGTGATGTCGGCCTGTATGTTGTTGGCTTTGGTCTCCACCACGGCCCTGAGGTCATTCGCCATATCGAATTCCTCGATTACGCGGTCCAGCTCGAAATATGCAAACTGGTATGCGGGAGCGGCAACGCTCTCTTCAGCGTCTGCCTTGGCTTCGGTCTCGCCAGCGTTCTTGCAGGAAGTGGCAGTGAGTGCTAACGCTGCCGTGCAGGCAACGAAGGAAAGGAAAAGTGTCTTTTTCATTTGATATTGATGTTTGTTTGTTGTTCTGTTTTCTGCAGATATGCCTTCACTGCAGCTTCGAGTCCCATATACAGGGCGTCGCAGATCAGGGCGTGTCCTATCGAGACCTCGTCGGTCCAGGGAATGGTCCTGATGTAGTAATCCAGGTTGACCAGGCTCAGGTCGTGACCGGCGTTCAGGCCGAGTCCACATTCGCGTGCCGCTTCGGCCGCTGCGACATACGGCGCTATGGCCTTTTCCGGGTTTTCCGGGTATATGCGCGCATAGGCCTCGGTGTAAAGTTCCACCCTGTCGGCCCCGCAGGCGGCTGCGCCACGTACTGCCTCCGGATCCGGATTCACGAAGATGGAACTGCGTATCCCGTTGTCCCTGAGTGTTTTGCATATCCCTTTAAGGAAAGCGGCATTGGCTGTCGTGTCCCAACCGGCATTGGAGGTGAGGGCAGAAGGAGCGTCCGGAACGAGGGTCACCTGATCCGGTTTCACTTCGAGTACCAGGTCCATGAACTCCGGGGTCGGATTGCCCTCTATGTTGAATTCCGTGTGCAGCAGAGGCCGTATCTCCCTGACGTCGGAGCGTCTGATGTGCCTCTCGTCCGGACGCGGGTGCACGGTGATCCCCTGCGCGCCGAAGGCCTCGCAGTCGAGGGCGGCGCGGGTGACGTCGGGCATATTGCCTCCGCGTGCGTTGCGCAAGGTGGCTATCTTGTTTATGTTGACGCTCAGTCTTGTCATGTGCCGATATGGTTGCAGGCTACAAAAATAGGTATATTTTGGAACTTTTGAACATTTATGCCTACTTTTGTAGGCTCAATGATATGAAACCCGCCTATTATATAAAGAATCCTGCGATAGCCTCCGAGGAGGCGCTGCTCCGCCTGCTGGCCGAACTGGAGGAGGGTGGCATTCCTGCGCACAGGGTCGCCAACCGCACCGAACTCTCCGCCCTGCAGCCGGATATGCTCCTCGCCGTCGGCGGTGACGGTACCTTCCTTTCCGCCGCCGAACTGGTGGCCGACAGCGGCATACCGGTGCTTGGAGTTAACCTCGGCCGTCTGGGTTTCCTTTCGGAAAATACGCCTTCGGATGCTGCCAGGGCCGTGCTTGAGGGTCGATGGGTGGTGGAGGACAGGCCGGTGCTGTCCATAGACTGTCCCGCCGTTCCGAGAAATATATGGCCTTTCGCCTTCAATGAAATGACCCTGCACCGCAACGGCGCTGCCATGCTCGGCGTCGATGTCTGTGTGGACGGCAACCGCCTGCCGACCTATTGGGCCGACGGACTGCTGGTGGCGACGAGCTCCGGCTCCACCGCCTATTCCCTGAGCGTGGGAGGACCCATAGTGATGCCTCAGGCCAGGGTGCTCATCATTTCGCCTATTGCTCCGCACAATCTCAACGTGCGTCCAATCATAGTTCCGGACAGTTCGGAAATCACCCTTTCGGTGCAGTCCAGGGACCCGAGCGCTGTGCTGACCATGGACAACAGAAGGGTTGAACTCAGCCCGGGCACGGCCATTTCCGTGAAGGTGGCACAATTTTCGCTGAAACGGGTCAGGCTTGAAAAATCCGACTTCATCCACGCGCTCACTGGCAAGCTCTTCTGGGGCGAGGATATGCGGAACGGTTCAGAATCCCAATGAATACTATGCAAGAAAACACTAAAACTCCTGTCCACGTATCCATAATCATGGATGGCAACGGGCGCTGGGCCCGTGAGAGAGGCCTGGAAAGGGTGCGTGGCCACTATGAAGGAATAGACAGCGTCAGGGCCTGCACGGAAGCTGCCGTCGAGTGCGGGGTGAAATATCTTTCACTCTATGCTTTCTCCGAAGAGAACTGGAATCGTCCCCAGGCCGAGGTGGATACGCTTATGTCCCTGATGGTCAAGTGCATGGAGAATGAACTTCCGACATTTCACAAGAATAACATACGTTTTGTCGTCCTGGGCAACCGCTCTCGCCTGAATGGGGAATTGAACCGGGTGATAGACCACTGTATGGAGGAGACCGCATCCTACGACAGGCTTACCCTCATAGTCTTTCTCAGCTACAGCGGACGCTGGGACATACTCCAGGCCGCAAGGAAACTGGCCCTCGACATCGCCGCGGACCCTTCGCTGGCGGAGAGACTTGAGCAGAGGGACCTGAGCGAGCGTCTCGTGACGGCCGGCATTCCGGACCCGGACCTCATCATCCGCACTTCCGGGGAGCAGCGCATCAGCAATTACCTGCTCTGGCAGGGTGCCTATTCGGAGTTTTTCTTCACATCTGTCCTTTGGCCCGATTTCCGCAAGGATGAGTTCCGCAAGGCGCTTGA
This sequence comes from Bacteroidales bacterium, assembly GCA_004554455.1. Lineage (GTDB taxonomy): Bacteria > Bacteroidota > Bacteroidia > Bacteroidales > UBA932 > Cryptobacteroides. The sequence continues at coordinate 12,133 of SFMG01000027.1, read as the reverse complement.
GGAGTATTCAAAACGCGACCGCCGCTATGGTAAAGTGAAATAATTCCCTATATTTGCAGTTTGAGACATTAAAACAGTGAGAATGAAAGTCAAGAGGATAATCTTTCCGGCCCTTGCGGCGCTGCTCGTGTCCTTTGCGGCATCCGCGCAGAATGTGGCGGTAGATTACAACAATCCGAAAAAATATATAGTCGGCGGGGTGACGGTAGAGGGAAACAGCCAGTTCAGCTCCGAGCAGATCATATCCCTTACCGGTCTGCAGGAGGGAATGGAGGTGACGGTTCCGGGAGAGACCTTTTCCCAGATTGTGAAGCGCCTCTGGATGCAGCGTTTTTTCGAGGACGTGCAGGTCTATGTGGACCATCTTTCCGCAGACCGTGACAGCGCCTATTTCAAGATATGCCTCACCGAGCGCCCGAGGGTGTCGAAATGGACCTTCACGGGAGTAAAGAGCGGAGAACAGAAGGAACTGCTCGACCGTCTCAACCTCCGCAGGTCCAGCGAGTTCTCCGACTATGTGGCGGAGACTGCAACTGGAATCATACGCCGCTACTATCTCGAAAAGGGATTCAATGAGGTGAAGGTGGACGTGCAGACCAGAAGGGACACCATCATCAAGGGAACCATAAGGGTGAATTTCGCGGTTGACCGCGGCCCGAAGATCAAGGTCAGGACCATTACCTTCGACGGCAACGACCACGTCAAGGACGTGAAACTCGCAATGGCGATGAAAAAGACCAAGGACCGCCGTCTGGTCAGCTTCTTCAGTTCCAAGAAATTCAACGAAAAGGAATATCCGAACGACAAGCGCAACCTTATCGACAAATTCAACGAGGCCGGTTTCCGTGACGCCCGCATACTCAGCGACAGCATATATTTCCTGCCTCCGAAGGACAGCACCAAGGCGCCCAACCTGCTTCGCATTGATTTCAAGTTCGACGAAGGCCGGCGCTACTATTTCAGGGATATAACCTGGACCGGCAACTCCGTGTTCCCTACCGAGACGCTCAACGAGATTCTCCAGCTCAAGAAGGGAGACGTATATGATGTCGTCACAATGCAGAAGCGTCTCTACGGAGGCGGCAAACAGAACGAGTACGACGTCTCCAAGCTCTACAGGGACAACGGCTACCTCTTCTTCCAGATCCAGCCTGTGGAGCTGAATGTCGTGGGAGACTCCGTCGATGTCGAGCTCCGCGTGGTGGAGGGCAAGCCTGCCACCATCAACAATGTGATAATCAACGGCAACGACCTCACCAACGAAAGGGTGGTGCGCCGTCAGGTCTTCACGCGTCCTGGCTATCTCTTCAGCCAGAGCGACTTCGAGCGTTCCATACGTGAGATAGCGTCTATGGGCCAGTTCGACCCGGAGGCGATTGCGGACCCGAACAAGGGCTGGACTATGCTGCCTAACACGGCCAGCAACACCGTGGACCTCATCTACAATGTGACGGAGAAACCTTCCAGCCAGCTTGAACTTTCCGGCGGCTGGGGCGGCAACACCTTCGTCGCCACCGTGGGCGTAAGTTTCAACAACTTCTCCACCAGGCGTTTCTTCGACAAGAGCGCATGGCGTCCGGTGCCTCTCGGAGATGCCCAGAACCTGGCTATACGTTTCCAGACCAACGGCACCTACTACACCAGCCTTTCCGCCAGCTTTATGGAGCCTTGGCTCTTCGGCAAGAAGCCGACTTCCCTGAGCCTCGCCCTCTACTATACCCGCCAGACCAACTCCTACCTGGCTCTGAACATCAAGAACAACGACCAGTTCATGGAAGTCTATGGCTTCTCTGCGGGAATAGGCAAGCGTCTGAAATGGCCTGACAACTATTTCGTGCTCTACAACCAGCTCAGCTGGCAGACCTACAAGCTCCAGGACTGGTTTAACTACTTCATGTTCAACACCGGTCTGTCGAACAACCTCAGCTACACCATCAGCCTGCAGCGCAACTCCACCGACCAGCAGATATATCCGCGTCAGGGTTCCGATTTCACCTTGTCGCTGCAGCTGACTCCGCCATATTCCCTGCTCCGCCACAAGGACTGGGGCAATCTGGATGCAAACGGAAATCCTACCCGCGTGAAGAATCCTAAGTCGATAGACTACTCGCTTCAGGATGCGGCCACAAGGTACAGGTGGATTGAGTACCACAAGTGGAGTTTCAAGGGCTCCATTTACACCAAGCTCGTCGGCGACCTCGTGCTCATGGCCCGCGCCCAGTTCGGCTATCTCGGTTACTACAACAGGAAATGGGGCTATTCTCCTTTCGAGGGCTATATCGTCGGCGGTGACGGCATGTCCGGCTACAACACCTACGGCTCCGAAGTGATTGCCCTCCGAGGATATTCCAACTACTCGCTTACCGAAACGGTTTACACGGAGAACGGCAGCCAGGCCTACGCCGGCTATCTTTACGATAAGTTCACCCTCGAGCTCCGTTATCCTGTCGTACTCCAGCCGCAGTCCACGATTTTCGTGCTGGCCTTCCTGGAGGGTGGTAACTGCTGGTCCGACATACGCAAGTTCAATCCGTTCCAGATCAAGAGGTCCGCGGGTGTAGGCGTGAGGGTGTTCCTCCCTATGATCGGTCTGCTCGGTGTCGATTGGGGATGGGGCTTTGACGACCCGACCAATGGCAAGAGCCAGTTCCACTTCGTCATAGGTCAGCAGTTCTGATAGATGATTAATTCAGCAAATAATTAAATTGATGTATATGAAGAAATTGTTTCTTATCGCAGCAATGGCAGCAACTTGCTTCGCTGCAAAAGCTCAGGATCTCAAATTCGCACACGTGGATTTCTCGGAACTCGTCCAGCTCATGCCTGAAATGGACAAGGCCAGGGAGGTGACCGACGCTGCAAGCGCAGAGGCTCAGGAAACCTACGAGGCCATGTATCAGGAGTTCCAGACCAAGTATCAGGCTTATCAGAAGAACAGCGCCACCTGGTCCAACACCATACGTGAGACCAAGGAAAAGGAACTTGCTGACATACAGACCCGCCTGCAGGAATTCCAGCAGACCGTCCAGCAGGAGCTCCAGGCCCAGCAGCAGCAGCTCATCGCTCCTATCTACCAGAAGGCTCAGGAGGTTGTGAACCAGCTCGCCAAGGAAGGTGGATACATCTATGTTGTCGATAAGACCTCGATGCTCTACATTGACGACAAACTCAGCACGGACCTGACTCCTGCAGCCAGGACGGCGCTCGGCATTCCGGAGGACCGCACACTCGAGTCCCTCCAGGCCGAACTCCAGGCTAAGGCCCAGGCAAATCAGGCCCAGTAATTCCATAGGAGGGCCGGCCCCGCAAGGCCGGCCTTCTGTCGTTTATGATCTAACCAATAATGCAACACAAAGTAATCGACACACACGATGTGGTGATCCGCTTTGCCGGGGACTCTGGAGATGGAATGCAGCTCACGGGGTCTCTTTTTGCTGATATGTCGGCTATCTATGGCAATGACCTCTCCACATTTCCGGACTATCCGGCTGAGATCAGGGCGCCTCACGGCACCGTTTCGGGTGTTTCGGGCTTCCAGGTCCACATAGGAAGCGAGCACGTGACCACTCCGGGAGACCTCTGTGACATGCTCGTGGCAATGAATCCGGCCGCGCTCAAGGCTAATGCCAAATGGTGCAAGAGCACCGCAATGATAATCATCGACTCCGATGCCTTCGACAGCAGCGGACTGGAAAAGGCTGGCTTCAAGACCGACGACCCTCTGGAGGAACTGAAGGTAGCCGACCGGACCGTGATTGTGGCCCCTGTCAGCACCCTGACCCTTGAGAGTCTGAAGGACTCGGGCCTGGACCAGAAGGCCGTGCTCAAGTGCAAGAATATGTTTATCCTCGGAATGGCCTGCTTCATCTACAGCCGTCCGCTGGATTACATCTACTCCTATCTGGAGAAGAAATTCTCGAAGAAGCATCCTGAGATGATAGCGCCTAACAAGAAGGTGCTTTTCGACGGCTACAGCTATGCCGCCAACATCCAGGCTATTCCGAATACCTATGTGGTGGAGCCTTCTCCTAAAAAGAAGGGTACCTACAGAAACATAAGTGGCAATCAGGCTACTGCCTGGGGCCTGCTGGCAGCCTCCGAGAAGTCCGGACTGCCGCTCTTCTGCGGCTCCTATCCTATCACGCCGGCTACCGCCATACTTGAGGAGCTGGCCCTGCACAAGGGCTTGGGTGCCAAGACCATGCAGGCTGAGGATGAAATCGCGGGAATATGCACTGCCATAGGAGCTGCCTTTGCCGGCAACCTGGCGGTCACCACCACTTCCGGTCCCGGTCTTTCACTGAAGAGCGAGGCCTTGGGACTGGCCGTGATGACCGAGCTCCCGCTCGTAGTCGTGGACGTGCAGCGTGCCGGCCCTTCCACCGGTATTCCGACCAAGACCGAACAGACGGACCTGAACCAGGCCCTTTACGGCCGCAACGGCGAGTGCCCTATGCCTATAGTGGCTGCACATTCGCCTGCGCACTGCTTCGACGCCGCATTCCAGGCGGCCAAGATTGCCCTGGAGCACATGACTCCGGTCATATTGCTTTCCGAGGGATTCCTCGGTAACGGCAGTGAGCCATGGCTCATTCCTTCCATGTCCGATTACCCGGAAATCAGGCCTCCATTCGCGACGGAACTTCCTGAGGACGGCAAGTTCAAACCTTTCCGCAGAGATCCCGAGACCCTGGTGCGCCAGTGGGCCATCCCCGGAATGAAGGGATTCGAACACCGTGTGGGCGGACTCGAAAAGAATCACGATGGAGTGATTTCCTCCGATCCTGAAAACCACGAACTCATGGTCTGGGAGCGTGAGCAGAAGGTTGAGCGTATCGCTTCCTGCATCCCTGCCCTCGAGGTGGACGGACCTGCTTCCGGCGAACTTCTGGTAGTGGGATGGGGCGGAACCTACGGACACATACTCTCTGCGGTCGATCAGGCAAGAAAGGAGGGTAAGACCCTTTCTTTCGCCCATTTCGACTTCATCAAGCCGCTTCCTGCAAACACCGCGGAGGTTTTCGCCTCTTTCAAGAGGATACTCGTATGCGAGCTCAACTGCGGACAGTTCGCCGCATATCTGCGCAATATCTTCCCTGAAAAGGACTTCCGGCTCTGCAACAAGGTGCAGGGTCAGCCTTTCCTCGTGAAGGAGATAGTCGAATCGATAAACAAGGCCCTTCAGTCATGACAACACTCACTGCAAAGGATTTCAAGAGCGACCAGCAGGTACGCTGGTGCCCGGGTTGCGGCGACCATGCCGTTCTGGCAGCCCTCCAAAGAGCTCTGCCGAAAGTGAGCGCAGAGCTGGGATATGAAAAGGAACGCTACGTGGTGGTTTCCGGAATCGGATGCTCGTCCCGTCTTCCATATTATATGGATACCTACGGCTTCCACGGCATACACGGACGTGCCACCGCGCTTGCCACCGGCGTGAAGGTTGCCAATCCGGACCTTACCGTCTGGCAGGCCTGCGGAGACGGCGACGCCCTCGCCATTGGCGGCAACCATTTCATACACGCCATACGCCGCAACGTCGATATAAACGTAATACTTTTCAACAACCGCATATACGGCCTTACGAAGGGCCAGTATTCGCCGACCTCCAAGTTCGGAGCCGTCACCAAGACTTCGCCTTACGGCACCGTCGAGGAACCTTTCAATCCGGGCAGCCTCGTATTGGGCGCAAAGGGAACTTTCTTCGCGCGCAGCCTTGACGTCGAACTCAAGCTGAATGAGGAGATTATGACTGCGGCCGCCCTTCACAGCGGGACTTCCGTCATGGAAATGCTCACCAACTGCGTGATATTCAACGACGGCACCCACAAGGACATATCGGATCCGGCCGTGCGTGCCGACAGAACCATAGTACTCCGTCACGGCGAGAAGATGATATTCGGAAAGAACCGGGACAAGGGACTGGTCCTCGACGGAATGGGACTCAGGGTGGTTACGATAGGACAGGACGGCATCACTGAGGATGACCTGCTCGTTCACGATGCGCACAGCGAGAGCGTGGGCATACACATGATGCTCGCCGATATGAAGGGCCCTGACTTCCCTGTGGCTCTGGGCATTATCAGGAACGTGGAAGCCCAGACCTATGACGAAGGTGTCAGAAAGCAGGTAAACGAGGTGTCCGCCCGTCTGAAGGTTCACTCTGTGGATGAACTCCTTCACAGTGGCAACACCTGGACAGTGGAGTAGGATATGAGGAGTTTCAAGGACAGAAACGTATTGATAACCGGGGCCAGCTCCGGCATAGGTGCGGCTCTGAGCCGTGAGTTCGCCCGTCGCGGCGCGAAGCTTTTCCTCGCCGCCCGCAACAGGGAGAGACTGGAGGAGACCCGCAGGGAATGCGAAGCCCTGGGAGCTGAGGTAAGACTCTTCATCGTGGATATGGCTTCTATGGCTTCCATCGATGACTTCGCCTCCGTGGTCCTCTCGGAGGGGCTTTTCTTCGACTGCATAGTGCTCAATGCCGGCATTTCCCAGAGAGCTCTGACCTTCGATACGGATTTCTCGGTGGACAGGAAGATAATGGAGACCAATTTCTTCGGCCCTGTCTATCTGACCAAGCGGCTTTCTCCCGTCATACGCGGGGATCGCAAACTGAACATAGCTGTCACCACTTCCATTTCGGGACTTTTCGGTTTCCCTCAGCGCTCCGCCTATTGCGCCTCGAAGCACGCCCTTTTCGGCTTTTTCGAGACTGTGGAGCTGGAGAATCCCAACGTGACGATGACCTTCCTGATCCCGGGCCGCATCAACACCCCTATCAGCCGCAGTGCGGTGCAGGGGGACGGCAGCAGCCACGGCGTGATGGACGCTGGCCAGGCGAACGGAATGGACGTCGATAAATGTGCGTCAGTGGCCTACAGAGCCATTGCACGCGGACGGCATCGCAAGCTGATAGGCAGGGGAGAGCTTGCGATAGTCTATATCAAGAAATGGTTCCCTTGCCTTTTCTTCAAAATTGCGCCGAACATATCGGCAACTTGATTTATGGAAACTGTTATTTGTGGAATACAGCAGATAGGAGTAGGTGTCTGCGATGTCGTAGAGGCATATAACTGGTATATAAAGGCCTTCGGCTGCGACGTGATGATCGCGGACGCGGACGGAGTGGCCGAGCGTATGCTCCCATATACAGGCGGCAAGCCACGCAGACGCCGCGCCATACTGGCCGTCAATCTGCAGGGCGGCGCAGGCTTCGAGGTGTGGCAGCCTATGGACGGAAATATACATAAGCCTGCCGCAGAGGCGAGACTCGGCGACTACGGTACTTTCGCCGGCAGGGTGAAGTGCGCCGATCTGGACGCCGCATACGCTCATTTCCAGGCACTTAAGGGCGCAAAGCTGCTCGGCAATATATCCCTTTCTCCTTGCGGGCAGAAGCATTTCTTTATGAGTGACCCTTACGGGAACATATATGACATAGTCGAAGACGGCTACCGTTTCGTCGAACTCGGCCTGCCTACGGGTGGCGTAGATGGCGAAATGATTGGCGTCAGCGATATGGACCGCTCACTCAGGTTCTATGCGGAGCTCGTCGGCTTCGACAAGGTGATATACGATGAGACCGGTACATTCGGGGACCTCGCTCCGCTTCCGGGCGGCAATGGCCGTTTCCGCAGGGTGAGGATTGCTCCTTCGGGTCCTTCGGAAGGACCTCTGAGTGATATTTATGGACAGGGCTCGATAGAACTTTTCCAGGCAATAGAGCCGGAGCAGGCACCTGTGAAGCTCTATGAGGGCAGATGGTGGGGCGATCCGGGCTTCATTCAGCTCTGCTTCGACATCAAGAATATGAAGGGGATACGCGAGCGCGCCCTTGCCCTCGGCCACGATTTCGTATGCGACGGAGGCGAGGACTTCAAGATGGATGCGGCTGACGGTCACTTCACCTACGTGGAGGATCCGGACGGCACCCTCATCGAGTTCGTGGAGACCTTCAAGATCCCGGTGCTGCCGAAACTGGGCATATACCTAAATCTGAAAAAACGCGATGAGCGCAGGAAACTGCCGCGCTTCCTTCTGAAGGCGCTTAGGTTTATGCGCATCGCATCAATCAAATAACCACATAATTAATTGTTTAGATTCAATGAACACAAAAGAGATCCTTACAAGGCTGACGGCCAAGTATCCTGGTGAAAGTGAGTATCTGCAGGCTGTTCAGGAAGTACTCGAGTCCATCGAGGAAGTTTACAATCAGCACCCCGAGTTCGAGCGTGCAAAGATAGTCGAGAGGATGGTAGAACCTGACCGCATCTTCTCATTCAGGGTAACCTGGGTGGATGACCGTGGAGAGGTGCAGACCAACACGGGTTACCGTATCCAGTTCAATTCGGCAATAGGCCCATACAAGGGAGGCCTCCGCTTCCATCGCGCCGTAACCCCTTCTATGCTGAAGTTCCTCGGCTTTGAGCAGACTTTCAAGAATGCCCTTACCACTCTTCCTATGGGTGGCGCGAAGGGCGGTTCCGACTTCGATCCTAAGGGCAAGAGCGATGCCGAGATAATGCGCTTCTGCCAGGCCTTTATGACCGAACTCTGGCAGTGCATAGGTCCTGACCAGGACATCCCGGCCGGAGACGTGGGCGTAGGTGGACGTGAGATAGGCTATCTCTACGGTATGTACAAGAAGCTCGCCCGCGAGTACAACACAGGAGTGCTTACCGGCAAGGGCTCAACCTGGGGCGGCTCTGTGCTGCGTCCTGAGGCCACCGGCTACGGCGCCCTCTATTTCGTGCAGCACCTGCTTGCGAAGGCAGGCAAGGACATAGCAGGCAAGAAGATAGCCCTCTCGGGCTTCGGCAACGTGGCTTGGGGAGCAAGCAAGAAGGCTACCCAGCTCGGTGCCAAGGTGGTTGCCATCTCCGGACCTGACGGTGTTTGCCACATTCCTGACGGCATCACCCCTGAGATGATCGACTATATGCTCGTTATGCGTGCGTCCAACCGCGACAAGGTCGAGGATATGGCTACCCGCTTCCCGGACAAGGCCAGCTTTATCGCCGGCAAGAAGTCCTGGAGCATAGCAGTGGACATCGCACTTCCTTGCGCATTCCAGAATGAGCTTTCCGAGGAAGATGCCAAAGAACTCGTGGCCAACGGCTGCTGGTGCTGCTGCGAGGTCAGCAATATGGGCTGCCAGCCTGCCGCCATACATTACTTCCAGAGCAACGGCATACTCTTCGCTCCTGGAAAGGCAGTCAATGCAGGCGGTGTGGCGACTTCGGGCCTTGAAATGACCCAGAACGCCTCCCACATCAGCTGGACCGCCGATGAGGTGGATGCCAAGCTTCATCAGATAATGAAGAGCATTCACGAGCAGTGCGTTAGGTTCGGTACCCGCGAGGATGGCAGCGTGGACTATGTGAAGGGCGCCAATATCGCCGGCTTCATGAAGGTGGCTCAGGCAATGTTGGAACAGGGTATCATCTGATTTGACTGGATATGGAATTCAATGACGTAATCGCGTCAAGACACAGTGTGAGGCGCTTCCTGGACAAGGAAGTGCCTCGCAGTTTGCTTGATGCCATGGTGCTTCAGGCCGGCACCGCGCCTTCGAGCAGGCACAGCAAAAGTTCGGCCTTTATGATTGTGGAAGACCCCGACACCCTCCTTGCCCTTTCCGAGCTGAGGACCAGCGGCGCGGGCTTCGTCAAGGATGCCAAGGCGGCCATCATAGTGCTTGGGGACGAGAGCAAGTCGGACCTCTGGGAGACCAATGCCGCCATCAGCGCCACCTTCCTCCAGCTTTCGGCCGTCAACCTCGGTCTGGGTACTTGCTGGGTGCAGGTGAGCGGACGCAGGCGCAGCAAGGACGGCAGTGTGCCGGGTATGGCTGAAGACTATGTAAGGGAGCTTCTCGGGATAGAAGAAAGAATGAGGGTTCTCTGTGTGATAGCCGTGGGTTATGAAGCGGAAGCCCTTTGATTCCCTGCTGAAAATCGTTAACTTTGCAGCCGCTTTTTAGAAATAATCATAAATAAATAATATATCCTATGTTTAAAAATTTCCCCGGATACCACATGGTAGAGTCCTACCACGAGTGGAAAAAGCAGCACAGGACTAAGGATAAGACAGTGTCCAGGGTGATACGGCTTGCAATTGCCATCATTCTGGCCCTCGCCGTATGGTGCCTGCCTTGTGAGAATTGGATTGACGGAATGACCATCATCCAGAAAAGGACCATGGCCATTTTCCTCTTCGCCATTCTTATGTGGCTCTTCGAGGCAGTTCCGGCCTGGACCACTTCGGTGATGGTGGTTGTGCTACTGCTCTTTGCGACTTCAGACAGCAGTCTGGTCTTCTTCGAGAATGGCGGTGTCGAGGCACTCGGTGCCCAGACCAGCTACAAGTCCATCCTGCACTGCTTCGCCGATCCTATCATTATGCTTTTCATCGGCGGCTTCGTTCTCGCGATAGCTGCCTCCAAGAGCGGCCTGGACCTTGTTCTGGCAAGGGTGATGCTCAAGCCTTTCGGCAAGAAACCGAAGTTTGTGCTCCTGGGCTTCATCCTGGTGACCGGCGTGTTCTCTATGTTCCTGAGCAACACCGCCACCGCTGCTATGATGCTTTCGCTCCTCGGTCCTATACTCAAGGCGCTTCCGGCTGACGGCAAGGGCAAGATAGCCCTGGCGCTTGCAATCCCTGTTGCGGCGAATGTCGGTGGTATGGGTACTCCTATCGGTACTCCTCCGAATGCCATCGCCCTGAAGTACCTCTCTGAAATGGGTATCGAGATCGGCTTCGGACAGTGGATGGCCTTTATGGTTCCTCTTACCGTCGTTCTCCTTCTCATCGCCTGGGTAATGCTTCTCAAGCTCTTCCCATTCAAGGCCAAGACCATAGAACTGAACATCGAAGGCGAGACCAAGAAGGACTGGAGGTCCATCGTGGTTTACGTCACTTTCGCTGCCACCGTGCTTCTCTGGGTGCTTGACAAGGCGACCGGAGTCAATGCCAATGTCGTGGCTATGCTTCCGGTGGGCGTGTTCGCCATTACCGGCGTGCTTACCAAGCGTGATCTTGAGGAAATAAACTGGAGTGTGCTCTGGATGGTGGCCGGCGGCTTCGCCCTCGGCGTAGGCCTCCAGGAGACCGGCCTTGCCCAGACCCTTATCAATGCGATACCGTTCGGCAGCTGGCCGTCTGTGATTATGGTTGTTGGTTCCGGCCTTATCTGCTACGCAATGGCCAACTTCATTTCCCACACTGCAACTGCGTCTCTGCTGGTTCCTATTCTCGCTGCAGTCGGCGGTTCCGCAGCTGTGGCAGCGAACCTCGCTCCGCTTGGTGGCGTAACCACCCTGCTGATCGGTGTGGCTATCGGTTCGTCCCTCGGTATGGTGCTTCCTATATCTACACCTCCGAATGCAATCGCAGCCGCTACCGGAATGTTCGAGCAGAAGGATATGATCAAGACCGGCCTCATTATGGGTGCCTGTGGTCTCATCCTCGGTTATCTGCTCCTCATCCTCCTCGGCTCTACCGGCATTATCGGCTCTATGGCTTAGAGCTTTGCATCATAATAATTTGGATTAATAGTCCGGCTGATACTTTTCGGCCGGACTTTTTTTTGTTGCAGTGTGGGGTTGTCCCGGGGTGGCGGTTTCGTGGCGGCTTCGGCTGGTTTCGTGGCGGCTTCGGGTGATTACGAGGTTTCGGCTGATTTTGTGGCGGCGGGTGTTGGCGTGGCGGCTTTTTGGGCGGGTGCTGCGCACCCTCGGCGGCAAAAACATAGGGAAATGCCGCCTCCGGGCGCATCAGCACCCGCTTTCGCCGCCACTGTCGAGCCACTGTCAAGCCACTGTCGAGCCCGTGCCCATGCAAAATATTCAAGGCAAGACGCGTCGTCAACGCGTGATGAACGCGTGCTGGGGGATGTGCTGAAGGTGGGTGCTGAAGATGGGCTACTTCCTGCATCGATTCTTGATTTCAGGCCCAGACTTGCGAATCGACGCAAGGTTTTTCCCGTTTACACTCTCATGCGTGCATCGATTCTTGATTTCAAGCCCAGACTTGCGAATCGATGCAAGGTTTTCCCCGTTTACACCCTCTTTCGTGCATCGATTCTTGATTTCGTGCCCAGACTTAGGAATCGATGCAAGGTTTTGCCTGTTTA
>SFMG01000026.1 GCA_004554455.1 Bacteroidales bacterium | reverse complement strand
GCTCGTTCTTTCCTCCTCTATCAATATCCAGAGACATCTTTGCCTGAACACCGGTTACTGAAGTACTGGTTCGGATAACCTTCTGTGCAAGTTCGTGCATATTATCCCTGGTATAGGGCATGACAGGAGCCTCAGATGCCCCGAAGAACTTCCTGGCGCACGAAGGATGGAAGTCATGCTGGCCGTCCCCAAGCTCCTTATAGCAAAATAGACATCTATTCTTCTCCATCTTCAAACGGTATTATGCTCAAATCTCCGATACAATCCTTGCAACAGCACATAAGAAGCTGCATACGGTCTCTCCTGTCAATCTTCCAGGAATCGCTGGCGATATCAAGCAACCAGCCTTCGGGAATCAATCCGTCGAAGACAGGGAACATCATTTCTTTCTCGTATTCTTCGTCTGTCAGAGGCATCGTCGGACTCAGTGGCAATGCAGTACACCACAGAATACTCCGGTCTTGTAAACTTTGCACTGTTTCATGATTATTCAGCCTTTACAGGTCCAAGGCATTCGCCAAACAATCTAAGGACATCATTCACCTTGTCCATCTGCAGAGTCTTCTTCCCCTGCTCCAGGTCCCTCACGAAATGAATGCCGACACCGGCTCTGTCAGCCAGTTCCTGCTGTGTGAGATTCTCCTGCTTGCGCAGGCTCTTCACATGTTCAGACAAAGTCATATTATACTCTTTTGAGTACAAAGATAGAAATATTTCGCAAAACTATACGCTTGAAAGTATAAAATTATGATTCAAGCCTTTCTTATTTGGGGATAAGTATTCAGCAAATGCTTATTTCAAGAATGGCAGAAGAATCAGATCGGCGGGCAACCAGTTCACAGAATCCAGTTCATCCGGAGCAAGCCACTTTGCCGCCTCGTGCTCTTTGAGTTCCAAACTGCCCGACAGGATGCTGCACCAGTAGCAGTGCATAGTGAGATGGAAAGAAGGATAGTCATAGTCAATCGTGGTGATGAAAGCGTCAACACTGACCTCAGTATCAAGTTCCTCCATAATCTCACGCCTGAGGGCCTGTTCCATAGTCTCGCCAGGCTCAGCCTTGCCCCCCGGCAGCTCCCACCAGTCCTTGAACTCGCCATATCCACGCTGGGTGGCGAATATCTCTCCCCTGGAATTGCGGATTGCCGCCGCTACGACTGTAATAGTTTTCACAGTCCGGTACTATTTGACGACCTTCTTGCCGGCGGAGACCCAGCCGTTGAAGCCGCTGCCCAGTTCGACGACCTCATATCCCTTGGAGGACAGAATCTTAGCTGCAGTCTTGCTGCGATTGCCGCTGCGGCAGTAGAGGGCGACCGGACGGCCCTTCGGCAGTTTGGCGAGCGCCTGCGCGGTGAACGAAGACTCCAATACGTCAATATTGTAATCGGTTCCGGGTATATATCCCTGCAAATGCTCGGCGGACGTACGGACGTCGAGGACGCAAACCTTGGCGTCTGAAATATATTTTTCGAATTCGTCGACACCGACGGTCTTGAAATTTTTGCCGCCCTGCGCGAACAGTGAAAAGAAAGACAGGCTCATAATGAATATCAATAAGTATTTTTTCATCGTCACAAAGATTTTTAAAGAAAGAGGTCGGGGCGGTTGGTGATGATGCCATCGACAGGGGCCTTTGGAGCTTTGGACGGATCGTTAAGGGTCCAGACCTTAACGCCTATGCCCTTGGCGTGGCAGCGGCGGACAAAGGATTTCGTGGCGAAGGCATACATCACATTGATGCTAGAGACGTAGGGATATTTCTTTGGATTGACAGGGAAGACAGAGAGTTTTTCGACCGGCATCTCAGGGTCGAGACTGTGGACGGTCTCTATGACACTGTCGTTGAAAGACTGTATGACAACCCAGGAGCCGGCATCGTAATCCCTTATGGTTCTGAGGATTGCAGCTTCTATACCCTCATACTGGCCTTTTTTCTTCTTGACCTCGAGCAGGAGGCCGCAGCGTCCGTCAACCAGCGCGAGGACTTCGCCGAGGGTAGGAAGCAGTTCTTCCGTCACTTCGCCGCTGCGGAAATCCAGAAGGTGGAAAGTGCGGAGCGAGTCGAGGGTCATAGTCTCTATGCTGCCCTTGCCGTCGGTGGTGCGGTCTATCGTAGGGTCGTGGCAGACGATAAGTTCGCCGTCGGCGGTCATATGTACGTCGATTTCGACCATATCCGAACCGAGTTCGATTCCGTTCGCAAGGCAGGATATGGAATTTTCGGTGCCGAGCAGCGCGCCGCCGCGATGGGCTATTACGGCAGGCGTATTTCCCTGCCTGGCGGATATGGGTTCGACCGACTGCGCGGAGGACGTAAACGGGAGGCAGACGAGGGCGCCGAGGACGGCGAGCAAAGAGGCTGGTTTCATATATTAATATTAAAGTTATGCGAAAGTAATTATATTTGCGGAACATTCAATGCTTATGAAAAGATATTTATTGACAATGGCAGCGCTTCTACTGTGTGTGGGAGCAGTTGCCGCGAAAAAGGAAAAAAAGCCTGTACAGTACAACGAGAAGGGCGAAATCATCAAAACGGGACTGAATTTCGGTCCGCTTCCGGCAGTGGCCTACGATGCCGACAAGGGTTTCCAGCTGGGCGCTATACTTCAGATATACAATTACGGAGACGGTAGCAAGTACCCGAACTATTTCAATAGATGGTATATGGAGGCGTCCTGGTTCACGAAGGGTTCGATGCTCTTCCAGTTCCAGCACGACAACAAGAATCTCATTCCGAACGTAAGATGGTCAACGTCAGTGTCTTACAATATCGATAAGGCCTTTGATTTCTACGGTTTCAACGGCTACGGAGCCTACTACGATTTCGAGCGTATGGGCCTGAGCAACGACAAGAAGGCCATCAAGAACGGCGCCGAGCCTGATCCTATGCTCTACCGCTACAATCCTTTCTACCGCATCAACAAGACTACCCTCTACGCGAAGTCCGATTTCATCGGCCACATCACGGAGGACCTCTACTGGGAGGTGGGATACCATTTCCGCTGGTACAACCAGGACAAGATAGACAGGGTCAGCATCAACAAGAAGAAGAACTGGTATGACACCTTCCCTTCCGGCCCTGATAGCTTTGCAAACGTAAAGCAGGAGGATATGAGGGCTGAGTTGGACGACAGGGCATATATGCCTACCCTCTTCGAGCAGTATATGGACTGGGGCATCATCAAGAGCGGCGAGGTCTATAACAAGAACGGCAAGCCGCACATGTTCGACAGCAGCATACGCCTCGGACTTATGTACGACACCCGCGACAAAGAGGGCGCGCCGACCAGGGGAATATGGGCCGAAGGACACGTTATCCTCGCACCTAAGTGGCTGGGTTCCAGCAATTCATATTACAGATATGGCCTTACTTTCCGCAACTACTGGCCTATAGTCGATAACGACGTGCTGACCTTCGCGTACCGTCTCAGCTACGAAGGTACCTTCGGCAAGGTAAAGGGGCAGCAGAACCCGTATTACGCGCTGAGCTACAATACGATAATGGGCAACGAAAGCGATAAGGACGGCTTCGGCAGCTACCGTACGACGCGAGGCATACAGCGCACCAGGCTCGTCGGACTGGATATGGGTCTGTGGACCGTCGAGTTCCGCTACAAGTTCGTGGATTTCAAGCTCTGGAAGCAGAATATGGCTTTCTCGCTGACCGCTTTCACCGACGGTTCCGTTGTTACGAGAGGTCTTGATATGAGCTTCAACGGCGATGCGTCGGCCTTCCCAAGCTACAAGGCATATATGGAGGGACGCTATGCAGAGGTGCCTGAGGCAAGGCAGGCCAAGAGCTATAAGCTTGTAAATGAGGGTACTCCGTATGAGGTGCACACCCTCAAGGAGATTCCGCACGCCACTTTCGGCCTGGGACTCCGCTTCATTATGAACACCAATTTTATTGTGGCTTTCGAGTACGGTATGCCTGTCACCCGACTTCTGAAGAAGGATAATCCTTATTATAAGCAGGATGGCAACGGCGCTTTCTACATTAACCTCGGCTATCTGTTCTAGGAATTTGATGAAGGAATGTTCTGGGATTTTGCTGCAGGGATGATCTAAGAATTTACTGCAGGGATGATTTAAGAATTTGCTGAAGAAATGACAATAGAAGAACTCAATAGGATTGAAGAGCAGCTCCAGGAGGGGCTGCTCAAAATTTCCAGTGGCCTCGGGCTGCTGGACGGCACTTTGCTTCAGAGCGATGACCTGGAGGGCAAGTGGAAGGAGTGGGCACCGGAGTATATGGCTTTGGCCGTGAAGGAGATCAATGAATATCCGGAGTTCACTCTCGCCTGCGCGGCTTATGCGGGAACCGCGGCTGCCAAGTGGTGGGATGAGGACTGGGGCCGTCATCACGGCGAGCCTTTCACAAGCCTGCTTGGAAAACGCGGTTTCGATGATATGGATGACCATATTTCCAATGATATTCTCGGCTACGCTCCCGACTCGACTGAGGCCGGTGTGCTTCGCAGCGCCTTTGAGTGCCTCAGCGGTCAGGCGTGGTCTTTCCTGAATCATTCGGCAGTCGAGAGGGGCACCAAGGATGCATTCTATGCCCTTTCACGCGCGGCCAATGTCCTTTTCCGCCTCGGCGCGGCCATCGAGCTAAAGAAGCTCGGCTACCGCTATCAGGCCATTGACACCAGCCGCTTCAGCTGATCCGGCATTCTTCCGGTTCTCTCTGGTTCATTCCGGGGGTACGCTGGTCAATTCGCAGCGTTACTCGCGGCGACGGTGGACTGCAGGCGAAACCATTCTCCTTCGCGGCAACGAAGATTAGAATCGGACGCGGAGAATCGATGTTGCGGTGGGAGCTGGTGCCACCCGGGCGGCTTTTTACTTTTGTAGGATTATGCAACCCGTATCCTGAGGTCTTGGAATTATAACTTTTCCAAAAGTGATTTTTATATAAAATTTCGCTTTTTCAAAAGCTAATACCCCTTTGTGGCTTTTTGGATTTCTCTATTAGAATCGGACGCGGACCTCGTTGCCGCTACGACCGATGCAGGCGGGCCATTCCTCACTGCAGCAGCGATGACGCTGCATCGATTCCGAAGTCTGGGCCTGAAATCAAGAATCGATGCACGCAAGAGGGCTTAAACAGGGAAAAGCTTGCATTGATTCCCAAGTCTGAGCCTGAAATCAAGAATCGATGCACGCAAGAGGGCTTAAACCGGGAAAAGCTTGCATCGATTCCCAAGTCTGAGCCTGAAATCAAGAATCGATGCACGCAAGAGGGCTTAAACCGGGAAAAGCTTGCATCGATTCCCAAGTCTGGGCCTGAAATCAAGAATCGATGCACGCAACAGGACATAAACGAGGAAATCCTTGCATCGATTCTCAAGTCTGCATCTCGAGGCTTTGACAGTGGCGGCAGAGCGGGTGCTGATGCGCCCGGAGGCGGCATATCCCTATGTTTCTGCCGCCGAGGGTGCGCAGCACCCGCCCAAAAGGCCGCCACGCTCAACGACCACTGCAGGCGGGTTCAGTCAATGGAAAGGACGGTGAGGAGTTTGCCGGAGACGGTGAAGTGGATGTTCATACCGGCGAAACTCAAGCCATATACCCTTTGAGGGTCATCCTGATAGGAGGGACGCGGGTCAAGCTCGAGAACCTGAATCAGCGCTTCCGCCGTGGGACTGCTGATTCGCCGGCGAAGTTCCTCGGGGATATGGACCTCCAGGGAACGCTCCTCCAGACTGTCCACATAACCACTGCGTGCTTCGGGATGACTGTCCGCATAGCGGATGTAGGGTTTGATGTCATATATGGGCGTGCCGTCCATCAGGTCGGCGCCGCTCACCCAGATAACGGGACCTTCGGGAGTATTGTAGTCTATCTTTTTGATTTTCACCGAAGAGAGTCCAAGCGGATTGGGTCGGAAGGGCGATCTGGTCGCAAAAACACCCATACTGCGGTTACCACCCAGACGTGGCGGACGCACAGTCGGTTGCCAATCGACGGCTTCTCCCCTGCTCTTCCCGGAAGAAGGAGTCGGATTGCGCTCCCCTTTGAAACGGCGGTTGGCGGAGAATTCCCAGAGCAGCCATATATAATCGAAGTCCTCCAGACCGCGAAGGGCGTCAGGCGTGCGGTAAGGAGCTTCGAAAACTATGCGGGCAAGGAGGCTGTCGGCAAGGCCACTCTGACGCGGTATGCCGAATTTCTCGGGAAAATCACTGCGAATATGCGCAATCGGCTCAATATTCATATCACAACAGAATTTGGTAATGGCCAGAATATATCTGGAAAGTACCAGTCGCATCCAAAAATTACCCGCTTCTTGCCAGGATAACAAAAAAGATGAGTAATTTTGTATGCTTGGTAAGCTTGCAAAACAGATAAACCTGCCCTGCAAATTTAATAATCTTCACAGAACTACTATAAGGAAATCACAGAACTACCATAAGTAACAACAGAACTACTATAAGTAATCACAAAACTACTGTTAGGATATATGAATAGACTCAAACTGCTATGCTTCTGCGCAGCCGCAACCTTTGCGATAGCCCAGCCAACGTCAGGCTCAGCTCAGCCAACGGCGTCAACTGTTCAACCGAAAGAAGGCTCAGCTCAGCCGACGGCGTCAACTGTTCAACCGAAAGATGGCTCAGCTCAGCCGACGGCATCAACTGTTCAACCGAAAGAATCAGCAGCTCAGCTGATGGCGCCGTCGGATGTGCCGGATTCGATTTATGTGGGCGGGAAAATGTTTCACGTACAGGGACTTGCCATCGACAGGGAACGGGGATATATGTATTTCTCCTTTACCAGCCAGTTCTACAAGACTGACCTTCAGGGCAATGTGCTGGCGTCGATCGACAGGGTGCAGGGCCATCTGGGAGCTATGACTCTCAATCCGGATGACGGAAGGGTGTATGCTTCGCTGGAGTGCAAGGACGACGAGATAGGGGCGAATATCTCCAAGAAACTCAAGGTGGACCAGATAGAACGTTCATCTTCAGTGTTTTACATCGCAATCATAGATGTGAACAAGCTGGACCGCATTGGGATGGATCCGGAGAAGGACGGGGTGATGACGACGGTTTGCGTGCGCGAGGCCTGCGAGGACTACAGGGCCGTCGTGAAGCAGGACGGGAAGGAACTCGAGCACCGCTATGGCTGCTCCGGCATCGACGGTGTCACCTTCGCGCCGGCCATAGGCAAGAAGAGCGGAAAGAAATATCTCTATGTGGCGTATGGCATATACGGCGACAACGGACGCACGGACAACGACTACCAGGTGCTGCTGCGCTACGACGTCAGGCGCTGGGGACGCTACGAGACGCCGGTGACCTTCGGAAATATACACGAAAACGGGCCTAAAAAGCCGCAGGAGAAGTATTTCGTATATACGGGAAATACGCGCTACGGCGTGCAGAATATGGCCTACGACCCATATACGCACCGCATATATATGGCCGTCTATAACGGCAAGAAGCCGCAGTACCCGAACTACGGGCTGTTTGCAGTGGACTGCAGCAAGAAGCCGTTCAAGGCGCCGCTGAAGGGCGTTGGCTATGAGGAAGAGGAGCAGAAACAGCTCACACTCGCCGAGGATGGACTCTATGACGAGGCCTCAGGAGTGCACGGATGGTATTTCAAGTGGGGCAGCACGGGTATTTGCCCGCTCGGGGACGGCTGGTGGCTGATTTCCGAGAACAGCAAGAATAAGGACAAGACGAATAATTGCAACGCACGCCTCTACCGTTGGAGCGGCGTTCCGGAATGCCCTTTCGACAAGTCCGTTCGCTGAGCCCCTCAGCACCTACAGTCCCGGGACATCGACCAGGATAGGGTCACGGAACATATCGTTGGGATTGGTTCCGTTTACTCCCTGAGGTACAGGGCTTTGCATAAGTTCAAACAGTTCCTTCCAGAAGTCGGGCAGGGTCCCGTCGGGAGCGAGGAAGTTCATAGGCGCCGAGCAGAAGAGATGACAGTCTCCCGGGCTCGGCGCCGTGTCTATGTAGGAATCGTATATCAATTCGCTGCAGTAGCAGAGGCCGTTGTCAGGCAGGTATATATAGTCGTAGCCTTCGCCCAGACGGGAGAGCGCCCTCTGGACAAAAGCCCACAAAAGCATATCCTCGCTGACGCCCTGACGCCCGGCAATATCCCTGATGACGGCAGGATCGGGACGCCTGAAACAGAGCAGACTGTCGCCGTTCTCGGCTGCGAATTCGGCGAAGGGACGCCTGATGACGCCGCGCATAGGCAGGGCCTCGATTACGAAAAGACTGTCGTCCTGCCTCTGGACTATGGCGACGTGGGTGAAGTCTCCCCTGCCGTCCGTTGAGGCGGTGGCATCGCTGATTGCGTCGTCCATCGCAGAGCCGCCGCTGCGCACGAAGACGAGGTCGGCGTTTCTCAACTGGGAATATATATCCTTCGGGCCGCTGCAGCCGACGATAAGCAGCAGGGCAGCAAGGCCGAAGTGCCGGACAAGGAGGCCGGGGAACCGGGCAGCGAGGCCGGAGTGCCGGACAAGGAGGCCGGGGAAAATCAAAGAAAAGGTCGGAAACAGGGGCTTAGCCGAGCATGTCATAACTGATCAAACTACTGACAGATAAGTCTGAGGTTTTCGCTGTTGAGCCTTACCTGGAGCCAGTTCTGGAGCTTGGTCCTTTCCTCAGGACTGAGTTCGGTCTCTGACTTGATGATGACTATGATCTCTTCCCTGACCGCCTTTGCGGCCCCGGCGGCACCACTCGCTCTGTCGGCCCCGGCAGCACCGGAGGCAGTGGCAGCACCGGAGGCAGCAGCGGCAGCGGTCTCGACGGTCTCGGCGCGGGCGAAGGAGGCCTGGGTGACGGAAGGGAACTGAGTGCATATCTCACGGGCGAGCTGGCTTGATGGGAGCTGCCTGGAGCTGTAGAAGGACAGGGAGTCGCTGAGATTGCGAATCTGCTCATCCTTGCTGCGGAGCTGCTGCTCGTTCTGCTCGTAAATCATATTCACAAGCTCCCTTTCGGAAAGGAACTGGCTGGTTGCACCGTCCTTGATGGTGAGGGTGAAGCCCAGCTGTTCGGCCTCGTCGATAAGGCGGCTGCGCTGGTCGGCGGCGAGGGACTCTCCGGCCATATAGATTTCGACCGTGGTCTCCTTGCGCAGCCACTTGCCGCTGATGAGGGTCTTGTGGTCGTAGATGTAGCTGTTGCCCATAGTCTTGTGCTCGTCGATGAAGTGGCTGACCGCGATGTCGCGCTTGTTGTTCTGAATGACGCTGATTGCGGATACTATGCTCGGAACGAGTATGAGAAGCAGCAGTATGCCTATGGCCCAGCGGCGACGGCGCTCCAGGCGCGGGTCGGCGAGACGTATCACAGGGAAACGCAGTAGTTTGACGACCAGGAAGCCGGCAAGACTGATGAAGACGCAGTTGATGCAGAAGAGGTAGAGGGCGCCGAGGGTGTAGTGCCAGTTCAGGGTGGCGATGCCGAAGCCGACCGTACAGAGCGGAGGCATAAGCGCGGTGGCGATGGCGACGCCGGAGAGCACTGTTCCCTTCTCCTTTCTGGCGGTCTCGAGCATTCCGGCCGCACCGCCGAAGAGGGCGATGAGGACGTCATAGACCGTAGGGTTGGTCCTGGCCAGGAGCTCGGTCGGGTTCTGCAGGTCGAGCGGGGTGAGGACGAAGTAGAAAGTCGATGCCACAATGGATATTCCCACCATCAGGCCCAGGTTCTTGAGGGAACTGATGATGAGTTTCATATCATTGGTCCCGAAGCCGAGGGTCGCACCGAAGATAGGCCCCATAAGCGGGGAGACAAGCATGGCACCGATGATCACAGGAATCGAGTTGACATTCAGTCCGACCGAGGCTATGACTATGGCGAACGCAAGGATGTAAACGTTCGGGCCCCGGAACAATATGCTCCCCCTGATGTTCTTGTCAGCCATCTCGAGGTCCACGTGGTCCGAGAGGTTCAGGACGCCCTTGAGGTAGTCAGAGATGGCACGCAGTTTTTCATTATTCATAGCGTAACAAAAAAGTTATCACCTTAAACTAAATTGTTTCACCAATTATTTATCAATGCAATGCATTAATATTACAGCTTAATTATGCTGTGAACCGGGGCTATGCGTTCGAGACGCTCCGCAGCCCCCGGAATCTCGGATGCGAGCTCTACGAGGAAGACGAATCCGGTCACTTTCACGCTGTATTCCTTGCCGTCGAGCACTATTTTCTCTTTGTTCAGGGCGAGGGCTATGCCTTCCGCGGTGCCGCCTGTGGCGAGTATGTCGTCGAAGAAGGTGAGCTCGAAGCAGTCACCGTTCGGCACTCCTGCGGCTATGTCGGAGAGGCGGTAGAAGACGTGGTCGGCGCCATATTCCTTCATTATCGCGACGTCTTTGAGGTCGCCTTTCGCGAAGGGCAGCTTGCCTTTCTTGCGGGCTGGAATGATATTCCTGACTTTGTCCGAGACGGTGAGCAGCGGGGCGGCGAAAAGGAAGCCCCTGGCTTCTGCGGTGACGACGTTCGGCGCATCGACGACCTTGTCTATGTCGCGTATGAGACTGTTGAACACGTCCTTGTTCTGGAGGAAAGGCATGATGTCGATGAAGTCTATGCCCGGAATAGGAAAATCCTGATAGTGTTTGATGATTTCTTCGTACATATTCTGATATATTTTTAGTTGACGTTGATATTTCCGTCGGCGTTGATATTTCCGTTGCCGTCGGCATTTCCGCTGCCGTCGATATGCCTGGCGACCAGCGCGCGCGACTTTAGGCCGTCTATGCAGATGTCGAGCGGCGCATCGAAGCGTACCTGGCGCAGATATTCGCTCTCATATACGGCAGGCATCGCGTCGAGTGCGGCTTCGTCGAAGAGGCCGTCTCCGCAGTAAGGGTTTATATTTATATATCCCACGTTGAAGGAGGTCATATTCTGGAAAAAATGCGTGCCCTGGCTCGGCTCGACGTGGAAGTTCGGCAGGCCGCATTCGACGAGCACCTTCGTTTCGGATATGTCGCCCCACTGCACCGGGACGCCGAGTGTGTCGATACTGGAGCCCCAACGGCCGTAGCCGAGCAGTACGTAGTTGCGGCCTTCTTCGCGCATACGGCTGTTGAGTTCCGTAAGCTGCCGGGCTATCTCGCGGGTTTTCAGGACGTTAAAGGCGGAGGATTTGATATAGACGAAGTCGCTGAGCCCCTGGTACCAGCCGGTGCCGAGAGCGCTGTCTGCGCTGACCAGAGGGGCGTCGCAGCTGAGTTTGGACCAGTCTATGGCCATACCGTTGCTATTGTTGGATATAGGCCTGATCTGCAGCACGTTGAAGACTTTCGGACGGCCGCTCTTGACGTCGAGGTCGGCGGCGAATTCTATCTCCACGCAGCATTTCATCTCCTCCTGGGCTATGCCGAGCAGGGTTTTGAGTATGTCGGCAAGCGGGAAGGTGTTGTATTGGAGTATATGCGCAAAGGTGATGACCTTGGGGCCTTCGGCGTAGGGCGAGCATACGAGCTGGCCAGTCTGGTAGTCGAAGGTCGAGGATACGTATTTGATGTTGCGGAAGCGGCCAGCGTCCATTACGTTGATGCGCTCGAGGTTTATCGAGTCGTCCAGCGAGGTCTTGAATTTCTCCGGATTGAGGTTCAGGGCGAACATCGCGTTCTGGGTCTCCTTGAGTGCGAGGGCCGGCGTGGAGGTCTGCAGTACGTGGTTCGGGTAGCTCGGAGAGAAGCGCAGCACCTGTTCGCCGTCCACGACTGCCTTGCCCAGGCCGTAGGCGACCTTGGCTATGCCTTCCTCCGCCTTTTCGTAGCCTATGGGGTAGAAGTTCAGCGAACGGGCGACGCCGGAAAGCGTAGGGAAGAAGTAGCCCTGGTCCTCGCTGCCGCATATCTCCTGTATCACTATGGCCATTTTCTCCTCCGAGATGACGTTCGCTGAAGAGAGTATATATCCACGCGAAGAGGCGAAGTAAACCGAGGCATATACGCTCTTTATCGCCTTGCTGAGCAGACGGAGCTCCTGGTCCTCGTTTTCGGTGGACGGAATCATATAGGTTGAATAAACGCCTGCAAACGGCTGATAGTAAGAGTCTTCCAGTTTCGACGACGAGCGGACGGCCAGCGGCTTGTGGACGTGGTGTATGAAGGCCTTGAGGGCGGTGATGAGCTCCGAAGGCAGGGTTGAGGCCACGAATTCGGAGAGCAGTTCGTCGTCGCTGACCTCCGCGTTGATGACGTATTGGAGGCCGTTTTCGATTATGAAGCGGTCGAAGTATTCGGTGGATATGACCAGGGTCCTCGGCACCATCACGCGCACGCCCTCCCATCTGTCGTAGAGATTGTAGCGCTGGAGCATGTGGTTGAGGAAGGCCAGGCCGCGGGCCTTTCCGCCCATAGAGCCCTCGCCGAACCGCGAGAACCATATTGCGCTGTTGTAGGTAGCCGGGTCGAAGCTGGCCACCACGCCGAGGCCCTGGTTGATGCGGTAGTCGCGTATGGCCTGCACGAGGTAGTTGCAGTGACTCTTGTGGTCAGGGAACTCGGAAGTCTTACGCGGACGGATTTTGTAACCAAGTGAGAACAAGCCTCTTGCAAGCAGCCACTTGGAGAGATAGTTTCGGCTTGTAAGGGCCGTAAGCGCCGGCTCTGATATGGTCGCCATCATCTTTTCCAGGTCGTAGAGGTTGCGCACCCTGTAGATGAGTTCCCCGCTCTCGGGGTCGTGCACAAGCAGGTCGCCGAAGCCGAATTCGCGTTCCAGGTACTCGCCCAGTTCGTGGATCAGGGTCTTGGAGTTCTTCATCATAAAGCCGACTCCGAGCTGATCCGCCACGCTGTGCATGCTTTCCTGTGCGGACTGGAATATGAATGGCATCAGCGGGTTATCCTCACGTATCAGTCTGCATAGCTCGACTCCGGCGTCGAGTCTTTCCTGACTGGAGGCCTCCCCGCGGTGCATCACGAAGCCCATATCGGAGATAACGCCGAGTATGTTGGCCTTGTATTTCAGGTAGAGTTCGACCGCATCGTCGTAGTTGGTCGCCATCAGCAGTTTCGGCCTCGAACGCTTTCGTCCGACCATCTGCTGCTCGTTGAGAGCGTCGCAAACCGAGCGGGAATTCTGCTGAAGCATAAATTTATACAAAGCAGGCAAATACGTTGAATAGTACCTGATTGAGTCCTCTACGAGAAGTATCGCTTGAACATTGGATTCGAGTATGTCATGGTCCGCGTTGACCTTGTCCTCGATGAGTTTGATTATGGCGATGATAAGGTCGGTGGAGTTGTTCCAGCAGAAGATGTAGTCTATGTCGCTGCGGTCTTTTTCTTCTATGCGCCTGTAGATTTCTTTCGAGTAGGAGAGCAGCAGCACTATGTAGGTGTCGGGCGCTATCGTCTTGCATTTATGGGAGAATTCGAAGACGTTCAGTTCGCCGACGTTGTACATTGTGATGACGAGGTCGAAGCGCTCCCCCGCCTCCAGCCTGCGCATTGCCTCGGCCGTGGAGTCGGCGCGTATTATCGCTGGCGGATTGCTGAGGTTGAGTTCGTTGTATTCCTGTCCTATCTGCGCCTCGATGCGTCCGTCCTCTTCGAGTATGTAGCTGTCGTAGTTGTTGCATATCAGCAGGATACGTCGTATCCGCCTGCTCATCAGCTTTGTCGCTTCTATCATCTTTGTTCTATTTATTTTCGTCGTCGGCTACTCGTCGAAGCCGTCCATTATCGCCGTAGGGCGTCCGTCGGAACCGAATGCGCCGAGTTTGTAGCGGTCCGGACGGCACTCCGGCTCCCAGTAGAAGATGCCGCGGCAGTGGCCGGTCGCCCGGGACTCCCGTATGATGCGGCGGAGCTGGTCTCTCCCCTTCTCCATCACTTCAGGACGGCTCTCGTCCACTTCGAAGCCTGTCTCCACCAGCATTACCGGCGTGCGGTATTTCTCCCATACGTGGTTGATGTTCTCAATGCAGTGGGTAATCGTCTCTTCTTCATCCGTTTCCAGGCCGGAATCGAGGGCCCAGTACGGATAGAGCGACATTCCTATCATATCCCATCTGGCGCCGTATTTGGCGAGGGTATCGAGGTTGCTGTCGTAGAGCGCCTGGTCGAAGCCATTGTCGAGGTGGACTATCACTTCTGCCTTCGGGAATACGGATTTCACGGCATCATAGCCGGCTGCGAAGAGGCCGGCATACTGCTGCGGGTTGTTGCGCAGGTGACCTACGGATTCGAGTATGGTCACTCTTCCGAGCGAGTCCGGCACTGGGTCTCCCCACTGGTCTCCCCTGACCGTCCAGAGGAAGCCGTTGGAGGTTTCGTTTCCGACCTGCACCCAGCGCGGCTTTATGCCGTTGTCCTTGAGCATCTGCAGCACGTCACGGGTGTGTTCCGCCAGCAGCTCCCTTATCTCTTCATAGCTTTTCCCGCTCCAGGAGGCCGGGATGTTCTGTTTCTTCGGGTCGGCCCAGAAGTCGCTGTAGTGGAAGTCTATCATTATCGCCATACCGAGGTCGCGAGCTCTCGACGCCTTCACCAGCAGGTCTTCGCGGCCGTTCCAGTTGCCGTGCTTCGACGGGTCCACCCACACTCTGAAGCGCAACGCGTCCAGTCCGAGTTCTTTCATCAGTTCGCTGCATTCGCGCCTTTCGCCGTCTTTGTTGTAGAAATACTGGCCGTCGGCTTCGTATTCCGTCGCCCAGCCTATATCCGCGCCTTTCCAGTAGTGTCTGTCGCTGCAGGCGACAATGCCCGCCAGCGCCGTCAAAATCAATATCAATTTCTTCATATACATAGGTAAATCGGATCTCTTCATATCGTTTTGGATATAATTTCTTTTCAGTCCCAGCATTCGGTTTCGCCGCTTATCTCGGGTATTGTGGACGAGTGATAGACGGGGTCTCTGCCGGCCTTGCGCTGGCTGCGGTAGTCGTCGAGCAGGCGTATCGCCCAACGGCCGAGCAGCAGTATGGCGATGAGGTTGCATACGGTCATTATGACCATACAGAAATCGACGAGCGCCCATACGAGTTCGATAGTCATAAGCGAGCCGACGAATATGAGTACGCCGAGTATAAGTCTATATGCAAATATTGCCTTGCCGCTGTGTTTCCAGCCGTTGCAGAGGAAAGTGATATTGCATTCGCCGTAGTAGTAGTTGCCGATTACGCTCGAGAAGGCGAAGAAGAATATGCATATCGCCACGATGAATTTGCCTGCAGGGCCGATGTGGTGGCTGAGCGCCGCCTGGGTGAGTTCTATGCCGTTGGCGCCGCTGTCGTAGAGGCCGGAGCAGAGTATGATCAGCGCGGTGCAGGTGCAGACGACGAGGGTGTCGGTGAAGACGCCGAGGGTCTGTATGAGGCCCTGTTTGACAGGGTGGCTGATGTCTGCGGTGGCGGCTGCGTTCGGGGCGCTGCCTTCGCCGGCTTCGTTGGAGAATATGCCGCGTTTGAAGCCCATCAATATGGCCATTCCTACCGCTCCGCCGGCCGCCTGACGGAAGCCGAATGCGCTGCCGACAATGATTCCGAGAACCTTAGGGATGGCAGTTATGTTGGTGACGACTATCCACAGGGCTATGCCGAGGTAGGCCAGGGCCATGAAGGGCACGATGTAGGAGCATACTTTGGATATGCGCTGTATGCCGCCGAAGACGACGGCCAGGGAGAGCACGCAGAGGGCTATGGCCATCAGCACGGGCGGGATGTGGAAGGCTTCTCCGAATGCGGATGATATGGTGTTGGCCTGGACCATGTTGTTGGTCAGACCGAACTGGGCGATTATGGCGACTGCGAAGATGCAGGCGAACCAGCGCTTGTGAAGTCCTTTGGTGATATACCAGGCCGGACCGCCTATGAAGGAGTCCTTGCCTCTGCTCTTGAAGAGCTGGGCGAGCGTACATTCGATGAAGGTATTGACACTGCCTATGAGAGCCATCACCCACATCCAGAAGATCGCGCCCGGACCGCCCACGACTATTGCCGTGGCCACGCCCGCGAGGTTCCCCGTCCCCACCCTGGAGGCCAGGGACACCATAAAGGCCTGAAAGGAGCTTATGCGGCGGGTGCTGCGGGAGGTGCGGGAGGTGCGGGAGGTAGTGCGGGAGGATTGGGCGGAGGGATGAGCGGAGGATTGAGCGGTGGATTGTGCGGCGGGGGTGGGGCCGGGGAGGGTGCCAGGGGCCTGGGCGGCGGGGGTAGTGCCGGGGAGGGTGCCGGGGAGGGTGCCGGGGGCCTGGGCAAGGCGGCCATTGTCAGTTTTGAAAAGCAGACGGAACATCTCCCCTACCATAGTGAACTGAACAGCTTTGGTCTTGATCGTAAACCACAGCCCGGTTATGGACAGGAAGACGACCATTACCGTGGCCATCGGTGCATTAATGGTATTCAGGAGTTCCGCTAGGCTCATTTCTTCTATCTTCTCTCTGCGACTTAATCGCAATCTACAAATATGGTGTTTTTTGAGCAGAGTCGCAATATCAGAATCGGATGCGGATAACACCATCACGCCCCTCTCATCTATGGTTTTGGCTGTTTCCGAGCGAAACCTTGCATCGATTCTCAAGTCTGGGCCTGAAATCAAGAATCGATGCACACTAAAGGGGATTTCTGGGAAAAACCTTGCATCGATTCGCAAGTCTGGGCCTGAAATCAAGAATCGATGCACACTTATGGGCATTTCCGGGGAAAACCCTGCATCGATTCGCAAGTCTGGCCCTGAAATCAAGAATCGATGCACACTTATGGGCATTTCCGGGGAAAACCCTACATCGATTCGCAAGTCTGGCCCTGAAATCAAGAATCACTGCAGCCCCGGGGTCGTGGCGGTCTGCAGGCGGAACCATTCTCCTTCGCGGCAACGAAGATTAGTATCGGACGCGGACCTCGTAGCCGCTACGACCGTAGCAGGCAGAACCATTCTCTGTTACCGCAAAGAAAATTAGAATCGTACGCGGAAAATCGTTGCCGCTACGACTGTAGCAGGCGGAACCATTTTCTTTCGCGGCAACGGAGAGCAGGAGGTTTCTGAAAAATCTTATGAGGAAAGTCCTATTGAAGACATGGACAGGGCTGGCTTACGGTTTTTCTGAGGAGATGCCTGGAAAGGGGCTTGAGCTGCGGGGTCTGCCTGATGCGCTGTACCACGAAGGAAGCGACACGGACTGCACCGGAATAGACGGTGTGCGTGTTGTCGTTGCGACCCTCCGGATAGCATTCGCACTCGCCGGGAGCCAGCTGCATGAAATATGGCTTCGAAGCCTCGTCACCGAGCGACTTCAGCCAGTCGCGGGTGTCGGAATATATATCCAGAAGAGGGACGTCCTTTTCCAGGGCGACGGCTTTCATAGCAGGCACATAGTCGCCGTGGCAGTTCTCATCGAGAACTCCGTCCTTGAACCAGCGGCGGCTCACAGGGGTAAGGAGCACGGGAGTGGCGCCCTTGGCCCGGACCTCATCGATGAAACGGCGGAGATTCTCACTGTAGGCCCCGTAGGCAGGGGCGTAGCGGAGGGTGTCGTCCTGCTTGGAGTCATTGTGTCCGAACTGGAGGAACACATAGTCGCCGGGCTTGAGCATGGCCATCATCCTGTCCCAATGTCCGAGAGTACGGAAGCTCTTGGTACTCCGACCGTTACGGGCGTGATTCACGATCTTGACCCCATCGTCGAAGAAGCCAGGAAAGACCATGCCCCAACCCCTTTCGGGGCTGCCTTTGGACATATCCTTTGGGGCGCAGGTGCTGTCACCGCAGAGGTGTATGGTCGGATTGTTTCCCGATCTGTCGCGGGCGGCAGAAAGCGTAGTGCAGGCAGCCGAAAGCAGGAGGCTGAGAAGTATGAAACGTTTGATATCCATAAGAAGGAAAATATGCTATCTTCGCGTGGATGAATTTAAAGACAATAGCGTGAATGAATTAATCGGCAATATGAAATATTTCTTTCGAAAGGCGGCGCTGTTTGCCGCATATTCAACGATATGCGCCTGCTCTCAAGGCAGTCTGAGCAAGGAGGAGAGCGGAATCATCAACGGGCAGGGAGAGGTGATGAGGGTGTTCACGGTCAACGCGCCGGAAGATCTCGAAGTGCTCAGACGTCCGTGTTCCGAGCTGAATGACAGGGAGTTGAGAAGCGAAGACTTCGCGACTCTCGCCCGAAAGATGGTTGCCACGGTCACTTCTCCGGAGCAGGATGGCGTCGGAATCGCAGGCCCGCAGGTGGGCATTTCGCGACGTGTGATCGCAGTACAGCGCTTTGACAAGGAAGGAGAGCCTTTCGAAGTGTATCCGAACGTGAGGATCATCGCCTGCCGCGGGGAGAAAGTACCCGGACCGGAGGGATGCCTGAGCGTCCCGGACTGCAGGGGCACGGTCTCACGCTACCGCGATATCGATATATCCTACACTTCCCTTCCGGAGCTGAAGGACTGCACCGAAACCATATCTGGCTTCACTGCAGTCATCTTCCAGCACGAGTGCGACCACCTGGATGGGGTGCTTTACACCGATTACCTCGACTGATTCCAGGCCAGGTCAAATGACCGGGTCAAATGAGCGGGGAAGATCAGATCACAACGGCTCCGGCGACAGGGAGTATAGCGCCCGAGATGTAGGATGCCCAGTCGCTGGCGAGGAAGAGGAAGGCGTTGGCTATGTCCTCCGGTTCCGCCATCCTGCCCATAGGGATATTCCTGATGATAGGCTGTATCATCTCGTCCGGGAGCACGGCGACCATATCGGTGCGGGTGACGCCCGGCGCGACGGCATTGACGCGTATGTTGTAGCGGCCGAGCTCGCGGGAAAGGGACTTCGTCAGGCCGTTGACCGCGAACTTCGATGCAGGATAGCCGCAACCGCTGCCCTGGCCGTTGTAGCTGACTATGGAGCTGGTGTTGATGATGGCTCCGCCGCCCTGTTCCTTCATAATCTCCGCTGCGGCACGCGTGCAGACGTAGAGGGCCTTCACGTTAAGGTCGAGGATCTTGTCGAAATCCTCGTCCTTGTAGTCGAAGAGCGGAGTGTTCTGGGATATGCCGGCATTGTTGGCGAGTATGTCCAGCGAACCGTATTTTTCTTTGATGTTGAGGAAGGCGGCGCTGACCTCTCCCCTGTCGCAGAGATTCGGCCACATCGCATCCACCTGGGCATCAGGCAGTTCAGTTCTTATCTTGGACAGGGCCTTGAGGGCTGTCTCCTCACGGGAGCCGAAGAGCACGACCTTGGCGCCGGCTTCGAGGTATTTCTTGACTATGGCATATCCTATGCCTCTTGTGCCGCCTGTCACGACGGCCACTTTTCCATTTAAGATTCTTTCCATAAGACTGCTTTCTGTAATGATTATTTGCTTTTTGCTTCTTTGGTGAGATTGCGGTAACGGGGGTTATAGGAATAGTAATCCCCGACAAGTTCGTGGAAGCGCTCTTTCATACGGCGGAATAGGGCGGGACGCTCTGCCTTGATGTCGTGGTCCTGATGAGGGTCTCGGCTCAGGTCGTAGAGCATATATTCCTCGAAATTGCCTATTTCGTTGCCCGTCTTGTCGATTTTCTTGCCTTTGTATGGCGGTATGAGGACGTAGTTGCCCTTGCGGTAGCAGAGGCGCATTTTGGCCTCGAGTATAAGTTCTTCGCGTCCCTTGCCGCCGCGGCCGAGCAGCACGTCGAGTTCGCTGCGGCTATCGAGTCCGGCGGGGAGTACGGCGCCGAGCAGTTCGGCGAAGGAGGCGTAGAAGTCCAGCTGGCTGAAAAGGTTCTCGCTGACCTGAGGCTTCACGTGGCCGTCCCAGCGCAGCATCAGGGGCACGTGGGCTCCGCCGTCGAAGAGACTGTATTTGCCACCGCGCATTCCCCCGTGAGGGTCGTGTACATAGAAGTAGTCGGTGGCTCCGTCGTGATAACCGTCCTGCATCACGGCCCCGTTGTCGGAGGTGAAAATGATTATGGTGTTTTCCATCAGCCCCTTCTTCTCAAGGTAGGAAAGCATCTCCCCTACGCACCAGTCGGCTTCGAGAATCACGTCTCCACGTACCCCCAGACCCGATTTTCCCGCGAATCTTTCGTCGGGACAGCGCGGCACGTGCGGCTGGTGAAGGCCATAGTAGAGAAAGAATGGCTTTCCGTCCTCGAGTGTGTCGAGCCAGTTGCGGCATTTGTCGAGGAAGTACTGTCCCATCTCTTCGTCCACCCATCTGGCCGCCTTTCCTCCCTTCATATATCCTATTCTCGGCACCCCGTTCACTATGCCCATATTGTGGCCGTGATGCCAGTTCATACGCAGCATTTCCGGGTGTTCGAGCGCCGTTGCCTCTCCCGGGAAAGGATGGTCGTAGCTGACTTCTATAGGGTCGTCCGGGTCCAGGTTCTCGACCAGCCCGTTCTGCACGTAAACTGTCGGCACCCTGTCGTTCGTGGCAGCCACGACGCAAGTGTAGTCGAAGCCCACGTCGTTGGCGCAAGGCGTGAGCTGACGGTTCCAATCCGGATTCCCGTTACCCATTCCGAGATGCCACTTCCCCACCGCTGCGGTCGCATATCCCGCCTGCCGGAACATTTTCGGCATAGTCGGCTGCTCACTTTCGATGATAAGCGGCGCGTCGCCCGGCAATATCACCGCATCCGGATTGCGGAAGGGATACATACCCGTGAAGAGGCCGTAGCGGCTGGGTGTCGAGGTCGCGGAGGTCGCGTAGCCGTTTTCGAAGAGTATGCCGTTCCCCGCGATCGCGTCTATGTTCGGAGTAGATATGCTTTTGCTGCCATAGGCACTGACGTCCCCCTTTCCGAGGTCGTCGGCAATGATGAGCAGCACGTTAGGCCTGGACGCATCGTGGCTCTGCGCCTTTATTTCGCCGTTTTCCGCAACTGCCGAAAGCGCAAGCGGCAGTGAGAGGGCATATATTTTCTTCATCCTTCCAAATATACAACTATTTTTAGAATCACACATTTTTGCGAAATTTGCACGGCATATTCAGTAATCGTCAAATAAACGAAAGATGAAAAGATTCAGATTCTGGATGGACAATGCGAGGAAAATCGCCCTGCCGCAAAGCGCCATCCCCTGCCTTACGGCGATAGTGCTCTCCATTGGCCAGGACGGTTTTTTCTGGCCGCTGGCAATACCGGTATTTCTCGGGGTGTGCGCGGCACATCTGGGAATGAATCTCGCAGATGACCTCTTTGATTACCGCAAGGGACTGCCTAACGGCGAACTGCGTTCCTCTCTCGCCGCAGAGGGCTCCGTGAGGGCAAGGATGGAGAAATGCCACTATATTCTCTCCGGAGAGGCAACGGAGAAAGATCTCGTCAGGGCAGTGGCCGCTTTCCTCGGCTTCGCGGGTGCGATGGGGCTGACTGTTCTGCTCTACCAGTACTTCGCCAACGGCCTGCAGGCAGCACTAGCCGTCGCACTATATGCCCTGGGCGGCCTGCTGACAGGCCTACAGTACTCAGGGGCTCCGCTGCGCCTGGCCTACCACGGTCTTGGAGAAGTGGTCATAGGGCTATTGTTCGGGCCTCTGAACATAATGGGAGTGTCCGCAGCAATGACCGGCTGCGCCTTCCGCCCGGACCTTTTCATATTCAGCATAGGAATAGGGTGCCTGGTAACCAACATAGTCTATGTACACTCAATGATGGAATTTTCGGCTGACAGGCAGCTGGGCAAGTTCACCTTCGCGCACCTGCTGAAGGGCAAGAAACGGCAGACCGCCTTCATCGCGATCTTCGCATTCATACCTTTCATCACCTTGCTGGTCAACATCCTGGCCTTCGGCTGGTCTCCGTTCTTCCTCCTTACGCTCGTAACTCTCCCCATGTCCATTTGCCTGGTCAATTCCACCTGGAAATTCATCAACGGCCTGCCGCGAAATGACACTCCGAAATGGTGGATGGGGCCTATGGGCGACTGGGACAGCTATGTGAAGGCGGGTCTGGACTGGTTCCTCTTCCGCTGGCTTCTTGCCCGCAACATAGACAGCTTCTATTGTCTTGTCGTCATCGCAGTAGCCATAGCCGTGCTCTGCTTCTGACCTTCCCGAAAGTCCTGTAATCTTCAGATATATTTTTAGATAAATGATCAAGCAATATTTCTACCTTGCCCAGTGGTTCATTCGCGCCCGCTTTTTCGGACGCAGGGCGCCGCTGCAGACCGTACTTTTCATAACCGACAAGTGCAATCTCCGCTGCAAGCACTGCTCCGTTTACGGCAGTGCCGGCTACCGTCAGCGCAAATTCGATGATATAGTGGAGAATCTGAGACGCTCCCATGCGGCCGGTTCGCGTTTCGTGGACCTGGAGGGCGGCGAGCCTACCCTGTGGAGGGAAGAGGGCAAAACCATAAACGACATTATCGACGCCGCAATGGGAATCGGCTTTTTCTCCGTGACGGTGACAACCAACGCTCAGCAGGACTTCTCCTGGATACGTCCGCATTCGATATGGGTATCGATGGACGGCATAGGCAAGTACCACGATGCAGTCAGAGGGGAGGGCAGCTTTGCGAAGCTTGAGGAGAATATAGCCAGAAGCGGCCATAAGCACCTGAGTGTCAATATGGTATTAAACACCCTCAACTGGGAGTCTCTGGACGAGGCTATGGAGTACGCGAAGAAGAACCCGGCCATAGAGCAGATTTCCATCAACTTCCACACCCCATATCCGGGTACTGAGCAGCTTATGCTTCCCCCGCAGAAAAAAGCCGAGCTCATCGACAAGGTGCTTGAATACAAGAAAAAGGGCTACCCTATCATGAATTCCCGTTCCGGCCTGAAGAAGATGAAGCGCAATGCCCTTGGTGAGATCAGTCTGGGCAGGGAGTGCTTCGTGACCAATTTCATATACCCTGACGGCAGCGAGGGGCTTTGCTCAGGCTACGGTACGGAGCTGTGCCGCGACTGCGGCTTCTGTATGGCCGGAGAAATGGCCTCCGTCTTCAACTTCTGCCCTGACACCCTCCTGGCGGGATTCAAGCTCAGAATGTAATCGGGCATGCGAAGGAAGCAGCAAGAAGGATTAATCTGCTAAAATTTGGTAATTATAAAGACGAAGAGGAATAGAGTATGGCTGAGAAATAAAGGGAGAATAGTTAAGCGGGGCGTCATAAACCAAAGGTATAAATACACCATTTCGTACGACGGCGTGGTGACTATCATGGGTACTGGAGTACTTGAAAATGGTGGAAGTCTGGGCCTGAATTCAAGAATCGATGCACGCAACAGGGCATAAACAGGCAAAACCCCACATCGATTCCCAAGTCTGGGCCTGAAATCCAGAATCGATGCACGGAAACCCCGGAAATCTCTTGAATCTATGCATCGATTCCCAAGTCTGGGCTTGAAT
>SFMG01000001.1 GCA_004554455.1 Bacteroidales bacterium | reverse complement strand
ACTCAATTACTTGATCATAGTACAGCTGTCTTTTGGTAGTGTGTTTAAAGTCCATCGTTAACTCTTTGTTGTGAGTCAACTTTTTTCAGGTAAATACAGTTTTGACCTTTTGGCTGCATTGATTCGCAAGTTTGGGCTTGAAATCAAGAATCGATGCACGGATTTGCCAGAGATTGGCTCCAAGGCTGCATCGATTCGCAAGTCTTGGCTTGAAATCGAGAATCGATGCAGTGCTATCGTGCCGGCGAGTAGAATGGCCCGCCTGCAACGGTCGTTGCCGCTACGATGCCGCGTCCGATTCCAATTTTCGTCGCAGCAAAGTAGAACGGTTCCGCCTGCAGCGCCATCGTGCCGGCAAGTAGAACGGCCCGCCTGCAGCGCAGTCGTGCGGTGCAGGCGGGGACAGTATGCCACGAAGGCGGCATAATCCTAAGTAAAAAGCCGCCGGAGTGGCACCTGTCCCGCCGCATCAACGATTTGCGTCCGATTCTAATGGAAATGTCAGCTATGTCCCGAAAGGCTACGTTGAAACCGAAAGCAATCTGCTTGACTTGGAAAGTGGGCTTGGCAGAAATTTTGTTATATTTGCCGCTGCAATCAATGAGTTATGGCCAGTTCATCCAAGAAAGTCAAGAACAGTAGGAAAGCTTTGATCCTGGATCCGGAACGTGCGGAACGGGAACGCCAGGCCCTGCTGCGCAGACACCGTCAGGTGCTGCTGTTCAATGAAAGGGAGGTGGAGGCCATCGATGCATACTGCAGAAGTCTGGGCATACGCTCGAAGGCTTCGGCACTCAGACGCATCATTATGGAAAGAGTGATTGCGCAGCTGGATGAGAACCATCCTACCCTGTTCTGATCCGCTGCCGGAAAGGCAGGAAATGACAGGAAGCCGGGAAATATCCGAAAATCTCGGAAGCTGGGAAATGACCGGAAGCCGGGAAGGCCATGGAAAAAGTGAAATTATTTAAAACGGATTTTATATGGAAAGAAGAGATTTTCTTAAAAAGACTGCCTTCGTAATGGCAACTGCAACGCTTGCTCCTGCAGCGCTCTCTGCCGCCGGCAGCGAGTTTTCCCCACAGGCACCACAGGGAAACGTGAATGACTACAAGATAATCAGCGATACCGTAAAGAACGGAATACGCTATGTGAGCGCCACGCCGAGCGCAAAGGTATGCTCCAAGCAGATAGACATAGAAATCGACGTGAAGACGCAGACCATACGCAACTGCGCATTCACCAGGGGCTGCCCGGGCAATGCCATAGGCCTTTGCAATATGATCAAGGGTCAGAAGGTCAGCACGGTCATCGAGAAACTTTCAAACGTTCCTTGCGCCAGCAGGGGCACATCCTGCCCTGACCAGCTCGCAAAGATTCTGAAGTCTCTCAAGTAATTTTCCGCAAGGAAACTGCCGGGTTCAGACCAGAACCCTTTCTATACGGCGGGGAACCGAGGTAAGGATCTCGTAAGGGATTGTGCCGAGGATCTCCGCCAGTTCGTTTACTGAAGGATCTTCGCCGAAGATGGTCACCGTGTCTCCGACCTTGGCCTCCACTCCGCTGATGTCCAGCATACACATATCCATACAGATGTTGCCTATGGTCGGAACTCTCTTTCCATTGAGCAGGAAGGAGGCGCGGCCGCGACCCAGATGGCGGTCCAGTCCGTCGGCATAGCCCACGGGTATGGTTGCTATGGTGCTCCCCTCAGGGGCAATCTTTCCCCAAAGTCCATAGCCGATGCACCCGTCTTCTGGCTTCAAATGCTTGATTTGTAATATCTTGCACTTGAGAGAAGCTACCGGGGCGAGCTTTACTCCCGGCACTGCGCTGACTCCGTATATGCCTATGCCCAGACGCACCATATCGAACTGGAACTGCGGGAAGCGCTCTATTCCGGCGGAGTTGAGTATATGGCGCATAGGCATGTAGCCGAGGGAGTCCGCGATAAGTTTGCTGTTGCGGGTGAAAAGCTCCACCTGCCCGAGCGTGTAGGCGTCATTCTCCGGGTCGTCGGCTACCGCAAGGTGGGAATATACCGATTTCACGCGGACCGAACTGTTCCCCTTCAGGTAGGCCAGCAGCTCGTCCAGCTCGGAGCTCATAAAGCCCAGCCTGTGCATCCCGGTATCCAGCTTCAGGTGTATGGGATACTCGCTTATATGCTTGTTGCGCAGTACCTGAACCAGGGCCTTGAGCGTGTCGAGATTCGGTATTCCCGGTTCGAGGTGGTAATCGACTATGTCGTTGAAGGAATCGCTGCCTGTGGTCAGCACCAGTATCGGGGACATTATGCCGTGCTTGCGGAGTTCGACTCCCTCCACCGGGTAGGCCACTGCCAGATAGTCAGCCCCCGCATCGCGCATCATCTGTGCGAACTCCACGGCTCCGTGACCGTAGGCGTTGGCCTTCACGAGCACGAGCATTCTGGTTTCAGGACGCAGTCTGGACCTGAAATATCTGTAGTTCTCAAGGCAGTTGGAGAGTTTGAGCTCCAGCCTGGAAAATTCGTCTTCTCTGAATCTGTCTGTCATATCGGGTGACAAAATTACACAAAATAGTCGTATGGTATGCTTTTTAGAGTATTTTTGTGCCTAACGATAAAAATGTAAAATAGATGTCACTTATCTGGATTATCCTCATCGCCACAATGGTGGCCAGCTTCATAGTTCAGCAGACGCTGAATTCCCGTTTCAAGAAATATGGAAAGGTAGCCCTGCCTTCCGGGCTTTCGGGCGCAGAGGTCGCAAGACGTATGCTCGCCGACCACGGCATAAACAGCGTACAGGTCGTACGTGGCAGCGGCTTCCTCACCGACCATTTCGACCCTTCCGCACGGGTGATAAAACTCAGCCCGGAGGTATATGACGGCCGTTCCATTGCCGCTGCAGCCGTTGCCGCGCATGAATGCGGCCATGCGGTTCAGCATTCGAGGGGATATATGCCGCTCAAGCTGCGCTCGGCTCTGGTTCCCGTCGTGAATTTCGCAAACAGCGCCGTGACCTGGCTGCTGCTCCTTGGCGTACTTGCCATACAGTGGTCCGGCAGCACGGCCATACTCTGGGCCGGCATATTGCTTTTCGCCCTTACCACTCTCTTTAGCATCATCACCCTGCCTGTCGAGCTGAACGCTTCCAGCAGGGCCGTGGCCTGGCTGGGCAACTCCGGTCTTGCCGACAGCTGGACCATGCCAAAGGCGAAGGATGCGCTCAAGTGGGCCGCATATACCTACGTCATCGCAGCCATTGGCTCCATTGCAACCCTTCTCTACTATGTGGCAATCGCAATGGGCGGACGTCGCGACTGATTCATAATCATCAATATATGAAAGGAGTATATATGTTTCTGGCCGACGGCTTCGAGGAAGTCGAGGCCCTTGCCCCTTACGATGTGCTTGTGCGCGGCGGAGTCAATGTGAAGACCGTGTGTCTGAATGAGGACAATTTCGTTACCTCTTCCCACAAGACCGTCCTTCTCGCGAAATACACTTTCAAGGAATTTCTCAAGAAGTTTGAACAGGAGGGAACTTCCAGGGAGGACGTGATGATTTTCCCGGGCGGAATGCCGGGCTCGACCAATCTGGCTGCCTGCAAGCCGCTTATGGAACTGCTTCGCCGTCACTATGACGAGGGAGGCAGCGTGGCCGCCATCTGTGCCGCACCGTCCGTAGTCCTTGCTTCCGCTCTCGGCGAGGAGAGGCTCAAGGGTGTGAAAATGTGCTGCTATGACGGTTTCGAAGAGGGACTGGAGGCCATAGGCGCCGAGTACGTCAAGACGGGATGCGTGAAAGACGACGACGTGATCACTTCCCGCGGTGCAGGGCACGCCATAGCCTTCGGTCTGGAGATCCTTGCCCACATCAAGGGTGAGGAAGCAGCCAGGACGGTTGCTGCGCAGATTATGCTTTGACTTCCTGTATCTTTGAGTAGAGTTCCTCTGCGGTTTCGGCGAAACGGACGGCTCCGGCCTGTTCGAGTTCCGCCCGGCTGCGGAAGCCCCAGCATACGGCCACTGATGCTATCCCGGCGTTGGCGGCCGTTTTCATATCCGTGTCGGAGTCGCCCACCATTATCGTGTTGAGGGCTTCGCCGCAACGCCTGCCTGCCAGGTCTTCTATCTCCCTGATAAGCTCCGGGTCCGGTTTCAGCGGATAGCCCGGCCTGTTTCCGAAGACGGCCACGAAATCTATGCCCGGGAAAAATCTTTCCACGAGTTTCGCCGTACCCTCCTGGAATTTGTTGGAAGCCACTGCCAGGAGGCAGCCTTCCCCGTCCAGTTTCCCTATGAGGGCGTCCATCCCTGGATATGGTTTCGTATGTACGTCTATGTTTTCTGTGTAATATGCGAGAAAGTCTTTCAGACAATCTTCCACAAGGTCCTGGGCGTCCTGCGGGAGGGCGCGTTCAATCAGTTTCCTAACTCCGTTGCCGACCATTGTCCTGTATTCCTCCATCCCGTGCTGAGGCAGGTCCCTGAGCGCCAGGGCGTGGTTCACGGCACATCCCAGGTCGTCGATGGTATTGAGCAGGGTGCCGTCCAGGTCGAATATGATGAGATTTTTCATTTCTTTACGAATTGTCCTTTCTTTTTTTTCGGCCGCAAAGATAGACTTTCTTTGTTTATTTCGGAAAGAATCGCTACCTTTGCGGTCCATTTTGTGGCCTTGGGTCACGGAAGTAACTTAAACAATTAATTTATAAACAAATGATCAAACAGTACGAAACCGTTTTCATTGCAACTCCCGTTTTGTCTGACAGCCAGATGAAGGAAGCGGTTGCCGCGTACACCGAGCTCATCACCAATAACGGTGGCGAGATTGTGTACCAGGAGGACTGGGGTCTCAAGCAGCTGGCTTATCCTATCCAGAAGAAGACCACCGGTTTTTATTATCTCATCGAGTTCAAGGCTGAACCTCAGTTCATCGCCAAGCTCGAAACCCAGTATCGTCGTGACGAGCGCATCATCCGCTTCCTCACCTTTGCTATGGACAAGCACGCTGTCGCTTACGCAGAGAAGAGAAGGGCAAACAAGAAAGCTGAATAATCAAGGAGGACAAGACTATGGCACAGAACAATGAAATCCGTTATCTGAACCCTCCTACAGTAGAGGTTCGCAAGAAGAAATATTGCCGTTTCAAGAAGGCAGGTATCAAGTATGTTGACTACAAGGATGCTGAGTTCCTCAAGAGGTTCCTCAACGAGCAGGGCAAGATCCTGCCTCGCCGCATCACCGGTACTTCCCTCAAGTTCCAGAGGAAGGTTGCCCAGGCAGTCAAGAGGGCAAGGCACCTTGCACTTCTCCCATACGTAACAGACCTTTTGAAATAATAGGAGACAGCATTATGGAAATAATTCTCAAGAAAGATGTAGCCAACCTCGGCTATGCTGACGAGATCGTCAACGTGAAGACAGGTTACGCTGTCAACTATCTCATTCCTCAGGGTTATGCTATACTCGCAACTCCTTCAGCAAAGAAGATCCTTGCAGAGAACATACGCCAGAGGGCTCACAAAGAGGCCAAGTATGTTGCTGATGCCGAGGCACTTGCAGCAAAACTCGCCGAGACCCCTGTACAGATTGCTGTTAAGGTCAGCGAGTCCGGCAAGATCTACGGTTCCGTTACCACCGCACAGGTTGCAGAGGCTCTCGCCGCAGCAGGTCTCGAGATCGACAAGAAGGACATCGCTCTCGACGCAGTCAAGGAACTCGGAACTTACGAGGCTTCCGTAAAGTGCTACAAAGACATCAAGGGCAGCGTCAAGGTAGAGGTTGTAGCTGAGTAATTCAGCAATTCATAAATGAAAAGGGGATCACCGCGGTGACCCCCTTTTTGTTATTTTGTGGCCCAGCCTTCAGGATGGCGTCCGTCTATGTCGAGCCCGGCGTAATAGGCCTGCATCCTGTCCGTGTCTGCCCTGGCGTCATCGGTCAGTTCGAAAGGGATGCCGCAGGTGATTACCTTGTGCTTCCAGTCGAAGTAGCCCAGATAGACGGTGGCTCCGGTCTGTTTTGCAATGGTGTGATAGCCGGGTTTCCACCTGTGGCAGGCCTTGCGGGTCCCCTCGGGGCACATCGCCAGGTGCATTCCGTTCTCATTCATCTGGTGAATGATGCTGTGGAGGAAGGCCGTGGAATTGCTTCTGTCCACCGGAATGCCTCCCACCTTGCGCAGTATCCATCCCATAGGGCCTTTGAAAGACTCCTTCTTGATCATTACCTTGGCGTTTCCGCCTATGGCCTGGTAATAGAGATATGACACTAGGAGGTCCCATGCGCTGGTGTGGGGCACGCCTATGAGAATGGCATTCCTCTCGGGAGGCGGGGTGCCTACATATTTCCATCCCATTACCTTGGTAAGCAGCCACTTGCAGAACTTTCTCCAGCCGCTGAGTCTTACTTCTGTCTCTGTATTCATATTACTTCAAATTAAAAGCTTAGAAATCCACGCCGTCAAGTTCCTGCTCGCTGCGCAGATTGGTCTTAATGAACAGCTGGCGGTCTATGGTATTGTCACCCATATAGAATTCCATAAGTTCGGATATGGATTCCTCGTCGCTGAGTTTCACCTCGTCCAGGCGTATGTCATCTCCGATGAACTCCGCGAATTCGTCGTCGCTGATTTCTCCGAGGCCCTTGAAGCGGGTGATCTCGCAGTTGTCCTTGAACTTCTTCACTGCCTTCTCCTTCTCGTCGATGGAGTAGCAGTAGATTATCTCCTTGCCGCCTTTCCCCGTCCTTTTGTTCATTACGCGGAACAGAGGGGTCTGGAGTATGTGGACGTGGCCGCGGCGCACAAGGTCCGGATAGTATTTCAGGAAGAAGGTAACGACGAGCATACGTATATGCATTCCGTCGTCATCGGCATCCGTCGCGATGACTATGTTGTTGTACCTGAGGTCCTCAAGGTCCTCCTCCACTCCGAGGGCGGAGATGAGCAGGTTGAGCTCTTCGTTCTCGGCCACCTTCTTGCGGCTTTCCTTGAAGCAGTTGATGGGTTTGCCCCTGAGGCTGAACACGGCCTGCACCTCCGAGTTGCGGGCCTTGGTGATGGTTCCCGATGCGGAGTCGCCCTCGGTAATGAAGATGCTTGTCTTTTCCGCCTCCTCTTCCTTGCCCTTTGGCATCTTGTCGTTGAAGTGGTAGCGGCAGTCCCTGAGTTTCTTGTTATATACGCTGGTCTTCTTGTTGCGCTCCCTGGTCTTTTTCTGTATGGCGGAAATCTCCTTGCGTTCCGATTCCGAGGACTGGATCTTCTCCTGAAGCACAGGGATTATTTCTTTGTGGATGTGAAGGTAGTTCTCGAGATTGACCTTGACGAAATCATTCACGAAGCTGCGAATGGTAGGGCCCTTGTCTATGTCCCTGCTGCCGTCCTCGCGTATGATCTCTTTCTCCCAGAGGTAGTTGGAGCCCAGCTTGGTCTTGGTCTGGCCTTCGAAATTCGGCTCCTGTATCTGTATGCTTATGGCTCCTATTATGCCCTCCCTTATGTCTTCGGGAGCGAAATCCTTCTTGGAAACCGTCTTGTAGAATTCCCGCAGGGTTTTGGCCACGGCCTCGCGCAGTGCCGCCAGATGGGTTCCTCCGTCCCTGGTGTGCTGGCCGTTCACGAAGGAGGATATGTTCTCGCCGTGGCTCTCGCCGTGGGTGAGCACTATCTCTATGTCCTCTCCTATGAGGTGGATGGGCTGGTAGCGGGGAGTCTCGGACAGGGAATTGTTCACCAGGTCCAGGAGTCCGTTCTCGGACTTATAGACCGTACCGTTCAGGTTGAGGCTCAGTCCCTTCTTGAGATAGGAGTAGTTCTTGACCATAGTCTCCACATACTCCAGATTGTAGTGGTAGTCCACGAACATAAGCTCATCCGGGGTGAAGCGCACCAGGGTGCCGTTCTTCTCCTTCGTCTCCCTCTTGCCCTCGTTCACGAGCCTGCCCCTCTCGAACTCCGCAAAGGCGGACATCCCGTCGCGGAAAGACTCGACGTAGAAATGGGAGGAGAGGGCATTCACTGCCTTGGAACCCACGCCGTTGAGGCCTATGGATTTCTTGAAGGAACTGTCGTCATACTTTCCTCCCGTGTTCAGCACGCTTACCGCCTTGACTACGGAATTGAGCGGAATGCCTCGTCCGAAGTCTCTGACGCTGACGCTCTTTTCGTCCACCTGTATCTGTATGGTCTTGCCGTAGTTCATGGAAAACTCGTCGATGGAGTTGTCCACGATCTCTTTGAGCAGTACATATATTCCGTCTCCCTGGTTGTCGCCGTTGCCCAGCCGGCCTATGTACATTCCCGGTCTGCGGCGTATGTGCTCCACGCCTTCCAGCGTAATAATCTTATCGTCTCCGTAGTTGGTGTCGAGCTTCTTTTCCTCTTCGTTCATATACTTATATATATAGGTGTACAAAGATATAAAAAAACTCGGGTAAGTCCCTGCCGCCCGGCCCGATTTGCTTATTTGGGAAAAAGAGTTTAACTTTGTGTGATTTTTAACCTCAAAAATGAGACGTTTTAGGACCATGAACTTTTGTGTGACAGCTATGGGCGTAGCCCTGTGTCTGCTCACTGCCTGTTCAAAATACTCCCCGCTGAGCCCGGAAGGACCCGTGGAGGTGGGCTTTTACGCAGGAGGCGATGGCTCCACCCGCAGCACAATGAACGGCGACGGTCTGTCGGCCAGCTGGTCCGAGGGGGACAGGATCGCGGTATGGGCCAGGAACTCCTCTTCTTCCTACATCCTGGCAAAACAATCTTTCGGGATATATGGTTTTGACGGAAGTCGGGCGTTTTTCAGCTCGGTGCTTGCGTCTGAAATGCCAGAGGACAGCTACACTTATTTCGCATGCTATCCGGAGCCGATTGCGGTGAACGGGACTTCCGTGGATTTCAATCTGCCTTCCGTACAGGACGGTAAGGTTTCCGGAGGAGCCGACATAATGATTGCCGAGCCCGTGAGTTACGGCGCTCTGAAGGCCATCCCGGAAATAGAGGACCACAGCGGAATGTCCATGTCTATGAAGCACGTGCTTCATCAGCTGCGTTTCTGGCTGCCTGCGGGTACCAACACCCTGGGCGAGCCTGTCAGCGAGATAGTCATAAATATGCCTTTCAATGTGAGCGGCACCGTGACGGCCGACTTCAGCGACCCCGACTCTGCAGTGACGCTTTCGGGCGGCAGCGACGAAATAAGGCTGCGCCTGGCCGAGCCTCTCGCCGAGTCTGAGTTTCCGTCTCCGACTTTCGCCTGCGCTGCCATAGCCCCGCACATTGAAGCGGCGGCAAGCAGCGATTCGATGCGTCTGACCATATATTCCCATCATTACAAGTCTGTGCTGGAGCCGCTTTCCCTTTCGGGAAGAAGTTTCGTCGGCGGACATTCGACGCCGGTGAAGCTGGTTTCCGCCGCAACGGAGG
Organism: Bacteroidales bacterium; assembly: GCA_004554455.1. Classification (GTDB taxonomy): domain Bacteria; phylum Bacteroidota; class Bacteroidia; order Bacteroidales; family UBA932; genus Cryptobacteroides. The sequence continues at coordinate 135,750 of SFMG01000001.1, read as the reverse complement.
CCTATTACAGGCTCAGTTTCCACGTGGGTGCCAACCATATAGGCGAGGCCCTGTGGAATATAAGCATATCCCAGAACGGCACCCGGCTCTACACTTGGGCCAATACGGCCGGCTACTACGGAGATTTCAGCTTCGAGGAGGAATTGCTCGGAGCGGAGGGGAAGGCAGCTTACGACCAGGTGGTCGCAGCCATCGGCGATGGTACTGCCGTGCTGAATTTCGAGACTGCCCACGCCTCGGTGGATATCCCTTTGCAGGCGTCCTGCCTGACTTTGGATGACAATCTGGCTTCGATAGAGCTGGGAGAGGTGCCTTATCTGCTTGAGGAGGACTTCTCCATGGCCGTTCCGACTGCCCACGATGACGACTACACCGCGTCCTCGAATTCCGACAGGAACGTTGCGGGCTATCTGCTCGACGGCTATCTGCCGAGAAACGGATGGAATGCGGCGCGCTTCGCTATCTTCGAGGGGGACTGCATCCGCATCAACTGCCGTTACCAGTCGGGCGCATGGGTTGTGGAGCGCTGGTGCGGCCGTCTGGACACCCCTGCGATGTCCTACCTCAAACCGGACGCTTCCGTGACCGTGGTTGTGGAATATGACGAGGCCTTCTATGTTCCGGCCGGATATAACCGCGACGATTCCGCCACCGCAATGGCCTGCTACCGTATAGGAACGCACAGCAATGCCGAAAGTTCGAAGCTGGACGGCTGCAAGTCGGACAATATCGCTTCCAACGCCAGCATAGTCTTCACTTCGGAGCGCTTTGCCAGCGAAGACGTGTCTGCAATGCATTCCCGCACCCAGGAGATTGCGTCTGTAGGCGCCACGACCCGTATAGTTTTCTTTGCCGACACGGGCAGGACGACCAGCGTGGTGGCTGCAAACGCCGTATATTATCTCTATCTCGACAATATCAGGGTATATATAAAGAACTGACATAGATTATTAACCTAACAATAAGATTCAAAACCAAAGACATGAGAAATTTGAAAATCAAAACGTGTACTTTGCTTCTTCTTGCTGCGGTTGCCTGTACCAAGAACCAGGTACCGTCGGAGAAGAGCGGTTTTGTCAGTCTGTCACTCACGACTGACGAACTGGTTGCGGATATGACCAGGAGCAATGTGTCTGATTACACATCCCTGCCCGCAGCCTCTGATTTCACCATTTCAATTGTGAATTCCGCATCAGAGCCGGTGTGGAGCGGAAAGATCTCCGAGTGGGATCCAACTACCGCCCTTCCTTCCGGAAACTATGGCGTGACGGCAAGTTACGGCTCCAATGAGACCGAGGGCTTCGACTGCCCTTACTTCAGCGGGACCCAGAGTTTCGCCATCACCGGCGGACAGACCACAGCCGTGAAGGTGCCAGTATCCCTCAGGAATACCGTTGTGAAGATTGCCTGCACCCAGGCCTTCAAGAACTATTTCAAGGATTATTCCTTCAAGTTCAGCCGCGACAATGCGGACGTTGTCAGCTTTGTCAAGGACGAGACCCGCGGAGCATTCATCGACGGTTACAAGATTACTCTTTCCGGCGCGATGAAAAGCGAGGTGAAGGACTTTTCCTTCTCAAAGGAATATACGAATCTGAACGAGGCTACTGCCTACACCTTTACCTTTGACCTGACCAATGTAGGAGGGGCAAGTCTCAGCATCAGCTTCAACAACACCACCGAGACGGTTGACCTCGGTGATATCGAACTCAACAACTAGGAGGACCTGAAAATGAAAAAATACATATCGATCATACTCTCCTGCGCCGCAGTATTCTTCGCAGCATCCTGCCAGAAGGTCCCTGTGTGCAATCAGGGCCAGGGTTACCTTTCCCTTGGGGAACTCAGACTTTCTGTCGATGAGGAAGTTGAGACCAAGGCCGTCGCTGCCGGCGGAAACTATATCATTTCGGTAAAGAACGCCAGCGGAGACGAGGTTCTCCACAAGACCTATTCGGAGGTTATTTCATCCGGCGACAAGATTTCGCTTCCTGCCGGGGAATATACCCTTGAGGCCCGCTCGGCCGAAAACGTTCCGGTAGCCGCTTTCGAGCAGCCGGTTTACGGCACCAGCAAGGCCTTTGCCATCGAGGCCGGACAGACCACCACCGTGGGCGAGCTTGTCTGCACCCTTCTTCAGTGCAAGGTAACTGTTGCATATAGCGACGAATTCCTTGCCACCGTCACCGGTGCGGGTTCCACCAAGGTTTCCGTCACTTCCGGCTATCCTCTCGAGTATGCCCTCAATGCGGATGCGAGCTACGATCAGAGCGCAGGCTATTTCGCAGTCAGCGGCAGCACCATGGAGGTCGTATTCAGCGGAAATATCGACGGAAAGAGCGTCAAGCAGACCAAGGTCTTCTCCGGAATAGCCGCAAAGCAGTGGCGTCAGGTGCGTTTCGTGCTCAAGAAAAACGAGCAGGGCAATGCGACTTTCGACATAGAAATCCAGGACCTTATCAGTGACGCCCCTATCAATAACGACCTCAGCGCAGCCGAGGACGTGATAGGTGACGATCCGGATGCCCCTAAGGGCGACGGCGGCATTACCCTTGTGCCGGACTATGAAGCCGGCTGCGATGCCGAGATCACCGATCTTACCAATATACTCATAGTTCCTGTCGAGACCAGGGATATGAGCATCAAGTTCAAGGCTACCGTGCCGGGCGGCGTGAAGAAGTTCACCGTTAACATCGCCTCCACCAACAATGCCTTCGTGAACGCGGTTGCAGCTGCCGATGCGACAAACCTCGACCTCATCAATCCTACCGAGGCCAACGCCATAATCTTTACCGTAGTTCCTTTCCCTCACGGTTCTGAACTTCTCGGCCAGACTTCCATCGATTTCGATCTGAGTGCGGCTCAGGATGCCATCATCGCATATCCGGGAGTACACACCTTCACGATGAAGATAACTGACCAGAATGGTTGCAGCAAAGAAATACCTGTAGTAATGACTGTCGAATAGGAGGGACGAAAATGAAAAAGATTCTTACACTCGCCTGCGGACTGCTGCTCGTCGCAGTGTCCTGCAACAAAAATGTCATAAACGGAACTTCCGAGGGAATGGGAGTTCTCAGCATAGATATGAGCTTCAGCGGAGAGACCCGCGCCGCCCTTAGCGAGGACCAGATCCTCCAGACTGCAAAGGTGAACATATACAAGGCCGATTTCAGCGGTCTCGTACGTTCCTACACCTATTCGGCCATGCCTTCGCCAATGTATCTGGCAGCCGATTCCTACCGCGTTGACGTAATTGCGGGAGAGGCGGTTGCCGAGACTCCTGCCGTCGCTTCCTGGGAGAACAGGAGCTACAAGGGCTCCAAGGCCTTCGAGATCACTGCCGGCAATGTTACCAGTGTCGAGGTGCTTGCAGGCGTAAGCAACGCCGTTTCTTCCGTCAGCTTCGACCCTTCCATCGCCGAGAACTTCAGCGAGGGCTATACTTTCACCATAGGCCTGGATGCCAATGACGCCGCCACCCAGCTCGTTTACGATGCTTCCAAGTCAGGCGCCGAGGGCTATTTCATCATCAGCGGCATCGAGGAGCCATCCTTCAGCTGGAACTTCAGCGGCACCCTTGCAAAGGACGCCAGCCCTTTCAGCCAGAGCGGTACCATTTCAGGTCTCGAGGCCGGAAAGCTCTACAGGCTGAACCTCAAATATACCATCAAGGACGGCGACCTCAACTTCACTCTCAGCGTGGATTACTCTACCGACGTTGTGGATGACACCATCATCTTCGAACCGGTTTCCACCGGACTGGCTTCCAGCGCCGCCTATGAGATATGGGCCGGACACGCAACGGTGCACGCCGACGTGGATGCCAGCGAATATGCCGGAGCCACAGTCCAGTTCGCCTACTCTTCGGACGGCGCAAGCTGGACCACCGTGGACGCCGTAAATGACGCCGAGGGCAGCTGGTCCGCAACACTCACAGGACTGACGGGCAGCACCACATATACCTACCGCCTCGTAATCAACGGAGAGCAGGTGGGAGATGAAAAGAGCTTCACCACCGATGCGGCTACGAGAATCCCTAACGGCAGCTTCGAGTATGCAAGTCTCGTTTCCGGACAGAGCTATTACAAATTCTACGACCCGAACTGCGGCGTCGAGGAGGGACAGACAATGTTCTGGGGCTCCGGTAACGGCGAGGGCTCCGAGGGTGTGAACGGTTCCGCCAATATGGGTATAGTCATCACTACCATCGACACTTCGGACAAGGTGGACGGAAACCAGTCGGTATGCGCCCAGACCAGTTCCATGGTCGGCATACTTGCTGCCGGAAACATCTTCACCGGACAGTTCGCAGGACTGGTCGGCACCAGCGGAGGAAAGGTCAACTTCGGCCGTCCTTGGACCACCCGTCCTACCGCGCTGAAGCTCTGGTGCAAGTACAGCACAGGCAAGATGAACATCATCAAGAACTTCCCTGAGGGCGTTTCCCTGACCAGCAGCGACTACGACCGTGCCGAGATCAAGTTCGCCATAGGCACCTGGAACTACAAGACCTACGGCGGTACCAAGGATTCTCCGGTACACGTCAACACCACCGACGCATCCACCTTCGTGGACTACACCACCGATGCCAGCACCATAGCCTACGGCAACCTCATCATCTACAATGACGGCTACAGCGTGAATGCAGGCGAGAAGGTGAGCGCAACCACCAGCGGCTGGCTCGAGTACGTGATACCTCTGGACTTCCACGACCTCAAGACCTGGCCTACCCACATCGTGGTATCCTGCGCCGCATCCCAGTACGGTGATTACTTCAGCGGATGCGACAGCTCCAAGCTCTGGGTTGACAAGGTGGAACTCGTTTACGAATAAATCCTACGATGCGTAAGTTACAAGTCATATTTACAATGCTGCTCCTCGGCACCGCGATTGCCGGGGCGCAGCACTATGACCGTGGCTACGACACCGCTCCGTCAACGCCTTTCGTGAAGAAGGGCAGCTGGATGGCCGGAGGTACCCTCCGCTATTCCCAGCATATCAATGACAATTACAGTTTCCTGGTCATAAACGGCATAGACTCCAAGGGCTACGGCATTTCGGTGAATCCCGAGCTGCTTTATATGTTCAAGGACAATATGGGTGTGGGTCTGCGCTTCTCTTATGACAGGAACATGCTGGACCTGCAATCCGCCGACCTCTCCTTCTCGGAGATCTCGATGAGTGCCAGGAACTGCTACCGCATACAGCATTGCTACAGCGGCTATCTCGTGTACCGCGCCTATATTCCTCTGGCAAGCGCAAAGCGTCTGGCCCTGTACGCGGACCTGATGCTCGGCGGTTCTTTCAGCCAGGGCAAGGACTTCAATGCCGGCGGCAGCTCCGTGGTCGGAAGCTACAGTCAGAAATACTCCGTGGAACTGGCTGTCAACCCGGGCATTGCGGTCTTCCTTACCGAAAGGCTCTCCCTGGAAATGAACGTGGGCATATTCGGCGCCAGCTACAGATGGGCCGACCAGGTACATAACCAGGCCAGTCAGGGCAATTCGGACGCCACTTCCGTGGGCTTTATGCTCAATCTCCTTTCACTCGGTGTAGGTATGTCATATTATTTCCTATGATGCGCAGTCTGAAAACCATAGTTACGGCCGTCCTCTTTGCGGCGGCGGCAGTCAGTCTGAAAGCTCAGACCGACTCCAGCTCTGTGCGTCGTTCGAAAGGACGTGAGACCATAGTGCTGGGTTCCGAGATAATGCCCCGGGACAGTTCGCGCACCCGTCGCCTGACGAACCGTCTCATCGCCCCGAAGGGCGAGTGGCAGTGCGGCCTTTCCGTAATGTACGCCGACTTCTCCAGCGGCAACAGTGAATATATGCTTCTGCTTCAGGGCGTCGGAGCCAGCGCGTCTATGCTGCGTCTGGCGCCTGAGGCTGCATATACCTTCGCCCCCAACCACTCGGTAGGCGCCCGTTTCCAATATACCAACGTGCGCGGTATGGTCGATTCGGCTACTGCGGACCTGCTCGGCAATTTCAGCACATCCGTCGAGGATATGCACGCCCTCTCGCGTTCCATGAGCGGCTGCATCTACCAGAGGACCTATGTGGGCCTGGACCGCTACGGGCGTGTGGGCATATTCTGGGATTATGTGCTCGGTTATACCAGGACCAAGTCCCAGTTCTACTCGGGGAGTGCGTCTTCGGATTATTCCCTGAAGAAGAAGGTGCATCTGGGCTTTGCCCCGGGCATTGTATATTTCCCTATGAACAATATGTCCATACAGGTCAGCGTCTGTCTGGCGGATCTCTCCTACAACAATGTCACCGCCTGGAGCGAGGGCAAGGTTGTAGGAACCAGGAATGCCTGGAAGGCCCAGGCCCATCTGAACATTATGGACATTACTTTCGGACTCACGATACATCTCTGATGAAAAGAATCCTTGCATATCTTCTGTGTGCCGTGACGGCCTTCTCCTGCATAAGCAACGACCTCCCTTTCCCGGTGGTCGTGCCCCATATTACCTCCCTGAGCGTAGAGGGCGCCACCAATGTGGAGATAAGTTACGAAAGGAATACGGTTGTCGTCTCCCTGCCTGAGACCCAGGACCTGAGGAAGGTGAGAATCAAGGACTTCAAGATAGACAGTGAAATTGCGGTTCCCGGCATCGAGCTGAAGGGGGTGCACGACCTGAGCAGCCCGCTGAAATTCACCATCACCACCTACAATCAGGAATACGAATGGACCATTGTTGCCCTGAGGCCTGTGGAGCGCTATTTTACGGTAGTGGGCCAGATAGGCAGTTCGGTGATAGACGAAGCCAACTGCCGCGCCCTGGCCCAGGTGGGACGCGATGTTGACTGCTCCAACATCACCGTCAGCTCACTCAAGCTGGGACCGAAGGACATAAGCGAGTATTCCATTCCCATTTCGGCCATGAAGGACTTCACGGACGGGATTTCCCTCGAAGTGACGGCTTTCGGCATAACTGAGGAATGGCATCTCTTCGTGGAACAGACGGATGCCAAGGTAGAGATCAAAGACATAAATCCTTGGACGCGCGAGGCCTACGTCAGCTCCTTGGGAGTCGCCGGTTTGGACAACGGCTTCTGCTACAGGCTGGCCGGGACCTCAGAGTGGATTGAACTCGAGCAGTCTGCCATCAGTTCTGACGGAGGCAGCTTCACGGCCCACATCACGGGCCTGGAACCTGAAAGCGAATACGAGGTCTATGCCTACAGCGGCAGTGACAAGTCTGTCGTGCAGTCTTTCACAACCGATCCCGCCACTCCTCTGCCTAACCACAGCTTCGAGAATTTCAGTCTCGTTACCGGCAAGGACTACTACAAGTGGTACAACCCGTATTCCCCTGACCATGACGGACGCGAGATGTTCTGGGGAACCGGCAACGGTGAGGGCCCGGACGGCATCAACGGAACGGCCAGCCTCGGAATAGTCCTGACCTATCCGGACAGCAATTCCGCGCCTGACGGCCAGTACTGCGTGCGCTGCGAGTCCAAGTCTTTCGCCGGCCTGCTTGCCTGCGGCAACATATTCACCGGACAGTTCTCCGGACTGGTCGGCACGACGGGAGGAAAGGTGCACTACGGTCGCCCTTGGACTACAAGGCCCAAGGCCCTGCGCTTCAATATGCGCTACAACAGCGGAATCATAGACCTGGTGGGCTCATATCCTCCGGGAGAAGTGGTCAAGGTCGGCGACAACGACCGCTGCCACATCATCGCCACTGTGGGTGACTGGGACTATCGTCAGACCGGCGGAAGCAAGGAAAGCCCGGTTCTGGTAAATACCTCCGAGGGCATATACTTCACCAAGGAATCGAGCGGAATCATCGGCTACGGCGAATACATACTCGGGCAGTCAACTGACGGCTGGGTGGAGATAGAAATCCCGATAGAATACCGTTCGCTCACCCGCAAGCCTACGCACATCATAGTGATATGCGCAACCAGCATACGTGGCGACTACCTGACCGGCTCGTCCCGCTCGACGCTATGGGTTGACAATTTCAGACTCATATACTGATTTCAGAGTCGGCTCACTTTGGATACGTTCCTGATCAGTCTCAGCTGTGAGATGATCTTGTCCAGTTCCGTGTTCGATGGAACGGAAATCTTCATGCTTATTTCATAGCTGCCGTGCCTGTCGTCGTCGCTGACGTTGAAGTTGCGCACGGAGGCCTTGAACTGGGAGATGACCGTCATTATCTCGTTGATGACGGAAGGCTCCTGCAGGGAGGTGATCTTCAGGCTGGTCTGGAAACTGCTGGTGGAAGGATTGCTGCTCCAGCGCACCTTCTGGATACGGTAAGGATAGCGTTCCAGCAGTCTTGCCGCATTCGGACAGCCCATGCGGTGGATCTTGATGCCCTCGGTCCTGGTCACGAAGCCGAAGACATCGTCCCCGAACACGGGGTTGCAGCATTTGGACATTCTGTAATCCAGGTTTTTGACGTTGTGGGCATCGATTACAAGTATGTCGTCGCTGCCTGAGCCGCTTCCTGTCCAGTTGCTGCGCGACGCCTCTTCTTTCTGACTCTCCGTTGACTTGGCTTCTCCGCTGTCGAGCAGGTATTCCTTGAGGTCAGCCACATCGTATTCATTGTTTCCTATGGCTGCGAAGAAGGCGTGGGTGGTCTTGTAGCCGAGCTTTTTCAGGAGCTCCGCCATCTTGTCGTCCCCGAGTTCCAGTTTCCAGTTCTTCAGGCGGCGCTCCAGCAGTTCCTTGCCTTCTGCGGCCTTGGCGAACTCGACCTCCTTGAGCTTCTGGCGAATTTTGTTGCGGGCCTTGCCGGTGACCGTGAAATTCAGCCAGTCGGCGCTTGGCTTCTGGTTCTTGCTGGTCATTATCTCCACATAGTCTCCAGTGTGGAGTTTCTCTCTGATGGACACGGCCTTGCCGTTGATCTTGCCTCCGGTGCAGCGGCAGCCCAGGGCCGTGTGTATGTCGAAGGCGAAGTCCAGCACGGTGGCGCCGGCGCTCAGCTTCCTCAGCTCTCCGCTCGGGGTGAAAACGAAGACGTCGGAGCTGCTCGGTGACGGAAGCTCGTCGTCCCCCTCGTGGTCGGAAGGGGAGAGGGATGCGCTGTTCCCGTGTTCGAGGGCGTCCCTGACAGCATTCAGCCAGTTGGCCACCGTATCCTCCCTCTTGATTCCCTTGTAGGACCAGTGCGAAGCCAGTCCGTTCTCAGCCATGTCGTCCATACGCTTGGTACGGATCTGCACTTCCAGGAAACTGCCTTCCTCGTTCTTGACCGTAATATGGAGGGATTCGTAGCCGTTGGGCTTGGGCTGGGTGATCCAGTCTCTCAGACGCTTCGTGTCGGACTCGTACTGTTCGGTCACGAAGGAGAACACCTTCCAGCAGAGGGCCTTTTCATATTCCCTGCCCTCCATTTCGCGTCCGTTCTCGTCTTTGAGCGGCGCACAGTTGTCGGTGTCTATGATGAAGCGCATCGCGAAGACGTCGAAGACCCCGTCGAAGCCCACCTTCTGCTGCTGCATTTTCCTCCATATCGAATATGCGGTCTTGGTGCGCGCCTTCACCTTGTAGGCGATCCCGTTTTCCAGCAGGCGTGCCTTCAGCGGCTCAATGAATTCGCGCGTGAGCTTCTGCCTGTCCGCCTCGCCCGCTTTCAGACGGTTACTGATCGCCCTGTGCTGCTCCGGTTCCGCATAGCGGAAATAGACGTCCTCCATCTCGCTTTTCATATTGTAGAGCCCCAGCTGATGGGCCAGCGGGATGTAGAGCATAAGCGTCTCCAGGGCCTTCCTTTCGCGGGAGGCCTTCGGGAATATGTCTATGGAGCGCATTACCTCCAGGCGATCCGCAAGCTTGAGCACCATCACCCTCGGGTCTTTGGAGTAGGAGATTATGAGCTTCTTGTAGTTCTCCGCCTCCAGACGTGTGTCCTTCGGCTTTATGGTGGATATCTTGTTCAGACCGTCCACCATGGTCATTATGTCCTTGCCGAACATCCCCTGAGGAATCTCGGCCTTGCCTATGCGCACCGCTTCGTGCAGGTACACCGCCGCCAGGCATTCAGCCGGCAGGCCAATCTCCTCTCCGGCAATGCGCGCAACCCCGTCCGGATGTTCAATGAAGGGCCTGCCATTGCCTCTTTCAATACCTTCAAGCGCCTTTTGCGCAAACTCCCTTGCCTTGCAAACGAGCTCGCTTCCTTCCGTCATCCTTTTGTCTTCCATACCTTGAGATATTCTTCCAGGGCCCACATTTCGTCCCTGTATCTGGCGGCTGCCGGGAAGTCCAGTTCCGCAGCAGCCTTCTGCATATTCTTCTTTGCGTTTTCAACCGCCTTTTCAACCTGTCCGCGGCTCATCGAGCGCACCACCGGATCCTGCAGCACTGCCGCCAGGTCGGCCTTGAGATAGCCGTCCACGTATGCCGAGTTGCTCTCCCTCCTGGAGTCCAGTCCGAGTCCCACGCTGACCGAGCCCTTGCCAAGAGAGCTTGGATCCGGGATAAAGCTGGGATCGTCGTAGGAGTTGGCCGCCCCGGTGCGTCCCCCGAGCCCTGCGAGACTGTTGGACCTGGTGTCGATGCGTCTTGGCGTTATGTTGTGCAACTTGTTGTATTCCATCTGTTTGCTGCGCCGTCTGTCGGTCTCGTATATGGTCTCCTGCATGGAGCGGGTGATGCTGTCCGCATACATTATCACGAGTCCGTTGACGTTCCTTGCGGCCCTGCCCGCCGTCTGGGTCAGCGATCGGCCCGAGCGCAGGAAGCCCTCCTTGTCGGCGTCCAGTATGGCCACCAGGGACACGGACGGGATGTCCAGCCCTTCCCTGAGCAGATTCACTCCCACCAGCACGTCGAAGAGCCCGTTCTTGAAATCCTCGATGATTTTCACCCTGTCCATAGTGTCCACATCGGAATGTATGTATTCGCTGCGCACTCCCATTTTCACCAGATAGTTCTGCAGTTCCTCCGCCATCCTCTTGGTCAGGGTGGTCACCAGCACCCTCTCGTCCAGGACCGCCCTCTTGCGTATCTCCTCGAGCAGGTCGTCCACCTGGTGCTCGGTCGGCCTCACTTCTATCGGCGGGTCCAGCAGTCCGGTCGGCCTCACCACCTGCTCGACTATAAGGCCCCCGCTCTTCTCCAGCTCGTACTCGGCCGGCGTCGCGCTGACGAAGACCTTCTGTCCCGTAAGTTCCTCGAATTCATCGAATTTGAGCGGCCGGTTGTCTGCGGCGGCTGGCAGGCGGAAGCCATATTCCACAAGTACGTTCTTGCGCGAATGGTCGCCTCCGTACATCGCCCGGATCTGAGGAATCGTGACGTGGCTCTCGTCGATGAAGGTAATGAAATCCTTTGGGAAATAATCCAGCAGGCAGAACGGTCTCATGCCCTCGCTGCGTCCGTCGAAATACCTCGAATAGTTCTCGATGCCGGGGCAGTAGTTCATTTCCTTAATCATTTCGAGGTCATATTCCACCCTCTGCTTCAGCCTCTTTGCCTCAAGCATGCGGCCCTCCCTTTCGAAATATGCCAGCCGGGTGCAGAGGTCGTCCTGAATATGGCTGATAGCCTCCTTCTTCCTTTCGTTCGTGGTCACGAAATTGCCCGCAGGGTATATGGCCACCTCGTCCAGTTCGTCGATCACGGCACCCGTAGCCGGGTCTATGACGTACAGGGCCTCCACTTCGTCGCCGAAGAACTGTATGCGTATGGCGTTCTCTCCGTAGCCAATGCATACGTCGACCGTGTCGCCTCTGACGCGGAAGCTGCCGCGCTTGAAATCGGTCTCCGTGCGGTTGTAGAGGGCGTCCACCAGCTGGTGCAGCAGACGCATCTGGCTGCGCGCCTCGCCTTTTTTCACATATACCGTCTGGGCGTGGAAGTCTTCGGGGTTGCCTATGCCGTAGAGGCAGGAGACGCTGGATATGACTATCACGTCGCGGCGGCCGGACAGCAGGGCGGAAGCGGTGCTCAGACGCAGTTTCTCTATTTCGTCGTTGATGCTCAGGTCTTTTTCGATATATGTATCGGTGCTGGGAATATATGCCTCCGGCTGATAGTAGTCGTAGTAGGAGACGAAATATTCGACCGCGTTGTCGGGAAAGAAGGCCTTGAACTCGCCATAGAGCTGTGCGGCGAGGGTCTTGTTGTGACTCAGTATGAGCGCCGGCCTCTGCAGCTTCTCTATGACGTTGGCCATAGTGAAGGTCTTTCCCGAACCGGTCACTCCCAGCAGGGTCACGGCGTCACAGCCGCCATTGATGGCCTCGCACAGTCCGCGTATGGCGGACGGCTGGTCTCCGGAGGGGCTGTATGGGGATGATATGCGGAACTTCATAGCTGTCAATTTCGCGTAAATGTACTTATAATTTTTGGCATTTCTCTTAAAATCGTGTTATCTTTGTACGCTTACGCCAAAGTATTGAAAGAACAGAACTTTATTATATCTGAAAACTATGGTTTATTCACACGAAGTGCAGCAGATGTGCTGCGTCAAGAAAGGACCAAACCACGGTCCGGCACCTATTCCGGAAGAAGGAAAATGGGTGAAATCAAAGCAGATAAGCGACATCTCAGGTCTTACCCACGGTATCGGCTGGTGCGCTCCTCAGCAGGGCGCCTGCAAGCTCACCCTCAATGTCAAGGAAGGCGTTATTCAGGAGGCCCTCGTCGAGACCATCGGCTGCTCCGGAATGACCCACTCGGCTGCAATGGCATCTGAGATCCTTCCGGGCAAGACCATACTCGAGGCCCTCAACACCGACCTCGTATGCGATGCCATCAACACTGCGATGCGCGAGCTCTTCCTCCAGATCGTCTATGGCCGTACCCAGTCAGCCTTCTCCGAGGGCGGACTTATGATCGGCGCCGGACTCGAGGACCTCGGAAAGGGTCTCCGCAGCCAGGTCGGCACCCTTTACGGAACTCTTGCGAAGGGACCTCGCTACCTTGAGATGGCAGAGGGTTACATCAAGACCCTTGCCCTGGACAAGAACGACGAGATCTGCGGCTACGAGTTCGTACACCTCGGCAAGTTCATGGACCTCATCAAGAAGGGCGTCGATGCAAACGAGGCTCTCAGACAGGTAACCGGAACATACGGCCGTTTCACCGCCGAGGCCGGTGCAGTTAAATTCATTGACCCACGTCACGAGTAAAAAGGAGACAGAACTATGATAAGAGAAGTGAAATTCGAAAGCCAGGATCGCCGCATCAAGCAGATCCTTGCAGCTCTCAACGCCAACGGTATCAAGGATATCGAGGAAGCAAACGCAATCTGCGATCAGTACGGTCTGGATCCTTACAAGACCTGCGAAGACACTCAGCCTATATGCTTCGAGAATGCAAAGTGGGCCTACGTCGTAGGTTCCGCCATAGCAATCAAGAAGGGCTGCAAGAACGCCGCAGACGCAGCCGAGGCCATAGGAATAGGCCTTCAGGCATTCTGCATCCCGGGTTCTGTCGCTGACGACCGCAAGGTGGGTCTCGGCCACGGCAACCTCGCCGCCATGCTCCTCCGCGAGGAGACCAAGTGCTTCGCCTTCCTCGCCGGCCACGAGTCCTTCGCAGCCGCAGAGGGCGCCATCAAGATTGCCGCAAAGGCCGACAAAGTACGCAAGGAGCCTCTCCGCTGCATACTTAACGGTCTCGGCAAGGATGCCGCACAGATCATATCCCGAATCAACGGCTTCACCTATGTGCAGACCGAGTTCGACTACTACAGCGGCGAACTGAAGATCGTACGCGAGATCGCCTACAGCGACGGTCCTCGTGCAAAGGTAAGGTGCTACGGCGCAGACGACGTCCGCGAGGGCGTTGCCATCATGTGGAAAGAGGGCGTGGACGTGTCCATCACCGGAAACTCCACCAACCCTACCCGTTTCCAGCACCCTGTTGCAGGTACCTACAAGAAGGAGCGCGTGCTCGCAGGCAAGCCTTACTTCTCAGTCGCTTCCGGCGGCGGTACCGGACGTACCCTTCACCCGGACAACATGGCTGCCGGTCCAGCTTCCTACGGTATGACCGACACTATGGGCCGTATGCACTCCGACGCCCAGTTCGCAGGTTCCTCATCGGTTCCGGCACACGTCGAGATGATGGGCTTCCTCGGAATAGGCAACAACCCTATGGTGGGCTGCACCGTGGCTTGCGCCGTGGACGTGGCAACCGCCCTCTCCAAGTAAACAGGATAAACACCTTATGGGAATGCCCGTTTTCCGGGCATTCCCTTTATTGCTTTTGAAAAGCTTTATGAAAAAAATATTCGTCAGACTGAGCATCCTTCTCGTCCTTCTTGTGGTTTCGGCAGCTTCCTGCTCCACCTACAAGAAAATCAACTATATCCAGGACGCCCAGCTCGATACGGCTCTCACGATGATTGCCAATCAGGGTATCCTCATTCAGCCTATGGATATGATTTCGATAGTCGTGTCCAGCCGTGACCCTGAGCTTGCGAGAATATACAACCTGCCTGTGGTGACCTATCAGGCCGGCTCGGAATCATCCGTGAGCAATTTCAACCAGCGTCTTATCGGCTACAGTGTCGATAATGACGGCAACATACAGTTCCCAGAGCTTGGCACCATACACGTGGCCGGCCTCAACCGCTGGCAGCTTGCCGAGCTCATCCGTGAGAAACTCAGTTCCCTCGTCAAGGATGCTGTGGTCACGGTCCAGTTCATGAATTTCAAGATCTCCGTGACGGGTGAAGTCACCTCGCCGGGAGTGTTCGACATATCCGGTGACAAGATCACCATCTTCGAGGCTATAAGTCTTGCCCGTAACCTTACCATATACGGCCGTCGCGACGGCGTATATGTCATCCGCGAGCAGAACGGAAGCCGCACTATCTACCAGGTGGACCTCAGGACCGTGGACATGTTCAATTCCCCGGCCTACTATCTCCAGCAGAACGATGTGGTCTATGTGGAGCCTAACAAGGTGCGCGCAGGCCAGTCCACCATCAACGAGAACAACCTCAAGTCTGTAAGCCTCTGGGTGTCCATAGGTTCTTTCCTGTCAACGCTCGCAACCCTTTTCATAAGTCTGTTTGCAGGACGCGGATCAGCCAATTAGTCGTAAAATGGAAGAAAATCTTAGAAACAAAGTACGCCAGGAGGAAGAATCCTCCATCAACATACTGGATCTGTGGCATCTTTTCTGGGACCACAAGTGGTGGTACGTCGCCAGTGTAGTATTGTGTGTGATTGCGGCTGCCTTCTATGTGTACCGTTCGCCGTCCATATACAGCCGTTCGGCCAAGGTCATCATAGATGAGGGTTCCCAGGAAGCGGCGATGAGGGACCTCTCGTCCTTCACGGGCACCATGTCCAGACTGCGCTTCTCGACCAATGTGGACAACGAAGTGGAGGCCTTCTCGTCTCCCGACCTTATGGAAATCGTGGCGACCCGTCTCGGTCTCCTCACCTCCTATTACGAGAAGCAGACCCTCAGGACGGTGGAACTCAGCGACAACACCCCGGTCAAGATGGTGCTTCTGGGAGAGAATCCCGCATCGTCTTTCTCCTTCAGGCTTAAAAAGCTTTCCGACACAGACTTCTCCCTCAGCCGCTTTGCAATCGGGGGACAGAAGTCCAAGGAGCTGGAGAGGACCGTGGTCAACGGTTCTCTTCTCGACACCCTTGAAACGCCTGTGGGCCGTATTGTACTCGTACCGACCGAGAACATATCCCTCTGGAACAATGAGATTCTTGTCGGCTGGAGCAATGCGAAGGCTGTTGCCAAGCGCTACACCGCCGCTATGGACGTATCCATATCCGGCAAGCAGACTTCCGTGGTCGTGCTCAGCATAAAGGACCGTTTCCCGAAGAGGGCCGAGAACATACTCAACTCCCTTATAGACGCCTATAACGAGAGTTGGGTACTCAACCGCAACAAGGCCGCCAGGGTCACGACCGAATTCATCAACGACAGGCTTGTCGTAATAGAGCAGGAACTCGGCGGCATAGAGTCCGATCTCAAGAATTACAAGGAGAGGAACAATCTCACCGATATCAAATCCCTCTCGGACAGCTATCTGAGCGAATCCAGCCAGTATGCCACCCGCTCCTTCGAACTTTCGAACCAGCTTTCGATAGCCAACTTCATCAAGGACTATCTCAATGACCCGGCTCACGTCACTTCCCTTATCCCGGCCAATTCCGGACTGAAGAACGGCAGCATCGAGACCCAGGTCCAGGCCTACAATGAACTGGTGCTACGCAGGGACAATCTCCTCGCCAACACGGTGGAGACCAGCCCTCTGGTATTGGATATCAATACTTCCCTCGCTTCAATCCGCTCGGCCATACTCCGCTCCATCGAGAACTACATCACTTCCCTGAAGATTGAAACGGATCAGGTGGCTTCCCAGGAGAAACTGATTCTCTCCCGCATAGCCGCCAGCTCGGGCCAGGAGCTCGAACTCATTTCCATAGAGCGTCAGCGCAAGGTGAAGGAATCCCTTTACGTCTATCTCCTCCAGAAACGTGAGGAGAACGAGCTCACCAGTCTCATGAATGTGGCCAACACCCGTCTGATAATGGCCCCTAACGGTTCCAGTTCACCTGTGGAGCCGCGCTCGATGATGATATTGCTGGTTGCACTCGTCCTCGGCGCGGGCATACCTTTCGCCTTCTATTTCCTCAGGAAGACCCTCAACAACACTGTAGAGACCAAGTCTGACATAGTTGACAGCCTCAGCCTTCCGTATCTTGCCGAGATTCCTTTCTCCGGCAAGCGCCGCTATTTCCCGTTCAATCTCCTGCACAAGGTCAAGGACAGCGAGGCGAGACCGTTGCTCGTGCGTCAGGGTGAGAGGAATGTGATAAACGAGTCCTTCCGAGTGTTCAGGACCAATGTGGACCTTATGCTCAATTCCAATGGAGGCTGCCGCAAGGTTATGATGACCTCTCTCTACCCGGGTTCCGGCAAGACCTTCATCTGTCTGAATCTCGCAGCGAGCATGGCTGTGAAGGGTGCCCGCACCCTGATGATAGACCTTGATATGCGCAAGGCCTCCCTGAGCAGTTCCTTCAATTGCAAGGCTGTCGGAGTGTCATCCTATCTCAACGGAAACGTAGAGGACCCTAAGGATTGCCTCAACCGCGTTGAAGAGAATCTCTATCTCATTCGTGTAGGCGTCCTGCCTCCTAACCCTACCGAGCTGCTGCTCAACGGCCGTCTCGCAAAACTGCTCGATGAACTTTCATCGCAGTTCGACTACATATTCATCGATTGCCCGCCTGCCGAGGTGGTTGCCGACGCAGCCATTATCTCCGGCGTTGTCGATATGACCGTATTCGTGATACGCGCCGGTCTTATGGACAAGCGCAATCTGCCTGTGGTCCAGGAACTTGCCGACAGCGGACGCTACAAACGCATGTCTGTGGTCCTCAATGGAATCGAGGCTCATTCCAGCTACTCCGGCCGCTATGGCTATTACTACAGGTCATACGGCTACAAATACGAAAGCGATTCGAAGTAATGGGGCTTTTCAGCTTCAAGAAGGATTTACGGTCATCGGGGCTGCTGAAAGGTGCCGTTGACCGTCATTCCCATATACTCTACAGTCTTGACGATGGTGTCAGAGGGCTGGACAGTTCGCTCTCTATACTCTCTTTCCTGGAGGACTGCGGCCTCGCCGAACTGTGGCTTACCCCTCATGTGATGGAAGACTGCCCTAACGGCAGCGAGGGGATAAGGAAGCGTTTTGCCGAACTCTGCAAGTCGTACGGCGGCCCCATACGTCTTCACGTGGCTGCGGAATATATGATTGATTCGCTCTTCCTCCGGAGACTTGCGGATGGGGACCTCCTCACTATGGAGAACAATACGGTCCTTGTCGAGAATTCGGTATGGAGCCCTTCCCTGGACTGGCTGGAAACATTGGAGAAAGCCCGCTGCAAGGGCTACAATCTGCTGCTTGCCCATCCTGAACGCTATGCTTTTCTGACTGAGAGCGATATTCAGCAGCTTCAGTCCATGGGCGTGAAACTGCAGCTGAATTACGGTTCCCTCGTAGGGCATTATGGACGTCGGGTCCGCAGCCGTGCCCTGGAATTACTTTCTTCAGGTCTCTATGCCTGCATAGGCTCCGACTGTCACCGTTCCTCCATCATACAGGACCAGTATTCCCGCAAGATTCTGGACAAGACGGCCATTGCTGCTCTCCGTCCTCTTTTCAAGGCCCAGATATAGCAGCTAATATTCATCGCGACAAATTATAGATACTATGGATAAGAACAGTTACGCATTGGGCATGAGCATAGCCCACAACCTCCTCCAGTCAGGAGTGAAAACACTTGAAGTAGAAGACTTTACGGCCGGTCTCAAGGCTATCCTCTCCGGAGAGCCTACCGCCCTCAGCATAGAGGAGGCCGGTGCCGCTCTGGAGTCTTTCTTCGCTGAACTCGAGGCCGAGCAGGCCCGCCGTCAGGAGAGCGCAGGAAAGGTCTTCCGCAAGGAGGGTGAGGACTGGCTTGCCGCCAATGCTTCCAAGCCTGGCGTGAAGGTACTTGCCAGCGGACTTCAGTACAAGGTCATCACCCAGGGCAAGGGACGCAAACCGAAGGCCAGTGACAAGGTGCGCTGCCACTATTGCGGCACCCTCATCGACGGCACCAAGTTCGACAGCTCATACGATCGCAACCAGCCGGCCGTCTTCGGTCTCAATCAGGTCATTGCGGGTTGGACCGAGGGTCTCCAGCTGATGTCCGAGGGCTCCAAGTACGAGCTCTACATTCCTTACCAGCTCGCCTACGGTACCCAGGGCGCTCCAGGTGCCATCCCTCCTTACGCCGCACTGATTTTCACCGTCGAGCTCCTCGAGGTCCTTTAGCCCTCCATGGACTGACGGCACTTCCCGCCCGGACATAAAGAAAAACGCCTTGGAGCTTGATTCAAGCATCCAAGGCGTTTCTGGTAGCGGGGGGAGGACTCGAACCTCCGGCCTCCGGGTTATGAGCCCGACGAGCTACCAACTGCTCTACCCCGCGGTATTGGACTGCAAAGATACTATTTATTTTTCAAATACAAAATTTTTTTCTGCATATTGACGGAAGATTCCTATCTTTGTCGCGCATAATTAACAACATAAAACTGAAATTCTATATGAAACACTGCAAATCCCTCTTTGCAATGGCAGCATTTTCCATCCTTGCAGGATGTTCGGCACCTGCGGACCCGGCCATCAGGCGTGACGCCGAAATTGAAAAACTTGTCGAGAAGACCCTCAGCAAGCTGAGTCTCGAAGAGAAGATCGGGCAGATGACCCAGATCGACTTCTCGGTCTTTATGACGGAAGACCGTCAGAATGTGGATTATGACAAGATAGACCGCTATATACGTGAATACAAGATTGGCTCTATTCTCAACACTCCATGGAGCTGCGCCCAGACCCCGGAGGTATATTCGGAAATCATCAGGCACATACAAAAGGTTTCGATGGAGGAGATAGGCGTGCCTTGCATCTACGGTCTCGACCAGAACCACGGGGCTTCATACACTGCGGGAGCCACTTTCTTCCCTCAGGAGATATGCCTCGGCGCATCCTTCAACCGCGATCTTGCCCTGCAGATGGGAGAGGTCGCCGCTTACGAGACCAGGGCATCGATGGTGCCGTGGACTTTCAACCCGACCCTGGACATCACCGTCAACCAGGCCTGGCCAAGGGTATGGGAGAGTTTCGGTGAGGACATATATGTGAACTCCGAATTGGGCAAGGCGCTGACCCTGGGCTATCAGGGAGAAGACCCGAACCATATCGACAAATATCACGTTGCGGCCTGCGTCAAGCATTTCATGGCCTATGGCGCCACCGTCTCGGCCCAGGACCGCACTCCGTCCTCAGTCACCGACATCGATATGAGGGGCCGTTACTTCGAACCTTTCCGCGAGTGCCTGCAGGCGGGAGCCCTGTCCATAATGGTCAACTCTTCCAGCAACTGCGGCATACCTTTCCACGCCAACGGCAAATATATGCTCAAGTGGGTGAAGGAAGAGCTCGGATGGGACGGAATGATTATCACCGACTTCAACGACATAAACAATCTCTACACTCGCGAGTTCATCGCCACTGACAAGAAGGACGCCATTCGCATAGCCATCAATGCGGGCATCGATATGGCTATGGAGCCATACGACGTCAGCTTCTGCACTCTGCTCAAGGAATTGGTCGAAGAAGGAGCCGTGTCCCGCGAGCGCATAGACGACGCATGCCGCAGGGTGCTCCGTCTCAAGGCCCGCCTCGGCCTTTTCGAAGAGCCGGTATGGGATAGCGAAAATTATGAGCGCTTCGCCTGCGAAGAATTCAGTGCTATGGCTCTCAATGCTGCGGTGGAATCCGAAATACTGCTCAAGAACAACGGGGTGCTCCCTATAGCCGAAGGCAGCCGCATACTCGTGACCGGCCCGAACGCCAACTCTATGCGGAGTCTCAACGGCGGCTGGAGCTACACCTGGCAGGGCAGTGACGAGGCCCGTTTCCACGAGCAGTACAACACCATATACGAGGCGCTCGCGAAACGTTTCGGCAAACAGAACGTGGAGTTCGTGGAAGCCGTGAGCTACGTTCCTGGCTGGGACTGGCAGAAGGATGTCGTCAAGGATATGGACAAGGCCGTCGCAGCCGCCCGTCGCAGCGACGTGATCGTCTGCTGCATAGGCGAGAACAGCTATTGCGAAACTCCGGGCAATATATCCGACCTCAATCTTTCCGCGAACCAGAAGCGCCTGGTGCGTGAACTTGCAGCCACCGGC
The DNA here is from genome assembly GCA_004554455.1 of Bacteroidales bacterium. GTDB lineage: Bacteria > Bacteroidota > Bacteroidia > Bacteroidales > UBA932 > Cryptobacteroides. The sequence goes on along the minus strand of SFMG01000001.1, from coordinate 115,032 downwards.
AAGCCATTGGTACTCGTGCTCAACGAGGGACGTCCGCGCATCATAGCCGACATCGAGCCGCTCGCTTCCGCCGTGGTGGACGTGCTTCTTCCGGGCAACTACGGCGGCGATGCCCTCGCGCTCCTTCTCAGCGGCGACGAGAACTTCAGCGCCCGTCTGCCATACACCTACCCTTGCAGCCCTAACGCTCTCTCGAACTATGACTTCCGCAGGGCCCAGCAGCTTCAGGGGCAGGGTGGAGTATATAACTATGACGCCAATGTGCGCGTGCAGTGGAACTTCGGCTACGGCCTGAGCTACACGGAGTTCGAGTACTCCAATTTCCGCATCGACAAGGCTGAATTCCGTGCCGGTGACACGCTCCATTTCAGTGTGGATGTAAGCAACAAGGGCGAAAGGGCCGGCAAGGAGAGCGTGCTGCTCTACTCCAGCGACCTGGTGGCCTCCATATCGCCTGAGGTGCGCCGTCTTCGCGAGTTCACTAAGGTAGAACTGCAGCCGGGGGAGACCCGCTGCGTGGAATTCGATATCCCGGCCTCAAGACTGGGCTTCGTGGGCGTGGACGAAGAATGGGTGCTCGAGGAGGGTGATTTCCTCTTCAGCGTGGGCGGCCAGACCGTCAGCGCCCGCTGCACTGAGACTTCTTTGCTCCCGAAGAACAGACGATAAGTCCGAGGAAGGTAAGCAAGGCATTGACAATAAGCAGTTCGTAACTGAACTGATATCCGTTGAACCAGCGCTCTGAGTTGTGTGCAAGCACAAGGCAGAGCGCCGGTGCCGTTATGGCCACCACGGGAACCAGACGGTCGCGTACCTGCCTGCGGGTAAGGATGCCGAAGGCGAACATACCCAGTATGGGACCGTAGGTGTAGCTGGCCAGCTTATATACGGCATCGATGGCGCTGGTGTTATTCAAATAGTTGAATATCACTATGGTAGCGCCCAGGGCAAGGGCCATCGCTATGTGTACTGTCTTTCTGGTCTTGGAGAGTTTCTCCTCGCCCTTGAGATCGGCGTGCAGTATGTCCAGGGTGAAGGAAGTGGTCAGGGCCGTAAGGGCTGAGCCACCTGCGGCATAGGAACAGGCAATGAGACCCGCCACGAAGAAGACTCCGACCACGATCGGGAGCTTGCCGCTGGTGGCCACCGCCGGGAAGAGACTGTCTCCGGCTGCCTCGATCCCGTTGGCCCCGGCGAAGTCATAGAGCAGCACGCCCAGCACCAGGAAGAGGAAGATCACTACGGTCTGTAGCAGGGAACTGGTAATCACGTTCTTCTGGGCGTCCCTGAAGTTGCGGCAGGCAAGCGAGCGCTGCATCATATCCTGATCCAGTCCCGTCATCGCCACTACGGTGAAGAGTCCTCCGAAGAACTGCTTGAAGAAATACTGCGGATGCTTAGGGTCGTCGAAGTAGAACATGCGGGACATCCCGCTGTCTCTGATTCCGCGGCAGAGTGAGCCGAGGTCAAGTCCCGAAGCCCTGGCTATGAAGACTATGCTCAGCACTATGGCGCTGACCATGCATATAGTCTTGAGGAAATCTATCCATATCACCGATTTCACGCCGCCCCGGTAGGTGTAGAGCAGCAGTACGGCTATGCAGACGGCGACGTTCAGTACAAAGGGGAGTCCCAGAGGCCCGAACAGCATCAGTTGCAGGGATATGCAGACCAGGAAGAGCCGGACTGCGGCGCCGAGCAGCTTGGAGATGAAGAAACACCAGGCGCCGGTGCGGTAGGAAGACAGTCCGAAACGCTGTTCCAGGTAGGAATATATGGAAATCACGTTCATCCTGTAGAACAGAGGCACCAGCACGAAGGCTATCACGGCCTGTCCGGCAATGAAGCCCAGCGCCATCTGCATATATCCGAATGCGGATGCCGCGACCATTCCCGGAACCGATACGAAGGTGACGCCGGACATCGCGGAACCTATCATCGCGAAGGCGACTATGTACCATGGCTGGTTGCGCTTGCCGCTGAAAAAGGTAGAGTTGTCGCTTTTCCTGCCTGATATCCAGGAGATTATGAAAACCAATGCGAACCAGGAAAGTATGGTTGCGATAATTGCTGAGAGTTTCATAAGCTGTGTGTTGAGGCGGCAAAGTTAGTGAAAATAAATTCGTAACTTTGTCGGCCCTTTCGGCATAACAAGGAGATGGAAACGATAAGAATCGAAAAGAATATACCCGTCGTCGGCAGATATGACGTCGTAGTCTGCGGCGGCGGCCCTGCCGGCTTCATAGCAGCCATAGCAGCCGCGAGAAAGGGAGCAAGCGTGGCCCTGGTCGAGCAGTACGGCTTCCTCGGAGGCATGGCCACCACTTCCTATGTCGCCCCGCTCAGTGTCTTCACCTACAAGGGACGCAAGGTCATAGGGGGCATACCATGGGAGTTCATAGAGAGACTTGAAGAACTTGGCGGCGGTCTTATAGAGAAGCCTCTGGGCAACGTCGCCTTTGACCCTGAGCTCTACAAGCTGCTTTGTCAGAGAATGGTGCTCGAAGCCGGGGTGAAACTCTACCTTCATTCCTATCTGAGCGGCTGTGTCTGCGGGGATGGCAGGATAAGTCAGGTGATCATAGAGAACAAGAGCGGCTCCCAGGCCCTGGATGCAGACGTCTTCATCGACTGCACGGGCGATGCCGACCTGGCATATATGGCCGGAGTCCCTATGCAGGACAAGAGCGGACGTCCCCTGCAGCCAATGTCCTCCTATTTCATTCTAAACGGGGTGGATACGGATTCCCCTATGGTACGCGAGGCCATGCATCACAACAAGCAGGGTGAAAACTGCTACTGCCTGCCTATGCGAAAGAAAATGCTTGAGCTCCAGGAGGAACTGGATATCCCGGATTTCGGCGGGCCGTGGTACTGCACCACCCTGCACGACGGCTGTGTGGCAGTGAACGTCACGCGCGTTTCCGCCGACGCCTGCGATGCGGAGCAGCTGAGCGCCGCCGAGTGCAGTCTCCGCGAGGACTGTTTCCGTATGGCCGGGATATTCCGGAAGCTTTTCCCGGAGTTCCGGAATTGCTATGTGGCCTCCGTGGCCGTGAATGGCGGAGTGCGCGAGACAAGGAATATCAAAGGCATGCACGTCATAAGCGCGCAGGAGTATCTCAATGCCTTCCACTATGAGGACAGCATCTCCCGCGGCGCCCATCCTATAGACATACACGCTTCGAAGGGAGCCAGTCAGAGCGTCACTTTCCTGGAGGAGCCGGCCTACGTGCCTTACCGTGCCCTCATTGCGGAGGGTTTCCCAAACCTGCTGGTAGCCGGACGCTGCCTTTCCGCCGACAGGGTGGCCTTTGCGTCCCTGCGTGTGCAGGCAAGCTGTATGGGCAGCGGACAGGCGGCAGGCGTTGCGGCGGCCCTTGCGTCGGCTTCAGGCGTGTCCGTGCAGGACGTGGATGTGCCGGCCCTGGTCGCCGAACTTAAGAATATGGGGGCTCAGCTATGAGCAAGAGGACTTTCAAACCGGGTACTATGATTTACCCGCTTCCGGCAGTCCTGGTAAGTTGTGGAAGCAAGAGGGAGGAGTGGAACCTCATGACGGCCGCGTGGACCGGAACGGTCTGCAGCGACCCGGCAATGTGCTATGTCTCCATACGCAAGAGCCGTCTCTCGCACGAACTCATCTCCAGAACCGGGGAATTCGTGATAAACATCACTACCGAGGCCCTTGCCAGGGCTACGGACTGGTGCGGAGTGCGCAGCGGCAGGGACTATGACAAATGGAAAGAGATGGGACTGACTCCGGTCAAGGGCGCCCTTGTGGACGCCCCGCTGGTGCTGGAATCCCCGGTGAACATAGAGTGCAAGGTTACCCGGGTCATAGAGTTGGGTTCCCACGATATGTTCCTCGCCGAAGTGGTGAACGTCCAGGTGGATGAGGAACTCATAAACCCGGAAAGCGGCAAATTCGAGCTGGAGGCCGCTGCCCCCATCGCCTATTCGCACGGGGCCTATTTCAGTCTCGGCAGATTCATAGGCAGCTTCGGCTGGTCGGTAAAGAAGAAAAAGAAATAGAGCTTATGGAAGAAAAGAAACAGTTGTATCCCCTGCAGTTCATTCCTATTGCATCCAAAAGCCCTTGGGGAGGCGATGCGCTCATACGTCAGCTGGGCAAAGACTTCGTCGAGGCCGACGAGGAGGGAAACGAACATCATCTGAGTACGGAAGACAGGATAGGCGAGAGCTGGGAGATAGCGGACATGGGCTTCCGTGACAGTCTGGTCAGCGAAGGCTGGCTCGCCGGCAACAGCATAAGCGATCTGATGGAGACTTACCTGGACCGCATTGTGGGCGAGAAGGTCTTCAACCAGTACGGACGCCAGTTCCCGCTGCTTATCAAATATCTGGATATCAATGACAAGCTCTCCGTCCAGGTGCATCCTGACGACGAGACAGCCATCGCCCGCTACGACTCCCTCGGCAAGGCCGAGATGTGGTATATAATGGATGTGAAGCCGGGAGCCAGGATATATGCCGGTTTCAAGCGCGAGGTAAGCGCCCAGGAACTCTACGATCGCTGCCAGGCCGGTACGGTCGAGGAGATACTCAATGTGATAGAGCCTGCGAAGGGAGACGCCATAATGATGAAGCCGGGCACCGTGCATGCGGCTGACGGCGGCATACTCATAGCCGAGATCCAGGAGTCCTCCAACCTCACCTTCCGTCTCTACGACTGGGGACGCGAGAAGAACCCGGCCACGGCCCGTCCGATCCATCTGGCCGAAGCGATGGATATCATAGACTACGGCGCTTTCGACCCATCCTGCTGGATCAGGGCCTCTGAGGAGCCACTGCGTACCCTTGTTGACCGTCAGGAACTTACGGTCACCGAGATGAGGGTGAAAGAGCCTCTGCGCATAGATGCGGAGAACAGCGGGGTCTTCCACGTATATATGTGCGTCGAGGGCGAAGTCTCCATACAGCAGCCTCATCCGGACCCTGCGGGAGGTACGGCTATGGACAACATCCTGCTCAAAAGGGGCAGCACCGTACTCATTCCTGCCGATATGGGCGAGTTCTACATCGTTCCGCGCAGTGCCGGCTCTGTTGTGCTCGAAGCGACGGCGGGACTGCACGAGGCCCCCGACAGCTATATAAACCCGGATACGGAGGCCTTCCTCGAGGGAGAGGACTACGAAGGCCTCGAAAATGAAGATGGAGGTAAGAATTGACAAATACCTCTGGTGCATACGCGTCTTCAAGAGCCGCAGCGATGCCACAGATGCCTGCAAGGGCGGCAAGGTGAAGGTCAATTCGGCCGACATCAAGCCGTCCAGGGCGGTTGTGACCGGGGACCTCATCAGCGTGCGCAAGGGGGCGGTGTGCTACACTTTCCGGGTAATCGAGCCTGTGGACAAGCGCCAGGGTGCGGCCCTGGTGCCACGCTACGCCGAGAACCTTACCCCTCAGGAGGAACTGGACAAGCTGCGTGCCCCGGTCGAGACCTTCTTCCTCAAGCGTGACAGGGGAGCTGGCCGTCCGACAAAAAAAGAGCGTCGCCAGATGGATTCGCTCTGGGACGCCCTTGATTTCGATGATTCTATGTAATTTCTGACGGGAAGGAATTTCTACTTCTCGAAATAGCGCTTGTAGAGACCCTGGAAGCCGCAACCGTGGCGGGCTTCATCCTTTGCCATCTCGTGAACGGTGTCGTGGATAGCGTCATAGCCAAGCTGTTTTGCGCGTTTTGCTATCATAAGCTTGCCCTCGCAGGCGCCTGACTCTGCCTCCATCCTCTTGGCAAGGTTGGTCTTGGTGTCCCATACCACCTCTCCGAGGAGTTCGGCGAACTTCGAAGCGTGCTCAGCCTCTTCCCACGCATATCTCTTGAATGCCTCGGCGATCTCAGGATATCCCTCCCTGTCTGCCTGACGGGACATTGCAAGATACATTCCCACTTCGGTGCATTCTCCGTTGAAGTGGTCGTGGAGTCCCTGCATGATCTCCGCATCCTCGACAACGCCGTCTCCGAGTCCGTGCTCGCAAGCGAAGGAAAGACCTGCGCCCTCAACGATTTCAACGAACTTCTCAGCTTTTGCATGGCACTGTGGGCACTCTGCAGGCGGATTTTCGCCCTCATAGACGAAACCGCAAACCAGACATCTGAATTTCTTTTTCATTTTTTCAAAAATTATCCGTTAATTAAAATTGTTCTAAACTGTCATACAAATATATGTATATATTTCCAAATATGACAGGCAAATCGTAAATTTGAGAAAATATCCGTTTCTTCAGTGAAATAAAACTCCGGCTGCTGAGTATATATTAACGTATGGCAACAAAATCATTTTTACAGCAGGTGGCGGAACACTATCTCGCCACGGCAGGCAATGCTGTCAGCAGCACTTGCTTCATATTCCCGAACAGGCGCTCGATCGCCTTTTTCAAGAAACGCTTCGCCGAGTCGGCCCTCGCTATGGGACTCGGTCCTATGGTCGTGCCCCAGATGGTCACGGTCAGCGATTTTCTCACGAAATGCTCAGGCCTGGTACCTTCGGACCGCATAGGCCAGCTCATAGACCTCTATTCCTGCTACAAAAAGCATTATGCCAAGGCCGAAACCCTGGACGAGTTTATCTACTGGGGAGACGTCATTCTCTCGGATTTCAACGACATAGACAAGTACCTCATCGATCCCAAGGCGATATTTGCCAACATCGCGGACCTGAAGGCCCTGAAGGACAGCTACGAGTACCTCAGCGATACCCAGAGGGAAGCGATACTGCGCTTTGTGGACCGTTTCAATAAAAGTGATGCAAGGGTGAGCGACAACCTGATGAAGGGCTGCGGACGCGACACGAAGAGCTCCTTCAGGGAAATATGGGACATACTCCTGAACATCTATGAGGATTTCAATGCCCTGCTGCGCTCCAGGGGAGAGGCCTATGAGGGAATGATAAGCCGTTCTGTCGCGGAAAGAGCCAAGGCGGAGGGCGTGGATGCTATGCTTTCCAAGGCCTGGCCTCATAGCGGCAGCTTTGTTTTCGTGGGGCTGAATGCCTTGAACGAGTGCGAGAAGACTTTGCTGCTGAAGATGAAGAATGCGGGAGTGGCGGAGTTCTGCTGGGATTATGCCGGGGACATGATACGTCATCCCCTCAACCGCTCCTCGCTCTTTATGGAACAGAACCTCAAGCTATTTCCCCAGGCCTTCCCCATGGATGCGGAGGGAGTGGCACGCCCGAAACTGACCGTGCTGAGCGTGCCTTCGGCAGTGGGACAGGTGAAGCTCGTCTCGGACATAGTCAAGGGCCGGAATCCGGACGATTGCGCCGTAGTGCTTCCGGACGAGTCCCTGCTGATGCCTCTGCTGGACTCACTTGATCCGTCGCTCCGGGATGTCAATGTGACTATGGGCTATCCTATGCAGCCTACCGAGCTCCATGCGCTGATGCAGTCCCTGGTCACGCTCCAGATTCACAGGCGCATCAGGAATGGCAGCTGCAGCTATTGGTACAAGCCGGTCAAGGACATATTCGCAAACGGCATATTCAGGAAAATGGCTGCCGGCAACGAAAAGCTGGGCGATGTGCTCCGAAAGATGAAGGAAAAGCCTTCCCCTTATGTGGACAGCTCTCTGATGCAAGGGGATCCGCTGCTGGAGCTGATGTTCAGACCCGTGGAGGGGGAGCTCAACAGCAGTGATGTGAAAACCGTTCTGGCCTTCGCTCATTGGCAGAAGGAACTGCTCTCCGCTTTCGCCAAGCTCCTGGCCGGGCAGGCGGACTTGGCGCTCGAGCTGGACCTGGCAAAGGAATACTGGTGTTGTGTCAACCGTATCGCGAGCCTTGCGGAGCGCCGAGGTGAAGAGTTCGCCCTCAATGCCCAGGCCTATGTCAGACTGCTGGATTCGCTGCTGGCCGGAGTCTCCGTCCCTTTCAACGGAGAACCGCTCAAGGGCTTGCAGATAATGGGACCGCTGGAGACCAGGGCCCTGGATTTCAGCAATATAATCCTCCTCTCCTGCAACGAGGGCAGTTTCCCGTCTTCATCCTTCTCGGCCTCCTTCATACCGCCGGAGCTGAGAAAGGGCTTCGGTCTCCCTACCGTAGAATACAGGGACGCAATGTGGGCATATTATTTCTACCGTATGATAAGCCGTGCGGAGAATGTATTCCTGACCTACGACTCCCGTACCGAGGGCGTCAAACCGGGGGAGGAGAGCCGTTTCATCAAGCAGCTCTCATATCATTTCAACCTGCCTGTCGAGTGGAAGGTGGCCACTGCATCCCTGAACCCTCCTGCAGAAAAGCCGGATATAACCAAGACGGAGGATCAGGTCGAACAGCTGCGCAATCACCGCTGGCTCTCGGCTTCATCTATTGAAAAATACCTCGACTGTCCGGCCAGCTTCTACTATTCCAAGGTCGAGAAGCTGAGCAAGGAGGAGGAAGTGAACGAGAATCTCGATGCGGCGATGATAGGCACCGTATATCACAATGTGATGAGGGCCCTGTATATGGGCGAGGACGAGATGCTCAGCGACCGCAGTTTCGACAAGCTGAATGTCACGAATACCGTAGGCGAGAAGAATATCACCTTACCCTATCTTGAAAGCTGGAGGAAGCGGCACTCCGACATCCTGCGCAAGGTGAAGTCCTTTATATGCTATGAACTCAATTGCGACGAGGTAAGCGGCAGGGACCTGATTACGGCCGAGATCATTTCCCGCTATGTGCTGAAAACCATTGACAGGGACATCGAACTCTTGAAGTCCAGCGGCGAGAATTGCTTCCGCATACTGGGCCTCGAACGTCCGTGCGAGTGCAAGATAGGCGGATTCAGTTTCTATGGCATCGTGGACCGCATAGACAGAGTGGGCGACAAGCTGAGGGTCGTGGACTACAAGACCGGCTCCGACAACCCTTCTTCACTCAAGTCCGACAATCCGGACCAGCTTGTCAAAGACATATTTCACGGCAGTGCGAAGAAACGCCGCGAATGCAGGGCGGCACTGCAGTTCTATATATATGACAGGATGCTGGAGTCTGCCGTGCTCGACGACGGAAGTTCCGTCAGCCTCAGCGAGGTGAACAATTCTATGTATTCCGTTCCTTCCATGTACTCCGACCCTTTGAAAATATATCCTCTGAGCGAGGCGTTGAACGAAGAGATGTCGAAGGAACTGGACGCCCTGCTGGCGGAGATAGCGGATGTCTCCAAGCCTTTCAGCCGTACCGAAGACAGGGAGGTATGCAAATGGTGTGACTTCAAAATGATTTGCGGACGATGATAGAGATACTCAAAGCTTCCGCCGGTTCCGGAAAGACCTGGAACCTGGCAATGAAATACATAAGTCTCCTGCTTCAGAACTACGGCAGGGACAGGTACAGCTACAGGCACATACTCGCAGTGACCTTCACGAACAAGGCGACTGACGAGATGAAGCAGCGCATACTCAAGGAACTTCATCAGCTCGCCAGGGATCCGCAGGCTTCCGGCTACTATGAGCTCTTCGTCCCGTCCCTGATGCCTGACGCGAAGACGCTCTCAGAGGCCGCCTCCACGGTGCTCTGCAATATACTTCACGACTATTCCGCCTTCGCCGTGAGCACCATAGACAGTTTCTTCCAGCAGGCGCTCAAGGCCTTCTCCAGGGAGATTGGCCAGTTTGCCTCCTACCAGGTGGAACTGGACAGGGACTCCCTGATCCGGGAGAGCGTTGACAGGGTGCTGGATTCCCTCGGCTCCGGGGATGCCGCAAAGCTGAAATGGATCACCGACCAGATGGTCAGGAATATCGAGAAGGGCGGCAAGTACCGGCTGGAGAGCAGTCTCTATGAGATAGCCAGGCGTCTGAAGAGCGAGCAGAGAAGGCAGGCCGTCGAGGACAGCGGACTGCCGGACAGGCCATTGGACCTGGAATCCCTCAGGAAAACCTGTTCCGATCTCGTGAAGAAATACTGTGACAGCATAGTGGATACTGCCAAAGTGATTTCCAATGAGTGCAACAACTGCGGCATCAACCCGCAGGATACCTCCAGGCAATGGCTTTCCAAACTGCTGTCGAAGGCTCTCTCGCTTAAGCCGGGAGATGAAGTGAAACAGCTTTCCTCTACGGTGCTGTCCCATCTCGACGGTTCCCTATGCTGGTTCAATAAGAAAGATGCCGCGAAGATGGATCTTGTCTCCCCGGCCCTCGATGCCGCTGTTTCCAGACTCTACTCCCTATATGTCAAGGAGTCCCGCCTGTACAATACAGCCCTCATCCTCAAGGATCAGATTTACGCCCTGGGCTTGGCCGACGACCTTTCCAGGCAGTTCGACGAACTGCTCAGGGAGAAGAACGTGCTCAGCCTCGATGACAGCAACAGCCTGCTCAAGGACATAATAGACGGCACCGATACGCCTTTCATATATGAAAAGCTCGGGGTGCGCTTCGACAATTTCCTCCTGGACGAGTTTCAGGACACCTCCAGGGTGCAGTGGGAAAACTTCAGGCCGCTGCTCGAAAACAGCAACGCGTCCGGCAAAGAAAGCCTCGTCGTGGGTGACGTGAAGCAGAGCATATACCGTTGGCGCGGTTCCGACTGGAATCTTCTCAGGAAGCGTCTCCAGGAGGAACTCGGAGAGGTAAGTACCCGTAACCTGGACGTCAACTGGCGCAGTCCGAAGGCCATAGTCGATTTCAACAACCGGTTTTTCGAATTCGCCTCCGGGACCGTACAGGAGAAATATGACCCTTCGGGCGACAGCATATCATCCATATATGCCGATGTGAGTCAGTTCGTTTCGCCGAAAAAGAGGGACGAAGGCCTGGTAGCCGTCGAATTCTGCAGCGAGGATGAGGAACTGGAGCGTATGGTCGCTATGGTAAACGAAGCGCTGGAGGCTGGCTTCGCATACAGGGACATAGCGGTGCTTGTCCGGAACAACAGCAGCGGCAGCCTGGTTGCGGAGCGCTTCATACGCGAGGGCATACCCGTCGTCACCGACGATTCCCTGAAACTGAAGTCCTCTGCGATTGTGAACAGGCTGATGGCCCTGCTGGGCTGCATAGACAATCCGGAAAACTCTATGGCCAGCTTCCTGACATCGGAACTCAATGTGGACATACCTTCCGGATACCACTCCCTGCAGGATCTGTGCGAGATACTGCTCAGGGAACTGAGGAATGCGGACTCGGAGACTTTCAGGAACGAGACACTGTATGTGCAGTCCTTTATGGACAAGGTCCACGATTTCTCTTCCCGCAAGGCGGGAGGTCTTCACGCTTTCCTTGAAATGATGGAAGAAGACGACTCCTGCATAAGCAGCCCTTCCTCCGGAAATTCGCTGCGCATAATGACCATACACAAGTCAAAGGGACTCGATTTCCCTTATGTCATAGTCCCTTTCCTCGAGACCATAAAACTCTACAGGGACAGCAACCGCTGGTGCCGGCCTGAGGTGAAGGGAAGTGCCCTCGAGCCGGTGGACGGTGTCTATGACGTGCGGCTTTCAAGCAAGAGCGCGAACAGCTGCTTCGAGTCTTCCTTCAAGGATGAACAGGAGAAACAGTATGTGGATAATCTGAACGTCGCCTATGTCGCCTTCACCCGAGCCTCCTCCGTAATGCGCCTCCTTGGCGAAATACCTGAAAAGCCGGAGAATATTCTCGCCCGCGCCTCCGAGTCTGCCAACTTCTCGGAACTGCTCTTCTTCTTTGCAGGGGGAGGGGACAGGAAATACGGCTCCATGCCCCGTTTCGAAAGGAAGGAGGAGCCATCGGAGAATGTGGAGTATCCTCTGGAATACAAATCCTGGCCTCTCGGGGAACGTCTCAGTTTCAGCTGCGATTCCGGGGATTTCTTCTCGGATGATTCCGAGGCTGCCCTGAGCGCCTCGGCCCGCCGCAGAGGCATAATTCTGCATGACATACTCTCTTCCATCGTCAGCCCTTCGGAGCTTCCTTCGGCCGTACACGGGGCCGTGCTTGCCGGACTGCTTCCACAGGGGGAAGAGGAGTCTGTGCTGGAACTGCTCTCCTCCCGTATCGCTTCGGTTGAAGACAGGGGCTGGTTCCCTCGGAATCCGTCCGCTGTATGGAACGAGACCTCCCTTCTGGGTAGCGACGGTGAATACCTGCGCCCTGACAGGGTGGTGGAGATGGAGGACGGGACCCTGGCCGTCATAGACTACAAGTTCGGGGCGCCGAAGAAATCGTATATACGTCAGGTAAACGGATACGGCCGGCTCTATCGCGCGATGGGCCGGGAGGTGCGCACATATCTCTGGTATGTGGATGACAATAATGTGGTGGAAACTGAAAATTCCTTACCTTTGTAATTCTACTTACGGAAAAGAATATGGACAATACAAGTGATGAAATAAAGGGCGGTTTCGAGTACAACACCGGCCGCAGGGCCCTGAAACTCCCTGAATACGGAAGAAATGTGCAGAAAATGGTGGCCTATCTCAAGACCATCGAGGACAGGGACAAGAGAAATGAGCAGGCCCGTGCCGTGGTCAAGGTGATGGAACTGCTGAATCCTCAGGTCCATCTCCAGGACAATTATGAACAGAAGCTTTGGGACCACCTCCAGATCATTGCCGATTTCGAACTCGATGTGGATTCCCCTTATCCGAAGCCGGAGAAGGAGAGTATGGACACCCGGCCGGAGCCTATCCCCCTCGAGAAGAGATCGATGAAGTCCTCCCACTACGGCAAGAGCACGGCTTCGCTTATCGAACTGATAAGCGGTGTGGAAGATCCCCAGACCAGGGAATATCTGCTCCGCAATCTCGCGGCCTTTATGAAGATGCAGTATCTCAGCTGGAACAAGGACACCGTCAGCGACGAAACCATATTCGCCGACATAGAACGAATGTCCGGCGGTCGCCTGACCGCTCCCGACGGTATGCAGATAGGCCACGTGCAGGCCTCTGAAATCCAGAGAAACCTCCAGCAGGGCAAGCGCAACAACAAGAACAGACGCAACAAACAGAAGAGTCACAAGTAAAGATGGCAAAGAAAAGGACGACAAGAAAGCCAAGCCCGGAAGAACAGGAAACTCGTGCAAAACGCAGGGCTGTGGCCGTGAAATTCGTGGGCCTGGCCCTCGGAGTGGTCGTGGTGATGGCCCTCATATCCTCCATATCCTATATCTTCCACTGGACGGAGGATGCCGCCCTGGTCGGCGACATACGGAACGGGGCCAACAAAACGGGCTCCTTCCTGGGTGGGCTGCTGATGAGAGACAGCTTCGGCCTGGCCAGTTTCGTCCTGATCGTGCTGATGGCCTTCGCTTCCCGCTCCCTCTTCCTCAGGGAACGTCCCGAGAAGATGTTTGCAAAGACGGGACTTGCCCTGGGCGCCACCGTATGGCTCTCGACCTTTCTGGCATACGTCAGCACTCTCTTCTCTGCCGACTGCTTTTTCGGAGGGGGCCTTGGAGGCCGTATGGGCAGCGCAATCAATGCGCAGATGCTCTCTCTCTTCGGCAGAGTGGTCAGCTTCTGCATATTGGCCCTCGTGCTGCTTGTGATTCTGGTTCTCTCCAGCAGACGCGTGATGGACTGGTTCTCCACTGCCTTTGAGAAAAAGCCTCGAAACGAGGGGGAAAAGGCCCCTGAGACTGTCGGGGAAGAGATGGAAAGCGATGCCGTCACGGAAAGCGGAACGGATGCGGAAGGCGAAGCCGGGGAGGAGGATGAATATTCCGAAGCATTCGAAAAAGAGCTGGATGAATGGGAGAAAGAACTGGATGAAGAGCTGGAGGAAGAAGCGGTTCCCGCTGAGGATGCTCCGGCTGAGGATGCTCCCGCTCCCGCCCCGGTGACTATCATCGAAGGGGAAGGCTTCAATGTCAATGTGACCGAGGATCTCCCGCCTTTCGACATTAAGGAGGGCATGGAGAATTACGAGGCCCCTTCCCTGGATCTGCTGAAGGACTATGCCTCCGATGTGCACAAGGTCCCTGCGTCCATCATAGATATGAATTCGGCCAGGATACAGAATACTCTTCAGAGCTACAGGATAATGGTGGACAGGGTAGAGGCGATTCCCGGCCCTACGGTCACGCTCTACAAGGTCTTCCTGGCAGAGGGAATGAAGAGTGCCTCCGTCAAGAATGTGGAGGACGACATAGCCATGGCCCTGAACGTAAAGAGCGTCAGGGTGGTGCGTCTGCTCGACTCGATGGGCATAGAGGTTCCGAATGATGAGCGCTCCATAGTTCCTCTGAAGTCTATGCTGGATTCGCCTGCTTTCCGCAAGTCCAAGGCGGAACTGCCTGTAGCCCTGGGATATACCATCACCCAGGATGTGATAGTCTTTGACCTCGCGGATGCACCCCACCTTCTGGTCGCCGGAGCCACCAAGCAGGGTAAGTCGGTGTGTCTCAACGTCATAGTCTCTTCCCTTCTCTACTCCAAGCATCCTTCCGAGCTCAAATTCGTGTTCGTGGATCCTAAGAAGGTCGAGTTCTCCACCTACCGCAAGCTCCTGCATCACTATCTGGCCACCATTCCGGGAGCAGCCAATGCCGAGGAGGAGGCCGAGCGCATCATAGTGAACGACCAGAGTCTGGCGGATGCCACCCTCAGGTCCCTCTGCATCGAGATGGACAACCGCTACACCCTGTTCAGCAAGGCCGGTGTCAATCAGATCAAGGCATACAATGAGAAATACAGGCATCGCTATCTTCTCCCGACCGAAGGACACCACTTCCTGCCTTATCTGGTCGTGATCATAGACGAGTATGCCGACCTGATAATGTCTGTGGACGGACCGGAGGCAAAGGCACGCTCCAGAAGCATAGCCGCCTCCATAGTGCGCCTCGCACAGAAGGGCCGCGCCTGCGGCATCAATGTGATCATCGCCACCCAGCGTCCTTCCGCAGATGTCATTACCGGTCTCATACGCTCCAACTTCCCTGTGAAGATAGCCTTCAAGGTGTCCACAAGGGTGAACTCCAGCGTGATACTCGATTCCACGGGAGCGGAGAAGCTTACCGGCAAGGGTGACGGCCTCTTCTCTACCGGAGTCTCTATGGACCGTTTCCAGTGCGCTATGATAGACATAGACGAAGTGGAGAGAGTGACCTCTGCAATAGGAAATCAGACAGGGCTCCACGCCCACTACAGCACTCCATATTACCTGCCTGAACCTCCTTCGTCCGATGAAGACTCTTCCGGAGCTGGCGGAATGATAGATATGAGCAGGATCGACGACAATTTCGAGGAGGCCGCCAGACTGGTCGTAAGCATACAGAAGGCCTCCGTCTCCGATCTCCAGCGCAAGCTGGGTATGGGATTTGCGAGAGCCGGCAAGGTTATGGACCAGCTTGAGGCAGCGGGTATCGTAGGGCCTTCGCTCGGTTCCAGGAGCCGGGAAGTCCTCGTGAAGGATTTCGCTGAGCTCAGCCCTATACTCGATGCATTCCTGAAACAATGAAATTCAGACTGATACTCTTTTTCTCCGCGCTCCTGCTCCTCTGCCCTGTGGCGGCAGCGGGGCAGGATGCCCTTGACAGACTGATAGCTTCATCCCGGACGGGAAGGCTGGAGTTCGACTACTCCTTCTCCTCCGGACTTGACACCAGGATGACGGGCCGCGGCCATGCCCTGGTTCAGGGTGAATGCTTTTTCATCAATGGAAACGGTCTGGAAATCTACTGCGACGGCAAGACTGCGGCAAGCATCGACAGGGAGTCGAAGGAGGTGATAATCGAGTCCATAGAAGGGGAGGACTGCGGTAACTATATCAATCCCGCAAGTCTTATCACCTATATAGACAAGCATTTCCGCCGCAAGTCCTGCATAAAAACAAATTATGCCGGTCTCGCCGTACTCAAATATGTGCTTGAGCCTGTACGCGAAACCGGCATAAGCCGTATTTCCCTTTTTGTGTCAACTGACGGAAAGAAACTTTTCGGAGCTTCGGTCTCCACTGTGGATGCCGGCTCCACGGATTTCAATATCAGTGATTTCCGTGTCCTGCCGGCCGGAGCGCTTTCGGATTTCGTCCTTGACTGCGCGGGTCTCGGTCCTTCATATATCATTACCGACCTGCGCTAGCTTCCCTTTGCGCTGGCAGAACTAGAATCCCCGGCTGGCACCGCCACCGCTCGAGAAGCCTCCGCCGCCTCCGCCGAAGCCGCCGCTGAATCCGCCGCCGCCCGAGAAGCCTCCGCCTCCGCGAGGAAATATTATCGGTCCACCCGAACCGCCGCTTGCGCCAGGTCCGTTTCCCTTGTTCTTCCTGCTCAAGAATATGAAAAGCAGAAGGACCATAATGAATACGACAAATCCGACAGCGAACCCGCCGGTCAGATCATCGTCTTTCTTGTCGAAGTCCGAACCGTCGCTTCCGAACTCTCCTGCGGCAAGAGGCATTATTACCGAGCAGGCACTGCGTATGGCGCCGAACATATCTCCGGCAGCCAGGTAGTCCATCATATATCTGTCGATGATGCGTCCGGCCCTGGCGTCGTTTATCACTCCGGCCAGGCCGTCACCCACCTCGATGCGTACTCCACCCCTGTCTCCGGAGTCCTTTTTAGCCTTTATGAGTATGAGTACGCCATTGTTGTTCTCCCTGGTACCTATGCCCCAGGAATTGAAAAGCCTGTTGGCATATTCCTCTATGCTCATATCCTCCAGGTCGAGGGTCACGACCGCATAAATCTGGTTGCCTGTGGTGTCGTCAAAGGCACAGAGCACGGCTTCCAGAGAGTCTGCACTGGCAGCGGGAAGTGTGCAGCCGCTCAGGTCGTTGATGTGGCGGTATGGCACGGGCTGCTCAGGAACAGCCCTGCCGGGCAATGATAAGCACAGCAGGGCCGTCACAAGGACTGTTTTCAGTCTTCGCATATCAGTCTAGAATTCTACCTTGGGAGCGTTCTCAGCACCTTCATCGGCCTTGAACAGCCCCATTGTCTTGAAGCTGAAAATGTTTGCTATGATGTTCTTAGGGAACTTCTGGATCATAATATTGTAGTCGTTGGCGACTTCATTGTAGCTGCGCCTTGCATTTGCAATCCTGTTCTCAGTGCCTGCCAGTTCATCCTGGAGGGCGACGAAGTTCTCGTTCGCCTTCAGGTCAGGATAGTTTTCGGTGATTGCAAGGAGTCTTCCGAGAGCACCGGAGAGTTCTCCCTGTGCCTCCTGGAACTTTGCAATGGCCTCCTCGCTGAGGTCTTCCATATTTACGTTCACTGCGGTGGCCTTGCTGCGTGCGGATATCACGTCCTCAAGCGTTCCTGCCTCGTAATCTGCATAGCCTTTCACTGTGCTTACGAGGTTAGGAATGAGGTCCGACCTGCGCTGATACTGGGTTTCCACGTCGCTCCATGCCTTTCTGGCATTTTCACGGCCGCTGACCATTCCGTTGTAGGCACCTACGAGGGCCAGAATCAGGAGGGCAACGACGCCCAAAATAATCCAAGTAGTTTTTTTCATGATTTTCAGGTGTTTATGGGGTTGCCCCCGGTGTTATTCTTCTATTTTGATGCAGCGCACGGATGCTCCGAAGTTTTCCTTGTCGCCAATTCCTCTGTAGAAATATGGCTTGTCCACCACCATGTAGCGGTAAACCGCCTGTGAGGTATTCACTTCGTCGGCTGTCCAGAATGCCGCCGACTTTGTCACACCCTGGAATTTCTTCTCGCCCAGATTGCACCATCCGAATGAAAGGGCGCTGAAGCCGCTGTCATTGCTGACCTTTACTGCCGGCCAGTATTCCCAGAGCTGGTCGCCGTTGAAGCTGGCATAGACCATAAAGGCACCGTTGACATCCTTCCAGTCCTCCACCAGGGACAGACTTTTGCCGGTTACTGCTTCGGCGGCTTTAAGGAAATCGCTTTCTTCCGGCAGACGCCAACCGTCAGGGCAGGCCTTCATTGCTTCTTCCCAGCTGTAGAAGCGTCCCATTACGTCGCTGGTCGCCTCACAGTCCAGGTAGGCCAGTCCTATTTTGTTTTCTGTGGTGGTGTAGGCCAGATTCTGTTTGAACCAGGTATCTTCACCTATTGTCGTGGTGTAGTAACTCTGCCTGCCCTCCGGCTGTCCCGGGCGCTCGTCCCAGAAATTCCCGTCATCCTCCTGGAAGGTGACGTCCTGGATGGAACCGCTGTTCAGCCCGGCCTTTACCAGAGTGATTCCGGCCGTACCCGTGGAGGAATAGTAACCGTCGGCGAATGCCGTGCAGCTTACCGTGAAACTGCCCGTGGTATCCTTGTCGAAAACGAAACTGAAGCGTCCGTCCTCGAATTCCGATGTGTCGGCGCTATCCATAAGCGAAGAGATCTTCCAGGCATATCTTACTTCCACGCCCTCTTTCGCGTTGACCGTGCCCGGCGTAATGTCTATCCTGTCACCCAGCTTGTAATAAGGGTCCAGCCTGAAAGCCGGACTGCCGTCGAGGCTTGGCAGGGTTTCTTCTTCCTTGTTCTTGCAGGACAGGACGCACATCGCTGCGGCCAGTACAAGCAGGCTGTTTTTTATTGCAATCTTCATATAATTCATCTCAATCAACTTACTCATATCTTGCAAATATGCTGATTTTCGTCTAATTTTACAATATGAAACGTAGTTTATTGCCCATGCTGCTGCTTTCCTTGCTTTGCGCCTGCACTCCCCGGAGGGAATATGTGGCGCTTAGCGGCCCGGCACAGGGCGGCAGCTATCTAGTCAAACTGTGTGCCAGAGAGGCGGACTGCAGCCCAGAGGAACTGAAGCAGGGCGTGGATTCCATATTGCTGGTCATAGACAATTCCGTTTCCGGCTACAATCCCTCCTCCCTGCTGAGCCGCTTCAATGCCGGCGAGGATGTCAGGCCGGATGCCGTCTTTCGCGAACTCTACCTCCGCTCCCGGGAACTGTGGGAAATGAGCGGCGGCGCTGTGGACGTGGCGGCCGGCCCGCTTTTCGATATATGGGGCTTCGGTTTCCGGGAGGGCACCCTTCCCTCCGATTCTCTCGTCAGCGCCGTTTCCGCTCGCTGCGGAATGGAGCTGCTCCCCGCGGACGTGGACAGTCTCTTTGCCTGTCGCCCCAAGGGTACCGTTCTGAATTTCAACTGTATAGCCCAGGGGTATAGCAGCGATTGCATTGCCGGCTACCTGCGTTCCAGGGGAGTCCGGGACTTCCTCGTCGATGTGGGAGGTGAGATAGTCTGCGAGGGCGTGAATCCCGGGGGAGAAAACTGGGCCGTGGGCATAGACAGGCCCGTTGACGGCAACTTCACTCCCGGTCGCGACCTCGAGGGCGTATATCGCCCTCTCAAGAGTCCCTGCGGCATAGTCACCTCGGGAAACTACCGCAAATTCTACCTTGTTGACGGCCGCAAGTATTCCCACACCATAGACCCGCGCAGCGGCAGGCCTGTCAGCCATTCCCTGCTCAGCGCAACCGTAGTTGCTCCCGATGCCACCCTTGCCGACGGCATAGCGACCTATTGCATGGTAGCAGGTCTTGAAGAGGCCTCCCGCTTCATCGAAGAAAGGGAGGAACTGGAAGCCTGCCTCATCTATGACGACGGGGAGGGCGGTATGAAAGAGTGGTGCTCCTCCTCATTCCTGCTCACAGAGCGCTGACCACCTCCAGCACCGTCAGCAGCATACGGCAGCAGGCCTCGCAGCAGGAGACCAGAATGGACGGGCAGTGCCCGGTCGCGGCAAATGCCGTCGTGGCTATGGCCGCAGGCATAAGCAGAGTCATTATCGGCAGGGCCATCAGATTGGTAATCAGGAAATAAGCCGGAAAACTGCGGAAGAGTCTCCAGGCTTCCAGCGCAGTGAAGCACTGGCAGGAAATGCTCAGACTGGCCAGATCCCACATCTTCTTCAGAGGCCCCTTCCCGGAAGGGTAGAGAGCCGAAAGTCCCGGGTGGATCAGACATATTCCCGCAACTGCCAGATAGGAGAGGCGGAATCCGGCGTCTCCCGGTGCCGCCGGGTTCATCACGCATTGCAGCAGCAGCGCCGTGCAGAGGCAGTGCAGGGGAGGCTGGGGCCGGTGCAGTATCGCGGAGGCCTCCCTTATCAGTATGAACAGGAAGGCCCTTACAAGCGAGGGCGAGGCTCCTGTCACAAGTACGTAGAAGGCGCTCGCCGCAACCGCAGTCAGACTCCTGGCGACCCGGGAGGCGGGGCTCATTCCCAGAGGCAGCAGCAGTTTCGAGAGCAGCATATATATCATTCCCAGATGGAGTCCCGAAAGGGCCAGCAGGTGCGAGGCCCCGCTCTTGCGGAATATGCCCAGGGTCTCCGAGTCCAGGGATGACCTGTCTCCGGTCAGCATAGCCTTGACCAGGGCCCCGCTGCGGCAGTCCCCGAAGGGGATCGAGTCTATGCAGGCACAGAGCCGGCTGCAGCATTCACGGGCGAAGGCGGGCGTGGGCGCAGGACAGCAGATGTTTCCCCGGATTGCGGAGAAAAGGCCTGCCGAAAAGAGCATCAGGCCCAGGGCGAGTTCCTTTTTGCGCCGCAATGCGAGCCCCGCGAAGGCCGGCAGGGCGGCGGCAGGCGCGGACAGCGTGGGGACCGTTCCCGCCATAAGTCTCCCCGCCAAAATTCCCGGAATGAAGCAAAGGGTGGCAAAACCCATAGCTTGTGCAGCAAAACTGTCGCTTTTCATTTCAATTTGAAATCCGGATGACAATGTAAGTGCTTTTTTTGTACATTTGCGCCGGTTTTTACAAATAAGGCTGAATTCAATTTTTTTTGTGATTTTTTATGATAGTTCTTGTACTCAATTGCGGCAGCTCCTCACTGAAGTATCAGCTGCTGGACATGAAGGATGACGAGGTTTATGACCTGCTTGCAAAGGGTCTCGTGGAAAGGATAGGCATGGATTGCGGCCTTGTCAGGCATCAGGCTGCCGGAAAGGAGAGATATGAGCGCGAAATGCCGGTTCCGGACCACACCGTGGCCGTCAAGGCAGTGCTCGAGGCAATGCTCGACAAGGAATACGGAGTGCTCTCCACCCTCGAGGACATAGAGGCTGTGGGTCACCGCGTGCTCCACGGCGGCAGCGAAATCGTATGCAGCAAGCTTGTGGACAGTCACGTGGAGGCAGTGATAGAGAAATGCTGCGACCTCGGCCCTCTTCACAACCCTGCCAACCTCAGGGGCATAAGGGCTGTGAGGGAAGTGCTTCCGGACGTGCCTCAGGTAGCGGTATTCGACACCGCCTTCCACCAGACTATGCCGGCATACTCATATATGTATGCCCTCCCTTACGAGTACTACGAGAAATACGGCCTGCGCAAGTACGGCTTCCACGGCACTTCCCACCGCTATGTGAGCGCCAAGGGTGCCAGGTTCGCCGGAATAGACCTCAACCATTCCAAGATAATCACCTGCCACCTCGGCAACGGCAGCTCCATCTCCGCAGTCGAGAACGGCAAGTGCATAGACACCACTATGGGACTCACCCCACTCGACGGCCTTGAGATGGGTACCCGCTGCGGAGCCATAGACCCTGCGGTCGTCACCTATATCATGCAGAAAGAGGGAAAGACTCCTCAGGAAATGGATGTGCTGATGAACAAGAAGAGCGGTCTGCTCGGTCTGGGCGGCGTATCCTCCGACATGCGTGACACCAGCGCGGCAGCCAATGAGGGCAACCCGAGGGCAAAGCTCGCTCTCAAGAAGCTCACCCACGATATCATCAAGTACATCGGCGCATACGTTGCAGAAATGAACGGAGTCGATCTGATCGTCTTCACCGGCGGAATAGGGGAGAACAACCCTCGTCTCCGCCGCAGGGTGGCCGACAACCTGAGCTACCTCGGAGTCAGGTTCGACTACGAAGCCAACGAGCACAAGGCAGACGAAATGCTACTCACCCTGCCTGACTCGGCAGTGAAGATGGCCGTCATCGCCACCAACGAGGAACTCGTCATAGCGAGGGACACCATGCACATTGTGCTTGCAAGCCAGGAATAGCTGGTCTTCAATAATTGCTGATACGCCGGAAGGGCGTCAGAACATATCTATATGGGGGAGCGTGCCGGAGCATTGCTCCCTCATCTGTTTAAGGAGATTCTCCGTGTAGGAGGCCTGTCCGGGGCCCTTGAAGGTGCTGGTGTTGCTGAGGAAAACCCAGCATTCCCCGTCCGGATAGCGACGTACCATAGCGGTAGTCCCTGACAGAGTCCCGGTCCTGGACCAGCCTTTGTCCGGGCGGGTGTCGTTCCAGCCCAGGGCATAGCGCTGCTCGTCGGTAGGCTCGGTCATGCGGGCCACGCTTTCCGCGCTCAATATGTCCGGTACCGCAGGGTCGCCGTCAATGCAGGCCACCAGTCTCGCGAGTTCCAGCACCGACGCCACCCAGCCTCCGGCTCCTGACAGCAGTTCTATGTCGTTGCCGCCGTAGCTTCTCTCCGTCTGCCTGAGCGTGTCGCGTATGTCGGGAATATATTTCCCTTCGCCTTCGTGGGTATATTGTCTCGCCTCGCCGGGCAGTTTGTCTTCATACCAGTTGGGGCCTATGCGCATATCGCGGCAGCCGGCCGGCGCAAGCACCTTCTCGCGTACATAGTCTTCGTACGGCATTCCCGAAACCTTGGCGACTATGTCGCTGAGCAGCAGATATCCGAAATTGGAATAGCGCTGCCAGGTCCCCGGTTCGAAGCGCAGCCTGCCCTTGAGGCCCAGGCGCACCGTATGGTCGTGGTCCAGAGGCCTGTCCAGCCCGCATTCCTGCATAAGGACCTGCATCCCGAACATAGGGTCCCTGTAGAAACCTCCCTGATGCCTGAGCAGATGTTCGACCGTGATTTTCCCGAAGGCCTCCCTCCCGGCCACGGCTTCCCTGTAGAGCTGGTCGTCGAGTATGCCCCTGTCTCCGAACACCGTGTCCTGCAGACTCATCAGTCCGTCTTCGCACAGCTTCATCACGGCCACGGCCGTAATCAGCTTGGAGACCGAGGCTATCCTCATCACTGTCCCCGGCTGCATTGCTTCGCCCTCGTCGGCTATGCCGTATCCCTTGGCATAGACCAGCGAGTCGTTGCGTGTCACGGCAAGCGCGGCACCCTTCAGCTCCCACCTGGCCATATAAGCCTTCATACGGCTGTCTATGCCGGCAATGGCATCGAAGCTTCCGTTGTCTATGCGTCGGTTGAGGCCTGTGCTGTCAACTGCTTCCACGTCTTCGCAGGCGGAACTGCGCGTCTTTCCGTTTATTATGGATACGCAGAAAAACGCCGTCAGTACGACGGCGCCGAGTATTGTGCAGGAAAGCAGTAGGCCGTGCCTTCTCATTATTCAGGATTGTCCACCAGTTCGATTTCGAAAATCAGCGGAGCATAAGGTGGAATGCTGTTCCCGCTTCCCGAATAGCTGTATCCGAGAGAGGAGTAGAACATTGCGACGCCCTTCTCGTGGTCGTTCATCATACTTATGGCCTTGGCCCATCCGCTGATGACGCTGCTGCCTTCCAGGGTTACGCTGGCCGGGTCCTCGTTCCAGTTGATTTCGGACGGTGCGTATGTCTTGGCGGAGGAGTAGATGTTGTACATCTTGGCCGTGTCGGCGATATTGGTGTCGAAGACCTGTCCGTTGAGCAGGCGGCCTATGTAGTTGACGTACAGGGTGGTGTCGTTGCTCGCAATGGAGTCGTCGGGCTCGCGTAGCTGCTTGTAATAGAAGCCGGTGCTGACCGTGTCTATCCCGCCCAGCCACTTCTCGCTGAAGCGCTTCATCGAATCGAGCTGCCACCTTATGATGTCGTCTGTGGCATCCAATATCTCCACATCGTAAATGTAATTCGATGAGCCGCTCTTGTTGGTCAGATAATCGGACTCGTTTTCGTAGCGGGTCTTGCCTCCGAGCCAGACAGGGACTATGAAGCTGCGCCTGCCGCCCACTTTCATCGACCCGAGCGGGCTGTCCTCTATGAGCGAGCTGCCCTTGACCGCCCTTTCAACTCCCACCGTCAGAGCGTCTTCAGTGGTCTGCCAAGGCTCCGGGCCGTAGTAAACTGCCGGGTCGTAGCTGCCCAGCTGCCTTGCCACTTCCTCTCTTGTAGTCTCCTCTATGGTGCCGTCGAGCAGGCGTGCGCTGTAGTGTATGAATATGAATGCGCTGTCGGCTACGGGAGCACCGCTTCCCTCCTCGTCGGAAATGACCACCACGCCGCCTATTTGCGGGGCGTCGGGATAGTTCAGGCTCACCCACGCGTCGAAATATCTCTTGTCGGCTTCGTGTGTGGCGTCGGTTCTCACTTTTGCGCAGCCGGCGGCGAGTACTGCGGCGCAGAGGAATATGATGTGTCTTATCTTCATCTGTCAAATTGTTTCTTGGGACTTATCCTGCAAATATAGGCAAAAAACTCAATCGTTGCTTACGCTTTCCACCCACACGTGATAGGCAAGGGCGGAATTTGCAGGAATCGTGCCGAAGGCTTTCTTCCCGAAGCCGTATTTGCCGGAGAACAGGATATAGCATTCCTCTCCTCCCTTCACGCCCTTCAGGCCGTTGCGCAGTCCCTCGACCAGCTCATCTTCGCCCAGGTTGAGCATCACAGGCATCGCCTGTTCCTCGCTCAGGCTGAATCCGGCGCTCTGGGCGATTTCGCTGCGGTTTGTCGAGAACAGATTGGAATTGCTGACGCTGCCGTTGAACGAATAGCCTGCATAGTAGAAGACTATGTTGCCCTTCTCTCCGAGTTCCTCACCTTCGCCCTCGGCCACTATCGCCCTGTGGGAGCCGTTCGTGTGCTCCACCCTGAGTGTGTCGCTCTTTGAGGCCAGGGAGTTTATGAAACTCTCGATCTGGCTTTCCTGCTTGTTGTATGTGGTCTCGAGACTGGCTTTGTTGCAGCCTGCAAGACAGAGGAGGGCGGCCAGCGCCGCCGCAATATATGCTTTCATCGCTTTCATTTTCCGAAATATCTGTCCGTCACTTCGAGTATATAGCGCTCCGCCGCAGCCGCGTCCGGGATCTCCGGGCCTATGTCCAGACGGCCTCCCGCGGCCTGCTCGTGCCCTCCGCCGTTGAAACTCTCCCCGGCCAGACGGCTTGCCGAAACTCCCTTCTTGGAGCGGATGGACACCCGGAAAACGGAGCCCTCTTCGCGAAGGAATATGCTCATCTTCACCGCTCCTATGCCCAGAGGTATGTTCACGAAGCCCTCGGTCTCGCCTTCCTCTGTCCCGAAGCGTTCCAGTTCCCCGGCGGAGAGCACTGCGTATGCCACTCCGTAGTCGCTGATGCGCATTTTCTCCGAGAGGAAATATCCCATAAGGCGGAAGCGCGCCTCGCGGTACTCCTGCTGCAGGTGGCTGATTATGCTGTCGCGGTCCACTCCTCTGGAAAGACAGCCGGAGGCCATTTCGAAAGTACTCGGGTAGGTGGAATTCGCGAAGTTGTTGCTGTCGGTGGTCATTCCGGTCATAAGGGCCTCCAGGCAGTCGGTGGCAGGTTCCGGGAAGGCTTTGCCATCGGAGCATTCCACCCCGCAGGAAGGAAGGGCCTGCAGGATGTGGTACAGCAGCTCGCAGGTCGAGGAAATGTCCTGGACCGAGAACACCAGGTCGAAATCCTCCCTCGCGGGGTTCAGGTGATGGTCTATGAGCAGTTTCGGACACCTGGCCTGGCGGAAGGCCTCCTCAAGGCCGTCGGCGCGCCTGATGCAGGGCAGGTCCAGGCATACGGCCAGATCCGCTCCGAGTATGCACCCGTCGGCCTGTTCCTTATGCAGGGATGCGTCTATCGTCGTGCAGTCCCCCTCCCTGAATATGAAATCCAGGGTGCGTGGGGCAGGGGAAGGGAGGCAGATGCCGCAGCGCTTGCCCAGTGCCGTCAGGTACCTCGCAAGACCGAGGCTGCTTCCCATTGCGTCTCCGTCGGGGTGTACGTGGCATATTATCGCCACATTTTCCGCAGCTGCCAGCATCGAGGCGGCGCGGCGTATGTCTCCGTTGCTGATAAAGTTCATTTCTGCTCTGTCTGGAGCGGCAAAATTACAAATAATATATTGCATTTTCTAATTCGATTTCCTAACTTTGCTCGGATTTTCAAGCGAAGTGCCCAAAGCCCTGAAATTGAAAATGCGGAGTTTGAATATTAAAAACCAAAGATAAAATGACCAGCATTCTTTCCATTCTTCTCGCACTGGTGGCGTTCGTAGTCATCGCAGGCCTGATTGTGTTCCTTTCAGTGAAGTCAAAAGCAGCCAAGATTGCCTTTATGGTAATACTCGTTCCGGTTGCCGCAGCCATTCTCTACTTCTGCGTCCAGAGCATAATGCAGCCTCTGGATTTCCAGAAGGAGCAGGAGGCCCGCAAGGCAGTCGCAGTGCAGCGTCTCAAGGACATCCGTACCCTTGAGGTCGGCTTCAAGTCTGTCCATGGCCATTACACCGCTTCTATCGACTCCCTCAAGCAGTTCTACAACGAGGGTCAGATGGACATCGTGATGCAGGTAGGTTCCCAGGATGACTCCGTGGCCGTAGCCAACACCGCCCGCATCAAGAAGAAAAATCCTAGAATCAAGGCAGAGCAGCTTCTCGATCTCTATCATTCCGGCGAGAATCTCGTGTTCTCCATCACCACCAAGATTCCTGTAAGGGACACCCTCTGCAAGCGCCCGGACTTCTGCGTGGATTCGATCGCATTCATCCCTTGCTGTGGTGACTCCGTCCAGATGGAGGCCGTTGTCAAGACCGTTTCCGGCGTGAAGGTTCCTCTCTTCGAGGCCAAGATGCCTTACGGCGAGAAGGTGATTGTCGCTCCTAAGACCAAGTCCGTTGACAAGAATGGCACTCCTATCGAGATTGCCGAGAAGTATGTGATCAAGGAGTACCTCCTCCGCGGTCTCGACCACCAGCTTGTAGTCAACCTCTGCACCGAGCTCATCGACACTGATCGTTACCCTGGCCTTATGGTCGGCAGCGTTTCCGCACCTAACAACAATGCAGGAAACTGGGAGTAATCACATATCCGTCCTGATTGCCAAGGACGAGTTTACAATCAATACAGGCTGCGCCCGGTCGGAATGGCTGGGCGCAGGCCTTGTTTTCAGTACAGAGGAATTCCGCAGAAGCTGGGACAGGGCCGAGCTCTCGGTCCTCACGCCCAAGTTCAGTCTCGTTCCCGACTCCTTCTTCGACATTTCGAGAGCCCGGGAAATGCTTGCTGAAATCGTGGTCCTCGATACGGCCGACGACGTGCGTACCGTGGCCGTTCCGGAATTCGCCGCCCACGCCCTATACAGCGTGAACGATGGCGGTCAGCTCTCTCAGGTCATTTCCGGCAGTCTCGGCAATGCGGAGCTTTTCCCGGAGCAGTACTGGCAGCTGAAGGCCCTTCAGTCCATTCCGGACTACAACAAGATAATTGCTTCCTACGGTGCAGGAAGAATCTATCTGACTATGGCCCAGGGACGTTCCCTGCTGATCAGCAATTCCTTCCCGGCCGGCGACTTTACGACCGCCCAGTACTGGATATTTTCGCTGATGAGGAATTTCCAGCTCAATCCCGAGGTGAGTACGATATGGTTCAGGACACCTTTGGAGGCGGAATGGGAAATCTCCCTGTACAGCTACTTCAAGTCGGTCGAGTTTCTTCAGTAATCATTGATATGACATTGACCAGATGAGGATAAGCGGAGGCAGGCTCAGGGGCAGGCAGTTCTTCCCGCCCAAGGGTTACAAGGCCCGTCCGACCACGGATTTCGCAAAGGAGGGGCTCTTCAATATATTGAACAACGAATACGAGTTCGGGGACCTGAAGGTTCTCGACCTGTTCGGGGGTACAGGCGCCATATCCTTCGAGTTCGCCTCGCGCGGCGCCTCGAGGGTGTACTGCGTGGAGATGGCTCCGGCACACGCTTCATTCATCCGTTCCCAGGCCCGGGACTTCGGCCTCGACAATGTGACCGTGGTGCATCACAATGTCTTCGACTTCCTGGAAATATGCACGGAAAAATTCGACCTCATCTTTGCGGACCCGCCCTACGCCATAGACGGCCTGGCCGGCATCCCGGACAAGATATTCTCCCACGACCTGCTTCATCCGGGCTGTTATTTCATACTCGAGCACCCGGGGGACTACGATTTCTCCTCCCATCCGCACTTCGTGAAGGAGCGCTGCTACGGTAATGTGCATTTCTCATTTTTCAGTGCAGATGAAGAGGCTTGAGAAGACCAATGCGGCCAGACTTCTGGATGCTGCCGGAATCGCTTATGAGCTGGTCCCGTACGAGGTGGACGAAAATGACCTCGCGGCGGCTCACATAGCGCAGCAGCTGGGTGAACCACTGGAACAGGTCTTCAAGACCCTGGTGCTCAAGGGAGACCGCAGTTCCTACTTTGTCTGTGTGCTGCCCGGAGGTGAAGAGCTGGACCTGAAGAAGGCAGCGAAGGTGTCAGGCAACAAGTCCTGCGACCTCATCCCCATGAAGGAACTGCTTCCTGTCACGGGCTACATACGCGGGGGCTGTTCGCCCGTCGGGATGAAGAAAGCCTTTCCCACCTATTTCGAGGAAAGCGCGCAGTTATACGATTATATATATGTAAGCGCCGGGGTGCGCGGCCTGCAGTTCAAGATAGCCCCCGATGCGCTGACCGGCTACGTCGGAGCCGTTTACGCCGACCTTGTATAGATATGCATACCAAAGAAGAGAAAATGGCCGCATTCGGCCGCCTGCTGGATGTGATGGACGCGCTCAGGGAAAGATGTCCCTGGAATGCGGAACAGACTATGGAATCCATACGCCCGATGACGGAGGAGGAGGTTTACGAACTGAGCGACGCCATCATCTGCGCCGACTCCGGGGAGATTTCCAAGGAAGTTGGAGACCTTATGTACCATCTGGTCTTCTATGCCCGCATCGCCCAGGAGCAGGGCCTCTTCGACATTGCCGACAGCATAGAGAGCGTGTGCCGGAAAATGATTTTCCGTCATCCTCACGTCTTCCGCAAGGACGGCAGCCTCGTTCCGGAGGGCCAGGCTCCGTCGGCAAAGGAAATCGCCGACACCTGGGAACTGGTCAAGGCCGCGGAGAAGAACGGAAACCGCAGCGTGATGTCCGGAATTCCCCGCACGATGCCGGCCCTGTTGAGGGCCCTCTCGATGCAGGAAAAGGCCAGGGGCTGCGGCTTCGACTGGGAAAAGCGCGAGGATGTATGGGAGAAGGTGGTCGAGGAAGTGGGCGAGGTGCAGGAGGCCTGTGGTGAGAATGATGAGGAACATCTCGGAGAGGAATTCGGCGATCTGCTTTTCGCGGTGATCAATGCGGCCAGGCTTTACGGCATAGACCCGGAAAAGGCCCTGGGTGACAGTTGCGAGAAATTCCGTCGCCGTTTCAGCTACCTGGAGGAGAATACCTTGCGCAAGGGCCTGAAATTCAGTGACATGACCCTTGCCCAGATGGACGAAATATGGGATGAAGCCAAGGCGCGTGGGCTTTAGTGCCTCGCCTTTTGGCAGATAATTCATATCTTTGCGGATTATGAGCAGATACAAATTGAAAGAAGTAAAGGACAGGCGCGATCTCAGGCGCTTCATCCGCTTCCCTCTGGATCTCTACAGGGACTGCCCCCAGTATGTCCCTGCGCTGAATGCGGACCAGAGGAAGTCGCTTACTTCCTGCAGCACCCTCAGCTACTGCGAAAGGGCTATGTGGCTGGCCCTCGACGGGGACAGGGTCGTGGGCAGAATCTGCGCAATGATAAACCCGCGCTACAACGAAATCTACGGCACCCGCAGGGCCCGTTTCGGCTGGTTTGACGTGGTGGATGACTTCGAAGTGGCCTCGCTGCTCATACGCAGGGCCGAAGAATGGGCTGCGGAAAGGGGTATGGACGAGGTCCACGGACCGCTTTACTACAACACCCTGGGCAAGCAGGGTATGCTTGTGGAGGGCTTTGAGAATGTCCCTCCCTTCAACTGCCTCTACAACTATCCCTACTACAATGACTTCCTTGCAGCTCTGGGCTACGTAAAGGAATGCGACTGGCTGCAGTACAAGGTGCGTGTGCCGGAGGAGATGCCGCAGAAACTCATAAGGGTGGGGGAGCGCCTGCTGGAACGCTACTCCCTCAGGGAACTGGACATTGATGCTCTCAAGAAGGACAGGAAGCAGGTGAAAGCCTTTTTCGACATCTACAACCGCAGCTTCGAGAAGAGCGTTCACAATTTCATCCCTTTCACCGATGAGGAGATTTGGGAGGAAGCCGACCAGGTCATCCCTATGCTTAACAACCGCATATCCTGCTTCCTCGTCGATTCCAAGGGCGGCATCGCCGGTTTTGGGGTGAACTTCCCGTCCATTTCCGGGGCTCTCCGCAAGTGCCGGGGCCATCTCTTCCCATTCGGATGGATCCATCTGCTCAGGGCACTGCACAACTGTGAGACGATAGACCTGATGCTGAACGGGGCCTCGCCGGAGTGGCAGAATACAGGTGTGTCTGCAGTCTATCACAACCTCATATTCGACAAATGCCGCAGGGCGGGAGTGAAATGGGCCATCACCAATCCGCAGATAGAAGACAATCCGGCGGTCAAGGTATGGGAGAATTACGAGCACGAGCCTTATATGAGGCGTCGCTGCTACATCAGGAAAATCAAGTAATATCGATATATGGCAGAAAATTCATTGCTGACGAAGGTGCTTGGCCTTCAGGAAAAATACGACTCGCTCCAGGCACAGCTTTCCGATCCGGATGTGATTTCGGATATGAAGAAATATGTGCAGCTGAACAAGCAGTACAAGGAGCTTGCTCCCGTGATCAAGGCGGGGCAGGAATACAAGATGATGATAGAGGAGCTGGAAATGGCCAAGGACATCATTGCCAACGAGAAGGACGAAGATCTCAGGGAGATGGCCAAGGACCAGATAGCCGAGATAGAACCTAAACTGCCTCAGATGGAGCAGGACATAAAGCTGCTGCTCATCCCGGCCGATCCGGAGGACGAGAAGAACGCCATACTTGAGATACGTGGCGGTGCCGGAGGAGACGAGGCGGCCATCTTTGCCGGCGACCTCTTCCGCATGTACAGCAAGTACGTCGAGTCCAAGGGATGGAAGATGGAGGTTACCAGCCAGTCCGAAGGCGCTGCAGGCGGCTTCAAGGAGATTGTCTGCAAGGTAAGCGGCGACCACGTGTACGGTACCCTGAAATACGAGTCCGGAGTGCACCGCGTGCAGCGTGTGCCCCAGACCGAGACCCAGGGCCGCGTCCAGACCTCTGCCGCTTCGGTAGCCGTGCTCCCGGAGGCGGGCGAATTCGACATCGAGCTGAATGAGAAGGACATACGCAAGGATACCTTCTGCTCCTCAGGTCCGGGCGGACAGTCTGTGAACACCACCTACTCGGCCATCAGGCTCACCCACATCCCTACCGGCATAGTCGTGCAGTGCCAGGACGAAAAGTCCCAGCTCAAGAACTACGACAAGGCCCTGAACGAGCTCCGTACGCGTATTTACAATATGGAATACCAGAAGTACCTGGACAATATCTCGGCCAAGCGCAAGACTATGGTCAGCACCGGTGACCGTTCGGCGAAGATCAGGACCTACAACTACCAGCAGTCCCGCGTCACGGACCACCGTATCAACTACACCATGTACAATCTTCCGGTGTTTATGGACGGAGCCATCCAGGACGTGATAGACCAGCTTATAATCGCCGAGAACGCCGAGCGTCTCAAGGAAGCCGGAGAGTAAGTCTTTCGAGGCAGAGTTCTATCAGTTTGCGGACCTGCGCCTTATAGTCAGGATTGCTGTCCTGAGCGTGCCTCTGGGCTATGATGCAGCAGATTGTGCCTGCATTGTGGCCCAGATGTCTTGCTATTCCGGCTATGGCTGAGCCCTCCATCTCGAAGTTGGTTATCTTTCGTCCGTTGTGGCTGTATTTCTCGAATTCCGCAACCATATCCGGCATAGCCAGAGGCATGCGCAGCACACGGCCCTGCGGACCGTAGAAGCCTGATGCGGAAATGGTCATTCCCGGAATGGAGCAGTCGCGGAAACGCTTGCACATTTCCTCGCCGGCGGCCACGAAGTAAGGGTCTGGGAGATGCTTCGCCCAGTGAACCTGCTCGTAGAAGGCCTGCTCGTAGTCGGCCAGCGCCACCTTGTCGCGGTCTGCGTACCAGTTCATAAGGCCGTCCATTCCGACGGAGATTTCCGAAAAGACGAAGGAACCCAGGGGTATCTCCGGCTGGATCGCTCCCGAGGTGCCTATGCGGAGTATGTTGAGACTGCGTTTCTCCGGCTTCGGTTCCCTGGTGACGAAGTCTATGTTTGCGAGGGCGTCCAGTTCATTCATCACTATGTCTATGTTGTCGCAGCCTATGCCCGTGGAGAGCACCGTGATCCTCTCTCCGTTGTAGCGGCCGGTTACGCTCACGAATTCCCTGGAACAGTGGCGGAATTCCTTGTCGCTGAGGTACTCGGCAATCATATCGACCCTGCCAGGGTCGCCCACGAGTATGACATTGTCAGCAAGTTCTTCCGGGCGGAGGTGAAGATGGAAAACGGATCCGTCCGGATTGATTATAAGTTCTGATTCAGCTATTCTCATATTTGTATCATTATTGGTCGTAAGTGTTCCGTAAGTCAACAAATGTAGCATTTTGTTGGCATTTTTCCTATTTTTGCACTCCAATGTAAAGATTGTTTTTTATGTGGCAGAGAATTCAGACCTTATATCTAGCTATAGGCTTTGCGCTGATTTTTTCGCTTTTCTTCTGCAATTTCATCAGCTACGAAGACCTCACCTCGTCAGGTGAAAGCGTCAGCGAAGTCTTGCGCTACCGTTCCATGCGCGGCTGGCTTTATCCCGTGCTTATGGTCATAACCACCCTCATACAGCTGCTTGTCGTCTTCCTCTACAAATCCAGGATGGTGCAGATGTGGCTGGTAATCTTCAATGCCCTGGTTCTGCTGGGTTTTCAGACGGCGGTGATCTTCGATGCGGTGAGTTTCATTCGTGCGGCCGCCCAGAGCGGCATCGAGTTGTACCGCATTTCCTATGTCACCTCGGTTTTCCCGCTCGTGACAGGCATACTCAATTTCCTGGCATCCAGGAATATAATGCTTGATGAGGCAATGGTACAGTCAGCATCCAGAATCAGAAGGTCGAAAAGGAGATAACGATGGAAAAGAGAGTAGCAGTATGCGGAATGGGCGTGATAAGCCCGGTGGGCAACACGGTGCCCGAATTCTGGGACTCCCTTGTGAACGGGCGTAACGGAATCAGTCTCATAAAGGATATGGACCTCCAGGACCTGCCGGTGAAGGTTTCTGCGGACGTGAAGGGCTTCAGCCCTGCCGATTACGGCATCGAGGCGCCCCTTGCCCGCAAGCAGGACCTTTTCACCCTTTATGCCCTCGCCGCCTCCATACAGGCCGTGTCCCAGTCGGGACTGAAGTCAGGTGAGAATATCGACGCCTCTCGTTTCGGGGTATATGTCGGCTCCGGCATAGGCGGTTTCACAACCATATACAGGGAAATCGAGAAGATGGTGAAGGACGGCCCGAAATGGGTAGCCCCTACCTTCGTGCCGACGATGATCCCAAACATGGCGGCCGGACACATAGCCATACGCCACGGCGCCTGCGGTCCCTGCCTTCCGATAACCACGGCCTGCGCCACTTCCACCAACACGATAGGGGAGGCCTACAGGGCCATACGCCACGGTTATGCGGACGCCATAATAGCAGGCGGCACTGAGGCGGCAAGGATACCCATAGGTATAGCCGGCTTCTGCAATGCCAGGACCCTGTCCCGTTCCGCCGACCCGGACTATGCATCCATACCTTTCAACTCCAGGCGCGACGGCTTTGTGCTGGGAGAAGGCGCCGCTGTGCTGGTGCTCGAGGAATATGAACACGCAAAGGCGAGGGGCGCACATATACTGGCCGAGATCTGCGGCTACGGCAACAGCTGCGACGCCTACAATGCCACAGCTCCGCGTCCCGACGGCAGCACCCAGGCCGCCTCAATAAGAATGGCCCTCGACCAGGCCGGATACACTTCCGGCGATTGTCTTTATATCAATGCCCACGGCACTTCGACCCCATTGAACGACGTCGCCGAGACCAAGGCTTTCAAATTGGCCCTCGGGGACGATGCCTACAGGGCGCACATCAGTTCCACCAAGTCTATGACCGGACACGCCCTCGGTGCCGCCGGCGCCATAGAGGCCGTCGCTTCCGTGATGGCTCTGATGGATGGAACTGTGCCTCCGACCATAAACCTGGACAGCCCGGATCCGGAATGTGACCTGGACTACACCCCTTGCAAGGCGGTAAGGGCGGACCTGAGCATAGCCATCTCCGACTCCCTGGGCTTCGGCGGGCACAATGCCTGCATCGCCTTCAGGAAGGCGGAGTGACATTCAGGAAATCATTTTAAGGATATCGCAAGGCCGGGCTCTTCCCCGGTCTTGTTTTTTGCCAGACTGACCTTGATCGTACGCAGTTCCGGGGCTTTGCGTCCGCCCCTGTCCAGCCTGTCGGCTATGATGAAATCAGCCACGGGGTCCTCTATATACTTGCGTATTGCCCTCTTCAGCGGCCTGGCTCCGTAATTCGGGTCATATCCGGCCCCGGCGACGAATTTCTTCGCGGCAGGGCTTATCGTAAGGCGGAAGCCGGATGCGGCGAGACGGTTGTGCAGGTCGCGTATCTCCAGATCTATGATACGGGACAGGGCCTCCTCGTCCAGCTGTTTGAAATAGACCATTTCGTCAACCCTGTTGAGGAATTCAGGGGGAAAGAGCTTCTTCACGCTCTTCTCGAGTATCGCCTCCCTGCGTGCATTGTTGTCGCGTCCTGCGGTTGCGAAGCCCATGCCGTTGCCGTACTCGTCCAGTTCGCGGCTGCCCACATTGGAGGTCATCACTATTATGGTGTTGCGGAAGTTCACCACCCTTCCGTTGCTGTCGCTCAGCCTTCCCTCGTCGAGCAGCTGCAGCAGCAGATTGAATATGTCCGGATGCGCCTTCTCGATTTCGTCGAGCAGCACGACGCTGTACGGCTTGCGGCGCACCTGTTCGCTGAGCTGGCCGCCGTCCTCGAAGCCCACGTAGCCCGGAGGCGCGCCAATCAGTCTGGTCGCATTGAATTTCTCGCCGTATTCGTTCATATCTATGCGTATCAGATTGTCTTCCGAATCGAAGAGATATTCAGCTATGGCCTTGGCCAGCTGGGTCTTGCCTACGCCTGTAGGGCCGAAGAAGAGGAATGAGCCTATGGGTCTGTCGGGGCTGCCTATGCCCGAGCGGCTGCGGCGTATGGCTTTCACCACTGCACGGACGGCCTCATCCTGGCCTATTATCCTCGAACGCAGCACCTCTTCCATCTCCATAAGCTTGCGGCTTTCCCCTTCGGCTATCCTGCCTGCCGGTATGCCTGTCATCAGGGATATGACCTTCGCCACGTCCGAGGCCTTGACCACGTTGCCGCCGCCCTTGCCGTCCCTCTTGATGCGCACCATCGAGCCGGCCTCGTCCAGGGCGTCTATGGCCTTGTCGGGCAGGCAGCGGTCGGTGACGTAGCGGTCCGAGAGCAGGGCGCAGGCCTCTATGGCCTCGGGGCTGTAGCGCACTTCGTGGTGGGCTTCGTACCTGTCCTTGATACTTTCGAGTATGCTTATGGTATAGGCCACTCCGGCCGGTTCTATCATCAGTTTCTGGAAGCGCCTCTCCAAGGCTCCGTCCTTCTCGACTATCCTCGTGAATTCCTCAATCGTAGTGGCTCCTATGCACTGTATCTCGCCCCTGGCCAGGGCAGGTTTGAGCATATTCGCCGCATCCAGGCTGCCGGAGGCGCTGCCGGCCCCCACCAGAGTGTGGAATTCGTCGATGAACAGAATGATGTCCGGGTTTGCCGTCAGTTCTTTTATGATACCCTTGAGTCTTTTCTCGAAATCGCCCCTGTAGCGCGTCCCGGCCACGATTGAGGCGATGTCCAGCGAGAGTATGCGCTTGCCGAGCAGGGAACTCGGTACGTCCCCTGAGGCAATGCGCAGGGCTATTCCCTCTACGATGGCGGACTTGCCCACCCCGCTTTCACCCACGAGCATAGGGCTGTTCTTGCGGCGCCGCCCCAGTATGCGGGCCACCCTGTCCATCTCAGCGTCGCGGCCCACCACAGGGTCAAGACGGCCCTGTACGGCGGCCAGACTGAGGTCGTAGGCGAATTCGTCGAGCAGGGGAGTCGCAGATTGGCCGTTCTCTTCTTCTTCGGGGTACGGGCTTTCGGCAACTTCCTCCCTATCCTCTTCTTTTGCGCTCTCCACGGCCGTGCCCTTGAGATTCAGCAGGGAGCAACGGTCCAGAAGCCGCCCGTATTCTACGCCGTTCTCAAGGAGATAGCTCTGGCTCCAGTTGCCCGTGCTTCTGCTCAGGGCCAGCAGCAGGTGTACTGCCGAGGCCTCGTCGCAACGCAGGCGAGTGGCTTCCAGTACGCTGAAGCTCAGTATGTTATGCGCGCTTCTGCTGAAGTTGATGCGGTCGATTTCTGAGAAGGGTATATGTGTGTCGCTGAAGATTTTGGAGTCTATGAACTGCTTCATCTCCTGCAGGTCGAGGCCAAGTTCCTTGAGAATCTCGCAGGCTTGGTTGTCGCCGTGCCTGATGATGCCCAGCATCATGTGGTCCGGCCCTATTCCGTAGCTGCCGGTGCGCATAGCCTCCTCCCGCGAAAAGTTCAGTATGAGGTTCAGTTCCTCGGATATTCTGATGGTCATGTTTTTGCCTTTGAGACTGCTAAATTACGATAATTTTCCTATCTTTGCAAAACGGCTTTTTTCGCTCAGGCGCCGGAATCGGCGAAAAAACGGCCATTACGGCGATTTTTCCGAAAAACGGCCATTCTGCGGGAAGCCGCACGGACAAAAGAGAACAAATTAGGAAAAACATATTTCAGAAATGGACGAAAACAACAACATCCACGACCCTGAACTGGAAGTAGAGTCAGCGCCTGTGGGCCGCATCGAGCAGGTCAACATAGACCAGCAGATGCGCTCGGCGTACATAGACTATTCCATGTCAGTGATCGTTTCCAGGGCCCTTCCGGACGTGCGCGACGGTATGAAGCCGGTGCAGAGAAGGGTGCTCTACGGAATGGAGCGTCTCAACCTGGACTATTCCGCCGCAACCATGAAGTCGGCAGGTATTGTCGGCGAGGTGATGGGAAAGTACCATCCTCACGGCGACTCCAGCATCTATGATACGATGGTCCGTCTGGCCCAGGACTGGAACCTGCGCTATCCTCTGGTCAAGGGCCAGGGTAACTTCGGTTCCATGGACGGCTATTCGGCCGCTGCAATGCGTTACACCGAGGCCAAGCTGGAGAAGATATCCGAGGCCGTGCTTGCAGACCTGGACAAGAACACCGTCGATATGGTCAAGAACTTCGACGAGCGTTTCGACGAGCCTACCGTGCTCCCGACCAAGGTGCCTCTGCTGCTCATCAACGGGTCTTCCGGCATCGCAGTCGGAATGGCGACCAATATGGCTCCGCACAACCTCAGCGAATGCTGCGACGCGATCTGCGCATATATCGACAACCCTGAAATAGACCTCGACGGCCTGATGGAGCACATCAAGGGACCGGATTTCCCGACGGGAGGCATAATCCAGGGCTACAGCGGCATACGCGAGGCCTTCGCCAACGGCAGGGGACGCATCGTGATACGCTCCAAGACCGACATCGAGCTTGCGGCCAACGGCACCGAGACCATAGTCATCACCGAGGTACCGTATATGGTCAACAAGAAGGAGATGATCAAGAAGATCGCCGACCTCGTCGAGGACAAGAAGATAGATGGCATAGCCGAGATCAACGACTTCACCAACCGCAAGGGCATACGCATAGCCATACGCCTGAAGAAGGGAGCCAATTCGGGGGTTATCCTGAACCAGCTCTTCAAGATGAGCCCGCTCCAGTCGAGCTTCTCCGTGAACAACGTGGCCATCGTGAACGGCAGGCCTTGCACCCTCAACCTCAAGGACCTCATACGCAACTTCGTCAGCCACCGCCACGAGGTGATACTGCGCAGGACCAGGTTCGACCTCGAAAAGGCCCGTGCGAGAGCGCATATACTCGAGGGTCTGCTCAAGGCCCTGGACATCATAGACCGCATCATAGAGATCATACGCGGCAGCAGGAGCGTGGAAGAGGCAAAGAGCGAGCTTATGAACAGCTTCGGTTTCTCCGACCTCCAGGCTTCCGCCATAGTCGAGATGAAACTCCGCCAGCTGGTCGGACTCGAGAGGGAGAAACTCCAGGCCGAGTACGACGAACTGCGCAAGTTCATACTCTACTGCGAGGACATACTCGGCAGCTACGAGCGTCAGATGGAGGTCATCAAGGAAGAGACCATGGAGATGAAGGAGAAGTACGGGGATGCCCGCCGCACGGCCATAGTTCCGGACGAGGGAGAGTTCAATCCTGAGGACTTCTATGCCGACGAGGATGTCGTCATCACCATTTCCCACCTCGGCTACATCAAGCGTACCGCCCTGAGCGAGTACCGCACCCAGGCCCGCGGAGGCAAGGGAATGAAGGGCAGCGCCACCCGCGAGGAGGACTTCATTGAGCACATCTACGTCGCCAATATGCACAGCACCATGCTCTTCTTCACCCAGAACGGCAAGTGCTACCGTCTCAAGGTCTATGAGATTCCGGAAGGCACCCGCGCATCCAAGGGACGTCCGGTCCAGAACGTCATCAGCATAGAGCCGGGAGACATAATCAAGACCTATGTCAATGCCAAGAGCATAGAGAGCGAGGAGTACTGCAACTCCCACTTCGTGCTTCTGGCTACCCGCAAGGGCATAGTCAAGAAGACTGCCCTCTCCGAGTACTCCAACAGGCGCAGCCGCAACAAGGGAATCAACGCCATAACGGTACGTGAGGGTGACGAGCTTCTCGACGCCATACTCACCACCGGTGACAGCCAGGTGCTGCTGGCCGCCCGCAACGGCCGCTGCGTCCGCTTCGACGAAGAGGATGCCCGTCCGCTCGGCAGGGCCGCTTCCGGAGTCAGGGGCATAAGTCTCGATGAGGACGATGAGGTGATGAGCGTGGTATGCTACACTCCGGGTTCCGGCGATGCGGCGTCCCAGACAGCCCTCGTCGTCAGCGAGCACGGCTTCGGCAAGCGTACGGACTTCGAGGAGTACAGGCTCACCAGCCGCGGAGGCAAGGGAGTCAGGACTCTGAACATCACCGAAAAGACTGGCAAGGTTGTTGCGCTCAAGAACGTTACCGAGGATAACGACCTGATGATCATTACCCGCGCCGGACTCACGATAAGGATGTCGGTAAGCGATATCCGTCAGGCCGGAAGGGCTACCCAGGGCGTGAAACTCATCAACATAAAGGACAGTGACCTCATCGCTTCCGTTACCGTTGTCCCTAAGCAGGAGGAAGCGGAAGAACAGCAGGAGGAACAGGCAGAATAACTTTTTTTAACTGAATACATTATGAAAAGAATTCTTTTCGCAGCGGCAGCAATCCTCTCAGTGCAGGTTGCTTTCGCACAGGTCAAATCACCTGAAGCTGCCAAGGCAGCTGTCGAGAAGGCCGTAGCCGCCACCGCAAAGGCAGAAAATGCTTTCGCAGCCAATCCTAAGAAGGTGGTGAAGTTCGGAGTGTATCTCGCCGAAGCCAAGGCTTGGTTGGATGCCTACAACGCACCGGTGGGCAACGCCTGGGTCGGAGCCGACCAGAATCAGCTCAACCTGCTGATGGGTAGCGTGAAGCCGCTGTCCAGCGAGAACGTGGAGCTGGGCGGAACGGCTTACCGCAAGGACATCTACAAGAACTGCAACTACTATTTCAACGGGAACGGCATGCTCGCGATGATCGAGATCACCAATCCTGTCTATGAGGATGCCCTGGACAAGGCGCTCGCCGCCTACGCCAAGGCCGGAAAGGCGGATACCAAGGCTCAGAAGACCAAGGATATATGCCTCGGAATCTCCGATGTTGCAAGCAAGTACGTGGACGAGGCCTATAACTGCTACACCTTCGGCGACTTGGCAAAGGCCAGCATAAAATTCGAGAAAGCTGTCGAGGCAAAAGCCACCGCACCTCTCTCCGAGATAGATTCCACCTCCCTCTACAATGCCGGCTTCACCGCCTGGCTTGCAGGTGACAACGACAGGGCCCTGAACTTCTTCCTCAAGTGCCGCGAGGTAGGTTATTTCTACGAGGACGGCGAGGTCTATTCCAAGCTCGGCGACGTGCTCCTCAAGCAGGGCAAGACCCAGGAAGGCGTGGAATATCTCAAGGAAGGTTTCGTGAAGTTCCCTCAGAGCCAGTCCATCCTCATCAACCTGATCAACTACTACCTGACCAGCGGCGAGAATACCGACGAGCTCTTCGTGCTTCTGAACAAGGCCAAGGCAAACGACCCTAAGAACGCGTCCCTCTGGTATGTCGAGGGCAACACCCACGCAAAGCTCGGTCACGAGGAAGAGGCCATCGCTGCCTACAACGAGGCATCCAAGGTCGATCCGAAGTACGAGTACGGCTATGTGGGCATGGGCGTTTACTTCTACGAGAAGATGATCGCCATCGCTGAGGAGGCCAACGCTCTCGACTACAGCAAGTGGAGAGAGTACGATGCTCTCATCGAGAAGTACTACGTAGCAGCCGAGCAGGCTGTCGAGCCTTTCGAGAAGGCATACGAAATCTCAGCCGACAACGGACTCAAGTACAATGTCGCACAGTATCTCAAGGATATATATTTCCGTCTGCGCAACAAGAACGAGGCATACAACGTAAACTACGAGAAATACGACGCCATCGTCAAGGCCGGCAAGGCCGAGTAAGGGCGGGACATATATTGAAAAAGAGGGTCTGACGGCCCTCTTTTTTATTTTCTGAAAGGCGTTCTATGCTTCCGCGCCTTCGCTTTCGGCTTTTTCGAAGGCCTGGACTATGCGGCTTACCAGCGGGTGGCGGACTATGTCGGCGTTGGAGAAGCGTATGTCGGCGACAGAATTCAGACCCTTGAGCAGTTCGATACCGCGAAGCAGTCCGGAGTCGCTGCGCCTCGGCAGGTCTATCTGGCTGGCATCGCCGGTCACAATGAACTTAGCGTCGCGCCCCATACGGGTGAGAAACATCTTGAGCTGCCCCAGATTGGTGTTCTGGGCCTCGTCCAGGATCACGCAGGCCCTGTCCAGAGTGCGTCCCCTCATATAGGCGAGAGGGGCTATCTGGATGGTGCCCTCAGCCATGAAATCCTGCAGCTTCTTAGGCGGGATCATATCCCCGAGAGCATCGTAGAGGGGTTGGAGATAGGGGTCCAGCTTGTCCTTGAGATCGCCGGGAAGAAAGCCCAGGCGCTCTCCCGCCTCCACTGCCGGACGGGTGAGTATGATGCGTTTTATGTCTCTGTTCTTCAGGGCCCTTACCGCCAGGGCGATGGCAATGTAAGTCTTGCCGGTGCCGGCCGGACCCGTCGCGAAGATAAGGTCGTTGTCGAACCAGGCGCTTACCATTCTCTTCTGAGTCCCGTTCCTGGCTATGATGGGCTTGCCGTCGTTCCCATAGACTATTGGCGCCTCCGGGTTCAGCATCACCGGGGTTCCGGCAGTCTCTCCGTCGAACATCTCTTCCACGTCATAAGGCGTGAGGTGCATCTTGTGGCGCTTTATCTCTATGAGCTGCTGCAGGCGCAGTTCGAATTCCTCTATGTCCTCTTCCTTCCCCTCGAGCAGTATGTCGCTGCCGCGGGCCACGGTCTTCAGATGCGGAAAATGGCCGCACAGTGCCTCGAGGTTGCGGTTTGCCGCCCCATAAATGCTTATCGGGTCTATCTCTTTCAGCGTAATCGTTCTCTTCATAGCGCAAATATAGAAAATTACCGGTCAATCTGCACCGAATAGCTTTTCCTCAGGCCGCCCGGACGATGGCACCACATAGGTATGCATTCCATCTTGCCGAGCTTCCATCCCCGCCCGAACTTCCCTGTGAGCTCGAGTGTGACCATAAGCTCGCGCTGGGTGTTTGCGGCGCTCATATTCGAAACGGCATTCCCTATGGAATAGCACACCGGTACGCGACGTCCGTCCCTGCAGACCAGCGTGTCCCTGTCCTGCACCACGTGCGGATGATGGCCTATGATCACATCCGCCCCGTTCTCTGCCAGGAAGCGGGCCCATCTCTCCTGCTTCGGGGAATGGCTGAGCTTGTATTCCTCGCCCCAGTGCGGGCAGGCCACGATCAAATCCGCTCCGGCCTCCTTTGCCTCCCGCAGCATGGCGCCGACGCTTTCTTCGTCCATACGGTTCACGCAGTCTCCTCCGGAAAGGCGTACGTTTGTCCCGTATGTGAAATTCACTATGGCCACGAGGCAGCCTTTGACCGGCAGCAGTAGGGCGTGTCCTCCGCAGCCGCAGTGCTGTATCCCCCGTTTCCGTCCCATTTCCCTGTATATGCCCAGGGTCCTTTCGAGTCCCTTGACGCCCCTGTCGAGTATATGGTTGTTGGCGGTCAGGAAGACGTCCACCCCGCAGTCGGCCACATATTCCGCGTATGCGTCCGGTGCGCTGAAGCAGGGATAGCCGCTGTAGGGCTCTCCTCCGAGGGAGAATTCCATATTCGCCACGCAGAGATCGGCGGCCTCGAGCCTGTCCCGTATCCCGCTGAAATAGCTGGAGAAGTCGAAGCCTCCGTGGCCGTCGGACGCCAGCTCCAGCTGCCTGCTGTGCATCATCACGTCCCCGATGAAGCAGAGACTGACGGTGTCCGTCTTTTCGGCCGGGCAGGCATAGCCCTTGAAAAGGAAGGAAAAGTCCTGGGCGGAACCCGTCAGGGGAACCGCCAGCAGTGTCAGACTTAATATGAAGCTCCTGGCTGACATAGTGGTCGATATGCATCCAAATATAGGAATATTTATTTTGCCAAGCAGTTCCAAATTCCTAAATTTGCGAGTTATGCGAAAGAGACTTGAAATATGCCTTCTGCTGCTCTGCGTACTGCCCGCGCTGAGCGGCTGTGACTTTCTCAGAAAGGCTGCGGGCCGTCCGACTTCGGCGGATATAGAAATAAAGCGTCAGCAGATAGTGCTGGCCGAACAGCGCCGCAGGGAAGTCGAGGATTCCCTCGCCAGGGAGGAATGCCTGCGTCAGCAGCGCCTGGCCGATTCGCTCGCGGTAATGGACAGTCTCGCCAAGGCTGGCTGCCTCATTCGCAATCAGTCGGAAACGGGCCGCATAGTGGGCAAGACCCTGTCGGCACGATATTGGCTTGTGACGGGTGCCTTCCGTAAGCCGGAAAACGCCAGGAGGCGTTGCGAGCGTATGGAAGCCTCCGGTTTCACTTGTGAGATTGTCTCTTTCGGAAGCGGCCTGGACGTGGTTCTCGCAGCTCCTAACAATACTCTTCGCGGCATATACGGGGATTACCGGCGTTATGTGGAATCGGAATTCAAGACCCCGGATGTATGGATTCTCGATGCGGCCCCGGAGGCCGCGCAGGAAAAACGATGAAGAGACTTTTTGCATTCGCGCTTGCAAGCGCCTTGTCCTGCTGCCTGGCTTATGCCCA
The DNA here is from genome assembly GCA_004554455.1 of Bacteroidales bacterium. Lineage (GTDB taxonomy): Bacteria > Bacteroidota > Bacteroidia > Bacteroidales > UBA932 > Cryptobacteroides. Next base: position 71,557 of record SFMG01000001.1, on the reverse strand, counting down.
GTACAGGCAGGACCCGTCCTACGGTTCCCTTTATGACTCGGAGACCGTTTCGGCCCTGAAGGCCCACGTGTCGATGTTCGCTTCCGCACAGATGGAAGGCAGGAAAGCCGGTTCGGAGGGGGAGAGGATGAGTGCCGCCTATCTCTATGAGGAACTGGAAAAGGCCGGAGTGGATATGCTTTGCCCTAAGGAGGGGCAGATTTTCGGAATCAGGCAGGAAAACGGGGACACCCTGGTCTCCCGCAATGTGTACGGCTTCATCCAGGGCTATGACAAGGTCTTGAAGAACAGGTTCATAGTCATCGGGGCCAGAATGGATAATCTGGGCACCAACGAAATGACCGTGGACGGGGAAAAGTGCGTGCAGACCTATTACGGAGCAAACGGAAACGCTTCCGGAATGGCTATGCTCATAGAACTGGCCCGGAAGATTTCGATGAATTCCATGCTCTTCCGCCGCTCGGTCATATTTGTGGGCTTCGGCGCCTCCTGTGCCTCTATGGCCGGTTCCTGGTATTTCCTGGACCGTGACTTCAAGGGCGTTGGGGAAATAGAGGCGATGATAGACCTGGATATGCTCGGCGTGCCTCAGCAGGAACGCATGTATGCCTTTACGGCTTCCAATACGGATCTGAACGCCATATTGAACACGGTTTCCGGCGGCCTTCAGCCGGTGCAGCCGACGCTTACCTCGGCGGAGCCCTATCCCTCCGACCACAGGGCCTTCTACGGCAAGGAAATACCTTCCGTGCTTTTCACGACCGGCCGCTACGCCGAACACGACAGCCCTCGCGACACCCCGTCCATACTCGACTACGGCTTTATGGAACGGGAGCTCGAATATATATTCAACTTCGCGCAGACCCTTTCCTGCACCAACCACAGCCTGCAATTCCGTCAGGGCGCGATGGACAGCGCAAAGGAACTCGGAGGCGAAAAGATATATTCCTACTACGACTGCGACGTCAAGCCTATGTTCCTGAACAATCCGGACCCGGCAATCTTTATGAGCAAGTGGGTGTATCAGTACCTCAAGTATCCGGAACAGGCGGTGAAGGAAGGCATTCAGGGTGTCGTCCAGGTCAGCTTCGTCATTGAGAAGAACGGCAGCGTGAGCAATGTGAAGGTGTTCAGAGGCATAGACCCTCTGCTCGACGACGAGGCGGTGAGGGTGGTGAGCGCATCCCCGAAATGGAGGCCTGCGCGCGTCCGCGGCGAAAAGGTGCGCTCGACAATGACCATAGGCGTGGAGTTCCGCCTGGCCCGCAAAGGCGGCAAACGGCGCTTCGGTATCAACGGATATTGAAATTCAGCACATATTAACAACAACTGACCATTATGGAATACAATTTCAAGGAAATCGAGAAAAAGTGGCAGGCCTACTGGGCCGAACATCACACATACAAGGCGGAAGCAGACCCTTCCAGACCTAAATTCTATGTCCTGGACATGTTTCCGTATCCTTCCGGAGCCGGGCTCCACGTGGGACATCCCCTGGGTTATATAGCGAGTGACATCTACTCCAGGTACAAGCGTCTCTGTGGCTTCAACGTGCTGCATCCTATGGGTTACGACGCCTTCGGACTGCCTGCGGAGCAGTATGCCATACAGACAGGCCAGCATCCTGAGGTGACGACCGTCAAGAACATCGGCCGCTACCGTTCCCAGCTGGACCGCATAGGTTTCTCCTATGACTGGGACCGTGAGGTAAGGACCTGTGACCCCGATTATTACAAGTGGACGCAGTGGGCTTTCATAAAGATGTTCGGCAGCTGGTATGACCCGGCCCTCGACAAGGCCCGTCCGATAGAGGAACTGGTGGAGAAGTTCGCCACCGTGGGTTACGACGGCATTACCCCGGAGATCTGGGCCGCTGCCGATGAAAAGGAGAGGTCTAGGATACTTATGAACTACAGGATCGCCTACCAGGGCGAGACCTCGGTCAACTGGTGTGCGGGACTGGGCACGGTGCTGGCCAATGACGAGGTGAAGGACGGCCTGTCCGTGCGCGGCGGCTATCCTGTGGAGCAGAAGAAGATGACCCAGTGGCAGCTGCGCGTCTCCGCCTATGCCGGCCGTCTGCTCGACGACCTCGAGGAACTCGACTGGACGGACTCGCTCAAGGATATGCAGCGCAACTGGATAGGCCGCAGCGAGGGCACCGAAATGGTGTTCAGGGTGTCGAATGGCAGCGAGGAATACGATATGACCATATTCACCACCAGGGCAGACACCGTTTTCGGAGTGACCTTTATGGTGCTGGCTCCTGAGAGCGAGTGGGTGGAGAAACTTACCACCGACGCTCAGAAGGCCGAGGTGGAGGCCTATCTCGCTCAGGCCAGGAAGAAGACCGAGAGGGAGAGGATTTCCCAGACACACAGCGTGAGCGGAGTCTTCAGCGGCTCCTATGCCACCAATCCGCTTACGGGCGAAAAGCTGCCGGTGTGGATTTCCGAATATGTGCTTGCCGGTTACGGTACCGGCGCGATAATGGCTGTGCCGGCACACGACAGCCGCGACTATGCGTTTGCAAAGGCCTTCAATCTTCCGATCATCCCTCTTATCGAAGGAGCCGACGTGAGCGAGCAGAGTTTCGATGCGAAGGAAGGCATAATGATGAATTCCGGCTTCCTCAACGGAATGCAGGTGAAGGATGCCATAGAGGCTGCCAAGGACTATGTCGAGGCTCACGGTCTGGGCCGCCGCAAGACCAACTACCGCCTTCGCGACGCCATATTCTCCCGTCAGCGCTACTGGGGTGAACCTTTCCCTGTTTATTTCAGGGACGGCATCGCCTGCACCCTGTCGGAAGACAAGCTGCCTCTCACCCTGCCCGAGATAGACGAGTTCAAGCCTACCGCCGGCGGAGAACCTCCGCTTGCAAGGGCAAAGGACTGGAAGTGGGAAGGCTATCCTCTGGAGACCAGCACAATGCCTGGCTTCGCGGGGTCCAGCGCCTACTATCTCCGCTATATGGATCCGCACAACCCTGAGGCTCTGGTTGGAGCCGAAGCCAACGCCTACTGGCGCAACGTGGACCTCTACATAGGCGGAACCGAGCACGCTACGGGCCATCTTATCTACTCCCGTTTCTGGAACAAGTTCCTCTATGACCTGGGCTATGTATGCGAGAAAGAGCCGTTCCGCAAGCTCGTGAACCAGGGAATGATACAGGGCCGCTCCAATTTCGTTTACAGGGTGGTGGGCACCAACACCTTCGTCTCTCTCGGACTGAAGGACAAGTACGAAACCACCGAGATACACGTGGACGTGAATATAGTCCACAACGACCGCCTCGACCTCGAAGCCTTCCGCAACTGGCTGCCTGACTACCGCGACGCAGAGTTCATACTCGAGGATGGCGAATATATATGCGGCTGGGCCATAGAGAAGATGAGCAAGTCAATGTTCAACGTCGTGAATCCGGACAAGATATGCGACGACTACGGCGCCGACACTCTCCGCCTCTACGAAATGTTCCTCGGACCGGTCGAGCAGAGCAAGCCTTGGGACACCAAGGGCATAGACGGTGTGCACCGCTTCCTCAGGAAGCTGTGGAGACTCTTCTACGAAAGGGAGAACTTCATAGTGACCGACGAAAAGGCCAGTCCTGCGGAGCTCAAGTCCCTCCACAAGCTCATAGGCAAGGCCCGGGAGGACATAGAGAACTTCTCCTTCAACACCACCGTCAGCGCCTTTATGATTGCTGTCGGAGAACTTGCGGACTGCCACAAGAGGGAGATACTCGAGCCGCTTCTGATTGTGCTCTCACCTTTCGCCCCTCATATCGCAGAGGAACTCTGGCAGGCCCTGGGACACGAGGAAAGCATCTGCAATGCCCGCTTCCCTGAATATGTCGAGGCATATACCCACGAGGACAGCTGCACCTACGCAGTCTCCTTCAACGGCAAGACCCGCTTCACCGTCGAACAGCCGAAGTCGGCGTCCCGCGAGGAAGTGGAGGCTTATGTGCGCTCCCTCGAGCAGACCGCTAAATATGTGGCCGGTCTCAACATTGTCAAGGTCATCGTGGTCCCTGGCAAGATCGTCAACATAGTAGTGAAATAGGGATATGAACAAGGAATTGAGTAAGAAAATTTTCCGGATCATAGGGGAGTACCTGCTTATCAGCATAGGAACGGTGCTCTACTGTATGGCCTGGGAATGGTTCGTGGTGCCTAACGGCTACAGCAGCGGTGGCGTAACAGGTCTGTGCATCCTGCTTCAGTACGCGACGGAGGGGGCCATTCCGGTTTCCGTATCCTTCCTGGTGATAAATGCCGTGCTGCTTCTGCTCGCCTTCATTATACTGGGCCGCGGTTTCGGCATAAAGACCATATATTGCATAGCCCTGTCCACCCTGCTCTTCGACCTGATGACCAAATGCCCGTCCATGTTCTGTACGGAGGGCGGTCTGCTCTATCTGGGTGACAGTGTGCTCATCCCTCTGCTGGCAGGTGTCGTTGAGGGTTTCGGACTCGGCCTTGTGCTCCGTTTCGGGGGCAGTACGGGCGGAAGCGACATCCTGGCGATGATCATCAACAAGTACTGGCCTATGTCTCCGGGACGCTTCTATATGATCAGCGACACTGTTATCATCGCGGCCGTGCTCCTGCTCCCTGACAGGGGATTCCAGGATGTGGTCTATGGCTACCTGATGATGTTTATGTCCGCCTATTTCGTGGACTATGTCGTAGTCGGAGCAAAGGCATCCACCCAGCTTTTCGTGTTCTCCGAACACAACAGAGAGATTGCCGATTTCATAATGCACAGCATGGACCGCGGAGTCACGGCGTTCAAGGCACGCGGCTGTTTCAGCGGTCAGGACAAGGAAGTGCTGGTGATCATAGTAAGGAACAGCGAGGTTCACAAGGTTACGGAAGCCGTCAAGGATATAGATGAACGCGCATTCCTCTCGGCCGTGCCGGCCAGCAGCGTCTATGGCGAGGGCTTCGAGGAGATAAAAGTCGGGATAAAGAGACGCGGAAGACCGGCAGCGAAGGAGAAAGATTCTCAATAATCACAAAACTTCTTCAAAATTCACAAAATCTGCATACGGCTGCATCGAAGTTCGTTCTTTGATGTAGCCGTATGCCTAATTTTGTGAAAAAAAGTTATGGATGATTTCAAAATCTGTACACTGATTCCTGTGTCGTTGATTCCGCTTGCACTGGCCGTTTCGCTGGTGAATCTGAGAAAGTACAGTAAGAACTATGTGCTGGAGTGTTGTGCCGAACTCTTCATCCTTCTCTCGAGCTGTGTAATCCTGCTCTCCTGTTTCTTTACCTCCCGCCACGCGGTGGGACTTGCCTGTGCTTCGGCTGCCATTTCTGTTTTTGTTCTCAATATGGATTCTCTCGGAACGGTCTTGCGCTTTGTCTTTTCACTGGTCATAATGCTGGTTCCGGGGGTATTGAGTTTCTTCCCGGCCCTGCATCCCCTTGCCTTCCTGCTGCTCAGCCTGCTCGGCGCCTCGATCTTTCTGGCATCCCAGTTCCGTAAAATCATTCTTCCCAGACTGGTCATAAGCCGTGGACGGCCCGAGGTGCTCAGCCGGGATATCATCGACTCCATACAGAGGACAGAACTCTTCTGCCTGCCCCTGCTGATGATGCATTGGGACAATCTCTGGTTACATCTGGTGCTGGGCCTGGCCCTGCTTCTGCCCATCTACCTGTGCAACTGTATGCTCTATTATCCTGACCGCTCCCGCAGACCGCTGGACCTGGCCGTCTCCCATATGAGGAAGAAACTGACCAACAGCGACAGGGAGAATATCATACGCCAGACCAATGCCGACAACCAGTTTCTGCTGTTCAGTTCCATAGACAAATGGATACGCGAAGAGAAGGCTTTCCTTAACGGCTCCCTGAGCCAGGACATAGTCGCGGAGCGCTTCTGTACCAACCGGACCTACGTCGCCGCCGCAGTCCAGCGTTATTCAGGAATGAGCTATTCGGAATATGTGAACGAGTTTCGCCTGGACTATGCCCTGGAGCTGGCTGAGAGCAATCCCTATATGACCGTCGCCCAACTCGCGATGGCCTGCGGATATCCCGTTCCCACCACCTTCACGATGGCATTCAAGCGCAGATTGGGCATAACTCCAGGCGCCTGGCTGAATGATATGAAGGCCCGTCGGAAAAAATCCGTATCTTCGCAGACAAACAAATGATTATGGCAGACGAGAAGATAATTTTTTCAATGAACGGGGTGGGAAAGATTCTCCCCCACAACAACCGCGTTATTCTCAAGGATATCTACCTTTCCTTCTTCTATGGGGCCAAGATCGGCATCATTGGTCTGAACGGTTCTGGAAAGTCCACGCTGATGAAGATTATTGCCGGGATAGAGAAGTCCTATCAGGGCGAAGTGGTATGGGCTCCGGGCTACACCGTGGGCTATCTTGAGCAGGAACCTTCAATGGACCCTGAAAAGACGGTGCTGGAGGTGGTTCAGGAAGGCGTACAGGAAGTGGTGGACCTGCTCAGGGAGTATGAGGAGGTGAACCTGAAGTTCTGCGAGCCTATGTCCGACGACGAAATGAATGAGCTCATCATACGTCAGGGCGAACTCACGGAGAAAATAGAGCATTGTGAAGGATGGGAGATCGACGCCAAGCTGGAGAGGGCGATGGATGCCCTGCAGTGTCCGCCTCCGGATGCCAAGGTAGCTAATCTCAGCGGTGGCGAGCGCAGGAGGGTGGCCCTCTGCCGTCTGCTGCTGCGCCAGCCGGACGTGCTTCTGCTGGACGAGCCTACCAACCACCTTGACACAGAGAGTGTGCAGTGGCTCGAGAGCCATTTGCAGCAGTACAAGGGAACGGTTATCGCGGTTACCCACGACCGTTACTTCCTGGACAATGTGGCCGGGTGGATACTCGAACTCGACAGGGGAGAGGGCATTCCGTGGAAAGGCAACTACTCCTCCTGGCTGGAGCAGAAAAGCCGCCGTCTTGCAATGGAGGAAAAGCAGGAGAGCCGTCGGCGCAAGACCCTGGAGCGGGAGCTCGAATGGGTGCGTATGGCCCCGAAGGCCCGTCAGGCCAAGTCCAAGGCCCGTCTGGGTGCATACGAGAAACTTGCCGGGGAGGATGTGCGCGAGAAGGAGTCCAAACTGGAGATATTCATTCCTAACGGTCCCCGCCTCGGAACCAATGTCATAGAGTTCAGCGGAGTTTCCAAGTCATACGGGGACAAGCTTCTTTACGAGAACCTGAGTTTCGTACTTCCGCAGGCCGGAATAGTCGGGGTCATAGGCCCGAACGGAGCCGGAAAGACCACACTTTTCCGACTTATAATGGGCTTCGAACAGCCTGACAGCGGAACCATACGCATAGGCGAGACCGTCAAGCTGGCCTATGTGGACCAGCAGCACCGCAGCATAGACCCGGACAAGAGCGTCTATGAGACCATTTCCGAGAATTCGGAGTTCGTGAAGCTGGGCAACCGCGAAATCAACGCCCGCAGCTACATATCCCGTTTCAATTTCACCGGAGCGGACCAGGAGAAGCTCTGTGGCATACTCTCCGGCGGTGAGAGGAACCGTCTTCACCTGGCCCTCACCCTCAAGGATGAGGGCAACGTGCTGCTGCTCGACGAGCCTACCAACGACGTGGACGTGAACACCATACGAGCCCTGGAGGAGGGTCTCGAGAACTTCGCGGGCTGTGCCGTGGTAGTATCCCACGACCGCTGGTTCCTCGACCGTATATGCACGCATATACTTGCCTTCGAGGGCGACTCGCAGGTGTATTTCTTCGAGGGAAGCTATTCCGAGTACGAGGAGAACCGCAAGCGCAGGCTGGGCAATGCCGAGCCTAAGCGCTTCAAATACAAGAAACTTATCGACTGATGACGCCCGAACCGGTCATTTCGCCGTCGCTCTCATACCAGACGGCGAACTGGCCCGGGGTCACTCCTCTCTGCGGGCTGTCGAAAAGTATGTAGAGCCCGTTTTCTCTCATAATGAGTGTCGCATCCTGAAGCGGCTGGCGGTAGCGTATCCTCACGCGGCAGCGCCTGATCTGCCCTGTCTGCAGAACGAGGTCTTCCCTGATGGCGTGAATGTCTTCCGGAAGTATGCGCAATACGCTGCGACTCAGTCCTTTGTGACCGTGACCCTCGCCCACATAGAGTATGTTTCTCTCTATGTCCGACTCTATTACAAATATGGAATCCTTGTGGCCTCCAATGTTGAGGCCCTTTCTCTGTCCTATGGTGTAGAACTGGGCGCCGTCGTGCACACCCACGCGCTTGCCCCAGGGATTTGCCTTGTCCCTGGTCTTGCGCAGGTGTTTCTTCCCGCTGCGGTAGCTCTCGCTTTCGAAGACTATGGACGAGTAGTCCACCGCCTCGGAGAGTTCTTTCCATTCGGCGTCGTCCAGTCTGCGCAGGGCCTCTTCGTCCCACTCGTTGCGGCAGGCTGCGGCATTAGGGGCGGATTTGTCTTCGGAGATATATGAACTTATCATCTGAGGGTCGGCCGTCTTGTCTTTCAGCAGGCCTTTGAGCAGGCTGCGGCAGCGCAGGTAATGAGGATCGGCCTCGAAGAAGGCGTCATACACTTCCACCACGTCTCCCTCGCGCGCCTTGAGTTTCTGCTGGAGGAAGGTGGGCAGGTCCACCTTGCCGACAAAGCATATACCCTGGGAGTCCTTTTTCTCGGCCGAAGGCAGGTCTGCCTCCCTGGCCAGGGCCCTGACCTCGCTCTTGAGCATGTCCCCGATGGGGAATAGGGCCTTCGAGAGCTGCTCCTGGCTGAGCTGGCAGAGGAAATAGCTCTGGTCCTTGCCCGGATCCCTGCCCTCGAGTATGCGGAATATTTCCCTGCCCCCGCTGTCGCGGAACGAGTCCTTGCGGCAATAGTGCCCTGTCGCCACCATATCCGCGCCCAGCTTCTCAGCCGTCTTCAGGAAGGCGTCGAACTTGATTTCCCTGTTGCAGAGCACATCTGGGTTTGGGGTGCGTCCGGCTTCATATTCGCTGAACATATAGTCCACCACCCTCTTTCGGTACTCGTCGCTGAGGTCCACGAAATAGAAGGGTATGCCTATTTTTCGCGCCACCATCTCCGCGACAAAGCGGTCTTCCTCCCATTCGCAGTCTCCGTGAAGTGTGCCTGTGGTGTCGTGCCAGTTCTGCATGAACAGGGCGAATACATCGTATCCGGCCCGCTTCAGAAGCAGGGCTGCGACGCTGGAATCGACTCCTCCGGAGAGAGCAATGCAGATTTTCATAATTTTTTATATATTTGTTAGCTTTTGCAACAGTGCAAAGTTAAGAAACATAAATCTATTATGGCATATAAGCTTTTGAAAATCGAATACGAGGAATTCCTCTCCCTCGATGAACTCGAAGCCGCTGACAGGGCGCTTGCCGAGGCTGCCATTGCGGCCATAGAAGGTTCCTATGCACCATATTCCAATTTCAACGTAGGCGCGGCAGTGCGTCTCGACGACGGCAGGGTATTCTGCGGCGCCAATCAGGAGAACGCCGCCTATCCTTCCGGCCTGTGTGCCGAGCGTACCGCGATGTTCTACGCCCATTCCCAGCGCAAGGGGGCCTATCTCAGTTCCATTGCCGTGGCCGCTGCCCAGAACGGCAAACTCTGTGACAATCCTGCCACGCCATGCGGAGACTGCCGTCAGGTAATGGCCGAATTCCAGACCGAGAGCGGCTCAGCGATGAGCGTGTTGCTGGTTGGTGCCGCGAAAATCTGGAAGTTCCCTTCCGTCGAAGCGCTGCTTCCTTTCATTTTCGACAGTCTCTGATCCGAATCGAGGTACTTTTTTTTCATATTCCTAAAAAAAGTATAACTTTGCATCGGGTAAGTCTTGCACGACCAGCTCCCTCTGAATTCCCCCAGGGTCGGAAGGCAGCAAGGGTAGGAGGTTGTAGCGGTGCGATGCAATAAGCTTACCCTTTTTGCGGTAGTAGCTCAGTTGGCAGAGCGTTGGCTTCCCAAGCCGAAGGTCACGAGTTCGAGACTCGCCTACCGCTCCAAGGTCGGTGTTTTCGCTGGCCTTTTTATATTTTCAGCAATATGAAGAAGTTTATCTCCATCGCCGCGGCCTTCGTCTGCATTCTGGCCGCATCATGCAACTCCCATCATTTCGAGACGGTGAAGGGGGATCCCCTCGGAACCAAGATCTATACGCTCGACAACGGCCTCCAGGTCTATATGAGCGTAAACAGGGAAACTCCCCGCATCCAGACCTACATAGCCGTAAAGGTGGGCGCCAAGAACGACCCGCTCGAGACTACCGGTCTGGCCCATTACTTCGAGCATCTTATGTTCAAGGGAACGGAAAGCTTCGGAACCTCCGACTATGCCGCCGAGAAACCGCTTCTCGATGAGATAGAAGCCCTCTTCGAGCAGTATCGCGTTACTGAGGACGCCGCTGCCCGCGAGGCCATCTATCACAGGATAGACTCCCTGAGCTACGCCGCCTCCCTCATTTCCATCCCGAACGAGTACGACAAGCTTATGTCCATCATAGGTGCACAGGGAACCAATGCCTGGACTTCCCAGGACGAGACCGTTTACACCGAGGACATACCTTCCAACCAGATAGATAACTGGGCCCGCATTCAGGCGGACCGCTTCAGACATCCTGTGCTCAGGGGCTTCCACACCGAGCTGGAAACCATTTACGAGGAGAAGAACATGTCCCTCACCCAGGACAGCCGCAAGATCTGGAGCGCCATCGACCAGGCCCTCTTCCCTCATCATCCTTACGGAATGCACGACGTGCTCGGCTTCCAGGAGCATCTGAAGAATCCGTCCATCACCAATGTCAAGAAATATCACGCCAGCTGGTATGTGCCTAACAACATACGTATCTGTCTCTCCGGCGACTTCGATCCGGACGAGATGGTGGACGTCATAGAGAAGTACTTCGGGGACTGGGAACCGAATCCTGAACTCCCTGTGCTTGAGGTAGAGCCGGAGGCAGCTATCGAAAGCCCTGTGGTCAAGGAGGTATATGGCCTTGAGGCAGAGAGGATCGCGATTGCCTGGAGACTCCCGGGCGCAGCCGACCTGCAGAATGTCGCAATTGCCGACGTCGCAGGCCAGATACTCTACAACGGCCAGGCCGGCCTTATCGACATCGATATCAACCAGCAGCTCAAGGCCCTCGGAGCCTATGCCGGCAATTCCACCCAGCCGGACTACAGCAGTTTCATCCTTATGGGCACTCCTAAGGAGGGTCAGAGTCTCGAGGAACTGCGCGATCTTCTGCTGGCCGAAGTTGCACGCCTGCGCGAGGGTGACTTCGATGAAGAGATGATAGGCTCCATAGTCAACAACATACGGCTGGAGAAGATGAGACAGCTGGAGGACAACTCCTCCCGTGCCGGTCTCTATGTGGATGCCTTCATCAACGGCGTGGACTGGTCCGATGCCTGCAGGGACATAGACCGCTACAGCGAGGTCAGCAAGGAGGACATAGTACGCTGGGCAAACGGGTTCCTCGGCGCCAACTCCTATGCGGTAGTTTACAAGCGTCGCGGTGAGGACAGGAACGTGCAGAAGATTTCCGCGCCGAAGATTACCCCTATTGCCACCAACAGGGACTCTCAGAGCGAGTTCCTCACTTCCATAAAGGATTCGCAGGTGAAGCCTATAGAGCCGGTGTTCGTGGATTTCTCCAGGGATATGGAAAAGTTCACCCTTGCCGATGGTGTGGAGGTGCTTTACAAGAAGAATGAGATCAACTCCGTGGGAACGCTTCAGATAGTGTTCAACAGGGGAAGCGAGGACGATCCGCGTCTCTCCCTGGCAAGGAACTACATTGACTATCTGGGCACAGAGGAAATGAGTGCCGAAGAAATGGCCGGCAGGATGTATGCCCTGGCCTGCAGCTACGATATATCCGTAAGCTCCAACAGGACCGTCATTTCCGTCGATGGCCTGGACGAGAACCTCGCCGAAGCGCTCTCCCTTGTGGAAAATCTCATCCTCAACGCCAAGGGCGACGAAGAACTGCTTGCCCGTGTCAAGGAGGATCTCTACAAGAACCGCCGCAACTCCAAACTCTCCCAGCGTTCATGCTACAGCGCCCTCACCCGTTATGTCATCTACGGTCCTGAGGCCATTGCCAAGATCACGCTCTCGGATGAGCGCGTGGCGGAGCTCGGATCAGAGGAACTGCTCGCTTCCCTCTCCTCCCTCTTCGACTGTGCCCACGAGATACTCTACTACGGCGCCCAGAGCACTTCGCAGCTCCGCGCCACCCTCGGCCGCAGCCATCAGCTAAGGGAAGGACTGGCTCCGCTTGAAAAGCATTTTACGGATATGCTCCGCACCGAAGGCAACAGCGTCGTGCTGGCCAACTACGATGCCAAGCAGCTTTACTACCTCCAGTACTCCAACAGGGGCGAAAGCTTTGACCCTTCCCGTCAGGCCGAAATCAATCTCTACAACGAGTATTTCGGCGGCGGAATGAACTCTATAGTTTTCCAGGAAATGCGTGAGGCCCGCGGTCTTGCCTATTCCGCCTCCGCCTATCTCTACTCTCCTGGCTATAAGGACGACAACTACTGCTTCAGGGCCTTCATCGCCACCCAGAACGACAAGATGAGGACTGCCATAGAGGCCTTCGATGACATCATAAACAATATGCCTGAATCCGAGGCTGCCTTCCACGTGGCCTATGAGGGACTCATCTCCCGTATGCGTACGGACAGGACCGTCGGCATCGACGTGCTGAATTCATATCTGTATTGCCGTGACCTTGGGCTCGACGAGCCTCTGGACAGAGAGATATTCGAAAAGCTCCAGGGCCTCGGTTTCGAGGACGTTAAGGCCGTTCAGCAGGAGTGGGTCAAGGGCCGCAGCTACAGTTATGCAATACTCGGCGACATCAAGGATCTCGACCTCGACTATCTCAAGACCATAGGTCCTGTCAAGATCGTCTCCCTTGAAGAAATATTCGGATACTGATTTTCAGTCTTCTGCATTTGCGGCGCACGCTCCGGCGAGATAGCCGCTGCAGAAGGCGATATGGAGATTGTAACCTCCGGTATCTGCATCCAGATCGAGGACTTCACCCGCAAGGTGGAGTCCTTTTTCGAGTTTGGATTCCAGGGTCTTGGGATTGACTTCGGAGAGCTCCACTCCGCCGGCGGTGACCACGCAGCGTTCGAAGCCGACATAGGAGGCTATGTCTATCTTCCAATGCTTGAGGGCTGAAGCGAGATTGCCCGGGGAGGGCTCGGGGAAATACTTCAGAAACAGGCCTATGGCTTCCTGGGGCATCAGTTTCCCCAGCAGAATCCTGGTCTTGAAGCCGTGGCTCTTGCCCTTGCTTCTGGGATCGCCTTGGATTTCCTTCCACAGCCCCTGGATGCGGGCCGAAAGTTCCGCCTCCTCCACCGCCGGCTTGAGGTCGAGTACCAGGCTGACCCTGGAGCCGTTGCAGAGTGCCTTCACGCACTTGCGGCTCAGGCGGAAGCCCAGAGGCCCCTCTATGCCTCCGTCCGTGAAGTCCAGGTCTCCGAACGAAGACTGGGCCTCGTTGCCGTCGATGACCGAGCTCAGACTTACATTCTTCAGGGAAACCCATTCGCCTGCATATTCGTAATTCCTCGGGGTAAGGGCGCAGAGTGAAGGGAACAGGGGAGTGATTCTGTGGCCGAAGACAGTGGCCCAGGCATAACCGTCACCGCTGGAACCGGTACGCGGGTAGGATTTTCCTCCTGTGGTGATTATCAGGCGTCTGCAGGCCCAGGAACTGCCGTCGCTGCAGTTCACCTGGAAGCGGTAGCCGGCTCTGTTGCTGCGGAGCACTGCCGTCACGGCGCAGTCGCAGACTATCTTCGCGCCGGCATCCTCCGCCATCCTGCAGAGGCAATCCACCACACTCACGGCCTTGTGATCGGCGGGAAAGGCCCTTTCGCCCCTCTCGACCACGCTTGGCATACCCTTTTCCGCGAAAAGTCCAGTCAGTTTCTCCGGAGGCAGATTGAAGAATGCGGGCCTGAGGAAGCGGGCATTCGGATGGACGTGCTCCTGAAAGGCCTCCCAGGGCTTTACATTGGTGAAATTGCAGCGTCCCTTTCCGGTAATCATTATCTTGCGTCCGGGGCGGGACATCTTCTCAAGCACGGTAACGGATTTCCCGGAGCCGGAAATGCCCGCGGCATAGGCGGCCATAAGTCCGGCTGCGCCCGCTCCGATTATCAATATGTCGCATTCCTTCATAGCGAAATGCAAATAACAAAAAAAATAACTATATTTGCAATCCTTCAAGCCAGTTTAGCTCAGTCGGTAGAGCATCGCATTCGTAACGCGAAGGTCGTCAGTTCGATCCTGATAGCTGGCTCGTGAACCGCTTTTCAGCGTTAATATCCCTTCTGCTGCTCGTGTCCTGCGGACGCGGGCAGTTTTCTTCCTGCCCCGAAGCGGACAGCGCCAGATGGCTGGAGACGGGGGACTCGCTCATAGTCAGCATATCTCCCTTCGACGGCAGCCGCGACACCCTGTTCCTGGACAGGCCCCTGCGCTCCATTGCCTGCATGTCCTCCTCCTTTGCGGCCGCTTTCGCCGAAATCGGGGCTGCGGACTGCGTCTGCGCCGTATCGGGACTGCGCTATATGAGCAATCCTTATATAAGAGAAAATGCCTGCGAGCTGGGCAGCGACGCCTCTCTGGACTATGAGGCCCTGCTGCGTCTCAAGCCTGACCTGCTGCTGGCCTACAGTGTCGGTGCCGCCCAGCCCCTATATATTAATAAGGTAAGAAGTCTCGGAGTGAAGGTACTCGTACTCTACGACCACCTCGAGACTACGCCGCTCGCGAGGGCCTCGTATATGCGCGCCTGCGGACTTATCTGCGGACGCAGGGAGGAGGCCGATTCCGTATATGCGCAGGTAAGCGCCTCTTACGCGGCTCTGAGGGACTCGGTGGAACGCAGGGGAGGAGAGCCATGTCCGGTGCTGATCAACTCTCCCTACGGGGATGCCTGGTACGTCCCCGGCAGGGATAGCTATATGTACCGTCTCGTGGAGGATGCCGGCGGGGAGATACTGGGAGCGCGGGAGGGCGTCAGTTCATCGACCATATCCCTGGAACAGGCCTTTGTGCTGGGGCGCAAGGCGAAAATCTGGCTCAATCCCGGCAGCGGCGAACTGCCCGGACAGATTCCCATAGAAGAAAAATGGGACAACACGCTCAGGACTACCCCTCAGGGCGGCAATGACTTCTGGGAGCGGGGCGCAGTCCGTCCAGACCTGATTCTTTCGGACCTAGCCGCAATCTTCAGCGGGGACAGTCAGGCCCCTATGAATTTCTATCTCAGAAAATGATGGTGCGTGAGAAGAGAGGGTTGTCGCACCAGCTGCCTTCTATCTCGCAAGTGCCCTGATCCCGTGTGCACAGGACAGAGGGTTTCTGCAGCTCAAGCACGACCAGGTCCCCGGTACGCTGGGACATTATTTCCGAACAGCGGGCTATGGCCGTGTCCAGAGTCTGAAGAATGTCTGCGGAGGGGGAGAAGCGGAAAATGCCACAGCCGTCGGCTTTCAGTTCGAAGACATTGCTTTCCTCCTCCAGGGTGTGCTTGCTGAAGAAAGTGCGGGGCACTATGCTGCTGTGGTCGAAAAGGGCTGCGGACGGGTGCCCGGAAGCGTAGAGCAGCAGCCCGGGGCATACGGCTTCGTAGTAGCGTTCCGCAAAGGCGGGGGATATGCACTTGCCTGCGCGGGTCATCCTGATGAAAATGGCCGGCGCGAAGTCTATGCGGTCAACGGATTCCGGGATGTAGAAGTCCCTGTCCTCGAACTCGAGGGTGGTGTCAGGCCTGCATCCCGTATTGCCGTCGAAGCCGTAAATGCTGAGGTTCATCGTCTTGGAGTGTTGAATTTCTCTCCGAGCGCGAAAAGTCCGACCTGGAGCCTCTCCTCGTCGAACTGCTCCTTCAGCTTTGCGAACTGGCGCTTGGTGTCCAGCGCGAAATCCCCCTGCTCTATCCAGGCGAAATAGGATGGTTCCTTCTGGTAAACCTCGCGGCAGGTCTTGCCCTTGTGCTTGCCGAAGCTGATGCAAGGCTCCTTGTCGGCATTGAGCACTATCCTGCCTGCGTAGTCCACGCTCTTCTGCATCTCGGTGAAGTTGGCCAGCCACTCCACGTCATTGTGTATCTGCTCCTCGCCGTACTTGTCGAGCTGGCCCTTGAGCACCTCCACGGTGGCCAGGGTGTCCGCCTCGGCAGCGTGCGCGTTCTCGAAGTCCCCGCCTACGTAGAAACGGTAGGCGGCCTTGAGGTTGCGAGGCTCCATCTTGTGGAATATGACCTGGACGTCCACCATCTTGCGGCTGTGCAGGTCTATGTCGAGCTCGGGACGTTTGTATTTCCTCACCCTTTCGAGTTCCTCCGCAAGCATAGGGAGGTCGAACTTTGCCGAGTTGTAGCCGGCCAGGTCGCTGTCCCCAAGCCAGTCTATCACCTCGTCGGCTATCTCGTAGAACTTCTTTTCGTCTCTGACATCAGCGTCGCTGATTCCGTTGACAGCCTCTGCGGCCGGGTTCATAGGCCTCTGGCAGCCGTTTTCATAGTCCCATGGGCAGACGCGCCATGTCTTGATCCTCTGCTCGTTGTCCGGGAATATCTTTACGAAACTCAGCTCGACTATGCTGTCGCACGGTATATTGAGGCCGGTGCTTTCGATGTCGAAGAAAAGCAGCGGCCTTTTGAGATTCAGTTCCATAGCTTATGCGAACATTACAGGCATTATGATGCCGCAGAGCTTTTCGCTCTCGTCCTCGTCCTCGGCAGGAACGATGAGGGCGGCCCTCTTGCTGTCGGCGAACTTCATCACCACCTCGTTGCAGCTCATATTGCTGAGTATCTCAATGAGGAAATTGGCCTTGAAGCTTATCTCTATGCTCTCGCCGTCGTAGTTGCAGCTCAGTTTCTCGTAGGCCGCGATCGAGAAGCCCAGGTCCTGCGCGGTGATCTCGAGCTTGTCCCTGTCGAGGCTGAACTTGATCTGGCTGGAAGCCTTGTCGGAGCATACCGCTATTCTCCTGATGCTGTTCAGGAACATTACCCTGTCTATTCTCAGGCAATTGGAATTGTTCTGAGGGATGACGTCGCGGTAGCGCGGGAACTTGCCCGGAATCTGACGGCATATCGCAAGGGTGCTGTCGAAGCTGAACTCCATAGTCTTGGCGTCGAAGCGTATGTTCACGTTTTCGCAATCCTTGCCTATTATTGCCCTGAGCACTGCGGCCGGCCTCTTGTGGAGTATGAAGGAAACCGGCTCCTCCCTCTTCACCTCGGGAACGGTGTAGCAGATGAGCTTGTGGGCGTCGGAGGCCACGAGAGTGGTGGAATCTTCGCAGATGTCGAAATATATGCCGTTCATCGTAGGGCGTATTTCGTCGTCGGCGGTGGCATATACCGTGGAGGCAATGCCTTCTACCAGGCTCTGGGCAGGGAAATCGATGCTTATCGCGCTCTCGTCGGCACCTTTGGTCTGAGGGAAGTCGTCAGCCGGGAAATAAGGCAGGGAGGACTGTCCGCTGGACCATCTGCACTCGAAGGTGCTTGCGTCCTTCACGCTGAGGGTGAGCGGCTGGTCAGGCAGTTCCTTGAGGAGTTCGATAAGGTGCTTTGCCGGTATGGCTATGCAGCCGTTCTGCTCTGAGCTTTCCACGTCGAGCGTGGTCTTGAGTGTGAGTTCAGTGTCTGATGCGGTGATGTCGAGCTTGCCGTCTTTGAGTTCGAAGAGGAAGCATTCGCGTATCTGGGCCGTGGCTTTTGCCGGTATGGCCTTGGCGACAGCCAGCGCGCCTTTAAGGAGATCTGAACTGGAAATTACAAATTTCATACGTATAAAAATCTTTTGTTGTTTTCCGGATGGTTTTGACCAAATACAAATATATGAAAATTCTGCTTTTGACTGGCATATATTTTGACTTTTATTGCCACCGGCTCCGGTATGGGGCCGATATGCGGGACGAAAGCCTGCAAAAAGAACAGAGCAAATACAAATAAAAACAGAAAAGATATGAAAAGAAATGTCATTACAGTCGTCTGCTGCGCGCTTGCCGCAGCCCTCGCTTCCCTGTGCGTGATACGCTTCGCGCCCTCAGCGCTTTCCCATCCGTCCGGCCAGAGTGACTCCACGGAAGTCCGTCAGTATCCCGGCGATCCGGCCTTCCGCACGGTCAATCTCTCGCTTGACAACTATCCGGATTTCACCTATGCCGCAGAGTCGGCCGTGGATGCGGTGGTCTATGTAAAGGTGACTGTCACTGACAAGGTGTCAGCCCCGTCCTCCATATTCGATTTCTTTTTCGGATATGAGGGCACGCCCCAGCAGAGAGAGAGGGTAGGCAGCGGCTCTGGTGTGATCATACGCCCGGACGGCTACATCGTGACCAACAACCACGTGATTGAGAATGCCTCCAAGATAGAGGTCACCCTGAACAGCAACCAGACCTATGCCGCCACCCTCGTGGGCAGCGACCCGGCCACCGACGTAGCCCTCATAAAGATCGACGCGCAGGGCCTCCCTACCGTTCCGATGGGCGATTCCGACCGTCTCCGTCTGGGCGAATGGGTGATAGCCATAGGCAGCCCTTACGACCTGCGTTCCACCATCACGGCCGGAATAGTCAGCGCAAAGGGCCGCTCGATGCCTAACTACAGCGGTGAGTTCAAGATCGAATCCTTCATCCAGACCGATGCGGCCGTGAATCCGGGCAACAGTGGCGGAGCCCTCGTGAACAAGTCCGGGGAACTGGTGGGCATCAACACTGCCATCATCTCCCAGACCGGGTCCTACACCGGCTATTCTTTCGCGGTGCCGGTGAACATAGTCAGGAGGATCGTTTCCGATCTGATAGACTTCGGCAGCGTGAAACGTGCGGTTCTGGGCATAACCATGCAGAACATTGACGAAAAAAAGGCTTCCGAATTGAAACTTTCTTCCGTAAACGGAGTATATATTAACGAGGTTGCTACAGGCAGCGCAGCAGACAAGGCCGGCGTAAAGAAGGGCGACGTGCTCGTGCGCATCGATTCCACCGCCGTCAGGGATGCGGCTTCCGTACAGGAGAAAGTCAACAGCTACCATCCGGGCGACAGCGCAAAGCTTACCGTCATAAGGGATGGAAAGGAGAAAGTCCTGGATGTGGTGTTCAAGTCCGTATCCGCAGAGACTGGTACCGTTGCAGAGGATGGCTCGGTGGCTTTCTATGGCGCAAAGATCAGGACAGCTCCGGAGGAGACGCTCAGGCGTCTGGGTCTCCGCAAGGGTGTCGAAGTGGTATCCGTAGGCCCAGGCAAGCTGGCTGAGGCCGGCGTGAGCGAAGGATTTGTCATCCTGTATGTGAACAACGAAGCCGTAAGCAGCCCGAAAGACATTATGAACATTATCAAGAAGTCGGACAGGGCGGTTTACGTCGAGGGCGTGAGCAAATCGGGCAAGGCCAGCTACTTCGGCTTCGCAAAGTAGAACTGATCAATGAGGCAACTTAAGATTACAAAGTCGATCACCAACAGGGAGAGTGCGTCGCTGGACAAATATCTCCAGGAGATCGGCAGGGAAGAACTCATCACCGTAGAGGAGGAGGTCGAGCTCGCCCAGCGCATTAGGAAGGGCGACCAGGCGGCCTTGGAGAAACTCACGAGAGCAAACCTGAGGTTCGTGGTATCCGTGGCAAAACAGTACCAGAACCAGGGCCTGAGCCTCCCGGACCTTATCAACGAGGGCAACCTCGGACTGATCAAGGCGGCCGAGAAATTCGATGAGACGCGAGGATTCAAATTCATTTCGTATGCAGTCTGGTGGATACGCCAGTCCATACTCCAGGCCCTCGCGGAGCAGTCCCGCATAGTACGTCTGCCTCTGAATCAGGTAGGTTCCCTGAACAAGATAAACAAGGCACTCGGAAAGTTCGAGCAGGAATACGAGCGTATGCCTACCAGTGAGGAGCTCGCGGAAATGATCGACGTTCCGAAAGAGAAGATCGCCGACACCCTCAGGGTTTCCGGACGCCACGTATCCGTGGACGCCCCGTTCGTAGAGGGTGAGGACAACAGCCTGCTGGACGTGCTGGTGAACGACGATTCCCCTAGTGCGGACCGCGGTCTGGTGAACGAGTCTCTCAACAAGGAGATAGAGCGCGCCCTTTCCACCCTCGCCCCGCGCGAGAGGGACATCATCAAGTACTTCTTCGGCATAGGATGCCAGGAGATGACGCTTGAGGAGATAGGTGAGAAATTCAACCTCACCAGGGAGCGTGTCCGTCAGATCAAGGAGAAGGCGATACGCCGGCTCAAACAGAACTCTAGGTGCAAACTTCTCAAGAGCTATCTCGGTTAAATGACAGCAGAACAGTTCATCGCATCGAAGGCGGTGCTTGCCGTGAAGGAGCTTTACGGCGCAGATATGCAGGCTTCGGACCTTCAGGTCCAGGTTACAAGAAAAGAATTCGAAGGGGACTACACTCTGGTGGTGTTTCCCCTTCTGAAGATATCCAGGACATCTCCTGAGAACACGGGCAACGCCATAGGCGCGTACCTGCTTGAGAATGTTCCGGAAATCTCATCCTACAATTGCGTGAAGGGCTTCCTGAACCTCTGCCTTTCCAATCTCTACTGGAACGAATCCCTCGCCGGGATAGCTTCCGACGCGGATTTCGGGTCGCTGCAGCCTACGGGCAGGACGGTGATGGTGGAGTTCTCCTCCCCGAACACCAACAAGCCCCTGCACCTTGGACACGTACGCAACAACCTCCTCGGAGCCAGCGTTTCCGACATACTGAAGGCAGCCGGAAACAAGGTGATCAAGACCACGCTCGTGAACGACAGGGGAGTGCATATATGCAAGAGCATGTATGCCTGGCAGAAGCGCTTCAACGGCGCCACTCCGGAAAGCACGGGCAAGAAGGGCGACCATCTGGTGGGCGACTGCTATGTCGAGTACGCCAGGATGGAGAAGGAGAACCCGGCCGTTCTTGAGGACGTGCACAAGATGCTCGTCGATTGGGAAGCGGGAGATCCTGAGGTGCGCGCCCTCTGGTCTATGATGAACTCCTGGGTGTTCGAAGGCTTCGACCAGACCTACAGGGCCCTGGGCATAAGCTTCGACAAGGTCTATTACGAGCACGATACCTACCTCCTCGGCAAGGAACTCGTGCAGAAGGGCCTGGAAATGGGAGTCTTCGTCAAGGACCCGGACGGTTCCGTATGGTGCGACCTCACCGGGGACGGCCTGGACAGGAAGATAGTGCAGCGTTCCGACGGCACTTCGGTGTACATCACCCAGGACCTGGGCACTGCCGAGCGCCGCTTTGCGGAGAACCACCTCGATTCCCACGTCTATGTGGTGGGCAACGAGCAGGACTATCACTTCCAGGTGCTCAAGCTCATACTCGCGAAGCTCGGCTTCGACTGGGCCTCCAGGATCTACCATCTCAGCTACGGAATGGTGGAACTCCCTGAGGGCAAGATGAAGAGCCGCGAGGGAACCGTAGTGGATGCAGACGACCTGATACGGGAGATGTACCTTCAGGCCAAGGCCACTTCGGAGGCCTCCGGCAAGCTCGCCGATCTCTCCGAAGAGGAAAAGGACAAGCTCTACCACGTGATAGGTCTGGGCGCTCTCAAGTACTTCATACTCAAGGTGGACCCGAAGAAGACCATGCTCTTCGACCCTAAGGAGTCCATCGACTTCAACGGCAACACCGGTCCGTTCATCCAGTACACCCACGCCAGAATCTGCAGCATACTGCGCAAGGCCGGAGAGCAGGGCTTTGCTCCGGCTCTCGACCCGCTCGTGCAGCTCAGTCCCAAGGAGATACGTCTCGTGAAGCTGCTCTCTGCCTATCCGGCCAGACTGCAGGAGGCCGCCGACTCTTTCTCTCCGGCCGTGCTGGCCAACTACTCCTACGAACTGGCCAAGGAATTCAACCAGTACTATCACGACGTGTCCATACTCAGGGAGCCTGATTCCAGACTGCTCTCGATGAGACTGGAACTTATCTCACTGGTTGCCAAGCTGCTCTCCAAGGCTATGGGACTGCTCGGAATCGAACTTCCGGAAAGGATGTAAGCCTTTATGGCAGAAGCATATATGATACCTACCTCCGTTAAGGAGGTGGAAAAGCTCGGGTGGGACTGGATAGACGTCATCCTCTTCAGCGGTGACGCCTTCGTGGACCACCCTTCTTTCGGTACCGCCGTAATCGCCAGATGGCTCCAGAAGTGGGGCTACAGGGTGGCAGTGGTTCCCCAGCCCAACTGGAGGGACGACCTGCGCGACTTCCGCAAACTGGGCCGTCCCCGCCTCTATTTCGGAGTGAATGCGGGAGCTATGGACTCGATGGTCAATCACTACACCGCGTCGAAACGTCTGCGCAGCGACGACGCCTACACGCCCGACGGACGGGCGGGGGCGAGGCCGGACTACGCGGTCAGCGTATATACCCGTATTCTCAAACAGCTATATCCCGACGTGCCTGTCGTGATCGGCGGCATCGAGGCCTCGTTGAGGCGCCTCACCCACTACGACTACTGGAAGGACTGCCTTATGCCTTCGGTGCTCGTGAGCAGCGGCGCCGACTGGCTCTGCTACGGTATGGGGGAGAGGCCTATGCTGGAACTGACGCGCGCCATCGAAGCGGACCGCAAGCCTTCGGATATGCGCCGCATCCCCCAGCTGGCCTTCCGGATGAGCGGACGCTGCCGTACCGAAGGCGCCGTATTCCTCCACTCCTACGAGTGCTGCCTGAAGGACAAAAAGGCCTTTGCGGAGAATTTCAATATAATAGAGACTGCTGCCAATATGCTGAACCCTCCGGTGCTGGTGGAGCCGGTCGGCGACGGCTACGTGCAGGTGAATCCGTCCTATCCGCCTGCAACTCAGGAGGAAATGGACTCTTTCTGGGACCTGCCTTACACCAAGCTGCCGCATCCTCGCTACAAGGGCCACCGCATACCGGCCTACGATATGATCAAGTTCTCGGTCACCACGCACCGAGGCTGTTTCGGAGGCTGCAATTTCTGCACTATCGCCGCCCACCAGGGCAAGTTCATACAGTCGCGCAGCGAAGATTCCATCATACGCGAAATAAGGGATATGACCTCCCTCCCCGGCTTCGCAGGCAATATATCCGACGTCGGCGCGCCTACCGCCAATATGTACGGGATGCGGGGCCGCGACCCTGAACTCTGTGCCAGGTGCCGCCGCCAGTCCTGCCTCTTCCCTGCGCCCTGCAGGAATATGGACCGCTCCCACGAACGTCTGCTGCGCCTCTATTCGCGCATAGCTTCCGTAAAGGGCATACGCCACGCCTACATAGGCAGCGGCATACGCTACGACCTCTTCCTCGACGAAAAGGGCTATGTGGACGACAGTTCGGAGGCCTATCTGAAGGAACTCATACTGGAACACACTTCGGGTCGTCTGAAAGTGGCTCCGGAACACACCGAGGACAATGTGCTCAGACTTATGGCCAAGCCGTCCTTCGCCCTCTTCGAAAGGCTGCGCGGCGAATTCGACCGCATTGTGGCCCGTTCCGGACGGAAATGCGAGCTCGTTCCCTACTTCATCTCCGCCCATCCCGGCTGCGGTATGAGGGAAATGGAGAAACTCTCGCGCAACAAGGCGCTCAGGGGACTGTATATGGACCAGGTCCAGGACTTCACTCCCACCCCTATGACGGTTTCTTCGGTGATGTTCTACAGCGGCATCGATCCAAAGAGCGGAAAAAGCGTCTTCGTGGAGAGGGACATAGAGGGAAAACGCCGGCAGAAATCATTTTTTTTCAAAAAACACTGAGCTTTTTTTCTGCATTCGGAAAAATGTCCTATTATTGCACACGTTTTTGATAACACAGTCAGCTATGGATAAGAAGAAACACGCAATGGTAAGCTACGAGAACATGTCGGAGGAACTCGCAGCAGCGTTTGCAGAGAAGTACCCGAGGGGATTGGCGGACTTTCTCCCAGATGTAAGAAAGATTGACAAACCGGACGGAACGAGCATCTATACCGTCACCGTGGAGATTCCTGATGCCATTTATCTTGTGAAGGTCAAGATAAATGTGGATGACAAGGAAGATCTCAACAAGTGGCTTGATGAGGAAAGCGGGGATGACGTCGATGGAAACGACGGCGAGGAAGCTTCACTTCCTGACGACAACATTTCGCAGTACGGCTCGGATGACGACGACGCCTCGGATGGCGAGTGATTCCGTTCCTGATAGAAAGCACAGGGGATGTCGATGGCCACGTGCCTTCGGCATCCTTTCTTTTTTGCTTTTCTCGGCGGATTTGATAATTTTGCAAGTCTGTATCGGTATATGAAGAAAATCAGTTCACTGCTCAGCGAGAATGATCTGCTGCTGGTTCTTTCCCTTCTCGTGGGACTGGCCTGCGGCCTTGCTGCCGTGCTGCTCAAGACGGGCATAGAACTGATGCAGGAGGGGGTGGAGGGCCTGTGTTCCTCCAGGGGACTGCTTATGCTGGTCTTTCCGGGCATAGGTATGTTCCTTTCAATGCTCTTCGTCCACTACATAATACGCGACAACATAGGCCACGGCGTTACCAAGGTGCTGGTGGCCGTTTCCAAGAACGAGTCGAGGATCAAGGCCCACAATATGTGGAGCTCCCTGCTCTCCAGCTGCGTGACCATAGGACTCGGCGGCTCGGTGGGAGCCGAGGCCCCTATAGTCTATACCGGAGCCGCGATCGGTTCCAACGTCGCCCGCAAGATGGGACTCTCTTACAAGAATATGACCATACTGGTCGGCTGCGGAGCCGCCGGTGCCGTGGCAGGCATATTCAAGGCCCCTATGGCCGGCGTACTTTTCACGCTGGAGATACTGCTCTTCAACATCTCAATGTCGTCCATACTGCCGTTGCTGCTCTCCACTGTGTCCGCGACGGTGGTGTCCTATCTGCTGCTCGGGCCTACGGTGCCTTTCGAATCGGCCCTGGCTCCTTTCGAAATGAGGAACATACCGTTCTATATAGTGCTCGCGGTCTTCTGTGCCCTGGGCTCGCTCTATTTCACCAGGACCACGCTGTGGCTTGAGGACAGGATAAGGAACATAGGCAGCATCTACCTGCGCTGGTTCCTCTCCGCCCTGAGCCTGGGCCTGCTGATTTTCCTCTTTCCTCCGCTCTACGGCGAGGGTTACGGGGTGCTTTCTACCCTGCTCAACGGCCAGCAGCCTTCCTACGAAGGCGTTTCCGTACTGAGCGGAATGCTTGACAGAAGCTGGTCCGTGCCTGTGTTCTTCCTTCTGGTAATGCTGCTGAAGGTCTTCTCAATGTCCTTCACCAATGCCGGAGGAGGAGTCGGCGGTACCTTCGGACCTACCCTTTTCGTGGGCGGAATCGCCGGCTTCGTTGTGGCCAGGACCCTCAATCTGGTACTGGGTGCCGGGGCAGTCCATCCGGTTCCCGAGCAGAACTTCGTGCTCGTGGGAATGGCCGGAATGATGGCCGGCGTGATGCAGGCTCCGATGACGGCCATATTCCTCATTGCCGAGATTTCCGGCGGCTACGGCCTGCTGATCCCTCTCATCCTCACCTCGACCGTCTCCTACGGCCTGACGAGGATGTTCGAGAAATATTCCATATATACAAAGCGTATAGCCAACAGGGGCGAGCTGCTCACTCACGACAGCGACCAGGCGGTGCTCACCCTGCTGAAGACCTCCGAACTCATAGAGTCGGATTTCCGTATGGTGCACATAGACGACACCCTGGGCCAGCTGGTAAAGGCGGTGGAGTCTTCCAGCCGCAACATCTTCCCTGTCCTGGATTCCCGAAACCGCTTCCAGGGCTATGTCTCCCTCGAGGACATACGCAGGGACATGTTCCGCAGGAGCGAATACGACACCCTGCACGTCTATAACTTTATGAAGTCGGCGCCGGCCTACGTCTATGTGGACGAGAAGATGGACAGCGTGATGCACAAGTTCGAAAAGACGGGGGCCTGGAACCTTCCAGTCGTGGATGCGGAGCGCGGCTACATCGGCTTTGTCTCCAAGTCCAAGATATTCTCCGCCTACCGCTCGCAGCTCAAGGAGGTCTCCCACGATTGACACCGGATACTGAAATATGCAGGATATATATATAAAAGCCATTGCCGAAAAGGCGTCTTGCCGCAGCTGGCAGGTAGAGAATTGCATACAGCTCTTCGAAGAGGGCTCTACCATTCCTTTCATCAGCCGCTACCGCAAGGAAAGGACGGGCGGACTGGACGAGGTCGCCATTGCTGAGATACGTCACTGGTCCGAGGCCTATGCTGAACTCGACAAGCGCAAGCAGTTGATACTTAAGACTATAGAGGAGGCTGACGCGCTCACCCCTGAACTTCGCTCCAGGATAGAGAACTCGGTGGATGCCAGGGAAGTGGAAGACCTCTACCTTCCTTGGAGGCCGAAGCGCCGCACCAGGGCCACCGCCGCCAAAGAGGCAGGGCTCGAGCCTCTGGCCTTGCTCATATATGAAATGCGCTGCCAGAATCCGGCCGCAGAGGCGGAAAGATTCTGCGGCGGGGAAGGACAACCCGGAAACGTGGAGGCCGCCCTTGCCGGTGCCAGGGACATAATAGCCGAGAAATTCTCCGACAGCGCAGCCGTGCGCGAGACCCTGAGGGGAATGATGGGCAGCCGCCGCATAGTATTCAAGGCGACAAAAGCCGGCCGCGAGAATCCTCAGGCCCAGAAATACCGTTCCTTCTTCGACGGCAGCGAGCTGCTTTCGAAAGTGGCTCCCCACCGGCTCCTGGCTATGCTCAGGGCGGAGGACGAGGGTTTCATCAGCCTGCATATAGACCAGGATGCCCAGAAGGCCTGCAACAAGATATACTACGATTTCTGCAAGGAACGCCGCTTCCCTGCGCCCGCCGTCGCCGAACAGCTGCGCGCCGCTATCGAGGACGCCTACCAGCGTCTGCTGGAACCGTCGGTGAGCAATGAACTCATACGCAGCGCGAAAGAGAAGGCGGACATTGAATCCATAAAGATTTTCGGTGCCAACCTGCGCCAGCTGCTCCTTGCCGCTCCGGTGGGACAGAAGCGCCTGCTGGCCATAGACCCGGGCTTCAGGACCGGTTGCAAGCTGGTCTGCCTCGACGCCCAGGGAGAGCTGCTGCATCACGACGTGATATATCCCCACCCTCCTGCAAATGAGAAGGTCAAGGCCATACAGACCCTGTCTTCGCTCATAGCCCGATACGATGTGGAGGTGATTGCGGTGGGCAACGGGACCGCCGGCCGCGAGACCGAGGAGTTCCTCAAGAGGGTGCCGAAACCGGAGGGCTGCCGCGTCTTCAGCGTCAGCGAGGACGGCGCCTCCATCTACTCCGCCTCAGAGGTGGCAAGAGAGGAGTTCCCCCAGTACGACGTGACGGTCAGGGGAGCCGTAAGCATAGGCCGGCGCCTGATGGACCCGCTCGCCGAACTGGTGAAGATAGACCCGAAGTCGCTCGGAGTGGGGCAGTACCAGCACGACGTGGACCAGGTCCTGCTCAGGGAGACCCTGGACAATACTGTCGAGAGCTGCGTGAACAGCGTGGGCGTCAACCTCAACACCGCGAGTCCGTGGCTGCTGCGCTATGTTTCCGGCATAGGTTCCGTCCTGGCCGGCAATATAGTCGAGTACAGGACGCAGAACGGACCTTACTCTTCAAGGGAGGATCTGCTCAAGGTCAAGAGACTCGGAGCCAAGGCCTACGAGCAGTGCGCCGGCTTCCTGCGCATCCCGGGTGCGGCGAACCCGCTCGACAACTCCGCCGTCCATCCCGAGAGCTACCATATCGTGGACCGCATGGCCGCGGACCTGGGCGTGGACAGCGCTACCCTGGTGGGCAATGCGGAACTCTGCAGCCGCATAGAGGCGGAAAAATACGTGGAGGGCGGTTTCGGCCTCCCGACGCTTAACGACATAATACGCGAACTTGCGAAACCGGGACGCGACCCGCGCGCCGAAGCGGCGGAATTCGCATTCGCCGAAGACATACACAGCATCGAGGACCTCAGGCCGGGAATGGAACTGCCGGGCATAGTGACGAATGTGACGGCCTTCGGAGCCTTTGTGGACATAGGGATACACGAACAGGGACTCATACACGTGTCGAATATGGGCATACCCCGCGGAGCCGACCCGTCTTCGGCGGTAAAACTGCGCCAGCAGCTGAAGGTGAGCGTGATCTCCGTGGACACGGAAAGGAACAGGATAGGTCTCAAACTGCTTAGATGACGGAATATGTACAAGGAACAATATCCATCCAAACTGCTCGAAGAGGCCGTTGACGCCATAGGCTCCCTGCCCGGAGTGGGGCGCAAAAGCGCCCTGCGCCTGGCCCTGTACCTGCTGCGTCAGCCGTCCGAGAACGTGCATCATTTCACCGGCGCCATAAACGCCCTGCGGGACGGGGTGCAGTACTGCAGCCGCTGCCGCATGCTTTGCGACGACGTGCTCTGCCCTATATGTTCGGACAGCCGTCGCGACAGCAGGACAATATGCGTGGTGGAGAACGTCAGGGACGTTATGAGCATAGAGGCGACCGGCCAGTACCACGGGCTCTATCATGTGCTCGGGGGCATCATTTCCCCCATAAACGGCGTGGGACCTTCCGATCTGAGCATATCCGCGCTCGTGGACAGGGTAAAAGGTACGGAAATTGCTGCGGAATCCCCTCTGGAGGTGATACTGGCCCTGAGCGGGGACGTGGAAGGTGAAACCACTTCCTTCTACATCTACCGTCAGATAGCCCCGCTCGGAGTGAAGGTTACGGCTCCGGCCAGGGGTCTGGGCTTCGGGGACAATCTCGAGTACGCGGATTCTTTGACCCTCGGCCGCTCCATAGCCAACCGCCAGCCATTTAAATTGATACAGTGATAATAGTCAGCAATATGGACAGCAAAGTAGTAATAATCCCGACCTATAACGAGAAGGAAAATATAGAAAAGATCATACGTGCGGTTTTCGCCCTCGAAGGCGGCTACCATATACTCGTAATCGAAGACGGCTCGCCTGACGGCACTGCCGGCATAGTCCGCGGACTGCAGGCCGAGTTTCCGGAACGCCTTTTCATGATCGAACGCAGCGGCAAACTGGGCCTCGGAACCGCCTATATCACCGGATTCCGCTGGGCAGTGGGGCAGGGATATGACTATATATTCGAAATGGACGCCGACTTCTCCCACAATCCGGCCGACCTGCCTCGCCTCTACGATGCCTGCGCGAAAGACGGCGCCGACCTGGCCATAGGCTCGCGCTACTGCAACGGGATCAGCGTCATAAACTGGCCCATAGGCCGCGTCATAATGTCCTACTATGCTTCCGTCTATGTGCGCAGCGTGCTGGGGATGAAGGTGTACGACACCACCGCCGGCTTCAAGTGCTACTCGCGCAAGGTGCTGGAAACCATCGACCTGGACAAGGTGAAGATGAAGGGCTACGGTTTCCAGATAGAGATGAAGTACAGCGCCTACAAGCTGGGTTTCAAGATCAGGGAGGTGCCTGTGATCTTCGTGGACAGGACCGAAGGTACATCCAAGATGAGCAGCAGCATTTTCGGAGAGGCCTTCTGGGGCGTGATGGGCCTGAGACTGCGCAAAATCAGACCGGCCGCCCGAAAGGGATAAAAATTTGGATTTCTCCCTCATTATGGATACTTTTGCCGTCCATGGTTACAATCTTCTATAAGTCAGATGCCCAGGTGTTCGACACCACCAATCTGGAGATTCTGCAGAGGCTCCGGACTTCTGACGTGCTCTGGATCGATATGTATGACCTGGAAGGGGAGGAGAAGAGGGCGGTGGAATCCTTCCTCGGCACGAAGCTCCAGACCAGGGCCCAGGCGGAGGAGATCGAGAGCTCGTCCCGTTTCTCGGAGACCGACGATGCCATCTTCGCCAACACCAACTTCGTGATCCCGGGACCTGACGACTATTCCATGGAGACCGTCTCTTTCATACTCTGCGGAGGCGTGCTGACCACCATCAGGGAAGTGCCTCTGCGCAGTTTCGTGGACCTCCAGCGCCGCATCATCGCCTTTCCGAAGAACTACCAGAGCGGCTACATTGTCTTTACCAACATCATAGAGCAGCGTGTGGACCTCGATGCGGATATGATAGAGATCATGAACAAGGAGATCGAGCAGTACAGCCGCAAGGTGAACATAGGCGAGGACATCAACGAGGAGTTCCTCATCGACATAAACCAGCTTCAGGAGAATATGATGCTCGTCCGCGAGAACATAGTTGACAAGCAGAGGGTCATCTCCAGTATGCTCAAGAGCGAGATATTCCCGCGCGAGCTTATGGAGAGGCTTCAGGTCTCCCTCAGGGACATTTCCTCCCTCATCAACCACACCAACTTCTCCTTCGAGCGTCTCGAGTATCTGCAGAATACGGTGATAGGTATAATCAACCTCGACCAGAACAAGATAATGAAGGTCTTCACCCTGGTGTCCCTGCTGCTTATGCCTCCTACCCTCGTTACCGGCTTTTTCGGAATGAACGTCTTCGGTGACACACTGGAGGCCCATCCGTGGATAGTGTGGCCCGCAGTGTCCCTGCTCCTCATCGTCCCGGTCATTCTCATCATCCTCATTTTCAAGAAACGCCGCATGCTCTGAGATTCCTTCCGGAACCGGGGCGTCCCTTTTTGGAAAATAGCTTGAAAACATTCCCGCAAAAGCTTGTAGATTCGGGAATTATGACTATATTTGCGCGCTTTTTACAGCACAGAACATAAAGTCAAACCCACTAGTTGATTCAAAAAAATTACTATGGAAGAAAACAAAACAATCGCAGCAGAGGAGACTCCTGCAGTTGAGGAGAAGAAGAAAGGCTTCCTCAACGCATCCGTAGCTCCTGAGGACTTCGACTGGGCTGCCTTCGAAAACGACGACGTTTACGGCGAAGACAGGGCTGAGGTCGAGGAAAAGTACAACCAGACCCTCTCAAAGGTAAGCGAGGGTGAAGTGATCGAGGGCACCGTCACCGCCATCAGCAAGAGAGAGGTGATCGTGAACATCGGTTACAAGAGCGAGGGCGTCATAATGGCTCCTGAGTTCCGTTACAACCCAGACCTCAAGGTAGGTGACACCGTAGAGGTGCTCGTCGAGAACCCTGAGGACCGCAAGGGTCAGCTCATCCTTTCCCACAAGAAGGCGCGTCAGCTCCGTTCCTGGGACGAGGTCAATGCTGCATTCAACAATAACGAGATTGTCAAGGGTTATGTCAAGACCCGCACCAAGGGCGGTATGATCGTCGATGTATTCGGCATCGAGGCCTTCCTCCCTGGTTCACAGATCGACATCAAGCCTATCCGTGACTACGACCAGTTCGTAGATACCACCATGGACTTCAAGATCGTCAAGATCAACCAGGAGTTCCGCAATGTCGTAGTATCCCACAAGGCCCTCATCGAGGCCGAGCTCGAGGCTCAGAAGAGCGAGATCATCGGCAAGCTCGAGAAAGGCCAGGTGCTTGAGGGTACCGTCAAGAACATCACTTCCTACGGCGTATTCGTCGATCTGGGCGGTGTTGACGGACTCATCCACATCACCGACCTCAGCTGGGGCCGCGTCAACCATCCTGAGGAGGTTGTCAGCCTCGACCAGAAGATCAATGTCGTGATACTCGACTTCGACGAGACCAAGAAGAGAATCGCCCTGGGTCTCAAGCAGCTCACCCAGCATCCTTGGGATGCCCTCGATCCTAACCTCAAGGTAGGTGACAAGGTTAAGGGTAAGGTTGTCCTCATCGCCGACTACGGCGCATTTGTAGAGATCGAGCCGGGCGTAGAGGGTCTCATCCACGTAAGCGAGATGAGCTGGAGCCCACGCCTCCGCATCGCCCAGGATTACCTGAAGGTAGGTGACGAGGTCGAGGCACAGATCCTCAGCCTTGACCGCGAGGACAAGAAGATGTCCCTCGGCATCAAGCAGCTCACCCCTAACCCATGGGAGTCCATCCGTGAGAAGTATCCTGTAGGCAGCAAGCACAGCGCTACCGTACGCAACATCACCAACTTCGGTGTATTCGCCGAGCTGGAGGAGGGCGTAGAGGGCCTCATCCACGTGAGCGACCTTTCCTGGAACAAGCTCAAACATCCTTCAGAGGCAGTTGCCGCTGGTGACACCATCGAGGTTGTGATCCTCGACTTCGACGAGGCCAACCACAAGCTCAGCCTCGGCCACAAGCAGCTCCTCCCTAACCCTTGGGATGAGATCGAGGCCAAGTTCCCTGTAGGAAGCGTAGTGGAGGGCACCGTTGCCTCCGTTAACGACAAGGGCGCAGTCGTAATGCTCGAGGGTGACGTAGAGGCATTCTGCTTCACCAAGGAGCTCGCCAAGGAAGACGGCAGCGCAGTCGTTGCAGGTGAGAAACTCGCATTCAAGGTTACCGACCTCAAGAGGAACGCCAAGAAGATCGTTCTCAGCCACGTAAGGACCTATGCAACTGCAGAGGCCCGCGCCGAGAAGCCGGCTTCAGAGGCAGATCTTACCAAGAAGGCAGTCAAGAAGCTCAACACCAGCATAGAGAAGACCACTCTCGGTGACATCGACGCTCTTGCAGCTCTCAAGGACAAACTCGAGAAGGGTGAGTAATACTCTGAAATGAACTTTACGCTGAATGTATTGGGCACGGCATCCGCCCTGCCCATTATAAACAGATTTCCAAGCGCCCAGGTACTAGATGTTCGTGGGCGCTTGTTTTTGATTGACTGCGGCGAGGGCACCCAGATACGCATACGTGCAGCCGGTCTCTCCTATCTCAAGATAGAAGCCATATTCATTTCCCACATACACGGGGACCACATCTTCGGCCTCTTCGGCCTGCTCTCCACTATGGCTATGCTGGGACGCAGCGGGAAACTGGACATATATGCCCCACGCTCCTTCGCGCCTGTGCTGAAGTTCTTCCTCTCCTATTACGGCGAAGGCCTGAACTATCCCATCGAGCATCATGCTCTGGAAATGAAGGCCCCGCAGCTTCTCTTCGAGGACAAGCTGATACGAGTAAGCGCCTTCCCTCTGAGGCACAAGATCGACTGCTACGGCTTCCTCTTCAGGGAGCAGCAGCCGCAGCTGAACGTCAAAAAGATGGAGATCGCCGCCCGTGGGCTCAGTCTGGAGGAGATAGCCACGGCCAAAAGGGGAGAGGACATAATACGCGGAGACAGGGTAATCCCCAACTCCGAGCTGACCTACCTTCCTTACGAGCCGCGCAGCTATGCCTACTGCAGCGATACGGCTCCTTTTCCGGAGCTCAGCACCTGGGTGAAGGGCGTGGACCTGCTCTATCACGAGGCGACCTACACCAGGGATATGGAGGACAAGGCAGCCGAGCGCTTTCACTCCACCGCTGCCCAGGCGGCTCTCTGTGCAAAGGAAGCCGGTGCAGGACAGCTGCTCCTGGGCCACTATTCTTCCAAATACCGGGATTTATCCGTACTTTTGGAGGAGGCGAAGGAGATTTTCCCGGCCACGTGCCTGGGTAAGGATCTGGATGTCATAGACATACCATTAAAGAAACTCTTATGAGAAAGACAGTTGCGCTTCTGATATCCTTTCTGTGCTGCTTCCCCCTTGCAGCCCAGGACCTGTATGAGCAATATATAGCCACATATTCGGATGCTGCCGTGGCTGAAATGTACCGCAGCGGCGTTCCAGCCAGCATCACCCTTGCCCAGGGCCTGCTCGAGTCGGGAATGGGACGTTCCACCCTTGCCGTGCAGGCGAACAACCATTTCGGAATCAAATGCCACGGCTGGACGGGAATGAAGGTCTATCACGACGATGATGCGAAGGACGAATGTTTCAGGAAATACGAGAGCGTCGAGGACTCCTACAAAGACCACTCCGACTTTCTCCGCTACAAAGACCGCTACAAGTTCCTTTTCGACCTTGAACCGACGGACTACAAGGGCTGGTGCTACGGCCTGAAGAGTGCGGGCTATGCCACCGACCCTTCATACGCAAACAAGCTTATCAATATAATAGAGAAATACAGACTCTACGAGTTCGACCGTCCCCAGACGGCCGCAAGCCGCAACCAGGCCGCAAGCCGCCACCAGGAGCGCAAGCCAAGGGAGAGCGCCAGCGTGCGCCGTGAGATTCCCGAATCTCCGAGCTCTATGGAAAAGCTGCGCAAGGCGGACGGATTTTCCTTCTCCCTCTCCAGAGAGGTTTACGAGCGCAATTCAGTGCCTTGCGTGCTGGCCTTCGGAGGCGAGAGCTACAGCAGCATAGCCGCCGAATATGAACTCTTCCTAAAGGAGATACTGCGCTTCAACGAGGAGGACGCCGACAGGGAACTCAAGCCTGGCGAACTGGTTTATATACGCCCCAAGAAAAACTGCAGCCGCAAGGGTCTGGACAAGCATATCTGCGACGCCGATGGAGAGAATCTCAGGGACATCTCCCAGCGCTATGGCGTGAAACTCAAATCCATACTCAAAATGAACGGACTGGAGGCGGACAGCCCGCTCCGTGAAGGCGATGTCATCAAACTCCGCAAGAAATAGATGAAAACCAGGAAAATTCTTCTCGCAGCGCTTCCCGTGCTGCTGCTCCTCGCCGCCGCTGCAGCATATTTCGCAGGCAGCTGGTACATAGACAGATACCGTCCAAATTTCACCAGAGACTATGTGCTCTATGTCTATCCGGACTCCAGTCCCGAAAGCGTGCGCGACTCCATAGTCAGGGGTGCCGCACCCCGCAGCCTGCGCAGCCTCGACCGTATGCTGCGCAAGGAATGCAGCCAGCCCAAGCCGGGACGCTATGTGATAGACAGGAAGGTTCCCAGCGTTTACGTGGCCCGTATGCTACGCCTTGGCTGGCAGACTCCCCAGACCCTGGCCCTTTCAGGAACCATACGCAGCAGAGAAAGGGTGGTGAAGCTCATCTCCAGACAGATGATGGTGGATTCCACCACTGTTGACAATGCCTTGAGGGACAATGATTTCCTTGCGAAATACGGAGTTGACAGCACCGACTTCTTCACCATAATACTCCCGGACAACTATCAGCTCTGGTGGACCGCTTCCATAGACGAAATATTTGCCCGTCTGCGTAGCGAATACGATGCCTTCTGGACGGAGGAGCGCGTGGAGAAGGCCCGTCTGCAGGGACTTACTCCATACGAGGTCTCCATACTCGCCTCCATAGTGCAGGGCGAGACCCGCCGTGAGGAGGAATATCCCGTAATCGCGGCCGTCTATCTGAACCGCCTGCACCGCGGAATGAAGCTGCAGGCCGACCCGACTATCTGCTATATCTACGGATATACGCTCAACCGCGTTCTGCGCAAGCATCTGGAGGCGGAATCGCCTTACAATACATATAAATATGCCGGTCTGCCGCCTACTCCTATCAATGCGCCTTCCAAGGCCTGCCTGGAGGCGGTGCTGAACCCCGACAGCCACGACTACATCTTCTTCTGCGCCTCGCCGGCCTTCGACGGCAGCCACCGTTTCGCCGTCAGCTACTCCGAGCACATGAAAAACGCGCGTGAGTTCCAGAGGGCCCTCAACGCGCGCAATCGCAGGTAATTTTCAGAACTTATTTCTCAGGGACAGCCTTGAGCACTTCCTTGAGGTACTCCCAGCTGCGCTCCACGGACGGAATGAAAAGCTTCTCGTCAGGGGAGTGAGGGTACATTATGGTAGGTCCGAAGGACACCATATCCCAATGAGGGTACTTCGAGCCGAGTATGCCGCACTCGAGGCCGCCGTGTGTGGCCACGATCTTTGCGTCCTTGCCGTAGATTTTCCTGTAGGTCTCCTTCATCACCTTGAGTATGATGCTGTTGTTGTCAGGAGCCCAGCCGGAATAGCCACCGGTGAAGCGCACCTTGCAGCCGGCGAGCACGAAGGCGCTTTCGATGCGGCGTGCGAGGGCCTCCTTGGCGCAGTCCAGAGAGCTGCGGAGCAGGGTGAGGACGGTGAATTTTCCATTTGCAATGGAAACGCGGGCGAGGTTGTTGGAAGTCTCGGTGAGGCCCGGCAGGCTGTCGCTCATCCTCTCCACACCGTTAGGGCAGGCGAGGATGGCCCTGATCAGGCGCTCTGCAGCTGCCTCCTCGGCATAGCTGAGGGCTTTGCCCTGTGGGCAGGCCTCGAAGCTGATCTCTATGTCCGGATCGGCGAGGGCGAACTCGGCCTTGATGCTAGCGGCTTCCTTTGCGGCAATCCTCTTGGCCTTGGCCACGGAGTCGGC
The DNA here is from genome assembly GCA_004554455.1 of Bacteroidales bacterium. Taxonomy (GTDB): domain Bacteria; phylum Bacteroidota; class Bacteroidia; order Bacteroidales; family UBA932; genus Cryptobacteroides. Next base: position 35,345 of record SFMG01000001.1, on the reverse strand, counting down.
AGCCAGGAGCACATAGGACACGTTCTCGCGAGGGATTGCGTTGCGCAGGGTACCTCCGTCAGAACTTACGAGCTTCGCTCCGCCCTTAGTCAGCAGAGGCAGGAGTATGCGTGCTGCGAGTATGTTGGCATTGGCCCTGTAGAGGCTGATATCCATTCCCGAATGTCCTCCGCGCAGGCCCTTTACGAGCAGTCTGTAGAGCACGAGGCCCTTGGTGGCCCTGATGCACTTGTAGTTGGCGCTGACATTGGTGTCCAGACCGCCGGCGCAACCTACGCAGAGCTCTCCTTCTGCCTCGCTGTCGCAGTTGATGAGCAGGTCTCCCTTGAGCAGCTTGGAACTCAGGGCATTGGCTCCTGTCATTCCGGTCTCCTCATCTATGGTCACGAGCAGCTCCACAGGTCCGTGCTCCAGGTCCTTGGACTCGAGCACCGACATTCCGAGAGCCACACCTATGCCGTTGTCCGCCCCCAGGGTGGTTCCCGTGGCCTTCACCCATTCTCCATCTATGCGGGTGACGATAGGGTCCTTCTCGAAGTCGTGCTCCACGTCGGAGTTCTTCTGGGGTACCATATCCATGTGGCCTTGGAGTATCACTCCCATTCTGTTCTCGTAGCCTGGGCTTGCCTCCTTGCGTATGATGATATTGCCCACTTCGTCACGAATGGTCTCCAGCCCGAGGGACTTGCCATAATTGTAGAGGAATTCGGAAACCTTCTCCTCGTGCTTTGACGGACGTGGAATCTGTGTCAGCGAGTGGAAATTCTTCCACACAAGCTGAGGGTTGAGATCGGTAATCTTCATATTTATGTCTTATTTGGTTTTTACGGGGAATGTTGATTCGGTGCCGAGCTGATAGACCGGAACCCTGCTCTGGAGCAGTACTTCCGTGCCCTTGTAGAGCTTGACTTTGCAGATCGCAGGGATGCGGTAGTGGATGAACGGACCCTTTGCAGGCTTTCCGGCAGCAGGGACTTCGCAGATCTCTTCAGGAATGAGCTCAAGCAGGGCAGGAGTGCCCGCCAGGTCGTCCGCCGCCACGAGTCCGTTCTGGTCGGAAACCCTGAATGCCACGTACTTCTGGCTTTCGAGTCCCTTTTCCGGCACCAGTTCGAAGCGCATGCGTATATCCTTGAACTCTGAATAACCTATGAACAGGGACATATATTCGCGCTCCAGGCGGCTGATTTCTTCGATTGCGGCCCCCATGGCCTCGCCGCTGTAGGTGGCGTCGGTGTCGCCGGTAACTATCTGCACCCTCTTCTTTCTCAGCTCGAATATGAGCTCGGCTGTCTCGGCGGCCCTCTTTTCAGGGGACTTCTCGACTATCATATTCTGCTGCACACCCACCTTGGAGTAGTTGTTCCCATCCTTGTTGTTGCGGTAGAGTGTGGTCTCCTCGGCCTGCAGGTTGGAGCTGATGCCCTTGTCCGAAAAGTCGGCGCGGCTGCCGGAAGGGAAGCGCCACACCCCGGATTCGCCGAGATTGCCGTTGGAGAAGGCAATCAGGCCCTGGGCGGAGAGCTTGAGCAGGCCGGATGAGGCTGCACCTGCCGCGTCTATGACATAACGCTGCTTCTGGTCCGCTTCGATGTACGGGGTGAGGGTCACCTTGGTGATATGGCAGCTGCAGCGGTCCTGCTCGCCCACCTCTATCCCAAGGTATTTGAAAGCGTATTTGGCATACGGGCCTGCATAGAAGTTCTCCTGTACGGCCTCCACGTCAAAGTTCAGTGTGGTTGACGGCAGCGAATAGACTATGCTGCCCTGCGGGTCCTGCGCGAATGCCGGAACGAGCATCAGCGCGGAAGCGATAGTAGCCAGTGTCTTTTTCATATTCATTTGATATTTTTCCATCTCTTGTGGCTCCAGAGCCAGTTGTGAGGGGTTTCCTTTATATCTTTTTCAAGCAGGTCGTAGTACCTGCGGGTAATCTCTTCCGGAGTCATCAGGGACGCGTCGTCGCAGATGCGCTCGAACCTGATGCTGTAGTGGCCTCTGCGGTCGTTTACCATACCCATATACAGCACGCTCAGCTTCAGCCTGGAGGCAAGCGTCGCCGCTCCCACGAAACCTGTGGTCGGCTGGTTGAGGAAGGTTCCCACCTCGCAGGACGACTCCCTCGGAAACTGGTCGTTGTTTACAAGGTATATATATTTCTCCCTGCGGTGGCCGGCTATGAAACGCAGCATTCCGGAAGCCTCGATCTGGCCTTCCGTGTCCGGAGTCGGGCAGCGCCGGTTCTCGTAGAAGACCTTGTCCCAGGTCTTGTTCTTCAGGGCCTTGTACACAACGTGGAGCACCCCCGGCTTTATGGGGCATTCGCAGTCCTTGAAATTGTAGAAGAACAGGCCTCCGAGCAGTTCCCAGTTGCCGCAGTGGGTGTCGAGCACCATCACGGAAGGGGAGTTTTCATAGGCCTCCTGGATCAGTTCCGGGTTGACCAGCTCCACGATGCGGGCCTTGCGAAGCCTCTCCGGATTGCGGCAGCCGCTGAACCATATCGCCTCCACTATCATTTCGGCCAGATGCCTGTAGAAGTCCCCGGCCGTCTTCCTTATCCATGCGTAGGACTTGTCCGGGAAGGACTTTGCCAGATTGGTGTAAATCACGTCCTGACGGTAATGGAGCACCGCCCTCAGCAGCCAGGCAATGAAGCCGGCGAAAAAGTAATGCCACCTGAGGGGCATCTTCGCGAAGGGATACATCAGAGCTCTGACGATGCCTGCGCCTATATTGTGCTTTCCTTCTTTCTTTGCCATAACTTTACAAATATACTACTTTTATTATTATATTTGTCGAACTGCAAACACCCTTTGCTTAATCTTAAAACAACAATATTCTATGTTCAAAGGTCAACCGAAAGGACTGTATGCCCTGGCCCTCGCCAACACCGGCGAGCGCTTCGGCTACTACACCATGCTCGCCATTCTCGCCCTGCTGATGCAGGCGCGTTTCGGCTGGAGCGAAGCAGCAGCCGGCCAGGTCTATGCCATTTTCCTCGCCGGAGTTTATTTCATGCCTCTGGTCGGAGGCATAATCGCTGACAAGATAGGCTACGGCAAATGCGTGGTCATAGGCATTACCGTGATGTTCCTGGGTTATCTCTCCCTGGCCCTTCCTACGGGCAACGGCACAGCCGCCAAGCTCGTTATGTTCGCCGGTCTGGCCCTCGTGGCCGTGGGCACGGGTCTCTTCAAGGGTAACCTCCAGGTGCTCGTCGGCAATCTCTACGACGACCCGCGTTACAGCGCAAAGCGCGACTCGGCCTTCAGTCTCTTCTATATGGCAATCAACATAGGCGCGATGTTCGCACCTGCAATGGCCAGGAAAATCACCGAAACCATGCTCGGAAGGCAGGGTTTCGTATATGACGCTGCCTGCCAGGATCCGGCCTATCTGGACGCCCTTTCCGGCGCCTACGGCCTCTGCTTCGGCGTCGCCTGCGTATCCCTCATACTCTCCGTGGCCATATACTTCGCCTGCCGCGGCTGGTTCAAGCACGCCGATGTGACTGCAAAGCAGGCCAAGGCGGCTGCCGCTCCGGTAGAGGAACTCACCCCTAAGCAGACCAAGGACCGTCTCGTAGCCCTCTTCCTCGTCTTCGCCGTAGTGATTTTCTTCTGGATGGCCTTCCACCAGAACGGTTCGGCCCTCACCTTCTTCGCAAAGAACTACACCGACCTCTGCGTGACCGGTCCTATGAGACTCGGCTTCAATATCTGGATACTTGCGCTCATAGCCCTTTCCGTTTACACCCTCTTCTCGACCTTCCAGTCCGAGACCAAAAAGGGCAAGATACTTTCCGGAATCTTCACGCTTCTGATCTGGGGCGCCGCAGCCTTGATTTTCTTCTTCGTGACCCCTGATCCGGTCAACGCACAGCCTTCCGACTTCCAGCAGTTCAATCCTTTCTTCGTGGTTGCGCTGACTCCGGTTTCGATGGCCATATTCGCAGCTCTCGCCAAGAAAGGCAAGGAGCCTTCAGCTCCTAAGAAGATAGCCCTCGGCATGCTCGTGGCCGCCCTCGGCTTCGTGATCATCACCCTCGCTTCCTTCGGCCTCACTTCTCCGAAGGACCTGAACGGCACCACCCAGAGCATACTCAGCCCGGGCTGGCTCATCTCCACCTACCTTACCCTCACCTTCGCTGAGCTTCTGCTCTCTCCGATGGGAATCTCCTTCGTTTCGAAGGTCGCCCCTCCTAAGTACAAGGGTATGATGATGGGCTGCTGGTTCGCCGCAACCGCCATAGGAAACTATCTCAGTTCCATCCCGTCCATGCTCTGGAACAGGATTCCGCTTATGGCCAACTGGGGCATACTCATCGCCCTCTGCCTCATTGCAGCCGTCATTATGTTTGCCCTGATGAAGAAGATAGAGGCAGCTACCAACTGATAAGAGTACTATGTACGATATAGACAAAGAAACCCGCGTCGCAAAGGCGCGGGCTTTTTTCAGGGAGGGCTGGAATTGCTGCCAGTCCGTGGCCATGGCATACGCCGATGTCCTGGGTCTCCCTGAGAAAAGCGTGGCAAAACTGGCCTCCGGCTTCGGCGGTGGCTTCGGACGCCTGCGCGAGGTCTGCGGCTGCGTCAGCGGCATGACCCTGGTTGCCGGGGCCATAGTTTCCGCAGACGACCCTTCCGACAGGGAGGCTCGCACTGCCAACTACGCCCTGGTCCAGGAATTCGCGGACGCATACAGGAAGGAGAACGGCTCGATAATATGCCGTGAGCTGCTTGGCCTGAACGGAGGCCTGCGCGAAGCTCCGCAACCTTCCGAGAGAACAGCGGAATATTACAGAAAACGCCCCTGCGAGGAACTGGTGGGCATGGCGGCCGGCATCCTGGCCGACAAACTCATATCACTTGACATACAGAAATGAGCCTGCTGCTTAAAAACGTCCTCTACGGGGGGACACGCAAGGACATATCGATAGAAAAGGGACGCTTCGTCTCGATAAAGGACAGTGACGGCGGCTGCGACAGCCCTGTAGCGGAGCGCTGCATCGACGCTTCCGGCCTCGCCATATTCCCGGCCTTCTTCAATGCCCACACCCACGCTGCTATGACGCTGCTGCGCGGCTATGCGGACGATATGCCTCTGCAGCAGTGGCTGCAGGACTATATATGGCCTTACGAAGACAAATTGAGCGACGCGGACATCGCCGCCGGAAGCCGTCTTGCCGTTGAGGAAATGGTATCCGGCGGCAGCTGCTTCTTCAACGATATGTACTTCGGCATAGAGCAGACCATCAAGGCCGTGTGTGACGCCGGAATGAGGGCCTGCATAGGCATTACCGTTATGGAATGCCATTCCCAGGCGGTTGAGGACGTGAAACGCGAGTTCGTCGAGCAGTTCCGCGACCCGAGCGGGGGACTCATACAGCTGGCCATAGCCCCTCACGCCATATATACGGTTGGAAAGGAAAAACTTCGCCGCAGCGCCGAATGGGCCCGCAAGTACGGCCTGCGCCTGCATATACATCTCTCGGAGACCGACAGGGAGGTGCAGGACTGCCTGCGCGAGCACGCTATGACTCCGGTGCGCTACCTCGACTCCATAGGCTTCCTCGGCCCGGACGTGGTGGCGGCCCACTGCGTGCACGTGGATGAGGAGGAATGGGACATACTCGCCGAGAGGGGAGTGACGGCTGTGCATTGCCCATGCTCGAACATGAAGTTGGGAAGCGGTCGTTTCCCTTATGAGCTGGCTCTGAAAAGCGGGGCGAAGGTCGCTCTCGGAACAGACGGCGCCTCTTCCAACAACAATCTGGATATGAGGGAGGAAATGAAGTTCGCGGCCCTGCTGGCAAAGTGCGTCAGCGCACCTTCTGCGGAAGCGCTTGTGAACGAGGGTGTGCCGACCCTGCTTCCGGCCTCTGTCGTGCTGGAATGGGCTACACGCAACGGAGCGCAGGCATTCGGCCTGGATTCGGGCGAGATAGCCGAGGGAAAGCTGGCGGACTGCGTGCTGGTGGACCTCGCTTCGCCGCGTATGCGTCCCGGACACAATGCCCTTTCGGACTGGGTCTATTCCGCCTCTGCGCAGGACGTGGCCTTCACTCTGTGCAACGGCCGCGTGATCTATGCCCGTCCGGACTATTCCGGCGCTTCCATCTGATCCTCTATCGGAGGAACAGCAGCTGCGCCAGCACATAGACAGGCAGCAGCACTATCAGAGAGAACTTGAGCATATAGCCGAAGAAGCTTGGCATCTTTATGCCGCTTCTTTCGGCTATTGATTTTACCATAAAGTTAGGCCCGTTGCCTATGTAGGTAAGGGAACCGAAGAATACGGCACCCATCGATATGGCCTTGAGCAGAACCTCCGGTATTCCGGCTACGAACTCCGCTCCGCTGAAATAGCCGTCGGAGACAAGGCCCTGGGCCACGGTGTAGAAGGATACGGCGGTAGGGGCATTGTCCAGGAAGGAGCTCAGGAAACCGGTAGAATAGTAGAACTGCCAGGGCTGCGAGAAGCCCAGCGAGGCGGCGTGGGAGTTCAGGAAGAGCAGGGCCGGCGTCATCGTGGTGAATATTCCGACGAAGAGTATCGCGACTTCCTGTATAGGCTCCCAGCTGAAATGGTTGGCCTTGCGGGTATTCCTTTTTGTAGTCGCCAGACTCAGTATGATTATGGCTATGAGGGCGTATTCACGCAGGAAACGCATAGCTCCGTTTTCCATTGCGGGGATATGGCTACTGTTCAGGAAGATGACCGAGAGTATCACCAGCGCCAGGTAGATGATGTTGATACGTCCCTTGATACGTATAGGCGATTTGTCGCTGATGTCCTTCCTTATGGCCGAACGCGGCTCTTTCTTGAAGGCGACGGTGTCCCATATATAATAGACAAAGAGCAGGGTGGCCCCTATGAAAATCCAGGCAGGCATCAGCTTGAGGAACCAGCCGAAGTCGGCTCCGCGCAGATAGAGCAGGAAAAGAGGCGGGTCTCCGAGAGGGGTGAGTATGCCTCCGCAGTTGGCCACCATGGCTATGAAGAAGAGTATGGTGTGTACCTTGTGGGTCCTCTGCTTGTTGATTTCCAGAAGGGGCCGTATCATAAGCATAGCCGCTCCGGTGGTGCCCATCAGGGAAGCCAGCAGGTAGCCTATGGTGAGTATCCCGCAGTTGGTCATTGGGGTTGCGGTCACGTCACCCTTGATCATCAGGCCTCCGGTGACCACGTAGAGGGCCAGGAGCAGGGTGATGAATGGGAAGTAGTCGAAGACCAGCTGCTCGAGGAGAGCATGGCCCAGTCCGCAGCATATAAGGATGATGGCTGTGGGAACGGCGATTGCCGCCGTTATAAGAAGCTTTTCACGGTTGCTTTCCCAGTGCTTCCCCGCAATGAGAGGGGCACAGGCTATGGTGAGCAGCATCAGAATGAAGGGAATGAGCAACCAAGCGGATATCTCTGTAATTTCTTCCATTATTACGTTTTCTTGACTTGCGCCCGCGAAGTTACTCAAATTTTTTGGACATTGGGGAGGACTATCGCAAATTTTGACTACCTTCGCAGGCGGAATTGAGGTATGGTGTAATGGTAGCACTACAGATTTTGGTTCTGTCTGTCCAGGTTCGAATCCTGGTATCTCAACCCTGGCGATTTCCCGGAAATCGCCTTATTTTTTTGCGGGGAGTTCTATTTGAAAAAAAAGGTGGCGCCGTAAGCCGGTTTCTGTTTTTAAATCTGTCATTTATCTTCGCAACCTACCCCCTGGCAACGGGCGGGCAACCCTTGACTGCCAGTATATTTGGTCTTGCAGGGCCCGGTGCCGTACCCGTGACGTGTCGCCACGCCCCGTCGTGAGCTCTTGCCTCACGTTTTCACCCTTACCCTTACGGGCGGTAATTTTCTGTTACGGCCTGCATAAGATTGCTCCCATCTGTGCTTTCCACAGCGGGCTGCCCTTCCCTGTCCGGACTTTCCTCAGCGCCTGAGCGCCGCGACAGATCGCGCCACCTTATTTATATATATCACTCTTGTAGCCGAGTATATATCACTTCTTGTAGCCGAGCTTCCGTTCCATACGGTCGTTCTGGCGGTTGATGCGCTTTACAGCGCGCTCCATTGCGGGGGTGATGTCAACGCAGTTCTTGTGACATTGCATCGAGCGGCTGTACATACGTCCTACGCAGAAATTGGAGTGCTCGCACTGACTGCAGTGATGCTTGTCTGCAGCCATCTTGTTCACGAAATCGGTGTCCTCAAGCACCGCGCGGCCCATCTGCAGCAGTGGAAATCCCTCTTCCATAACCCTGTCCGCATCCTCGCGGCTGGTGACTCCGCCCACGTAGATGAACGGGAAGTCCGGCATCGCCGCCTGGAACTTCTTGGCTTCCTCCAGGAAGAAGAGATGTTTGAACGGAACGGTAGGGGACACTATGTGGCCGGCTACCAGCACGCCCAGTTTAAGCCACCACTGCCTCCATGGGAAATAATGCACGAAAACGGGAACGGGGAACTGTCCCCTCATCACGTGCATTGGGGCCCTGCTCACGAAACCTCCGGAGAGGGTGATGGCCTGAACGCCAAGCTTGCGCATCTCCTTGGCCACCTCAATGAGTTCCTCGCTGGTCTGGCCGCCCTTGAAACCGTCACTGGTGTTGAGCTTGGCGGTCACGACTATCTTGTCCCCGGCTGCCTTCACGACTTCGCCGATGCACATCTTCATAAAGCGCATCCTGTTCTCCAGGCTGCCGCCGAACTCGTCCTTGCGGTGGTTGGTGTACGGGGAGAGGAACTGGGAAATCAGATAGCCGTGGCCGGCGTGCACCTCCACGGCATCGAACCCCGCCTCAATGCATATCCTCGTGGCATTGCCGAAGGCCTTGGCCACCTCCTCTATGTCCTTCCTGGTCATAGTGCGGAAGAAGGTAGGGGAGTAGAGATTGAATCCGCCGCTGGCACCTATAGGAGTGCAGTGGCAGGTGCGCCTGTGGGTCATATTGCCGCAATGGCCGAGCTGTATGCTGGCCTTCGCGCCCTCGGCGTGTATGGCATCGGTAAGCTTCCTGAGATCCGGGATTATCTCGTCGCGGAGCAGGAGCTGCGTGTCGAAGGAGAGGCCGCTTTCGCAGACAGCGGCATAGGAGACAGTAGTCATTCCTATCCCTCCTTTCGCAACGGCTACGTGATAGTCGAAAAGTTCCTTGGTCGGGCGGTTGTTCTTGCACATCGCCTCGAAGGCGGCGGAACGTATGGTCCTGTTGCGCAGTTCCAGATTGCCCAGTCTGTATGGTGTGAAAAGCGTATCCATTTTACCAGATGAAAGGTATTAGATTCTTTTTGTGGAGCTGGCGGTACTCGTCCCCGAACTCCGATTCATATTTCTTTGTGAGGGCCTTGCTCCTCGGGGCAAGGTTGCAGATGGTCCAGAAGGCGAAGAGCAGGCCGCAGAGGGACCAGCTGAGTATGGCGAAGCCTATCCACTCGGTAATCTCGCCGAGATAGTTGGCCGAAGTCACGTATTTGTACATTCCCTGCTTAGGGATATAGTGCTTCGTATCTCCCGGCTGGCGGAGATGGCGTATGATGTGGTCACTCTGGAGGTTGATGAACATTCCGATGAAGAACACCAGGGTTCCGGATATGAAAGCCGGGCTGAGCAGCCAGGACAGCGCGTACATCTGTGGGAAATAATTCGGAGTGATGTCGTAGAGCCAGGTGGCGATGAACCAGGAGTTGCAGGTGTTGAATACCATGCCCATGGCCATTATCGCGATAGGCATCGTGCTCTTGCCCCTCATCAGGAAAGGGAAGATGAAGGAGCGCTGGAAGTAGTGGAGCAGGAAGAACGATGCGATGACGTAACGCACCGTATTGCCCGACTCGGGACATACTCCGCTTGCGGCATAGCTCAGGGTGTAGTAGAGCAGGAAAAGGAAGGATGGGGCCTCCATAAGAACCCAGGCCGTCCTGTTGCTGATTTTAGGTCCCCAATTGGCGGAGGAGAGGTAGCCGTAGCCCGCTTTCAGGAAGAAAAGGCAGAAAAAGACCACCAGTCCGAGAAGCGCCATTGCAGCAATCAGTATATAATATGTATTCAATTCCATTGCTTGTTCGGATTCACGTTTCCAGCCGGCAAATTTAACAATTCTTTTTAATATGGAATTTTTTGCCTACTTTTGTGCCCCTGTTAGATGAAAATATCTCCATTATGAACACAAAGTATATCTTCGTCTCAGGCGGCGTGGCGTCATCGCTGGGCAAAGGAATCATCGCGGCCTCTCTGGCCAAACTTCTGCAGGCACGCGGCCTGCGTGTCACCATTCAGAAATTCGATCCCTACATCAACATAGACCCGGGAACCCTGAACCCTTACGAGCACGGAGAGTGCTATGTAACCGACGACGGGGCCGAGACTGACCTGGACCTCGGCCATTACGAGAGGTTCCTCGGAATACACACCTCCAAGGCCAATAACGTCACCACCGGCAAGATATACCACACTGTCATAACGAAGGAGCGCGAGGGGGCCTATCTCGGCAAGACCGTACAGATAGTCCCGCATATCACTGACGAGATAAAGCGACGCATGCTCCTGCTGGGCAAGAGCGGAAAGTTCGACATAGTCATAACCGAGATAGGCGGCACCGTGGGCGATATGGAATCCCAGCCCTTCGTGGAGGCCGTCCGTCAGCTGCAGTGGGAACTCCCAGAGGATGACCTCACCACCATCCATTTGACCTATGTCCCTTACCTGAGCGCTGCGAAGGAGCTCAAGACCAAGCCGACCCAGCATTCCGTGCAGACCCTTCAGCAGGCGGGAGTGCATCCGGACATAATAGTATGCCGCACCGAGCATCCGCTCACTGCAGAGATACGCCGCAAAGTGGCGCTCTTCTGCAATGTGAAGCCGGGTCACGTCATCCAGTCCATAGACGCCTGGTCCATCTACCAGGTGCCGCTCAATATGAAAGAGGAGAAGCTCGACGAAATGGTGCTCGAGCATCTGGGCATACACGATGCGAAGGAGCCGGACCTGCGCGACTGGTGCGCCTTCCTCGACAGGCTGCGCAACCCTAAGAGCGAGGTTGACATAGCCCTTGTCGGCAAATACGTCGAGCTGCAGGATGCATATAAATCCATACTCGAATCCTTCGTGCACGCCGGCGCCGCAAACGAATGCAAGGTACACGTCCACACAGTGCACAGCGAATTCCTGACCGAAGAGAATCTGGAAGAGAAACTTTCCGGTATGGACGGCATACTCGTCGCTCCGGGCTTCGGCGGAAGGGGAATAGAAGGCAAGATACTCGCCGTGCGCTACGCCCGCGAGAAGGGCATACCTTTCTTCGGAATATGCCTTGGAATGCAGATGGCCGTGATAGAATATGCCCGCGACGTCCTTGGCTATGCGGACGCCAATTCGAGCGAAATGGATCCGGAAACCGCCCATCCGGTGATTGACCTTATGGAGGACCAGAAGAGGACTACCATCAAGGGAGGCACCATGCGTCTGGGCGCCTATGCCTGCTACCTTGCGAAGAACAGCCTTGCGGAAAGGATTTACGGCGACAATCTCATTTCGGAGCGTCACCGTCACAGATACGAGTTCAACAATGCCTATCTCGAAGAAATGGAGGCTGCCGGCCTGAAGGCGAGCGGCAGGAATCCGGATACCGGCCTGGTGGAAATCGTCGAGATCCCGGAACATCCGTTCTTCATAGGAGTGCAGTTCCATCCGGAACTCAAAAGCACTCCGGAACGGCCTCAGCCAATCTTCGTGGCCTTCGTCAAGGCTGCAATGGAAAGGCGTTCAAAGTAAGTATATATGAAAAGATACCTACTCTGCGCGATTGCGCTTTTTCTCAGTTTCGGCTTCGTCTCCTGCGGAGGAAGCAAACTTAAACAATACAGGGCCGAGGTCGTCAGGACCTACCCGCACGACACCCTTTCCTACACCCAGGGCCTTTTCTTCCAGGACGGAAGACTCTTCGAGAGCACCGGCCTGAACGGGCTCTCCACCCTCAGGGAGGTGGAACTGGAAAGCGGCAGGGCGTTGCAGAGAACGGATTTCCCAGAGGAATATTTCGTCGAGGGCAGCGTCTGTCTCGACGGGCAGATATATGTCCTGACCTGGAGGGACGGCAAGCTGTTCCGCTATTCGCCCGACGGCCTCGAACTGCTCGGCGAGTCTGACTATCCACGTGAGGGCTGGGGCATCACAAGCGACGGCAAATATCTCTACGCCAGTGACGGCTCCGCGCATATATACGTAATGGACAAGGACCTGCGTCTGAAGAAAAAACTGACCGTGCGCCGCGAAGGCAAGCTGGTCCACTGGCTCAACGAGCTCGAATTCATCGACGGAAAGATCTGGGCCAATGTCTATGTCACCGACCGCATCGTGGTCATCGACCCTTCTGACGGCAGGGTGTGCGCCGAAGTGGACTGCTCAGGAATATATCCCCGCTCACAAAGAAGAATCGAAGACGATGTCCTGAACGGAATCGCCTTCGACTCAGCAAGCGGAAAAATCTATCTTACGGGCAAGAACTGGCCTTGCCTCTACGAAATCAGTATAGAAGGCATTCGTCCAGGGCGTCGCAAATAGTCTTTTTGTCCATATTTCGGCCTATAAATACGAGCTTCTGCATCCTGTCCCCATAGACAGGGTCCCAGTCGCGTTGCAGAGTCGGTTCAGTGACCATCATCTGCTGCAGCTCGTCTTCAGGCATAGTGGCGAACCATCTTCCGGCGTTTCTCATCGAAATCTGCTTGCCGGCCTGCTCGAAGACATAGCAGACGTCGTATTCGTCTGTGAAATAGCACATTCCCTTTGCCCTGATCACTTCCTTCGGCCAGTGCTTCGCCACGAAATTGTCGAACCTGTTTATGTCGAAAGGCTGGCGACGGCAATATACGAAACTCGATATCCCGTATTCTTCCGCCTCGCCCTCATCGTGGTGATGATGCTCGTGGTGGTGCTCATGGTGGTGCTCATGGTGGTGCTCATGATGGTGCTCATGGTCGTCGTCCTCATCATCCTCGTCGTCCTCGTCCTCGACGGGACCCTCGACCCCTTTGATCCAGCCCGCCGAACCGGCAACCTGGTCGAAGTCGAACATGCCGGTGCCTACAATGCTGTCCAGGTCTATGTCGCACCAGTCGCATTCGATAATGCGCGCGGATGGCTGCAAGGCCTTGATAATCTGTTTGATAAGCTCCAGGTCTGCTTCGCTGACTTCGGATTTCTTGTTAAGCAGCACAATGTTGCAGAACTCGATCTGCTGTATGAGCAGGTTCTCTATGTCGTCCTCATCCAGACCCTTTCTGGTGAGACTGGAGCCGTTCTTGAACTCATCCCTCATCCTGAGGGCGTCCACCACGGTGCAGATGCAGTCCAGCACGGGAACGCCTCCCTTGCAGAATTCCGGGCCCATGCTCGGAATGGAGCATATTGTCTGGGCAATGGGAGCCGGTTCGCAAATGCCGCTGGCTTCTATGACTATGTAGTCGAAGCGCTGCATAAGGGTGATCTGGCGCAGCTGGTCCACGAGGTCCATCTTCAGCGTGCAGCAGATGCAGCCGTTCTGGAGTGCGACGAGACTGTCGTCCTTCTTGCCGACAACTCCTCCCTGCTGAATGAGCTCCGCGTCAATATTGACCTCACCTATGTCATTGACTACCACTGCGAAACGTATTCCTTTGCGATTATTGAGGATACGGTTGAGCAGAGTAGTCTTGCCGCTTCCAAGATAGCCCGTCAGCAGCAGAACCGGTATTTCATTGAATTGCATATATATTAAAGAACGTCAAAAGCGAAAATATGGGCCTGAGGATCGCCCCAGGTCTCCTCCACAACGATTCTCACGCCGTCGGTCACGACAGGCTCGAAGCTTACGCGGCTGAGCCTGCGGAAATTGTCCTTCACCTCGGCAACACTTACCCATTCGCCGGCCTGAGGGTCTGAGGCGAAGAGCTTGCGTTCCTTGCGTCCGTTGGCAGGTACGCGCACTTCAACCCTGTAGGACCTGACCATCTGGGAAGGCATTGACACCCTTTCCGTGGTGGCCTCCAGCTTGCGCATTCTCTTGCCCCTTACCTTGAAGTCGGAGTCGAAGATGAAACGCGCTGCGGAAACGGTCACCGGCTTGTCCCAGGTGTAGGTAAGTCCCTTGCTTTCAGGGCTGCAATAGACTCCGTTGTCCTCCTTCTCCCACTCGCGGTCTATACCATTGCGCATAGGCTCGTTCTCCACGGCGGTCTTCGCGCTGAGGGTAAGGTCGGAAACCTTTCTCCAGCGGTAAGGCAGCATGCAGTCGTCGTCTTCGAGGCGTCTCTGCAGCTCATCGATATACATCTCGCTGATGCCTGCAGGCGTCGTGTTCTTTTCGATTACGAGGTTGGCTGCGGTGCCTGCCGCCTGGCCTATGAGGGCGCAGGTCGCCATAACGCGGGTTGCAGAGAAAGCCATGTGGCTGCAGGAAATATCCCTTCCTGCGAACATCAGGTTAGGCACGTTTACGGAGTAGAGGCAGCGGTAAGGAATGCCGAAGCCCTGCGGAACGCTGTACTCCACGGAGGCGCGGCCCTTGTTCATAAAGCCGTTAGGGTTGTGGTCGTCCAGAGTCCAGCCGCCGTAGGCGATCACGTCGTCAAAGTGTCCGCCGCTGGTCACGTCGTCCTGGGTCAGGGTATATGGGCCGACGTAGCGGGTGGATTCGCGCTTTGCCGGAATGGCGCCTATCCAGTCGAGGTCGTAGTCCTTCGCGAAGCCGTCCGGATGGTTCTTCATATATTCCCAGATTCCGTAGGCAATCTTCTTGAGTTCGAGTTGTATCTCGTTAGCGTCGAAAATGGTGTCGAACTTCACGCCCGAGCACTCGATCCACCAGAAATTGTTGTCGGTGGCCCTCCAGATAATCTTGTAGTTGAATTTGGTTCCCGGAATGGTCGATTTCGGGGTTTCATAGTCAAAGTCGTCTGCAGTGAAGTGATAGGCCCAGTCAGGAGCATTGAACGGGTGGTGCTCCGGACTCTTGCGCAACTGGAGGAGTATGGAGTTGCCCATAGTGTTGGAGTTTGCGACCTCGTTGCTCAGATAGCTCTCGTTGTAGTCGCTCTTCGCCTCGGTGCCGCGGCGGAATTTTGCTCCCGAAAGACGGAGTATGCCGTCGCCGGTGCAGTCGAGGAAGAGTTTGCCGCTAACGGTATATCTCGTGTAATTGTTGGAATTCCAGCACTTTACGGCAGCAATCTTCTCGCCGTCCATAACGACGTCCTGCACGGAGGTGTTCAGCAGCAGGGTGATGTTCGGCTCCTCGATCACTGTCGAATATATGATGTCGTCCCAGAGGGTATAGCGCTGCAGCGGATTGTAGAAGAAGTTGCGGCACTGCATCTCCTCGAGTATGCCGGCCTCCTGGCACTGGCTTTCCTTGACTCCGACTATGCCCATCCTCATTTCGCTGGAAGCATTGCCTCCGAGCATGGGACGGTCCTGGATGAGGATTACCTTCGAACCGTGTCTTGCAGCGGAAACGGCGGCGCAGACCCCGGAGAGTCCGCCTCCGCAAACCACAATCTCAGTGTCGTATTCAAGGTCCCTCACGACCTTGGAGTTCTCTTCGGTGCGCAACTGCGCATTGCCGTCGAGCGGCAGAAGCATCAAAAACGGCAGCAGGGCTGCGAAAAACTTTTTGGCAGACTGGTTCATGTCATTATATGGTTTGGATACTACTTAGCGATGGCGACGGCCCTGGTCTCGCGTATCACCGTGATTTTGACCTGGCCCGGATATACCATCTCGTCCTGAATCTTCTTGGCAATGTCTGCAGAGAGGACTTCGGCCTGCTGGTCGCTGATCTGGTCGGCGGCCACGATGACACGCAGCTCGCGTCCGGCCTGGATGGCGTAGGTCTTGGTCACTCCGTTATGGCTCTGGGCTATGTTCTCCATATCCTTGAGCCGCTTGATATAGGACTCGATTACCTCGCGGCGGGCACCAGGACGTGCGCCGGAGATGGCGTCGGCAACCATTACGAGAGGGGAAATCACGCTGGTCATTTCGGTCTCCTCGTGGTGTGCGCCAATGGCATTGCAGATGTCGGCTTTCTCCTTGTACTTTTCGGCGAGCTTCATGCCGAGCAGTGCGTGAGGCAGCTCAGGCTCCTCCTCGGAAACCTTGCCTATGTCGTGGAGCAGACCGGCCCTCTTGGCAATCTTAGGGTTGAGGCCCAGCTCGGAAGCCATGATGGCGGCAATGTTGGCGACCTCGCGGCTGTGCTGGAGCAGGTTCTGTCCATAGGAAGAACGGTACTTCATACGGCCTATGAGTTTCACCAGCTCTATGTGCAGACCGTGGATTCCGAGGTCGATGCAGGTCCTCTTTCCGGTCTCGAGAATCTCGTCCTCAAGCTGCTTCTGCACCTTTGCGACCACCTCTTCTATGCGTGCCGGATGGATACGTCCGTCCATAACCAGCTGGTGGAGAGCCAGGCGTGCGACCTCCCTCCTGACAGGGTCGAAGCCCGAAAGCAGTATTGCGTCAGGGGTGTCGTCAACCACAATCTCGACTCCGGTGGCTGCCTCCAGGGCGCGTATGTTCCTGCCCTCACGGCCGATGATGCGGCCCTTGACCTCGTCATTGTCTATGTTGAAGACGGTGACTGCGTTCTCAATCGCGGTCTCGGTGGCTGTCCTCTGAATGGTGTTGATCACTATCCTCTTGGCCTCCTTGGAAGCGGTGAGACGGGCCTCGTCCATCACATCGTTGATGTAGGCCAGGGCCTGGGTGCGGGCTTCCGCCTTCATGTTGTCGATGAGCTGCTCCTTGGCTTCCTGCGCTGTCATTCCGGCTATGGCCTCTATCTGGCGGTTCGCCTCCTCGCTGAGCCTGTCGTACTCGTCGCACTTCTTCTTCGCGATGTCGAGCTGGCTCTTCAGGTTTTCGCGTATCGCCTCAAGTTCCTTGTTCTTGCGGCCGAGTTCGGAGTTCTGCTGGTTGAGGCTGTTCTCCTTCTGCCTGAGCCTGTTCTCGGCATCGCTGAGGGCCTTGTTGCGCTCGTTGACCTTCTGTTCGTGTTCGCTCTTGAGCTGGAGGAACTTCTCCTTGGCCTGGAGTATCTTCTCCTGCTTTATCGCCTCTCCCTCGCGCTCCGCCTCGGCGATTATCGCTTCCTTGCGGCCCTTCAGAATCATACGTCTGACAAGGGTATATGCTCCCACTGTGACGATTGCGCTGCACAGCACGGAAAGAATCACTATCAATATTGTACTCATAAAAATATATTGTTGTTTAGTTGTCCATTACATAAAAAACCGTCGGTCCGTCCTGGAAGAAAGACCGGCGGTTGAAGCAAAAAAGCCGTTAGTTTTTTGTCAGAAAACCTTGATAATCAAGATTTGGATTCCGGAAATGGTTCAAATATCCTCCGTCCCGCAAAGCGGAATCCCCAAACAGGGTCACATAGGTCCATTTTCCCCCTCCGAGCAATCCGGTTACTTTGAAAGTGTTGATTTCAGCCCAAATCAACTAACGGCAATCAAAGTCTGATATCTAATCGTTCCCGATATCTTCAAGGTAGCTCTCTATCTGCCTGTGCATCTCCTCTGCCTCCTTTCCCAGCCTCTCGTATTCCCGTACGCTCCTTATGTTCGCCAGACATACGTTGAAGGCCACGAATGAAAGGATGTCAGTCTCCTGCCTGCCTACGAACTTCTTCCGGTAGAGGTCTATCTTCCTGTTCACCGAATCGGCGGCCAGGCGGTAGAGCTCCTCCTCGTCTGCGTTCTTCACCTTCAGGCAATAGTCCCTGCCGGCAATCTTGACGGTTATGTTTCTCGTTTCATCCATCAGGCTTCCATCAGGGCTATGCAGCGGTCCAGTTCCCTGATCATTTTGTCCACCTTTTTCTTCGCGGCCTCATTGTCGGCCGATGATCCGGTGAAAACCGTCTGCAACTTGAGCTTTTCTATCTCTTTGTTCAACTCTTCAATCTTCTTCTTGCAGGTCGCGGCTTCGCGTCGGCTCTCCTCCAGCGCGGCAGAGAGGGAGGCGTTTCTGCCTTTCTCCCTTTCGTAGGCTGCAATCAGCCTTTCAATGTCCGCTTTTATGGTGTCGAGCATACAATCTGCCGTTTTTAACCTAACCTTGCAAAGATAGCATATTATTTTCGTATTTTTGACAAAAATATTTCGATATGGCAGCAGATAAAAGAATGGAGCGCATAGAGCAGGCGGCGGACTGGATATCGGCGCGCAGCGGGGGCTTCAAACCCATAGCAGGCATAATCCTGGGCAGCGGCCTGGGCAAACTGGCGGAGAGCATAGAAGCCGTCGATGTCATCCCTTATTCCGAGATTCCTTCCTTCCCCGTTTCCACCGTGACGGGACACAAGGGCAACCTCATACTGGGGTACCTGGGAGGCTGTCCGGTCATTGCGATGCAGGGGCGTTTCCACTATTATGAAGGCTATCCGATGGAAATGGTCACCCTTCCCGAAAGGGTGATGGCTACCCTGGGCGTGGAATACCTTTTCGTCTCCAATGCCGCCGGCGGCCTGAACCGCACTTTCCGTGTCGGCGACCTAATGGTCATAACGGACCATATCAATATGATGCCGAACCCTCTCATCGGCCCGAATCTGGACGCCTTCGGCGAGCGTTTTCCGGATATGACGCATCCGTACGACGAGTCCCTGCTGGCCTTGTCGGACAGAATAGCGGCCGGCGAGGGCATAGCACTCAGACATGGCGTCTATCTGGGTACCAGCGGCCCTACCTACGAGACGCCGGCCGAAGTCCGATTCTACACTCTCGCAGGCGCCGATGCGGTCGGGATGTCCACCGTACCGGAGGTTATCGTGGCCCGGCACTGCGGCATGCGAGTCTTCGGAGTTTCGGTAATCACGAACATATCCAATGCGGACATCAGCTGCAGCGTGCTCAATGACGGCGACGACGTCGTTAAGACCGCCGACGCCGCAGCCGACAGAATGACCCGCCTTTTCACGGGTATGATTTCGGCCATAGGAAAAAGAGAAATTTAATTTCCTTTCCTGCTCCTTTTTGACTATCTTTGTCGCCCAGTAAAACTGGAACAATGATACAAGACAAGAAAGGAGCTGTGCTCAGACTTGCTAACGGTATGGAGTTCCGGGGCCGCTCGTTCGGATACGACGGTTACGCTGACGGCGAGGCCGTGTTTTCGACGGCTATGGTCGGCTACCCCGAGAGCCTTACCGATCCGTCCTATTCAGGACAGATTCTTTGCGTCACTTATCCTCTGGTCGGCAACTACGGTGTACCGCAGGACGGCATTGACGCCAATGGTATTTCCCTTAATTTCGAATCTGAGAAGATCTGGGTCAGAGGCCTGGTCATCAGCGAGTACTCCGCCCAGTACAGCCACTGGAACGCGGTCCGCAGCCTCGACAGCTGGCTCAAGGAGCAGAAGATTCCGGGAATATGCGGCGTCGATACCAGGGCTCTTACCCAGGCGCTGAGGGACAACGGATCCATGCTGGCCATGATAGTGCCCGACGGAGCCGGAGAACCCCGCTCGGAAGACGGCAGTTTCCCGGTACACGACCCGAACCGCGACAACCAGATAGCGATAGTCAGCTGCAAGGAGGTGATACGCTACAACGAAGGCGCCGGCAAAAAAGTCTGCCTCGTCGATTGCGGCGTCAAGCACAACATACTCCGCTGCCTGGTTGACAGGGGCATCGAGCTCATACGCGTGCCTTGGGACTACGACTTCACCCGACTGGACTACGACGGCCTCTTCATATCCAACGGTCCGGGCAACCCCGAGTTCTGCACCGACACCGTTGCGCACATACGCGTCGCGCTCGGGCAGGACAAGCCTATTTTCGGAATATGTATGGGCAACCAGCTGCTCGCGAGGGCCGGCGGCGCAGGGACATATAAACTTAAATATGGCCACCGCAGCCACAACCAGCCGGTACGCATGGTCGGCACCGACCGCTGTTTCATAACTTCGCAGAACCACGGCTTCGCAGTGGACGACAGTACGCTCGGCAAGGACTGGGAGCCGTTGTTCGTGAATATGAACGACGGCACCAACGAGGGCATACGCCACAAGTCCAAGCCATTCTTCTCCGCCCAGTTCCACCCGGAGGCCTCCAGCGGCCCTACCGACACGGAATTCCTTTTCGACCAGTTCATAAACATGCTTTAGGAATGAGAGACGCTTCCATAAAGAAAGTCCTGGTCCTCGGATCGGGCGCGCTCAAGATAGGCCAGGCCGGCGAGTTCGACTATTCCGGCTCCCAGGCCCTCAAGGCCCTCAGGGAAGAGGGCATCAGCACCGTGCTGATCAATCCCAACATCGCCACCGTACAGACCTCGGAAGGCGTTGCGGACAAGATATACTTCCTGCCGGTGACTCCCTTCTTCGTGGAGAAAGTCATAGCGAAGGAAAGGCCGCAGGGCATATTCCTCGCCTTCGGCGGACAGACGGCGCTGAACTGCGGCGTCGAACTCTACCGCAACGGCATACTTGAGAAATATGGGGTGAAGGTGCTCGGCACCCCGGTGCAGACCATCATGGACACCGAGGACCGCGAGCTCTTCATCGAGAAGCTCGACGAAATACAGGTCAAGACCATACGCTCCTTCCCGGCAGAGTCGATGGAAGAGGCGAAGGAGGCCGCCCGCGACCTGGGCTATCCTCTCATTGTCAGGGCTGCCTACGCCCTGGGCGGTCTCGGCTCCGGTTTCGCCGAGAACGAGGCAGAGCTGGAAGCCGTATGCGAAAAGGCCTTCGCCTTCTCTCCTCAGGTGCTGGTGGAGAAATCCCTCAAGGGCTGGAAGGAAATAGAATACGAGGTGGTGCGCGACCGCTTCGACAACTGCATCACCGTCTGCAATATGGAGAACTTCGACCCGCTCGGCATACATACGGGCGAGAGCATAGTCGTGGCCCCTTCGCAGACCCTCACCAACAAGGACTACTACTTCCTCAGGGAACTGTCTATCAAGATAATACGCCACCTCGGCATAGTGGGCGAGTGCAATGTGCAGTACGCCTTCGACCCGGATTCGCTCGACTACAGGGTAATCGAGGTGAACGCCCGCCTGAGCCGCTCCTCGGCCCTGGCATCCAAGGCCACCGGCTATCCTCTGGCCTTCGTGGCCGCCAAGCTCGGCCTGGGCTACGGCCTCTTTGACCTGAACAACTCCGTGACCAAGACCACTCCGGCCTTCTTCGAACCGGCCCTGGACTATGTGGTCTGCAAGATCCCTCGCTGGGACCTGGGCAAGTTCCACGGCGTGTCCCGCAAGCTCGGCTCCTCGATGAAGTCGGTGGGAGAGGTGATGTCCATAGGCCGCAGTTTCGAGGAGGCCATACAGAAGGGCCTCAGGATGATAGGACAGGGCGCCCACGGATTCGTAGGCAACAAGGAGCTCAAGGTGGACGACATAGAGCTGGCCCTGCGCGAGCCGGATGACAAGCGTATCTTCGCCATAGCCAAGGCAATGTCCGCCGGCTACTCCGTGGAGCGCATACACGAGCTCACCAGGATAGACCGCTGGTTCCTCTCCAAGCTCCGGAACATAGTCGAAACCGAAAGGGACCTTGCCGGCTACGATGCGCTCGAGGACATTCCTGCCGGACTGCTCCTGCTCGCCAAGCAGCAGGGCTTCTCCGACCATCAGATACAGAGACTGGTCTTCAAGCATCCGACCGAGAAGGCCACCGTGCTCCAGGACAGGGTGCGCGAGTACCGCAAATCCCTGGGTATCGTGCCGGTAGTCAAGCAGATAGACACGCTTGCGGCCGAATTCCCGGCCAAGACCAACTACCTCTATCTGACCTACAACGGAAGCGTGAACGACATCAGTTACGAGCACGACGGCAAATCCGTGGTGGTGCTCGGCTCGGGCGCTTACCGCATAGGCAGCTCCGTGGAGTTCGACTGGTGCTCCGTATCCTGCCTCCAGCAGATGCAGAAGCGCGGCTATCGCGGAGTGCTCATCAACTACAACCCTGAGACCGTATCCACCGACTACGACATGTGCGACCGTCTCTACTTCGACGAGCTCACTTTCGAGAGGGTGATGGATATACTCGAAATGGAAGATCCGCACGGAGTAGTAGTCTCCGTAGGCGGCCAGATACCTAACAACCTGGCTCTGAGACTCCACATGCACAACGTCCCTATACTCGGAACGGCCGCAGAGGATATCGACAGGGCGGAGGACCGCCACAAATTCTCCAGCATAGTGGACGAGCTGGGCATAGACCAGCCGCGCTGGAGCGAGCTTACGACTATGGAAGACGTGGACAGATTCGTCTCCGAGGTCGGCTATCCTGTGCTCGTGCGCCCGTCCTACGTGCTGTCCGGCGCCGCGATGAACGTATGCTACGACGAGAGCCACCTTCGCAAGTTCCTCGCAATGGCGGCCGAAGTGTCGCGCGAGCATCCTGTCGTCATCAGCCAGTTCCTCACCCGCTGCAAGGAGGTCGAATTCGACGCCGTTGCCGACAACGGAAACATAGTCGCCTACGCCATATCCGAACACGTCGAATATGCAGGCGTCCATTCAGGCGACGCGACCATAGTCTTCCCGGCCCAGAAACTCTACGTCGAGACGGTGCGCCGCATCAAAAAGGTGGCAGCGCGCATCGCCGCCGAACTGCATATCACCGGACCTTTCAACATACAGTTCCTCGCCAAGGAGAACGACGTAAAGGTCATCGAATGCAACCTCAGGGCTTCCCGCAGCTTCCCGTTTGTGTCCAAGGTGCTCAAGATCAACCTGATAGAACTTGCTGCAGACGCTATGCTCGGACTCCATCCGCAGAAGCCGGACCGCGATTCCTTCGACCTGGGCTACGTGGGCGTGAAGTCCAGCCAGTTCTCCTTCGCCCGTCTGCAGGAGGCCGACCCTCTGCTGGGCGTGGATATGGCTTCCACAGGCGAGGTGGGCTGCCTCGGCGACAGCTTCGACCAGGCCCTTATCACTTCGGTGATATCCGTGGGAAACGACGTGCCTGCCAAGAGGGTGCTCATATCCTCCGGCAACGCACTTCAGAAGGCCGACCTGCTCGACGCCTGCCGTCTGCTGGTGGAGCACGGATATGAACTCTATGCGACCGGCGGCACCTGCCGTTACCTCTACGAAAACAATATACCTTCGATGAGGGTGCTCTGGCCTACGGACAAGAGCAATCCGGTGCTCTCGGGCATATTCCCTCAGGTGCTCGACCTCATCCACAAGAAGCAGGTGGACCTGGTTATCAATATCCCGAAGAACTTTACCGATATGGAGCTCGACAACGGCTATCTCATACGCCGTGCGGCCATAGATTCAAACATCCCGCTCTTTACCAACGCCCGTCTCGCCACCGCCTTCATAAAGGCCTTCTGCAGCATCCCTCAGGACGAGATCCCGGTGAAGTCCTGGGACGAATACAAATGACAGCACGGGGCAGACTGCCCCGATTGTGAAACGACATACTGAAACTGATAATATATATGAACAGAAAAGATTTCCTGAAGAGCCTTGGTCTGATAGGTGCCGGGGCCACCCTCATCGGAGGAGGAGAAAGTGTAAAGGCGGCAGGCCGGGCAATGGGCGTGGCGGAAGGCGATTTCCTTACCACTGACCCCGAGCTCGACTTCCCTGTCAAGGGGCTCAGGGCCGCTGTCAAGGGACGTCCCGTCACCGTAGTGATCATAGGAGCCGGCAACAGGGGCAGAACCTATTCCAGATATGCCTCTATGTTCCCTGAGTGCATGCAGGTCATAGGCGTGTCCGACATACGCGAGAGCCGCAAGGATGCAATGGGCGACAAGTTCGGCATCCCGCAGGAGCGCCGTTTCGGAGACTGGAGCGAGGTCTTCCGTGTTCCGAAGTTCGCAGACGCGGTGGTCATAGCCACTCCGGACGACACCCATTACGAGCCTTGCATGAAGGCGCTTGAAATGGGATATGACGTGCTGCTCGAGAAGCCCGTGGCCCAGAGCGAGAAGGAGTGCACCGACATCGCCGCCCAGGCGCGCAGGTACGGCCGCATAGTGGCCGTCTGCCACGTGCTCCGCTACAGCCCTTACTTCAGGGCTATGTATGAGGCAGTGCACAAGGGTATGATAGGCAAGATGATAAGCATACAGCACATGGAGCCTATAGAATGCCGTCACATGGCTCATTCCTATGTGCGTGGCAACTGGCGCGATTCCAGGGAGACCACCCCTATCATCCTCGCCAAGAGCTGTCACGACCTCGACATACTGCGCTGGTTCGTGGGCAAGCCTTGCAAGAGCATAGTCGCCGACGGCTCGCTGAGCTGGTTCAGGCCGGAAAATGCCCCGGAGGGCGCTCCTCTGCGCTGCACCGACGGCTGTCCTCACGAGAGCAGCTGTCCATATTCCGCAATAGACATATACGTAAAGCGCAAACAGCATCTGGGTGTCTTCGACCTGAAGAACTCCCGCGACGAGGCCGAAATACTCGCCAAGATTTCTGACCCTAACAACCTGTGGGGCCGCTGCGTATATCACTGCGACAACGACCAGCCGGACCACTTCGTCAGCGAGATGGTATTCGAGGACGGCACTACCGCCTCCTTCTCGATGGAGGCCTTCACGCCTTTCGGCGGCCGCCGCACCCGCATAATGGGCACCACCGGCTACATCGAAGGCAACGGTTCCGAGTTCACGGTATATGAGTTCCGCAGCAACCGCAAATATCTGTGGAACAAGAAATTATCTGATATTCCTGAATACAAGGGCTCCGGACACGGCGGCGGCGACATGGCCCTGGTCTGCGACTTCGTAGAGGCCGTCTCCGCACAGGACGAATCCCTGCTGACCAGCACTATCGACGCCTCCATAGAGAGCCACGTGATGGGCTTCCGCGCCGAGAAGAGCCGCCTTTCCCAGCGCAAGGTAAAGGTCAGCAAGTAGAATCAAAGCACTTCCAGCTCGAGAATGTCCTGAAGCGGGATCGATGTCCCGTCGGCCAGTACGAGCGCGGAAGTGCTTATGTCTATGTTGCGCACCCGCCCTTCGAAAGCTGTCATCCGCCCTCCGCTCTTGCGCGAATCGGGCAGGAAACGCAGTCCTTTGACGGCCGGTCTGGAGGCGAGTTCCTTCTCTATCCTGCCCATCGCTTCGTTGAGCCGTCCGAGCTGCTCCTCGTCCACTTCGGGCCGCTCTTCGGTCCTTCGCCCGCTTTCGGAAATTATATCCTCGTAGCCGGTCAGCGCCGCAAAGGCCGAAAACTGCGCGGCACGGTCCAGCGCCGACATCCTCGGATGCCGCTCGGAGCTCGGGTGCTCCATATTTATTATATCGTCGTATCTGCCCATCAGTCGTCGTTCTTTGTTCCGGTCTGTCTGCCGTAGTTCTTTGTTCCGGTCAGTCTGCCGTCGGTCTTTGTTCCGGTCAGTCTGCCGCCGGTCAGGCCTTGTGGCCGCCGACCTGTTCGTTGCGCGTCCTCTGCGTTGCGCCCTCCTCGAAATTGATGCCCTTTAATATGGCGTTCTTGCCGAATTTCTTTTTTATCGCGAGTATCGCCTCCTGCCTCCTGCGTTCCCGGCCCCCGTCCTCTTTCCTCGTTTCCTCGTCGAAGAGCGTCATCTGCAGGGTTTCGGGCGAGCCCTCCGCTACAGTGTGGTTGGCCACGACCGCCATTCTCCTCACCAGCAGTTTCCTGTTCATTATGCGGTCGAAGAGTCCAGTCACGGCTTCCGTGATTTCGGAGGAGGACGAACTGAATTTCATCAGATTGACCGAGCCGTGTGCGGGTTTCGGGACCTTGCGGCCGTAATGGTCGCTCTCGCTTTCGCCCGTATATCCATTCATCGACAAGTTGTCATATCCTATGTTTATGACCATCTGGTCGCATACCATTCTCTTTTCCACAAGCTCGAGTGAGAGGCTGTCCGCCATTTCCTGAATCACCACCCTTGCCTTGGCGAAATCGTATGCCTCCGAGAGTACCTGTCCTATGGAAAGGCTGTGGCTGGATGGCTTGTAGGCCTTTATGTCCTTTATCGTGCATGGCTCCCATCCCCAGGCGTGGTCGATCAGCAGTTCGGCATTCACCCCGAAGAGCCGGTAGAGTCTCTCCTCGCTCAGCAGTGACATCCTTGCCACGTCGCCCAGCGTCTTCATCCCGTTCGCTTCCAGCTTTGCGGCGATTCCGTGTCCTATGCGCCAGAAATCCGTCAGCGGCGTATGCTCCCAGTACTTGCGCCGGTAGCTCATTTCGTCCAGCTCGGCTATCCTCACCCCGTCTCTGTCGGCCGGCGAGTGCTTTGCCTCTATGTCCATCGCTATCTTCGCGAGGTACATATTCGTGCCTATGCCTGCCGTCGCCGTTATACCCGTGTTTTTGAGCACTTTGCGTATCATCCGCACCGCCAGTTCCCGTGCGCTGCAGCCGTAGGACTGCAGGTAGTCGCTGACATCCATAAAGACTTCGTCTATCGAATAGACGTGTATGTCTTCCGCGGATATGAATTCCAGGTAGGTCTCATATACCCTGGAACTTACTTTCATATATTCGGCCATTCGCGGCGGCGCTACTATATAGTCGAGCGCGAGTGCCGGATTTCCCTGTATCTCGTTGTTGTCGTAAACGCCTTTTTTCAGCTCGCCCCTGCAGGCCCACCGTCTCTGCGCGTTGATCTCCCTGACTTTCTGCACCACTTCGAAGAGCCGCGCCCTTCCTCCGATCCCATAGGATTTGAGCGAGGGTGACACGGCCAGGCATATCGTTTTTTCTGTTCTGGACATATCCGCCACGACCAGATTCGTCGTCAGCGGGTCAAGCCCCCTGGCGACGCATTCCACCGATGCATAGAATGATTTCAGGTCGATGGCGATGTAGGTCTTTCTTTCTTTATCTTGCACTTTCTCCTGCAAAAATGCAAATTCTCCTCCTCTTTCCCAAACCTTGGCCCCTGCCCTTTCGTTGCGGCGGGTTTCGTTGCGGCGGATTTGTTGCGGTGGGTTTTTGCGGCGGCTTTGTTGCGGCTGGTTGTTGAGCGTGGCGGCTTATTGGGCGGGTGCTGCGCACCCTCGGCGGCAAAAACATAGGGAAATGCCGCCTCCGGGCGCATCAGCACCCGCTTTAGCCGCCACTGCCGAACTAGCGTTGATGCAAATTACCTCCGACATACCTCCAGAGCGACTCATCTAATGAACGCGTGCTGAAGATAGCCTGCTGCATGCATCGATTCTTGATTTCAGGGCCAGACTTGCGAATCGATGCAAGCTTTTCCCGGTTTACCCCCTCTTTCATGCATCGATTCTTGATTTCAGGGTCAGACTTGCGAATCGATGCAGGGTTTTGCCTGTTTACACCATCTTGCGTGCATCGATTCTTGGTTTCAGGGCCAGACTTGGGAATCGATGCAAGCTTTTCCCCGTTTAAGTCCTCTTGCGTGCATTGATTCTTGATTTCAAGCTCAGACTTGAGAATCGATGCAGCATCATCGTCGTGGCGTTTAAGAATGGCCCGCCAGCTACGACCGTCGCGACAACGGACTTCCGCGTCCGATTCTAATTTTCGTAGCTGCAAAGAAGAACGGCTCGCCTGCTATGACCGTCGAGACAACGGCCTTCCGCGTCCGAATCTAATTTTCGTAGCGGCAAAGAGGAACGGCCCGCCTGCAGCATAGTCGTGGGCTGCAGGCAGGGACAGGATGCCACGAAGGCGGCATAAACCTAAGTAAAAAGCCGCCGGAGTGGTATCCTGTCCCTGCTGAAACAACGGTCCGCGTCCGACTCTATTCTTCGTTGTCGCAAAGAAGAATGGCCCGCCTGCAGCATAGCCGTGGGGCGCAGGTAGGGACAGGATGCCATGAAGGCGGCATAATCCTAAGTAAAAAGCCGCCGGAGTGGTATCCTGTCCCTACCGCAACAACGGTCCGCGTCCGATTCTGATATCCCCTGAAACGGGCTCAGCAGAGGAACAGAATCATCATCTGGGCGATGAGAACGCGCAGGAACATTGTAAGAGGGTAAACGGTAGCATATCCGACCGAGGCCTCATCGCTGTTCTTGTCGATATCATTCGAATAGGCGAGGGCCGGAGGATTGGTGGTGGAACCGGACAGAACGCCGACAAGGGTGAGATAGTTCAGCTTCATGCCGAAACGGCCTATCAGGCCGCATATCAGCAAAGGAAGCATAGTTATCAGCGCGCCGAAGGCAATCCATATATATCCGCCCTTGTTAACGATAGTATCCACGAAATTGCTGCCGGCTTCGAGGCCCACGCAGGCGAGAAAGAGACAGATGCCGGTCTCCCTGAGCATCAGATTGGCGCTTGGGGTCGTATAGGTGATTATATTGATTCTCGGTCCGAAATACGAGATGAGTATGCTGACGATGAGCGGTCCGCCGGCAAGACCCAGCTTCACGGCCTGAGGCATACCTGGGAAGGCAATGGGAATACTGCCCAGAATGACTCCCAAGGCAATCCCGAAGAAGATGGGAACCAGGTTAGGCTCGTCGAGGCGCCTCATGGAATTGCCCAGCACCTTCTCCATCGAAGCAACGGACTCGCGGCTGCCGACCACCGTCACGAGATCCCCGTACTGGAGACGCAGGCCGGGTGTAGCCCTGAGGTCCAGACCAGCCCTGCGGACGCGGGTAATGGAAGCGCCGAGTATCTCCTCGAACTTCAGATCCTCCAGCGTCCTTCCGTTCAGACTGCGTTTGCTGATCAGTATCCTCCTGGAAATGAACTTGGTAGTAGCGGCTTCGGAATGCTTGCTGATAATTGCGGCCTCGGCCTCCTTCTCCTCCCGGCGGCTGTCGTTTCCCGTGCCCTTCTCGACCGTCTGCAGGACGGGACCGTTGCGGTAGAACAGTTTTCTTATCAATATGAAGGACAATATCGCTCCTACCACGCCGAGAGGGTAGGCGACTGCATATCCGAGGGCAATGTCAGGCGAATTGCTTCCGAACATATCGGAATATGCCGTCTGTGCCGCACCGAGACCTGGGGTGTTTGTAACGGCACCCGACATTATGCCAGTCATTGTGGTCATCTCCGTACCCGTGACGAAGTGGAGCGCAATGGCAGTCGCAGCTCCCAGCACGCAGACCAGTACGGCCAGCAGGTTCAGCTTGACACCTCCGGCCTTGAAACTGGAAAAGAAACCTGGACCGACCTGAAGGCCGATGCTGTAAACGAAGAGAATCAGGCCGAACTCTTTCATAAAGTGCAGCAGGTCGGCATTGAGGGTCATATTGAAATGACTGAAGAGTATGCCTGTGAACAGCACCCAGGTCACTCCCAGCGATATGCCCTTGATTTTATATTTTCCCAGTACCTTGCCAATCGCGATTACCAGCGCCAGCACCAGTATCGAGTGGGCGACACCTCCGCTCCACGCCTGAGTGCCGTCAAAAAGTGATTTCAGAAATTCCATAGTAGTGATTCAGTCTATGCCCACTTTCCGGACAGTTCCATCAGAGCGAGGGACTCGCGAAGCATTTTGACAAAGACCTCCGCGCTGCGCTTCTGATATGTGTTTTTCAATATATGGACGCATCCCTGCATCTCGTTGTCCGGCACGTCCAGCGCGATGGCTTTCAGCGCGTGCCTGTCCCTGATTGTCGCGTCGGAGAGTATGGTCAGCAGATTGCTGTTCTCCACCACGTCCAGCAGGCTATATACTCCGTTGACTTCGAGGGATACGTTGAACCCGGCGTCAACAAAGTTGAAATATTTGTCTATCATATTCCTGGCCTGCAGTCCCTTTGCCGGTATGGCCAGCCTGTGCTTCTTCAAATCGTCCACGCCCAGGGAGCTGCATTCGGCAAGGGGATGTCCCTTCCTCATTATGACGGAGAGCCGGTCCTCGAACAGCACGTAGGACTCGATGACGTCGTCATAGGGCACGTTCGGCTTGAATGCCAGCACGAAATCCACCTCTCTCCGCCGGAGCATTTCCATCAGCTCTTCCATCGAACGGTTCGTGATGTTGAGTCTCACTCCCGGATATTCGGCTGTGAATTTCTTTATTGTCTCCTTGAGTATCGGGCTGAATGAAAACGTAGCTCCGATATTCAGGGTTCCCGTGACAATCTCCTGAAGGTCCCTGATCTGCGATTTGCAGTTTTCCGCATCCATCAGGGTCTGTTTCGCCAGCGGAAGCATCCTCTCTCCGCATTCCGTGAGCGTCACGTTGTGCGAATCACGTATGAACAGCGGGCTGCCCAGTTCATCCTCCAGCGTCTTTATCTGCTGGGACAGGGTGCTCTGGGTGATATAGAGACTCCTTGCCGCTTCCGAGAAATTCAGCGTTTCGGCCGTCCTGACGAAATATTTCAGTTGCCTTAGTTCCATAGGATTTGTCCGTGGCAGATTCCGTGGCAAATATAATAAATTACTTAGTCAAGCATATCCCTGTAGTAGTCGAGCGCCCTCTTCAGGTCCTCCGGATCGGTTACGTCAACTCTCGGTATATCCTTGGAAGCATTGTTCGAGTTTGCGCCAAGGCTCTTGATCTTGCGTCTGCTGGTAAATACGTCAACCACTCTGAGAATGAATGCTAGTGCAACGATTGCGCTGAAAATGAGAAATAGTTTCATAGCTTTTTTCTTTAATAGTTCCTTTATTTTTTCGGCTGCAAAGGTATATCGCCCCGTCAGCGCAGAAAAGCACCGGCGTATGTTTCTTCCGATAGTTGCTATAGATTCAAACGCATGCCGCGGAGGGGACCGCGGAGGCAGACTGAGGAAGAATTGGCCAAGGATCAGGATGTGCTGATGCTGCCAGTGTTTATGGTGAGTCTGATTTGATGGTTCAGGTTAGATATCCGTCTGTGTATCTGAATGTCCTGATGAGAATTAGATTTCGCGCATGAACGCTTCGAACAGGGCCTTGTGCGAGCCGCTGAATACGATATGGTGGTTGCCGATAGGGTTCCGGAGGAAGTATTCAGAAAGAACTTCAGGTTTTTTCATCTGAAGAAGAACCTGAGTTCGGCAGAGATCCCGCCCGTACTGGTTCTCCAGCAGTTCCGCCTCCTCACAGAACACACGGCCGAGGTCTGCCGATGTCTTGAAAAGCGTGACATCGCCCTTGGCCAGTTCCCCGTGAATGGCCACGCCTATTCCCGACTCGAAATGCGTGTCGTAGGAGTACCTCTCGACCATATTGAACGGCACGGTGCAGTGCGCGAGCAGCATTGTTCCGGAAACAGGGTCGATCTGTGACGGGTTTGCCTGAAAGCCGCTGCGTCCGGTGAGGGCATTGCCGATAACCATCGAGAGCAACGCCGGGACATCACCCTCGCAGGCGGAAGGGATACCCTCGGCATTGAGAAGGGCGAGTGCAAGGCAGCCTGTATTTCCAAGAGTGTCAAGAAGGTCGAAACAGCGTATGGTCAGTCCCGAGAGGCCGTATCTGCTGACTGTCTCCCGGAGTGCTGAATATATTCCTATCGCTCCTTCGACGTACTTCCTGACCGCGGCAGGAGCATCTTTCCGGAGACCTTCTATAATCGCTGAAGCCGGTTCCGGCAGGGGAGTGCCGCAGGTCTTCCCAGACAGCTCTATGAGTTTCCTAATATCTATATCCAGAAGTTCTATTCCCAGTTTCTCTGCAACTGCCGTCTTGTCCGGCTGGCTTGCGATGAGCCAGTCCGATGGTTTGCCTATGATGCCGAGCTTCTGCCCGTCAAGGCTTCTTTTTGCCCGTGAGACCTTGGCCAGGGTGTCAAGCCTTCCTGCGATATACTGCGCGCTGCCGTGCAGGACTTCGCCCCTGCGCCCGTTCTGATTGAGGAAGGAGAGAATCTCCAGAGATGCCGCCAGAGAGTTGCTCTTGCCCGAGGTCAGAAGCAGGATGTTGCCGGACAGGGTAGGGAAGACCTCCCTGAAGAGTCCTTCGGAGCCTCCGGTCCGGATGAAGATGACATCCAGGTCGTTCTTGCCGTATGAGGAGAAGTCATCGCCACGGAAATCGAACCCGTAACCGAGTACAGTCTCTATGGATGAAAGGAATTCACGGGACAAGGAATCCACGGCACTTCTGTCGTGGAGCGATGAAGTTAGGGTGTAAAGTGATATTCTCATATCTTCAATCATTTTCGCCTTCATGACAAATGTAGTGATTTGCGTGGAAAGAAAGATTTTGGGAAACGATAAAATACGAATACATTTACATTCATGATTGACGCAACTTCCAGAATGATCATCCTGAAAGGGAAACCGGAAACGCTTCGCGTACGGCAACCTTTGGCGCGTGGCGGGAACGGCGTGTACTGGGTGACATATATTTCTTCACCGGGCAAGCGATATCCGCATAGTGCCAGCGATGTGGAATTCATATCAAACTTCGAGAGTGTTGATATCTCCGACTGCCTGATTCTCCGAGGCGATGTCATCCTGCGAGATGTAAAGGCGTTGTGGCTCTTCCGCGGCATCAGAGAACGATACTGGCGCATACAGCACAATGACGGATCGCTGAGAGAAGACATATTCAGTAATCTGGCCATCATATCCAACTGCCTGAAGGATAAGTTAGGATTCAATATTTTCTCGTACCTGAGGAACGTGGCGAATATCAGTAATCTCAGGAAAGAGGAGGCTGATAACAGCATCCTCCTGAACTACTATGAGAATATCGACTTCATCCGGAGCGACTCCGCTGCTGCCCGTTTCCTTGACGGTAGGAATGCTGCCGTCAGGTCCTTCGGCTCTCCGAAAACTGACACACTCATATTCCCATACGGTTGCAACGCCAGCCAGAAGGAGGCGGTGACGAGAGCGTTCACGAATCAGGTGAGCATCATCCAGGGACCTCCGGGCACGGGAAAGACGCAGACCATCCTGAATATCATAGCGAATATCGTCACGCGTGGCAAGAGCGTTCTTATGGTCTCTAACAACAACTCTGCGGTGCTCAACGTCAGCGACAAGCTCGAGAAGCACGGCTTCGGATTCATCGTCGCCAAACTTGGCAACAAAGAGAACTGGAAAGTTTTTCTGGAAAACCAGACCGATATCCCCGAAGATGTGTCTTCGTGGGGTCTTGTGAACGATAGCTCCGGTAGGCTTGGGTCGAGCATCGGGACAATATCAAGAGAACTCGATAAGGTCTATTCTCTTCAGGAGAGGGAGGCAGTGCTCCGCCAGGAACGCTACGACGTCAAACTTGAGAAGCAGCACTTCTGTCAGGATGAGGGCATAGACCTCGACACTATGATGTTAAAGAGGGTACCTTCCGACAAGGTGCTCTGGTTATGGGTTCATCTCCAGCAGCAGGTCGAAGATTCTCTGAACCGGAAACGCAACATCTTCACCCGCCTGAAGCTTTGGTGGCTCAAGTTTCAGTGCCGTCGTCGCTGGGGCCTCGAGAACAACTTTGACGCCACTGACATCACGCCTCTTCTGCGGGAACTGCACGCCCTCTATTACCACAACCGCATCCTGGAGATTGACGAGGAGTACGGGGAGGTGCGCAGGCAACTCGAATCCCTCAATGCAGATGAACTTACAAAAACTCTTACCGACGAATCGTTGAGGATATTCAAGGCAGCCCTGTCAATGCGTTATAGAAACGGGCGCAAACGCTTTCGCTTCGATAGGGACATACTCTCCCGGGGAAAGGACTTTACGGCCCAATATCCCGTCGTACTGAGCACGACCTTCTCCTGCATCAGATGTCTTCCGGAGAATATGCTCTACGACTATGTAATTATGGACGAGGCGTCGCAGGTCTCTCTCGAGACGGGCTTCCTCGCCCTGCTGTGTGCGAAGAATGCCGTCATCGTAGGCGACGCCCTCCAATTGCCGAACGTCGTGACCGCGGAGGCGGAAGCGAAACTCGAGGAGATCCGGCGATCGTCGGATATCCCGGACTATTTCAACTCAGCTGACCATAGCCTGCTCCATACCGCCTGCGAAGCTATCGCGGACGCGCCTCATACACTGCTCCGCGAGCATTACCGCTGTCATCCGCGCATCATCGGTTTCTGCAACCAGAAATTCTATGGCGGACGTCTCGTGGTGATGACGCGGGACAACGGCGAGAAGGATGTTCTGACAGCCACGAAGACCGTGGAAGGTAACCACGCCGTCGGTCACTTTAATCAGCGGGAGATAGACGTCATCAAGCAGGAGGTACTCCCCGGCCTCAAAGACATCTCCGACATCGGCATCATCACCCCGTACAAGAACCAGGTGAAGGAGTTTAACAAACAGATTCCCGGCATCGAGTGTGCCACTGTGCACAAGTATCAGGGAAGGGAGAAAGACGCCATCATCCTCAGTGTCGTTGATAACCAGGTATCCGACTTCACGGACAAACTCAATATGGTCAATGTTGCGGTGTCCAGAGCCAAGAAGCGCTTTCACCTCGTCGTTAGCGGCAATCCTCAGGAGCGTCAGGGGAATATACAGGCGCTCCTGGACTATATGGCGTACAACAACTGCTCGGTCAACGAAAGTAAGGTCAGTTCAATCTTCGACTATCTGTACAGCCAGTACACCGAGATGCGTCTGGAGATGTTGCGAGGCAAGAGGAGGGTGTCAGAATTTGATTCTGAGAACTTGACATACGATATGATATCCTCTATTCTTAACGAGCCGTATCTCGATTCTTATCGCGTCGTGTGTCATATTCCCCTGCGGGAGATATTTCGCGACACATCCCTTATGGACGACAACGAGAAGGCCTACGTCTCGCACGACGGGACTCATGTGGATTTCCTCATCATTGACAGGGTAACGCACAAACCGGTGTTAGGCGTCGAGACCGACGGATATGCCTACCACAGGGAAGGCAGCGTCCAACATTCTCGGGATATGAAAAAGGACGGCATTTTCAAGAAGTATGGTATTCCGCTTATCCGTCTATCGACAAGGGGTAGCGATGAAGAGAACAAGGTAAGGGATGCCCTGAATGCGGTCAGGATTTGTTAAACATTAAGGCCACAACAAAGTAAAAAAGCCACCGGAATCCTATAAATCCGATGGCTTTAGTCGTGAGAATCTCATTCCGGAATGTCGTATTCGGCAAGGAAGCGCTCTCCTAACGTTCTCTTATAAGATGCCTCCTGGAATACTTATTACGGACGAGCTATCATCTATGACAGAAGATCTTCTGGAAGACAATTAAGGGCTCTTGCCAGTTTAATGACGCTCCTAGCCTCTGCTTTTGATATGTCTTGATTGCCCTGCTCATATGCCTTTATCATCCTGACCTTAACTCCGGATCTTTCGGCCAGTTCCTTCTGGGTAAGTCCGGCATACTTGCGCTGGCGCTTGAGAGGGTTGACTGATTTCCCCTTATACTCGGCAATTCTTGCTGTGGCCGTATCAATCATCTTTGATATATCCGCCTCATGATGGGTAGGGTAGAGGTTCAACAGGAATGATATGGTG
>SFMG01000045.1 GCA_004554455.1 Bacteroidales bacterium | reverse complement strand
TTCCTCAAGCAGGTCAGTTCCGAGGTCTATATGCGCTTTGCCGAGGAAGAATACCGCTATCCGGGATTCTCCTCCCAGGTGCGCAGCGTGCGCGAATACCCCTTCAACGCCGGCGGCAACCTGCTCGGCTACATTTCCGAAGTCAATGCCAACGACATCAAGAAGCATCCCGAATACAAATCCGGCGACTACATAGGCAAGACCGGTCTTGAAGCCGCACGGGAGGCCGACCTGCGCGGAGAAAAGGGCTACCACATCTACCTGAGGGACTCCAGGAACAGGGTGCAGTCGTCATATATGAACGGCGAACACGACAAGCCGGCAATGCCGGGACACGATATCATAACCACGATAGACGCCCACCTGCAGCAGTACGGGCAGCAGCTGATGGAGGGCAAGACCGGCTCGGTGGTAGCGATAGAACCATCTACGGGAGAGATACTTGCGATGGTCAGCAGTCCGGGAATCGACGTGGAAGTACTTTCCGATATAGGCAAATATTATGGCGAGATAGCCAAGAATCCGCGCAAGCCTATGTTTAACCGCACGGTTATGGCATCCTATCCACCAGGATCGGTATTTAAGCTCGTAAACGGCCTCATAGGCCTGCAGGAGGGTGTTCTGGTACCTTCCAACAGCTATCCGTGCAACGGCGGCTATGCCTACAGTTCATCACGCAAGCTCGGCTGCCACGCCCACAGCTCGCCTCTGGCATTCCGCGACGCCATCGCGACTTCCTGCAACGGATACTTCTGTTACGTTCTGCGCAACGTATTGGAAAACAAGAAGTACGGCAGCATTCAGGAGGCATTTGACGTATGGAGGGAGTATGTGCTGAGCTTCGGATTTGGGCACAAACTGGGGAGCGACTTCCCTTCCGAACTCGGAGGGAACATCCCGACTTCAAACTTCTATGACAGAATCTACCGCAAGCGCTGGAAGTTCCCGACCATAGTCTCGCTGTCCATAGGTCAGGGCGAAATCGGTGCCACGCCTCTCCAGATTGCCAATCTTGCTGCAATAATGGCAAACCGCGGATACTACTACATACCGCATCTGGTCAAGGACTCAGAAGGGATCGAGATAGACCCGAAATACCACGAAAGGCAATATACCAAGGTTGATACGACGCATTTCGCCGTGGCTGTCGAGGGTATGTATATGGCAGTGAACGGTGGTGGCAGTGCGGGCGGAACTGCATTCAGGGCAGCCATTCCGGGGCTGGAAGTTTGCGGCAAGACCGGAACCGCCCAGAACCCGCACGGCAAGGACAATTCCGTCTTTATCTGCTTCGCACCAAAGGACAACCCGAAGATTGCCGTCGCCGCGTATGTCGAAAATGCCGGATTCGGCGCCACCTGGGCGCTGCCCGTAGCCTCGCTGATGCTTGAGAAGTATCTCAACGGCGAGATTTGCGAAGAGCGCAAGCCTATGGAGGACAGAATGTTGGAGACCAAATTCTTTTAGAGTGAGATGAATCAAGCAAACAGACTGGACAGAGGGCTAAAGCAGACCGTTGACTGGAGACTGGTGGGAATCTACATCGCGCTGGTCTTTATTGGATGGATCAACATCTACGCATCTGTACACTCGTCCGAACCATCTTCCATTTTTGACCTCAGTTGCCGTTCAGGCAAGCAGTTTATATGGATGATTACCGCATTCATCATCGCGGCGGTCATACTGTTTGCCCTCAATCCCCATTACTGGGAAGTCTCGGCATTGCCTCTGTATCTGGTAGTTACCGCACTGCTTGTCCTGGTGATTTTTGTCAGCAAGGACGTAAAGGGCTCCCACTCCTGGTTCGAGCTCGGTCCTGTCAAATTCCAACCTGCGGAGCTATCCAAAATATCGACCTCACTGCTGCTGGCAACGGTTCTCAGCAAGATGAACAGGCCTCTGAACCGCTTTGTTGACGTACTCCGCATAGCGCCCATCATACTGCTTCCGATGCTTATCATCGTGGCAGAAAGCGAAACCGGCTCTGCCCTCGTTTATGTGGGATTCATTTTCGTGCTTTACCGCGAGGGTCTGTCCGGATGGTACCTTACTCTTATTGGCGCAGCGATAGTCGTCTTTATCCTGACTCTGGTTTCCAACTGGTGGATCTCGATAATAGTATGCACTTCTGTTGCCGCCGCATTTCTGATATGGACTTTCATCCACTACCGCAAGCGTTCCAAAACCGGCAGAAGGGTATGGATACGCAATATCATCCTGTCGTATATCGGAGCCATCGCACTGGTATTTGCAACCGATTTTCTCTTCCACAACGTGCTCCAGGACCATCAGCGCAGCCGAATCGAGGTGCTGCTCGGGCTCAAGGACGACCCTTCGGGAGTAGGTTACAACGTGCGCCAGTCAATGATTGCAATAGGCTCGGGCGGACTGACCGGAAAAGGCTTCCTCGGCGGCACCCAGACAGCGTATGGCTTTGTCCCTGAGCAAAGTACGGACTTCATTTTCTGCACGGTCGGCGAAGAATGGGGCTTCGTCGGCTGCCTGCTGGTAGTTGTTCTCTATTGCCTGCTCATAGGCTGGATCATTCAGGATGCCGACAAGTCGAGGGAGACATTTACCCGAATCTACGGGTACTGTCTTGCAAGCTGCCTGTTTATGCATCTATTCATAAACATTGGTATGACAATTGGCCTGATGCCTGTAATCGGCATACCTCTGCCGCTGCTCTCCTACGGCGGTTCCTCTCTCTGGACCTTTACTGCTATGTTATTCATTTTCATAGCGTTGAACCGGCAGGAAAACAAGTATTTCTAGTCCATAGGCGTAAAGACATCGCGAAGCGTTTCCACTACCCTACCCCGCTCTCGTGAGGCACGCAGGCGAGGGTCGCGAACGACACCCGAGGAGGCTGCGCTCCGCCAGGAACTCCCCGTCTCAATGCCAGCTCTGCCGCAGCAAGGGTCGCACCGGTAGTCAGCACGTCATCGACCAGCAGGATATGCCGCGGCCTAAAGTCCTTATAATCCGACACAAAGGCCCCGGTTACATTACGAATTCTTCCTTCCCCCTGCATCTTTGCCTGGCTTCGGGTCCGGCGGCGGCGACTAAGAAGCTTGCGGCAGCAGGGCACCCCGAGTTCCGAGGCGAGCGCTGCGGCAATAATGTCGGACTGATTGTATCCCCTTCGCAGACGACGGGTCCAGTGCAGGGGCAGCGGCACTACCATATCGACGTCCCAAAACTGCGGCGAGGCGGCTATGCGAGAAGCGAGAGCCCTGGAGAAATAACGACCTAACTCAAAGTCCCTGAGGTATTTGAGCAGACGGGTGACATCTCGGTAGGGGCCGGTGTAGAAAAAGAGTGCGGCGGCGTAAAGGTATTGCTCGGGAGGGTCGGAAGTGCGGGCGAGCAGGGCGTTGATGCGGTCGGACATAGGGTTGTGGGGGCGCAGCCAGTAATAGGTCAGCGGGAGTGCGGCCGTGCAGGACAAACAGATGCGGTGCTCCGCCAGAAGTAGCAGAGCGCCGCATAAGGGGCAGTATCTCGGCATCAGCAGGTCCGCGAGGGCCCGCACCGGATGAATCATCAAGTGTTTCATAGTTCAGCAGGTTATTGTTGTTTGTTGCCGTCTCGCGCGGGCAGCCGTCTGACAGGCTGCGCTTAGCGCGGGCGGGGCGAAGTCACGCTAGCGGGAGGCCTCGAAGAGCGCTTTATCCTCAGCCATAGCGGCTTCCACCTCGTCCGGGGCGATAGGCAGTCGCTTTGAACCAAGCCGGCGGGCACCGTCGGAAGTCACAAGGATGTCATCTTCCAGACGAATTCCTCCAAAATCGTAGTACTCGCGTGCGAGCTTCTCGTAGTTGACGTGACCGCGGTCGGTACCTTCTCGCTTCCACTGCTCGATGAGGGCAGGGATGAAGTAGATGCCCGGTTCGTCGGTGATTACATTGCCCGGACGGAGACGGCGCGCCATTCGGAGACTGCAGTGACCGAGCTGGTCGGAACGCTGCTGGTCAGGGTCGTAGCCGACAAGATTCTCGCCGAGGTCTTCCATATCGTGACATTCTATGCCCATATTGTGGCCGAGGCCGTGAGGCATAAAGAGTCCGGCTATGCCGAGTTGCATCATATCGTCGATGTCGCCGTGCACGAGCTTTAGCTCCGAGAGGCGCTCGAGCATATGCCGGTTGGCTGCAAGATGGCAGTCGCGGTATGTGATACCAGGGG
Organism: Bacteroidales bacterium; assembly: GCA_004554455.1. GTDB lineage: Bacteria > Bacteroidota > Bacteroidia > Bacteroidales > UBA932 > Cryptobacteroides. The sequence goes on along the minus strand of SFMG01000045.1, from coordinate 2,703 downwards.
CTATCATATTGTATGCCAGTTCATTGCATTCGTACACTATCTGATAGATATCGCGTTGGCGAGGGGTGAAGCGACCGCTTGTCGGATAGGTGCGGGTAAAGTCGGAAGCGTAGTGGGAGTTGGTTTCGGCGCCGGCATCGATCACCATAAGACGGTCCGGGTCGATAAGACACTCGTGCGAGTGGCAGTGGAAGATTTCGCCGTGCTGCGTGAGTATGGTCTGAAAGCTCGGTCCAAAGCCGCCGGAAAGGGTTACGCCTTCCATTTCTCCGACTATCTCCTGCTCGATGCGGCCCAGCCTTATGCCTCTGCGGGCGGCGGTGTGCATTGCGTAGCCGAGGTTGCAGGCAGCGTCAATGTGCTCAATTTCAATATCTTCCTTAACCAGACGCATTTCAATTACCGCGCGGGTGAGGGCCTCGGATGCTACCGGTGAACCCTTTTTGCCGCAGGAAAATGCTGCCATAGGGTCGATTCCTGTGAGCTGCGAGAGCCGGAGCGCATTGTAATAGCGGGATACGGCAAGGAAATGCACCTTCCGACCGTTTGCCATTGCCTGTGCTATGTCCCTGTCAAGTTGGGCTGACGGGGCGGAATGGGCTACTCCTACTTTTTCGGCGAGCGAGGCTACAGTAGGCATCGGTCCTGTCCAGATTATGTCATCCACGCTATAATCATCAGCGTAGATGGTTTCACTGCCGTTGTCAAGGTCGATCACGGCAGCAAAAGCCGGTTCCTCCAAGCCGAAGAAATACAACCAGTTGCCGTCCTGACGCCATTTGTAGCAGTTATCCCTGTACTGCGCCGGGCTCTCAACATTGCCGATGAAAAGCAACACACCGCTCTCCCCTTTCATTTTTTCCGCCAGTGTCCTGCGCCGGCGGACATATACATCTTTACTGAACATAGCGTTATCATTTATGTTACTGGCTGCTAATTTAGCATTTTTTGTCAATCATTGAGGATAATTTTGCACACATCCGCAATTAATTTGTAAATTTGTGACCAATCTGCGTTCCAGCGGGCTGAAACAGAGGCTGCGGAAATGGTAGACACGAGGGACTTAAAATCCCTTGACCCGAAAGGGTCGTGCGGGTTCGATTCCCGCCCGAGGCACGACTCTGGAAGGGCCAACTGTATGATAGTATGCAGTTGGCCCTTTTTGCGTTTCGACTTGGGAGGAGGGGTCGGGAGGTTGGTTCGGAGGCTTGCGGCGGGGAGCTGTCTCATCGTGCCTTCGTGAAATTCACCTGGAGCCTGCCATTATTGATTATCAAGTAGTTAGCTCCCGAAAAAGGTCCAGGTGAGCCCAATTTGGTTCCACCGAACCGCAATGTGCCTTGGAGTGGCCTAGAATGGCGATTACGGTTCCAGGTGAATTTCACGAAGCGTCATCTCGGGGACGGTTAATCGATCGAACACCACGAACCCCTCCAGACAGCGCTCCAGAGCATATCCGCTCGCGCGATGATTAGCAGGAAGAACCCCGACCTGCCACGCACGGCCCTCAGAGCCCGTTCCCTCACTTTCCTGCAATTCATCTGACAAGACAATCGGCCTTCCAGGGCCCTCCAGGGCACATCCGCCTGCGCGATGGCATCGATTTGTGTCCATCGAGCGACCCAAACCTCTCCAGACAGCACTCCAAGGCACATCCGCTCGCGCGATGATTTGCAGGAAGGCCACCGAACTGACACAGAACTGCCACGCACGGCCGTCATAGCCCGGTTAGTGCCCAGTCCCACACTTACCTGCAATTCATCTGGCACGGCAATCGCCATTCCACGGACCTACAGGGCACATCCGCCTGCGCGATGGCATCGATTTGTGTCCATCGAGCGTCGCGAACCCCTCCAGACAGCACTCCAGGGCACATCCGCTCGCGCGATGGTTTTCAGGAAGTCGGCCGACCTGCCACGCACGGCCGTCAGAGCCCGGTTAGTGCACGGGCCCTACAGGGCACATCCGCTCGCGCGATGGCATCGATTTGAGTCCATCGAGCGACCCGAACCCCTCCAGACAGCACTCCAGGGCACATCGGCTCGCGCGATGATTTTCAGGAATTCGGCCGACCTGCCACACACGGCCCTCAGAGCCTGGTTAGTGCACGGGCCCTCGCTTTCCTGCAATTCATCTGGCAAGGCAATCGCCGTTCTACGGGCCTCCAGGGCACATCCGCCTGCGCGATGGCATCGATTTGTGTCCATCGAGCGACGCCAACCCCTCCAGACAGCGCTCCAGGGCACATCGGCTCGCGCGATGATTAGCAGGAAGACCACCGGCCGGCCACGGACCTGCCATACACGGCCATCAGAGCCCGGTTAGTGCCCAGGCCCACACTTTCCTGCAATTCATCTGGCAAGGCAATCGCCATTCCACGGGCCTCTAGGGCACATCCGCTCGCGCGATGATTTTCAGGAATTCGGCCGACCTGCCACGGGCCTGCCAAGCACGGCACTCAGAGCCTGGTTAGTGCACGGGCCCTCGCTTTCCTGCAATTCATCTGGCACCCGAATCGGCCTTCCATGGCCCTACAGGGCACATCCGTTCGCGCGATGATTTTCAGGTATTCGGCCGACCTGCCACACACGGCCCTCAGAGCCTGGTTAGTGCCCGTTCCCACACGTTCCTGCAATTCATCTGGCACGGCAATCGCCGTTCTACGGGCCTCCAGGGCACATCCGCTCGCGCGATGATTTTCAG
>SFMG01000025.1 GCA_004554455.1 Bacteroidales bacterium | reverse complement strand
GAAAGAATCAAGAAGAAAAGGACGTACGAACTTGTATTACCGTTAAGTTTTGATAATTATCTTGTATTGATAACAGGTGTTATCACAATCTTTTGATAATACCTGGCATCAGTTCTCCGACCAGCCGTGCACAGGCCGTTTTGACGGCGAGAACTTCCAGGTAGGCCTGACCGACTGCTGCGACACTCCTTATCCTGAAACCATTAAGCATGTCAGGAATATAGGGTACAATATGTACCACATCCGTTACGGAAAATAAAACCGCAACATCGGCGGGCCGCTTCTATCTGGACGATGTTGTGATAAGAAGATGAAAATTTAGTGTGGTGTAGTGTGGTATTTTCAAAATATATTGTATCTTTGCGGCAGATTGAAAATCGAGTATGTATATGGAAAAGACTAAAGCCGATGCAGCTCCGGCAAAGGAGCGGTCCTGGGTCAAGTGGGAGGTGCTTCTGCTGCTGTGGATGGCATATCTCCTGAATCAGGGAGACCGTCAGGTCTTCAATACCGTGCTTCCGGCAATCAGGGAGGCCCTGAATCTGACTGACACCTCCGTCGGCCTCATTGCGACCATATTCAACCTTTTCTACGCCTGCTGCGTGCCGTTCGGAGGCTGGGCCGGTGACCGCTTCTCGCGCAAGTGGGTGGTGACCGTGGCCATAATCTTCTGGAGCGTTGCGACAATGTTCACGGGACTCGCCAACGGGGTCTTCCTTCTGATTCTTATGAGGAGCGTGGCCACCGGAGGCGGAGAGGCCTTCTTCGGGCCGGCGAACTACTCGCTTCTTGGGCAATACCACACTGATACCCGTGCCAGGGCGATGTCCATACATCAGACCGCTTACTATGTGGGCGTGATTCTGGCAGGGTGGCTGGCCGGTCTGATAGCCGACCGCTTCGACGCCATCAATCCCGGCAACGGATGGAAATATTCCTTCATCATATTCGGCGCCGCCGGGATAGTCTGGGGCATACTGATGATCTTCCGCCTCAAGGACAAGGAAGTGACTGACTCTGCTGAGCGCCGCAAGGCAGTGCAGAACCCCCTGACCGCAATATGGCAGGGCTTCAGGACCGTATTCACCACGCCTACAGCCCTTATGCTCACCATAGGCTTCTCAGGACTGATATTCGTCATTACCGGATATATGACCTGGATGCCGGCCTACCTGCAGGAGGAGCTCGGCCAGACCCAGGCTGCAGCCGGTTTCAATTCGATGTTCTGGACATATCTGGCCGCTTTCGCGGGTGTGCTCATTGCCGGCGTGCTTTCGGACAGGTTCGCCTCGAAGAACCGCAAGGTCAGAATGCTTCTGCAGGCCGCAGGACTGGTGCTGGGAGCCGTTCCTCTCTTCGTGATAGGGGAGAGTAAGACCGTGTGGATTCTCTACCTGTGCTTTGCAGGATGGGGATTCTTCAGGGCCTTCTTCGATGCCAACACCTATGCCGTGCTCTATGACGTAACCCCGCCTCACCTTCATGCATCCTGCTCCAGCGCAATGATTACCACAGGTTTCGCCGTGGGAGCCTTCGCTCCTGTTGTCCTCGGAGCGATGAAGGACTCTATGGGCAGCCTCCAGGCCACCTTCCCGCTGCTGGGAGTGATATGGGTGGCGTGCGGACTGCTTATGGCGGTGGTGAGCTTCACCAGTTACCAGAAAGATTATGATAAAATGACCCTATAATGAAAGCAAGTGCCAAAATCAGAAAGCCGAAGGCAGGTCTCCTGCTGATCGCTTCCCCAAGGTTCAAAGAACTGAATGCCCCCAAGAGAGGCAGCTATCACGAGCGCAAGCTCAAGGCCGTAGAGGATATCAAGGCGAGTATGGATTTTCTCGAGCTCGTTTACCCAGGCATAGTTTACGAAAGGTCTGACGCTCAGGCGGCAATGGACCTTTTCTACAACGAGAAGGTGGATTTCATCGTAGCTGAGTTCCTCTCCTGGAGCGAGGATTTCGCCTGGATACGTTTTTTGCGCGACTGCCCTCAGATTCCTATGATATTCACCAATGTCGCCAAGGACAGGATGAGTTTCGAGACTTCCATCGACGACGATGATTTCATAGACTATCTCTGTTCAGGCACTCTCGTCGGTTCCCTCGAAGCCTCGGGTTCCGTGAAGAGGGTTCCCCGGGCCAATGTGAAGATAGTGATGGGCAGCCGTGCCGAAATCACCGAAGAGATTCGCGCCTATTCCAGGGCTGCACTCGCGCGCAATGTCCTGCGCAACGCGAATCTGGGCCTTATGGCGAATATGAACGAGGCGATGTGGTCCACCTATCTCGACAATTACGACATATTCACGAAGATAGGTCCGGAAGTGCATTATCTCCCTTATTCCGACTACAAGGAGTTCATAGACAAGCTGAGTGACGCCGAGGTAAAGGAGTACGCCGACGAGCTGAGTTCGAAATATGCGATGGAAGCGGATGTCGAATACGACAAGTTCATCGGTTGCGTGAAGGCCTCTCTCGCTCTGAAGAATATGGCCCGCGACAACGACATAGATATGATGGTTTACAACGACATAGACCGTGCGACCTTCAAGGTGGCGGGCTGCCGCGCCGGCTTCTACCACAACTGGTTCAACGAAAATATGTCCATACTGGTGCCTGAGGCCGATATGGGCGCAGGCATAGCCACCTTCGCGCTCAAGCTCATATCCGGAAAGCACGTCAATTTCATAGAGCCTTTCCATATCGAGGACGATTTCGGCACCTTCGACGGAGGCCACGCCGGTCCTAACGACCACAATGACCCGCAGTGGCAGGAGAATGTGGTGATAGCCCGCGACGTGCGTTTCGCCAAGACCTCCTGGAAGTATGCCGGGGCGCCTTTCGCCTGGTACCGTTTCAGCCCGGGCCTCAAGACTATGACGGGTCTCTACGAGGAGGACGGCAGGTACAAGATGATTGCCACCCTCGTGGAATCGCTTCCGGGCAAGCAGTTCCTCGCCACCTACTCCCACTCGGAGTTCAGGCCTCTGGTGCCTGTGAAAAAACTTTTCGGCGAACTTCTCAAGGTCGGCGTGACCCAGCATTATGCAATCGCCGACGGTGACTGGACCAGGGAACTGGAGAATTTCGCGGAAATGATGGGTTTCGAATTCCATAACATCAAATAAAAGACGGACTGATGAGTTTTATGTACAACCCCTTTCCCTTCGATGACCCCAGGCCGGTCAATCGTCCGGAACTTTCAGAGAAAACGGTAAAATCAATAATATCAGGCGGCAACCAGAACGTGGTGAAGAAATTCGTAGCCACCCTGGCCGACAGGGCCGCAAAGGAGGGAGTGGTCGTGGCTCTCGACGGCTACACCACCGCGAACTGGACGGTCTTCGTCAATCTCATTGCCAGGGAGTGCAGCCTGCTGGGTCTCGGATTCGAGGCCATCGACGCCAATGCCGCCACCCTCAAGTCGGGCAAGGAGATAGACGCAATCATCGACCCGCTCCTGATCTGGGACACGAAAATCGACCCGACTCTACTCTATGGAAAGGTTTATAAGGGTGGATATCAAGGACTTATGGATGAGGCCAGCACCGAGGCCTTCAAAAAGGCGGTCCCGGCTTCCAGGCAGGCCGGCAAGATCAGCGTGGTTTATGGCTACGGCTCTCTCATTCCGGAACTCCGCGAACTCTACGATGTGAAGGTATTCTTCGACCTTACTCCTATGAAGAGTATGCTGCGCATACGCAGGGGCGAATATTCCAACATCGGAAAGGAGCGTCCCGGCATAATCAACCGTACGATACGCCGCTGCTACTACTGCGACTTCGAGTGTGCCGTGAGGAACCGTCATGAACTCTGGGAGAACAATGTGCCCGACTGGTACGTGCTCGACAACGATCCGCAGAACCTGCAGCTCATGCCTTTCGGGACTTTCTCCGACATCTGCGCCCAGCTGGTGAAGTATCCTTTCAGGGCCAAGCCTTGCTATCTCGAGGGAGTCTGGGGCGGCTCGTATATGAAGAAGCTCCGCAAACTGCCCGACGAGATGCGCAATGCCGCCTGGGTCTTCGACTTCATCCCTATGGAGGTCAGCGTGGTCGTGGAGGCCGGCGACGAGAAGCTCGACATCAACTATTGCTCCTTCGTTCACAAGGAGGGCGTGAATCTGATGGGCGAGGATTGCGTGAAGAAGTTCGAGGGCTATTTCCCTATACGTTTCAACTGGGACGACAGCTACCATTCCACCGGCAACATGTCCATACAGTGCCATTCCGGCGGGGAATATAATGTTAAGAACTACAATGAGTTCGGCCGTCAGGACGAGAGCTACTACGTAGTGGTCACCGGTCACGATGCGAAGACTTTCATAGGCTTCCGTGACGACGCCGACATCCCTCAGTTCTTCAGGGACATTGAGGCCGCGGACACGGAGCACAGGCCATGCGACTATATGAAGTATGTCAGCTACGAGGAGTCGAAGCCGGGCCTGCAGGTAATGCTTCCTGCCGGCACCATACACTCCTCCGGCCGCAACCAGGTCATACTCGAGATAGGTTCGCTGACCATAGGTTCATATACCTACAAGATGTACGACTACCTGCGCCTCGACTTCGACGGCAAACAGCGCCCGATACACACCCGTCTGGGAGAGGAAAACGTGCGCCAGGATCGCCGCTACAGCGTGATCCATGATCCTGAGAGCCCCGAGTACATAGTTCAGAAACCGCGTCTCGCCGCATCCGGAGAGGGCTGGGAGGAATATATACTCGGTGAGAATCCTCAGGTCTATTTCTCCCTCCGCCGCCTTGAATTCGAGAAGAAGTGCGAGCAGGACACCGGCGGAAAGCTCTTCCACGTGCTGACTCTGGTGGACGGCGATGCCGTGCGCGTCCGCAGCGTAAGGCACCCGGAGCGCTATTTCGACCTCCAGTTCATGGATATAGTCTGCGTTCCTGCAGATATGGGAAGGTATGTCATTGAAAACCTGGGCAGGGAACCGGTTATGGTTCACAAGACCTGCCTGCGTGAAGGCTATCAGAATGACCCGAGATAGATTGCTTCTGCTGGACGTTGGCGGCACTTTCATAAAGTGCTCCGACGGACGGGTGATACCGGTAAACTCCGACGGCAGCCGGGAGGAGGTTTCCGCCTCTTTCCGGGAGGCCGTTGCCGCTTTTTGTTCTGAAGCCCTTTCGCATCCCGAACTTCGCTACGGCATAGCCCTGGCAATTCCCGGACCCTTCGACTATGTGAAGGGTATATTCCGTATGAAGCACAAGTATGCAAGCGTTGAGGGGGAGGATTTCCGCGTCCTGGCCGGGGTCCCGGACTGTGTGGAATTGCGCTACACCCACGATGTGAACGGTATGCTTTCCGGAGAAATGAGCTTCGGAAACGGCCGCGGCTATTCCAGAGTCGCCCTGGTGACGCTCGGCACCGGCCTTGGCTTCTCGATGAGTTTGGACGGGGAAATCATACGCAATGACATGGGCTCGCCGCGCGTGAGCATCTTCCGCCTGCCCTGCCGTGACGGAATACTCGAGGACTATGTCTCCAAACGGGGAATCCTGTCCATATTCGCTTCGTTCGGAGGAAAGGCATATACGGTGAAGGAGGTGGCTGCGCTTGCGACGGCAGGGGACTGGGCGGCGCAGGAAAGCTTCTCGGAAGCGGCGTCCCTCCTGTCTTCGGCCCTCTATCCCATAATTTCCGGCTACGGCATAGAATGCCTGCTTTTCGGAGGACAGATTTCCCGTTCCTTCGAATTCATGGAAAACGCGCTGCGCCGCGGACTGGCCGGTCTGGACTGCCTGAGGCATATAGGACCGGTGTCCGACTTCGACAATGCCACCTTCAACGGCTTGCGCAGCATTTTCGAATTATAGCGGCAGATTTATTCTCAGAGTTCGAGCGCAAGCTCGATCATATTGCGCAATCCCGTCTGTCTCTGCTCGGGGCTGAGCTCCTCACCTGTGACCACATTGTCCGAAACTGAGAGTATGGTCAGGGCTTTCTTTCCGGCCATGGCTGCATTGATATAGAGTCCGTAGGCCTCCATTTCGACGCCCAGCACTCCCAGTCTGGCCCAGTCGGTCTCGGTGGCCGAAGCGTAGAATGCGTCTGAAGACATCACGTTTCCAGCCCTGTAGTCTATTCCCATCCTCTCGGCAGTCTCCGCTGCCTTCCTCAGCAGCTGGAAGTCTGCGCAAGGGGAGAAGTGGCGGTCTATTCCGAGCGTTCCGCCGTAGTTGGAGTCGCTGCAGGCGGCCTGTGCCAGGATGACCGAGCCCAGTTTCGTGTCCTTGTCCAGGGCTCCGCAGGTACCTACCCTTATGATTCTTTCCACATCGTAGAAATTGAAAAGCTCATAGGAATATATGCCTATGGACGGGATGCCCATTCCGTGTCCCTGTACGGAGACTCTTTTGCCCTTGTAAAAACCTGTATATCCGAGCATTCCCCTGACCTCGTTGTAGAGTTTCGGGTTCTCGAGGTAGTTCTCCGCTATGAATTTGACCCTCAGCGGGTCCCCGGCCATTATTACCGTAGGGGCGATTTCCCCGTATGCGGCCGCATTGTGTGGTGTTGGTGTATTCTGTTTCATATCCTTGCAATTATACGAAAAATTAGCGATTTTCGCGTATTCGCATTATATAAGTTATGGGAGATATCAGCAGAAGGCTCTTCCTCAAGAAGGGCGTGGCGGGCTTGGCTGCTATTGCAGTGGCCCCGGAACTGCTTTCCTGCAGCACGCAGGAGCAGGATGGAGTAAAGGTCAGGAGTTTCGCTCCGCTTGCGGGCTCTTACGATACGGTCGTCGTTGGCGGAGGTCCGGCCGGTTTCATTGCGGCCATCACCGCTGCCCGTCAGGGTGCCAGGACGGCCCTGGTGGAACGCTACGGCTTCCTGGGAGGAATGGCAACCATAGGCTACGTGGCGCCTATCAGCGTCTTTGCCAAGGATAACAATCTGGTGATAGGCGGAATACCCTGGGAATTCGTCAAGCGTCTCGAATCGATGGGTGGTGCATTCGTAGAGTGGCCGAAGGCGAACATAGACTTCGACGTGGAACTCTACAAGCTCTGCTGCCAGAGGATGGTGCTCGAAGCCGGAGTTGATCTCTATATGCATTCCTCTCTGGTGGGCTGCGAAATGGAAGGCAAACGCATTTCCAGCATAATAATAGACAATAAGAACGGTCTGGAGAGCCTTGAGGCAGCCACTTTCATAGACTGCACGGGCGACGGAGACCTGGCCAATATGGCAGAAGTGCCTATGCAGCCGAATCCGGACAATGAACTTCAGCCCTCATCATTCTGCTTCATACTTTCGGGCGTGGACACCGACAGCGAGCTGCTCAACAAATGCATGTACCACAATGGTATCAACGGCCCGAGCCAGTGCCGTCCCGTACGCGAGAAGCTGCTGGCCCTCAAGGAAGCAGGCGCCGACATTCCGGACTTCGGCGGTCCGTGGTTCAACAATGTGCTCCACAAGGGCAGCGTGGCCGTAAATATCACCCGCAGGGCAAGCGATTCGACCGATAACCGCAATTTCAGCAGCACGGAGTGCAAGCTTCGCGAAGATATATTCCGTTTTACCGAACTGCTGCGCGAGAATTTCCCTGAATTCAGGGACTGCTACGTTGCCTCTACGGCTCCGCAGGCCGGCATACGCGAATCCCGTCGCATACTCGGCGTACATACCGTGACGGCGGAGGAATATGTAAGCGGAATCCGTTACGAAGACAGCATTTCCCGCGGCATACATCCTATAGATATGCACGCCAGCAAGGGTACGAAGCAGCTGCGCGTCGATCTGGAGCAGCCTGCGTATGTGCCTTACAGGGCGCTTATAGCCCCCGACTATCCGAATCTGCTCGTCGCCGGCCGCTGCATATCCGCAGACCGTCAGGCACTTGCGTCCCTGCGCGTTATGGCAAGCTGTATGGGAACCGGTCAGGCGGCAGGTGCGGCAGCCGCGCAGAGTCTCAAGGAAGGCGGCGACGTACGCAGCATCGACACTGCACGGCTTGTCGATACCGTACGCGGTCTCGGAGCGATAATATAGAAGGGCCTGCGCAACAATCCCGTATATGGAAGAGAAGCAAAATTCCCTATCCGAGGTACTCGACGTGGCGGCTCAGGCCGGTCACGTGCTGCTGGAGAATGGAGCGGAGATAGCCAGGGTGGAGGAGACGATGGAGAGGATTTCCTCCAATTTCGGCGCCTCGTCCCGCAATTTCTTCGTGCTCAGCAACGGCATCTTCACTACGGGTGAAGGCGGCCCCGAGCGTTATGCCAAGGTGGAGTTCATTCCGCTGAAAGGCGGGCAGATGGAGAAAATAGTCGAGATAAACCGTCTCTCGAGGGATATAGAGGCCGGGAAATATACGCTAGCGGAAGCCAGAACCAGGATTGAGAGCATACGCAATATGCCTGCCAAGCCTCATTGGGAGCAGATTCTGGGTTCGGCCTTCGGCAGCGCCGGTTTCTGTGTGCTTTTCGGTGGAGGACTGAGCGATGCCCTTTCTTCCTTTGTGACGGGCCTCCTGCTCTGGATTTTCGTACTTTTCATCTCCAGGCCCGGATTCTCAAAAGTTCTTGTGAACATATTGGGCGGTGCCTTCGCGACCCTGCTCTGCATCGCCTTCCACCGCATAGGTTTCGGCCAGAGTCTGGGAAACATAATGATAGGAGCCCTTATTCCGCTGATTCCGGGAGTAGCTTTCACAAACGGCATCAGGGACATAGCCAATGAAGATTACATAGCCGGGGCGACAAGGCTTATGGATGCGCTCCTGGTCTTTCTGGGCATCTCTGTGGGAGTGTGCATAGTGTTCCTGCTTTTCGGCTATATCAGCGGCCACTACATTGAATTGCACGGTAATTTCTGCAATCCCGGCACGGCCAATCTGCTTTGCCAGACCCTGGCCGCATTCATCGGCACCATAGGCTTTGCGGTGCTTTTCGGAGTCCCGAGGAACCAGTATCTCTCCTGCGGCATAGTGGGCGCAGCCGGCTGGGCTCTATATTTTTCTATGGTAAAATACGCCAGTCTGTCCGCAGTCGAGTCCACCTTCGTCGCCTCCTGCTTCGTCGCCCTGGCTTCCAGATGGGCTGCCGTACTGAGGAAATGTCCGGTCATAATCTTCCTTATCTGCGGACTCTTTCCTATGATACCGGGAGGGGGAGTGTTCTGGACCACCTATTACGTCACCTCCCGTCAGCTGAACGCTGCTCTCGCAGCGGGACTGACCGCCGTTTCCGTCACTCTGGCGATAGTCTTCGCCGTGCTTGCCGTGACCGGTCTGCCCCGCCTGCGGAGAAAGCGCAAATGATTATTTGGATTTGTAAGGTCCGGCAATCTGCTTGACCGTCATTTTCTCGTCCGAGTCGCTGACCGTAACTACATAGTACTTTGCACCGCCGTCATATACGCGCACGACGATGTGGCCGTTCGAACCTTTCACGCGATTGAAGTCATTATATTTCTGCATATCGCTGCAGGTATTGGTGATGAAGACGTCCATATCGCTCAGATAGCCGGTCACACCCTCATAGGTTGCCTGTCTCGGATGTTGGTCGGTCCAGCTGTTCACCACCCAGCATTTAGGCTTGAGGTATTTCATCGCCCAGGCAAGGCCCCTCTCTCCGTAGCCGTTGGTGGCAGCGGTGCCGTGGTGGTCGGCCTTCATTACGTCAACCTCGCCGCAGACCTTTGCAACCGGAGTCTCTATATCCTTCCAGGAATAGGTGCTGAAACCGTTGTACTGCAGGTCGCCGCCTGCGAAGAAGTCGAAGGCTCCGTAGCTGAACTTCGCCGCGCAGCTGTTGTGGTTCTCGGCAGGACAGTTGTCCGTTGAAGCTATGTTCTTCGTGTCGGCGACTTTTATATCCTTGAGTTCAGGGAAGGTGGCTTTGGACTCTTCGCCGTTGCCTGTCCATATATTGCCGTTTACCGAAAGGTTGCGCACGGTGAAAGTCGGGTAGGAGGCGGCATCCTGCTGCAGGGTGATCTGGCTCTTCGAGCCGGCGACGAAACGCTCCACCTTAAGGCCGTTGTTGGCATTGTGCCACTTGACGGCGGTGACGTAGTTGCGGCAGTTAGCTGCATTGTCTGCGTATGTGCACATGTCGAAAGGATAGTCGTAGTCCGGCCAGCCCCTGTCCATCAGCTTGCCGACCTCGAAGTTGTCCAAAATCATAGGCAGGCTCTGCTGGGTGTAGCTGGAGGACTTGCCGGATACCGGATGGCCGTCAGCTCCGCCGAAGTGGTCGTTGTGGAAGTGGGTGAGCAGTATGTAGTCCAGCTTGTCGTTGCCCGTCCAGGCCTGGCACTTGCGTATGTAGCGGCTGATGAATTCGCCGTAGTTGAAGCGGCTGACGCCGGTGGTCGGATCCCAGCGGGAGCGTATTCCGGTATTGGTCACACTCTTTACGTCGCCCGTGGCTACGCTGGAGCCGGCTGCGTCGATAAGCATCTGGGTCCCGTCGGGGAAGATGAGGAAAATGCACTCTCCGGCCGTGGTGTTCACGAAATGTATGTCGAACTGCCCCTTGACCCAGGCCGGAAGTACTGCTCCCAGCTTGAAGTTCGGGGTGTCACCGCCTTCTTCCTCCCCGCCGCCGGGCTGGATGATAATAGGCTTTTTAGGATCCTTCTCCACGCAGAAGCAGGTGAGGGTGGTGCAAAGAGCCAATGCTCCTATCAGATAGATTAATCTCTTCATTTGTTCGTTTTTTTAACCTTTGCAGGCGATATGAACGTTGAGGAACATTTCGCCTCCTTCAATTTCAGCTTTGAATCTCAGGTAGTTGCCGAAATTCGGCGCCACCTTTACCGGGTGCAGGCCCTCTCCTTCGACCACAGCTTCAGGAGTGTTGTCATCTGCCCAGTGCACTCCGTCCTGCGACAGCTGTACACGGACTTTCATCCTAGGCGCCCCCGTCGTCTTCTCCACCATTATGAAGAATATGGCTTCATCGGCCCACCCGCATTCGTACGGGTGGGTTTCGAATTTGCCATCAAAATATCTCTTTACTTCGAGATGTGAATCGTTGAAAAGTTTCATTCCTGTGACACTACTACTGAGTCGATGTAGAAAAATACCCTTCTGTCGCAATCTGTGCCCACCCAGAAGAGCGGGTTGATGAGATTGTCTATGCGGCCGTAGCCGTCCACGCAGTGACAGGCCGTGCCGCGCAGGTCCCAGATGCGATCCTGGCACTGCATTTCGACATATTCCCGCTTCTGCGTATCCACTTTCAGGCGCATATACTGCCAGTTCAGCTTGCAGTCGGTCTCATTGTATATGAGATTCTGCTCTCCGTCTTTGACCCATTGGAAGCCGTCGTGACTGCCGTCAGGATAGCGCTTCCCGAACCACCAGGGGTCCACTCCGCGCTTGCACCAGTCTCCGTCCATTCCGAAGGCCCAGTCCCGGTCGCTGCCCTCGCTGGCATTCTCTATCTGCCAGCGGCGCACCATGCGACCATCGACGGCGTTCAGGTAGCGCATTCCCACGTGGTAGCGCCGGCCTCCCTCTTGAATGTCGAATCCCATGCCGAAATCCCTTATGGAATTCTCGTGCAGGCCGGGTTGAGGTCTGTCATCGCTGTCCATCCTGTCCTGCTCGGCCGTGTAGCTGAACCAGCATTCCATCTGGAGGTAGCGGCAGCCGGGCCGGTAGAAGGAGAGTCTCTTGATTGCGTGTCCCAGACTGCCCGGGGCCGGTTTTTCAGTATATGGGGCAGCTACAGGCCTGGTGGACAGCTTCAGACTGAAGGTCCCCGACATGGAGCCGTGAGTGCCCGGATAACGGAAGGTGGCGCTGCTGAGCATCACCGGAGGCCACTGATCCTTATTCACCAGAGTACGCGGAACGTCGAAGTCCGGGTACTCGGTGAAATTGGGCATCAGTGTCATCCATCCGTTGAAGCCTCTGTCGAACACGTCATAGCTGAGTATGTTCTTCAGCGGGCTGAAGCGGCTTTTGAGTATTATTTCGTCAACAGACATATCAATATCCAGGGTTCTGCTCGAGATTCTTGTTGATGAGGACTTCTTTTTCAGGAATAGGGAAGAGCAGGCACTTGCTGTCGAACTTATGGATACCGTACCTTACGATAAGGCCGTCATTTTCCATCTTCGTGAAGTCAGCGAAACCGTCCTCGTCTATCTCCGGGGTGTATGGCCAGAACCAGTTGCCGTTGTCGTAGTATTTTTTTACCGCATCCTTGTTAGGGAGTCCGTAGTAGTGGTGGCTGCAGGCCTTTTCGTACAGGCCCCATCTCCTGAGGTCGAAGAAACGGCGTCCTTCCCAGGCGAATTCCACGCGGCGTTCGCGACGCAGTATCTTGCGGAGTTCGCTCTGGTCCATTGTGCTGACTGCAGGGTACTTTGCGGTTTCCTTGACGTCCACCCCGTAGGCACGGGCACGTACCTGGTTCATCGCATCCAGTACGGAGTAGTCTATATTGTTCTGCTCTATCCTGGACTCGGCCCACATCAGAAGGACGTCGGCGTAGCGTACCATAATCTGAGGATTTTCGTTTGCCTGGAGTTCCCTCCACTCATCCTGGGCGCCCTTGCGCAGGCAGCAGCCGTTGTATGAGGCATAGACATCCACGGCCTTGGTGTCCTTGTTCTTCACCTCGCTTCCGTTCCAGGTATCCAGAATGGTCTTTGCCAGCGGGGATGGATCATAGGTAATGCCGTAGATTACGCTTCCCGGTACGGCGAAGGTTGCGGCGCAGCGCGGGTCACGGTTCTTGTAAGGGTCGTGAGGGTCGAAGAGCGGAGACTCGGTGATGATCTTGCCGTCGGTGCACTCGTATGCTGCCAGCAGGTCCCAGGAAGGCTGGGCTACCGAGGTTCCGCCCGCGGTACGAAGCACGAAACTCTTGATTGCCTGGAACTGTTCGTAGGAGTAGGAGTTTGCAAGGGCCCAGATGGTCTCGCTGGTGTAACCCTTCTTGGTAAAGAGTTCGCCGTAGTCTGGATAGAGCTCGTACTTCTTCATATCGATGATCTCCTTGCAGAGTCTCTCGCACTCGGCATAGTCGTACCAGGTGATGGCGGCCCTGGCCTTGCAGGCGAGGGCTGTGGCCTTGTCCACGCGTATCACGCCTCCCGTGCTGTTGTCTTCCGGCAGGCCGGCAATGGCTGCGTCGTAGTCGGCATAGACCTGTTCCTTGATTATCTCCTTGTCGGTACGGCCCATTTCATAGGCCTCATCGACGCTGATGGAGTTGATGTAGAAAGGCGCGTCTCCCCAACATATCACCAGACGGGCGTACATATATGCCCTGAAGAAATAGGCTTCGGCCTTGAGCGCCGAGAGCGACTCCGGGTCCCCGAGCTTCTCGATGGACTCTATGACGCGTATGGCACGGGATATGGCCTTGTAGGTGTTCTGCCAGTAGGTCTCGAAGGCGGCGGTGGCGGAAGTGGCACTGCCGTTCATAAGCTCATAGACATAATCCCTCTGTGCCCAGTCGTCAGTGCGGCGGTCGGTCCAGAATTCGGACTCCAGGCCATAGAATGCCTTTCTGTAGAGGTCGTTCAAGGCCATTTTTATCTCATCCGAGCTGGAATACCAGTTCTCGCTGGATGCGGCTGAAGGCGGATTCATATTGAGATCGACGCAGGATGCCGTAAGTGAAAGTCCCAATGCCGCAGCAAGTATATATATCGCTTTTTTCATTGCTTTGCTTCTTTAGAATTTGATATCTACTCCCAGAGTGAAGGTGCGGGCGATGTAGGAGTTGGTCGTCTGCTCCGGATCCCAGCCCTTGAGGTAGTTGTCGAAACAGAAAGGATCGTCTATGTTGAAGTAGAACTTGAGTCCCTTGATGTGGGCCTTCTTGAGAGGCTCGGAAGGAAGGGTGTAGCTCAGGTTTATGTTCTTGACGCGGAAGTAGGCGCCGTTCACCAGCCAGTAGTCGGACATCTGGTAGTTGTTCTTCTCGGCCGTGGTGTAGCTCAGACGCGGATACTCGGCCTTTGCGTTCACTTCGTCGGAGTTATATACGCTCCAGTAGTTGCGCGAACCGTCCTTGTTGAGCAGGACTGCAGGCGCGGAGAGCCACTGTGCGGCGAAAGGACGCACCATATATTCGGCCAGACGTACGGTCTGCTTGCCTACGCCGTTGAAGAGTATGCCGAGATTCAGGCCCTTCCAGCCGAAGTTCAGATATCCTCCGAAAATGAAGTGCGGCTGCGAGCTGCCCAGTATGGTCTTGTCATAGTCGGCGCTTATCTTGCCGTCAGGCGTGCCGTCCGGGCCGCCGAGGTCCTGGTACTGGAGGTCGCCCGGGCCTACGGTGGCTATGAGCTGCTCCGCTCCGTTGATGAGCTGTTCCTCGTTCTGGATTATTCCGTTGCAGCGGTAGCCGTAGAAGGCGTAATATTCCTCGCCTTCCTTTATTATCTGGTCACCGAAGACAATCTTGCCGCCGAGGTCGCCCATTACCGAACGGGCGTCGGACACGTTGAAGCCGATTCCGTAAGTGAAGTCGCCCTTCCTGTCGTGCCAGTCGATCTTTGCCTCCCAACCGTTGGTGTACATCGTGCCGACGTTCTTGGTAGGGGAGCCGTAGCCGGTGAATTCAGGAATCTCGACGCTCAGGAGCATATTCCTGGTCTGCTTGTAGTAATAGTCGGCGCTTAGGCTGAGCCTGTCGCGGAAGAAGTTGATGTCCAGACCTATGTCGTAGGTCCAGGTAGTCTCCCAGGTGATGTCCTGCACTGCGAGTGCAACCTGGGCTGCCGTAAGCTGAGGTGACACTGCGCTGCCGTCAGGACCGTAGAAGAGGGCGTTGCTGAAGCTGATGCTGGCCTGATAAGGGTAGTAGCCGCCGAGTCTCTCATTGCCCAGGGTGCCGACGGAAGCGCGCAGCTTGAGGTAGCTGACAGGCTTGACGTTCTGCATCCAGTTCTCGTTGGATATTACCCAGCCCACGGAAGCTGAAGGGAACCATCCCCAGCGGTAGCCCTTGGCGAAACGGCTGGAACCGTCTCCGCGGACATTGGCCTGGATGTAGTAGCGGCTCTTGTAATTGTACATCACACGGCCGAATACGGAACGGTAACCGTTGCCGTATGCGTCACCGGCCACGCTCACGTTCTCCTTGTTGGCAAGGTCGAGATAAGGGTATTTGTTGAGCTCCATGGCAGTGGTTCCTGCAGTGAGGGACTCGTGCTGGTAGCTGTACTCCTCGTAACCGAGCATCGCGTTGAAGTTGTGGGCCTCTCCGAAGCGGGCGTCATAGTTGCCAATGAACGAGAGCTCGTAGGAGTTGGCGTCGTTGCGGGTCTCGGTCAGGTCGGTGGTGGCGTGGCCGCTGAGGGTTCCTATTTCCACATCGGTGTCGTATGCGTCATAGACGGGCACCCTCTTGCTGAAGGTCTTGCCCTTGCTTATGGTCCAGGTAGGCTTGTAGCTTGCAGTGAAGCTCAGGCCTTCTATCGGCTTGTAGGTCAGGGCAATGTTTCCGGAAATGATGTCGCTGCGGCTGCTCTTGTAACCGCCTTCGCGAAGTATGCCGAGGGTGTTGGAACCGCCCGATTTGCCCATGGCGATGCGTCCGTCAGGATAGAGTCCGAGGTAAATGCTCGGGTACATGTTGGCGGCCTGAAGCGGAGTGATGGTCGGGTCGTTCTTCTGGGTGTGCCTGAACGAGAAGTCCACGTCAGCGGTCAGCCTCTTGGTGATATTGATGCTGTTGCGTATGCGGGCGGTCATTTTCTCGAAGTTCGAGCCTTCGTAGAGGGCGTCGGTGTTGTTGTAGCCGAAGGAAGCCCTGGTCTTTACCACCTTGTTGCCGTAGCTGAGGGTGAGGTTGTGGTTGTGCGCACTCGCGAACTTCTTGACTATGTTGGATTTCCAGTCGAAGTCCGGATACTCGATAGGGTCATACTCGTGCATCTGCGCGTAGTTGTCGATATAGGATTTCGGATAGGTCTGGTAATCAGCGCCCTCCGGACAGCCGGCATCGTTCCACTTGTACTCGTTGAACATGGTCATATAGTTGTACGGGTCGGTGAGGTACTCGGCCCACTCGGTGGCTGTAATCATCGAATACTCACCGTTGTAACCTATGCTCAGCTGACCTTCCTTGGCCGATTTGGTGGTGATGAGGATAACGCCGGCAGCTGCACGGGAACCATAGATGGAAGCGGAGGCGGCGTCCTTCAGGACGGTTATCTGCTCCACGTCGTCGCTGGCCACCTGGTCAATGCTGCTCACAGCCATTCCGTCCACCAGGATGAGAGGGCTGGTACCGTTGATACTGGTCACACCTCTGACTTTGAGAGAGGCGGATGCTCCCGGCATTGAGCTGGAGCGCGTAACCTGGAGGCCCGGGATGGCTCCCTGAAGGCTCTGGGAGAGCTGGGCCGTGCTCTGCTGCTCGATGATCTTGCTGTCAAGCACGCCCACCGAACCGGTGAGGTCTTTCTTTTTCACGCTGCCGTAGCCTATGACTACCGTCTCCTCGAGCTCGAGCGTGTCGTCTTCAAGTCTCACGGCAATCCTTCCTTCTCCCTGATACAGCACGTTGCCAGTGCTGTATCCCATACAGGAGATTTCCAGATTGTGTCCCTTGTCGGTTCCTTCAAGGACGAATACGCCCTCAGAATCGGTAACGGCCCATTTGCCGCTGTCCTTGTCAAGGACCATAGCGCCGGGAACCGCCGCTCCGTCCTTGTCGGTCACAACGCCGCTGACCTTGGTCTGGGCGAAGGATATAAGACTTATCGTCATTGCGCACAATGCGCAGATTATCTGTCTTTTCATATCTGTTGGGGTTTATTCTTTTACGCAACGGACTGCCGAGGCGTGACCGCGGGTCGCTGAGTTTGCAAAGTTGAATGCGGAAGCGTTGATGTTGCAGTAGTAGGCCTTTGCGTCGGTGGAGCAGGTGCTGGATACATATCTTGCAGTGCTTCCGCAATCCACTATGTTGGTACCGTCATTGTAGCTTATCATACCGCAGAGAGGCAGAGACCAGAGTGAGGTCTCGAGGACGTGGTCATCCGGCTTGTAAGCCGCCTTCGCATTTTCATCTTTGCTATATTTTACAGATCCTCCCGGCAGGCCTGCAGCCTCCACGAAGCTGACGAGCTGTGCGTCTGAAGGCACCTTGTAACCCGCAGGACAAGGGTCAAACATAGTCTTCTTGGAATCCATCCACCTGTCAACGTGTTCCGTGTTGTAGATCCAGTCCTTAGGACCTGCACCGCCCGGGTAGGTGTTGATGAACTGTCTCGGATTGGCGATGGAGGCCGCAATGGTTCCGTTGATTTCGCTTACCGGGATTTCCTGCTCGGACTCGCCGAGCTCAGGAGTGGTCGCGCTGAACGTTCCGTCCCAGCTTGCAGGGGCGCGCATAGGATCTTTTCTGCCCCACTGGTAGTAGAGTCCGCAGCTCTTGATGTCACCCTTTATGTTCGCGCAGGTGGCTCCGAGGTTGCGGTCCATCCAGTAGGCTCCTCCGATTTCGCTTGTTGCAGGCTCGTCGGTGAACCAGATGTGCCAGCTCCAGATAATGGCATTGCTTGCATCGTAAGCAGCTATCACGGCATTTCCCGGAGTCAGTTCGGAAGCGCTTGAGAACTTGATATATCCGTCCACGAGTTTGATGTTCCTGACCATAGCTTCCACGCTCTGAGGAGCGGTGAGACTGTTGTAAGTGCACCAGAGTACGCCCACGTGGTCAGGATTGATTGCAGCCTGAATCAGGGCGGCTGCACTTTCCGGAACCACGCCGTTGCCGCGTATGTCGGCCTTGAACTTGTAGTTTCCGGCCTTGCTTACTATGTAGCTGTTCGAGCAGCCGTTTCTGCTCAGGTCAACGTATGCCATGCCCGGATCGGCTGTCTGGACAATGTTGACATAGAATGTAAGATCGCCTATGTTGACGGTAACCTTTCCGTAGATGGCATCCTCACCTTCATTCTGAGGACAGCTGATGCTTATAACGCTGTCTCCGCTTCCGCTGGTGGCGCTGAGGGTGAATACAGGGTTGTCGCAGCTTGCCGTCCATGACTTGGTGCTGAAGATGCTGAACTGGGCGCTGGTCTGGTTGTAGCCTATCTCGAGATTTTCAGGAGATACTCCGGAGAGCATTGCACCCGATTGGGTAATGGTCACGTTGAACACTTCGTCCTTGATCCTGACGCTTACCACTGCGCTTACAGGATCCTCGGTTTCGTTCTCCGGGAAACTTACGGTCACCACTGCGGAGCCTTCTCCGCTGTCGCGGCTGAGGGTGAAGGCAGGGTTGTCGCAAGTCGCTGTCCAGGCTTTCTCGCCAAGGACTTCAAACTCGGCTGAGGTGGCGTTGAAAGCCACTTCCAGCTCGGTGACAGACACTCCGTAAGGGACGAATTTCGATTGGGTGATGTCCAATGCGAGAGGGGTAACGTAGTCCCCTATGAATTTGATGCGTGCAGTGCGTGAGTTGTCTTCCCTGTTGGGCTCCACGCTCAGACAATAGGTAGTGACCGGACCCTCGTTGGAAACAGGGGAGATGGTCACGAAGTCATTGTCATTGACTACACGGTAATATACATTGGCCGACAGGTCAACGTAAAGATCACCGCCATCGTCGCTGATGCTGAACTTCTTCTCGGAGAGGGTCATGAAATGCTCCTCTTCCTTACAGGCTGCAAAGGCTGCCAAGGCCAGCAGGCCTGCCATAACTTTTCTGAGGTTCATATTAATTTTAGTTATAGTAGTTGTTGTTTGATTACTGTTTACAGAAATGCCTTCTGGGCCTTGAGTTCCGCCCTCAGGGCATCAGTGTCGAGTTCTCTCGGCAGGGCCCCTCCCTTGAGGCAGAGAGCTGCTGCGACTCCGGCAGCATGTCCCATCGCCATTACTGGCGGCATCACCCTTACGGCTCCGGCGGCATCCGAATTCGCCGACAGGCAGCGTCCGGCAACCAGGAGATTGTCCAGCTCCAGAGGTACCAGGCAGCGGTAAGGCACACCGTACCACTTCGCGTTTATGGTCGTGTAAACCGAGGAATTCGCCGTGGCACCGCCTCCGTGCACATCCACCGAGTTCGAAGCCAGAAGTATGCTGTCGTCAGGCACGACTCCGTTGATAAGGTCTTCGGCCTTGAGAATATATTCGCCTTCAATATGACGGGACTCCCTGATGCCCAGGGTCGATGCGGAGCAGCTGAGAACTGCGTCTTCGCAGCCTGCGACATATTTGCGGAAGAAGTTCATAAGCACCTGGACCTGACGTCTGCCTTCTATCTCTCCGGCAGTCAGACTCTCGGAATCGGTGGCGTCTATGTCCTTGATGCGCGTGCTGTTCACTACCCATTCGTCATTGCGCACACTCTTGAATATATTCACGCTCTTGCGTGCTATGTCCCATTCCCCGTTGGCTTCGGCCTGGGCCACGTTCCAGTGCAGAGCCCTGTAGCTCACGTTGTTGACCCTGCGGAATTCCGGCAGGTGCCTGGTCACGTCCGCTTCGAGTTTCTCGGAATCCACATTGTGTATCCTCAGGAAGAGACTGGTCGGCTGCATTGTACCGCCTCTTTCCGCACAACCCTTGGAGCAAGGGACACCGGCGCGGAAGGCAACGTCGCCGTCACCTGTGGCGTCTATCACAATGCGGGCTTTGATCTTTCTCAGGCCCTGCTTCTGGAACACTACGGCTCCGCAGACCCTGTTGCCCCTGAGCAGCGGCTCCACGAAGGAAGTGTGGTAGAGTATCTTCACTCCCGCCTCTGCGCACATGCTTTCAAGGGTGAATTTCAGACCTTCCGGCTCGAATGGGGTGACGTGGTCGTGCCCGTCCTTTATCCAGGCGGTGTATGGGCTCTGCCAGCGTATGCCCTCAGGATGGAGGGCCCAGCCTTTCTCGACCATCCTGTCCACTATCTCCGAGAAGAGACCTTTGATGATCATCTCTTCACCGTAGCGGTCGTAACTGGTCATGAAAGGACCCACAAGCCCTTTTGTCGCCATACCTCCCAGGCAGTTTCCGCTGTCCATGATGATGGTTCTGACACCCATCCTGGCTGCGGCAATGGCAGCGCAGGTGCCGGCAGGACCTCCGCCTACCACCAGCAGGTCACAATCGTATGCCTCGGGCACTCCCTTTCCGGCCGTCAGCGACGCCGAAATGTCGGAGGAATTCCCGCTGCAGGAAGATAGCGATGGCGCCAATGCGGCCGCTGCCGCCATCACGCCGCTGTTTTTAAGGAAATCTCTTCTGTCCATATCTTCTTGAAACGTTTTAATTTATATATGTCAATAAATATATCCCCTTAATCCCTTTTTTTATCTGCCCTTAGGCAGAGACAGTCTGTAAATGAATGGTTTTTCTTTGGTCCGTTTAGGGTTGTTGTTGCAGTTGACCCAGAGCCATCCGTCCTTCAGCTCTATGTCCTCGATCTCGTAGATTATATCGTCTTTGAGTTCGTAGCGGGCTTCTATCACGCCCCTGTCGGTGTCATATACCCTTATGCAGGACGGTCTTTTGGGGTCGTAGTTGCCTATTCCGAAACCATAGTATATCTTTCCGTCTTTCATACAGCCGGCCTGCGTGAACCACACGTCGAAGGGGAAGACCTTCTGTTCGAGTATGTCCCCGGCTCCGAGAGTCACTTCCCTGCCTTCCTTCAGCGACGGAATCCTGAAGCGGGTGGCTACGTAGCGGTTGTCTGCAGGGTCCGAGGTGACCTTGCTCACGGTGCGCTTGAGCGCGGAGAAGACCCAGAGGAAGCCCCTTTCCTTGTCTATCAGCCAGCTCGGCGCTCCGAAGATGGGGGTATAACCCTTTGATTCCCACTCGCTTGCGTCAAGTGTGATGTTCTGCACCAGCTCCGAGCTCCAGACTCCTTTCCTCTTTCTGATTCTCTCGACCGAGCATGTCCACTCTATCTCGCTCCCCACCTTTCCGTTGGAGACGTAAAGCAGCGGGAACTTCGAACCCCTTGCCTTCGACGGGCCGAATTCGAGATTGTTCACGTGGTTGTCTGGCCTCGAGCTCGCCAGTTCGAACTCTCCCGTTACCTTGCCGTCCGCCTTGCTGAAACTGTATATGTTCACGTGTCCTCCGTCCTCTCCGGAGAATATGAAGTCTCCGTATATGACCATACCCTGCTGCGGACGTTTGCGTCCCTCTTTACGTATATATACGCTGCAATCGACGTCTTTTTCGACTGCAGGCAGACTTTCGGCTATCCCGGCCTCTTTCAGGCGGGCCTCTATGCTCTCCGGCGTCCACGGCCATTCCTGCGCTCCTGCGACGGCTGCGCTGACAAACATTGCCGCAACGGCGGATATGAAGGTGAAAGTGCGCATATCAGTTTTTCTTTCTGTCTATAAGTCTATATATAAGGTATGCTGCGCATATAAATACTATCGCGCCTATGAAGCAGATAACTATATTCCTGACTGCCAGTGTCTTCGCGTCGCCTGCGAGCAGCATCCCGACGAGCAGCAGCGCAATTGTCGCGAGCGTTATGCAGAAGCAGCTTACCGCCATCTGCGAATATGACTTGACGGCCTTTTTCTCCGCTGCGTCCGGCTCGACGTCCGCGTTCGGGTCCGCATATTCCGCAATCGCGTCCCAACCCTTGCTGCTGCGGCCTCTGACGGCGGATACGATTTCCATTACGCCGAGTATGAGCAGAGGGACGATGCAGCCGGAAATGGAGTCCATCAGACTGCCGCTTATCACTTCGGCAGGGACGGTGAACTTGGCGGTGAATCCGAATGCCCAGGTGGCTATCATAGCCCACATCAGCTGGTTGCCCGTGAGTCGCTTGGAGAACAGGCCCCATATCGACGGGATGTAGAGAGGGCAGAGCACCATTGTCAGCAGGGATACGACGACTTTTTCTGCGCCGCCTGCGAAAGGCACGAGCATTGCGACGCCGACTATGGAAAGTCCGAAAATGAGGGTAAATACGCGTCCTGCCCGTATCTTGCGTTTCTCGTCGGCGTTGCGGTTCTTGCCTATGCGGCCCCAGATTTCGTAGGTGAATACATTCGCATATACGTTCAGGGTGCCAGAGACATTGCTCATCGTGGCGGAGAGCATAGCGGCCAGCATCATTCCCAGCATTCCGCCCATAAGCACCATCTGGCTCATGTTCACGTAGGCGTTCTCGCCGAGCACGGTGAGTTCCGCAGGACTTGCCGCCAGGGCTGCGTCATTGGTGATTACCCTATAGACCATTGCCGGAAGGTACCATATCAGCGGGGTGACGAAGTAGAGTATTCCTATGAGATAGGTGCTCTTGCGTGCGTCCTTTACCGTCGGTACGCTGATGTAGCGCTGCACGAAAGGCCAGTCGCCGCCTATCATAGCCACGTTCAGGATTATCCACAGGACCATCCAGAGCCAGGTGTAGGTGTCGGAGACAGGGGAGAAGAAGCCGTCTATCTGGCGGGCCCCCTCCATAAAGGCTCCGACTCCTCCTACTGCGTGGAAGGACAGGGGCAGCATGAATATCACTACGGAAAGCAGTACTCCGAACTGTATCACGTCGGTCATCAGCACTGCAAGGAAGCCTCCCGCTATGGTGTAGGTAAGGGTTATGACTCCGAGAATAGCCAAAGCCCACCAGATGCTCAGGTGGCCTGCAGCCGCATCCCCGGCCATTCCTGTCGAGGCGAGGAAGCTGCCGTCCGGAACTTTGATTAGCGCGCACATCACCACGGCCACCGCGTAGAGGGCGACTGCCGTGTGTATGCCTCTGCCTATGATTCCCGAAATGGTGTAGAAACTGACCGTGTTATGTCCGAATCGCACTGTGAGGAATTCTCCCGGGGATTTGATTTTCAGACTGCGCCATTTTCCGGAGATCCATTTTCCGACTATCAGGGAGACCACTCCGAAGCAGAGCGCCACCACCGTGGAGACCAGTCCGGACTTGTAGGCGACGCCGCCCCACACCACGAAGGTGCTTGCCGAGAATATGGTCATATAAGAGGAAATGCCTGACAGCCACCAGGATGAGTTACGTCCGGCAATGAACATATCCTCAGAGTTGCGTATTTTCCGCGACATTATCAGACTTACCGCCACCAGTCCGGCGAAGTATATCGCTATGACTATATAGTCGAGTTCTGTCATTAGTTAAAACGTTTTAATTATGGGTCGAAAACGGCATATCGTTTTCAGCACTCCAAATATATGAAAAATTTTTTCAATAACTAATCTTTTGAAGACTGCTGACACAACCTGGGCCCTCTGCGAAAATCTGCAAGCCTTGCAGAATCTTTTCTTTTGACTTTGTCAGCTTTAGCTTTGCAACAGAATCAATAACCTGTAAAAAAATATGGAAGAGAAGAAAACAATTGATGTTTACAACCTGCTCATCATCGATGAGTCCGGTTCCATGCAATCGATCTATGAACAGGCGCTTTCCGGCATCAATGAGACATTGAACGGAATACGCAATGCAGAGAAGGACTATCCCGATCAGAAACAATATGTGTCCTTAGTGACATTCGAAGGCAACGGAATGGACGGTGTGAAGACTAGGAGAGATTGTGTTCCGGCTGCCAGCCTGGAGAATATGACCCGGGCGGATTACCGTCCGGGTGGCTGCACCCCTCTCTATGATGCAATGGGACGAGCTATTTCGCAGCTAGACAGCCGCATCAAAGAGGGGGACGCCGTGCTGGTGACCATAATCACTGACGGTATGGAGAATTCTTCTTGCGAGTACTCCGGAACCGCGGTGAAGGAACTTGTTGCCCGCCAGAGGGAGAAGGGCTGGACTTTCGCGTATATCGGAGCCAACCAGGATGCTGTCGAGGTGGCAAGGGAACTGAACATTTCCAATGCGCTTGACTTCGACGCAAGCCCTGAGGGCATGGTGACTATGTCCGTAAAATACGAGAAAGCACGCAAGAAATACCTCAGGAATGTGCATTGCTGTATGAGCAGTGCTTCCTCCCCGAGTTTCCTCGGCAAACTGATGGATCTCTTCGAAGAGGATAAGGATTAAGGCTGTTACCGGAGGGTGAGGACCTGTACTATTCCCAGATGACGAGCGAGCGGTCGAGGGCTATTCTCTTGGCCGCTCCCTGTCTCCCGTCAATGAAGTAGAATCTTGCGATGCGCACGTCCACCACTTCGCGGAAGGCCTTTTTCGCCCTGGACACCTTTTCGTTTATGGAGTTGCTGGTAATCGGGTCGGTCAGGTCGTCGATGCTCTTCCGTATGCTGTCCATATCGCTCCTTCCGCTGATGGAGAGATATATTTCCTCGAGTTCGCTTCTGTGGTCGCAGAGTTCCTTGTAGCGTATGCCTTCGGGATGCTTCAGGTAGAGCAGGAATATGCTTTTGGTGAGTGCGTCCATCTTCACTTCCCTGTTGTCGAAGTCGTCCAGGATAATTTCCTTGTGGCGTGTGATACGCAGATGGCTGAGTTTGACTCTATAGGATAGTACGGCCTCGAGTTCCTCTATTGTAATCCCGTATTTAACCTTGATCGCCTCTATCTCATCCAGCAGTGCCTTGGTCTTTGGATCCAGGTCGCATTCGGATTCCGCTGCTGGTGCTGCCGGAAAAAATTCATCGTCCGGAAACTCTTCCGTCTCGAACAATAAAGATGACTTCAGCTTGACCTTGTGTGAGTATCTTTCTCTGGACTTTGCTGGACTGGCTTGCTTATCTTCTGAGGGGCTGACTTTCTTATCTTCTGAGAGATAGTCATGAGTTATTTCTGCGCGATGGGCTACCTTGGCGGAGTCGTGTATCCTGAACCTTATTTCATGGAAATCACTCTCCATGGCAGAATAGCCCGGGAAGAAATATCTCATCGCATCCGCAGAGAGCAAACTGATTATTTTGGCAGCTGAAAGTTTTTCCATATCTACAAATATAGCATTTTTGAGAATCGCTGTTTGAAAAACCATGGAAACTGGCGAAAAGTTTTTTGTGTAAATATTACTCAATTTTTGCGTTTAAATAATTATTGTATATATTTGCGTAAAAATTACGCATAATGGCAGTTAAAGGTACATATACATACGATTATCCCCGTCCTGCGGTGACTACGGATTGCGTGATATTCGGATACGACGGGAAGGAACTGAAGGTTCTTCTCATCGAGAGGGGAATAGAACCGTTCAAGGGCTGCTGGGCCTTCCCCGGCGGCTTTCTCAATATGGATGAAGATGCGCTTGCCGGTGC
>SFMG01000024.1 GCA_004554455.1 Bacteroidales bacterium | reverse complement strand
TCTCCTGACCGTTCAATCTCTTTCTTTCAAGAAATTAACGCTTCTCGAATTCTTAATCTGTTACAGATTCTTGTTTCGGTACTTGCTTGTACTTGTTCTTCTCAGTCTTGTCAATGATCTTTCAAGTTCCGTTTTGTCTCAAACGGGCTGCAAAGATACGCACTTTTTCTTTCCTGCCAAATTTTTATGATATTTTTTTGAAAAACTTTTCGCTAACACTACCTTTGCAGCGCTATGACGAAGGGTAAGGACAACATAAGTCTGGCCGGAATCTTCGGCGTTTTCGCCAAGATAGGCACATTCACCATCGGAGGCGGCTATGCAATGGTACCTCTGATACGCGATGAACTCATCTCCCGCGGCTGGATCAGCGAAGAGGAATTCCCCGACATCCTGGCGCTTTCACAGATGGCGCCCGGACTGCTGGCCGTGAACTTTTCCATCTTCGCCGGCTACAGGATGCGCGGAATGCGCGGCGCCCTCGTGGCGACGCTCGGCAGCTGCCTCACCCCCTTTCTGATAATACTCGCCATAGCCATGTTCTTCTCCGGATTCAAAAACAACCCCGTGGTAATAAGGATATTCCAGGGAATGAGGCCGGCAGTGGTGGCGCTGATAGCCGTCCCTATGATACAGATGGCCCGCAGCGCCTGCAAGAACTGGTGGAGCTGGGCTCTGACCATAGCCGCGATGCTGCTGGTGGCCCTGCTGAAAGTCTCACCTATATATATACTTCTGGTCACATTGATTGTGGCACTCGCAATCTGCGTGGCGGCCGACAGGAGGCGGCGTCGCAATGGATGAGCTGACGATATTCCTTGAACTTTTCAAGACCTTCTTCCTCATCGGCCTCTTCACCATAGGCGGAGGCTACGCGATGCTCTCCCTGATAGAGACACAGACCGTCGCAGTGCACGGCTGGCTCAGCGAGGGTGAATTCATAGACATAGTCGGCATCTCCCAGATGACACCGGGGCCCATAGGCATAAACAGCGCCACATACGTGGGCTACTCCGTGCTTCAGGGGCAGGGCGCAGAGCAATGGCTGTGCGTGCTGGGCTCGTTCTGCTCCACCTTTGCCGTGGTGCTCCCCTCATTCATCATAATGATGGTCTTTGTGAAAATGTACGCCCGGCTCTGCAACAACGGCATCTTCAAGGGGGTTATGACGGGACTGCGCCCGGCCGTAGTGGGTCTCATAGGGGCCGCGGCCCTGATAATGATATTCCGTTTCAGCATAGAGGATGGCAGCGTCTCTTTCGGAATCCTGCACGAGAACTTTCCGGACTGGAAAAGCTGGCTTATCTTCGCAGCTGCCTTCGCCGCCTCGATGTGGACGAAGGTCAGCCCCATACTTGTAATAGTCCTGGCCGGAATCGCCGGCCTTATCCTATATTGATATGAACTGGTTCAGCGAACTGCTTACAGAGCCCAGCGTCCTGCAGGCGGTAATATATCTCTCCCTGATCTGCTCCCTGGGCCTCGCGCTGGGGCAGATAAAAATCAAAGGCGTCAGCCTGGGCGTGACCCTGGTCTTCTTCGCCGGCATACTTCTCGGGCACATTTCCGACCGGACCGGACTCAGGCTGGACCCGCAGATGGTGTCCCTTGCCCAGAATTTCGGACTCATACTCTTCGTATATACCCTCGGCATACAGGTGGGACCGGGATTTTTCACCTCTCTGAGGCAGGGAGGAGTCAGACTCAACGTCCTGGGAATAATAGGCCTTGTCGCGACCACGGGAACGGCGCTCGCCTTTATGGCCTTCAAGAGCGTGAGTCTGTCTGACGCAATGGGTCTCCTCTGCGGAGCCACCACCAACACCCCGGCACTCGGTGCCGCCCAGCAGGCCCTCCTGGATGCCCATCCCGACCGGCTTTCCAGCGCCAATGACATGGCTACAGCCTGCGCGGTCGGCTACCCTCTCGGCGTGCTCGGCGTACTGCTCTGCCTGATAATACTCAAGGGCATATACGGGCGCAAGGCCCTGATGACCCCGAAGGACCAGACCATCAACACCTTCGTGGCGGAGTTCCACGTCAGCAACCCGGCCATTTTCGACAAGAGCGTGCACGACATCGCAATGCTGAGTCATCTGAAGTTCATCATCACCAGGGTATGGCGGGACGGCAAGGTGACCATTCCTCACGGCGACACCCTGATACGCAAAGACGACCACCTGCTGCTGGTCTCCCACAAGGAAGACGTAGCCGCCCTGAACATTCTCTTCGGAGACAAGGAAAACACTGACTGGAACCGCCAGGACATCGACTGGGACGCCATCGACAACAGCCACCTTGTGTCCAAGCACATACTCGTGACCCGCAAGGAGATGAACGGCGTGAAGCTGGGCTCCCTGCACCTGAGGAATCAGTTCGACATCAACATCACCCGCCTCAACCGTGCCGGCATAGACATACTCGCCTCTCCGTCGATGCGCCTCCAGCAGGGCGACCGCCTCACCGTGGTAGGCGAAGAAGACGCCATACGCAAGGTAGGGGAAATACTCGGCAACGAAGAGAAGGTGCTTTACGCCCCTAACCTGATAGCCATCTTCATAGGTCTCTGCCTCGGCACCATACTCGGAGCCATACCTCTGGCCATCCCGGGAATGAGCACCCCTCTGAAGCTCGGAATCGCCGGCGGCCCCATCATAGTAGGCATACTTATGGGTGCCTTCGGCCCGCGGATCCACCTTGCTACCTACACCACACGCAGCGCCAATATGATGCTGCGCCAGTTCGGAATAGTCGTATATCTGGCCTGCCTCGGCTACAGCGCCGGCGGCGGATTCTTCGAAACCGTCTTCTGCCTAAAGGGACTCGCCTGGGTGGGGATAAGCCTGGCCGTCGCAATACTGCCTACCCTCCTCTGCGGACTGGTCGCAAAGAAATATTTCAAACTCGACTTCGCCCAGAACGCCGGAATGCTCTGCGCTATGATGGCGAATCCCATCGCCCTCAACTACGCCTCCTCGGTAATCGACAACGAAGAACCCGCAGAGGCCTACGCCACGGTCTATCCTATATCAATGTTCCTACGGGTTCTGCTCGCCCAGCTCATAATGCTCGCCATTTAACATATATGTAAAATACAAATTTTTCTCCGAAAGTATTTTGCATTTATGAAAAATATGCGGATATTTGCGCCATGGATACAAAAGAATTCAGGCGCCGCACGGTTGCCGCACAAATCAAAACCGCTATGAGAGAACTCGGCCTCAACCGCAAACAACTGGCCGAGAAAATGGGACGCAGCCCGTCCGAAGTCACGCGCTGGCTCAGCGGGCAACACAATTTCACTCTCGATCTGCTTACCGAGCTGAGCGACTGTCTCGGACAGCCAATCAGTGGCTTCATAGACATGCCCACGGGTGTGCTCGAGGACCCGGCAGCTATGAGAGAATCGCCGCATCTGGACATACAGCTGCCTGTCGATGCCTATGAATGCCTATGCGAAAAGGCCGAAAAACTCGAAACCACTCCGAACGCTTATGCCAGAAGGGTTCTGCTCAGAAACGCAGAAAACAAAGAACTGACCGCCATGGATTTCTGCGGAATCTGGTCGGATATGGGGATGACAACAGAAGAACTCATCGCCGAAATAAAAGGATATAGGACAGACAACAAAATCCACGAATTATGAAATACCTTCTTGATACTGACATATGCATCTTTCTGCTGAATGGAAAAGATTGCGTAGCCCAGAAAATAGACGAAGTCGGCATCGAAGATTGTGCAATATCAGAAGTAACGAAAGCCGAACTTCTCGTTGGAGAGATTGTCTCAAAAATAAAAGGACGGCTGAGAAGGAGTATGCCCCTGGAATTGCTATTCAACAGAATTACTATCATACCCATGTCAAATTCCGTTAAGCGATATGCAGAGAACAAAGCAAAACTCATAGTCACCGGGAAACGGATTGAAGACTTTGACCTGATCATCGCATCGACAGCCCAGGCCCACGGCCTGACACTGGTCACCGGGAACATATCCCACATGTCACGGATAGACGGACTCGAAATTGAAGACTGGACAGAAAGATGAATGCCGCTCGATTCACATCGTGCGGCATTCGCAATTCTAACCTAAAACTTAACCTATGAAAAAACTATTCGGTGTAAGAAAATTGCAAGTTCTATGCCAACAGGAGCTGCTTTAAGTTACAGAATTCATCGGTTTTGACCAATAAGTCGGACTCCGGCAATTCGGCGATTTCATGTACCCATACAATCTCGTGAGGAATGTAGATTGCCCGCCCGCCAATGCCTATCACAGGCAGTATGTCAGAGCGCACCGAGTTTCCGACCATAGTCATTTCTGACGGACGGATTCCGAATTTCGAGCAAAGAGTCAGATAATCACCCTCCTCTTTATTCTTCATTACCTCTATGGCGGAAAACAGCGGCGCAAGACCGGATGCATCCACCTTGGCCATCTGCTCTACGGCATCCCCTTTGGTGGCAAGCACAAGGCGGTAACGCTCCGACAGAGTCTCAAGGGTTTCCCTCACTCCGGGGAAGATCTCAAGCTTGTGAAAAGCCAGATCCGTGATTATCTTCTTTATCGCAAGGTAGGTCTCACGCTGAAGCGAGCCGCCGCAAATCTCGATGGCAGCGTCCGTCATACCGATCATATAGGTTTTGGACCCGTAGCCGAAGAGAGGAATGTTCTCCTCCTGCTTGTCCCAAAGCAGTCTCTGCACCTCGGCAAGAGGCGAATGCGGGGACAGCAGAGCGGCAAAGCGCGCCTCTGCATCGCGGAAATAGCGTTCGTTTTCCCAAAGGGTATCATCCGCATCGATGAAGAGGAAGGGCTTCTCAGTCATTGTGAGGAACGATTGAAAGAATGAACACATCCTTCAGCGGACGGTCGTAAGGATCGGTCTCGACCGCTGCTATCCTGTCTATGACATCGAGGCCCTGCACGGTCTCGCCGAAGACGGTGTACTGGTCGTCCAAATGGAGGCAGGCCTGCTCATCCTGAACAAGATAGAACTGGGAACCGCTCGACTCCCTGTAAGGATTGGCCACATCGCCCATTCTCGCAGCGGCCAATGCGCCCTTCTTGTGATAATATTCCTTCACGAACTCAGCCGGGATGGTGTAGCCCGGTCCGCCGGAACCATAATGACGGCCCTCTTCCGGGTGGCGGGAATCCGGATCTCCGCCCTGAATCATAAAGCCCGGGATAACCCTGTGGAAAAGCAGGCTGTCGTAATAATGCTCTCTGGCAAGTTTCACAAAATTATCCCTGTGCTTCGGGGTCTTCGAATAGAGCTTCAGCGTAATGGTCCCCAGACTGGTTTTCATATCCAGGACCGGCTCCTCCGGCAGGTTCTCCCAGGCATCTGCGTCCAGAGTGTCAGCGACCGCCAGACTGTCCCCGGCCGCCACTTCGATTTGCTTTTCGCTGTCGGAGGGCTGCTGCCCGCCACGATTGTTTCCGCATGCGGCAAACGTCACCGCCGCAACGATCATCA
This sequence comes from Bacteroidales bacterium, assembly GCA_004554455.1. Lineage (GTDB taxonomy): Bacteria > Bacteroidota > Bacteroidia > Bacteroidales > UBA932 > Cryptobacteroides. The sequence continues at coordinate 21,083 of SFMG01000024.1, read as the reverse complement.
AGATTGTCTTTTTCATATATACATATATTGTTCAGTTTCTTTTAAATCCGCGACGCAGGTCAAGGAAGACGGCAGCGCAGAAGACCAGAAGGAGGATGGTGTCCAGAGCCATCAGCAGCCAATCGGAGCTGAAAAGGCGCTGGAGGAGGAAGGATACGGCAAGCAGGGCGGCAGCGAGGAGGGTGTAGCCGCCGAGGGCCTTCCAGTCATATTTCACCGGGTAGTAATGCTGACCGAGAATCCAGCTCATAATCATCGCCACGCCATAACCGGCGAAGCCGCCCCAGGCGCAGGCCATATAGGCGGAATCGCTGTCCGCAAGAGCCCGAACCCCGAAAACGTTCACAAGAATCATTACAGCCGCACCGATGGCGCTCATCACCGCGCCCCAGAGTGTCCTGTCGGTCAGCTTGTACCAGAAAGAAAGATTGAAATAAACCCCCATGAAAATCTCAGCGGCCATAACGACAGGGACCACCTTTAGCCCTGCCCAGTAGGCGGGCTGAATCAGATGCTTCAGCAGAGGCATATAGAACATTACCGCGAGATAGGCCAGCAGGGTGAAAATCAGATAGTATTTCATTCCGTCCGCAAGCGTCTGCGGGTTGTTGCGGTCACGGCTGCCGTTGAAGACCAGAGGTTCGTATGCGTAGCGGAAGGCCTGGGTCAGAATGGCCATAAGCATAGCTATCTTCACGCAGGCCCCGTATATGCCCAGCTGGACACGCCCTTCCTCGCCGGGAAGCAGATAAGGAAAGAGAATCTTGTCGGCGACCTGATTGAGTATGCCAACCAGACTCAGTATGAGCAGTGGCCAGGTATAGGAGAGCATACGGCGGGCAAGAGCCCTGTCGAAGCCGTAGCCCAGGCCGCGCAGTTCCCTTGAAAAGCCTGCGAAAACCAGAGCCGTACAGAGGAGGTTGGTAAAGAATATGAATCCCACACCCGAGTCGAGATGGACGTAGAGGGACTCCAGGGCCGGGAAGCGGCCGAAGAGCAGGGGCATTCCGAGGAAGATGAAAAGGTTCAGCAGTATGTTCGGAATAATGAATGCGAACTTGAGCAGCACAAACTTCACCGCCTTGTTCTGCTGACGCAGGCGGGAGAACATTATGGCCTGGAAGGCATCCATCGCCACCACCGCAGCCATGCAGGCTATATACTCGGGATGGGCGGCATAACCCATGAGCCCAGATATCGGCTTCAGGGCGCAGAGCACCGTCACAAGGAAAAGCAGGGCGACGCCTCCGACCATGCGAAGGGTGGTCCCGTAAACCTTGTCGGGATTCTCACCCTCCTTGTTGGAGAAGCGGAACAAAGTCGTCTCCATACCGAAGGTAAGCAGGGCGAGCAGCAGGGCCGTGTAGCCGTAGAGATTGGTGACTATGCCGTAGCCGCCGCTCTCCGCCGCAATCCTGTAGGTGTAAAGAGGTACGAGCAGGTAATTCAGAAACCTGCCCACTATGCTGCTGAGCCCATAGAGAGCCGTGTCCTTGACAAGTTGTTTCAGGGGGTTGGCCATATTCCGGATCCCGTTTTTCGTGGGATGCAAAGATAAATAAAAAAACGGCCGGATTTCTCCGACCGTTTCTATCTGTGAAGAGAGTGTCGTTATTCGGAAAGAGAGAATCTCTTGAATGCGACAACCTTGGCTTCTTTGTCAACAGCGGCGATGGCGTCCTTTACAGACTCCTTGCCGTCGCCCATCTGGTAAGCCTGCTCCTCGAGGGTATTCTCCTTGAAGAACTTCTGAACACGGCCGTTGGCGATGCTCTCGATCATCTGTGCAGGAAGGTTTGCGGCCTTCTGCTCAGCGACGGTCTTCTTGATCTCGCGAGCCTGTTCAGCCTGCTCTGGAGTGAGCCAGCCCTTGGCAGTGTTGGACTCGATGTGGTCCTCGCTGTCAACGTGTGCAGGGTTGATGCCAGCCTTCTTGAGGGCGTTATCGACAGCCTTCTGCACCTGCTCCTCCTTGGTCTTCTCAATGGCCACCTGACGCTCCCTCTCGACAACCTCTGCAGGGCAGTCGGCGGCGGAGATGGACACCGGATTCATTGAAGCGACCTGCATTGCAACACCCTTTGCGAGCTCTGCAGGAACTTCCTTGTTGAAGCCCACGATTGCGCCGAGCTTGCCGTTGAGGGCGTGAACGTAAGCGCATACATAAGGAGCGTCGATGAGGGCATAGCCTACGAGCTCATGCTTCTCACCGGTCTTGCCGGTCTGCTGGGTGATGGCCTCCTCGACGGTTCTGCCGTCAGAGATCTTGCAAGCCTTGAGGGCCTCTGCGTCAGCAGGATAAGCTGCCTTTGCAGCACCGAGAACCTCGTCAGCGAGAGCCTGGAACTCAGCGTTCTTGGACACGAAGTCAGTCTCGCAACCAAGGCATACCATTACGGCCTTGTTGCCGGTCACGTCTGCACGTACAGCACCTTCGGTGGTGTTGCGGTCAGCACGCTTGGCTGCCACGAGCTTGCCTTTCTCACGGATGATCTCCTGTGCGCGCTTGTAGTCGCCTTCAGCCTCTACGAGAGCCTTCTTGCAGTCCATCATGCCCGCACCGGTCATTTGACGCAACTTCATTACGTCAGCTGCTTTGATTTCCATTTTTCTTCTGTTTTGATGGTTCGTGATTACTCCTCGGTCTCTGCCTCTGCCTCGGCCTTGGCGCCCTTGCGAGGACGGATCTTCTTGCCGCCTGCAACTGCTGCCTTTTCTTCACCAGCCTCTGGAGTTTCTTTGTCTTTCTCGAGCTTCCTTTCGTTCAATCCCTCGTTGACTGCCTCGCAAAGCTTATCAAGGATGTAGGCGATAGACTTTGCGGCATCATCATTTGCCGGAATCACATAATCAATCGGAGTAGGATCGCAACAAGTATCAACCATAGCGATAACCGGAATGTTGAGGCGGTTTGCTTCCTTTACGGCATTGGCCTCTTTCTGTACGTCCACTACGAAAAGGGCTGAAGGAAGACGGCTCAGGTCCTTGATGGAACCGAGGTTCTTCTCCAGTTTTGCCCTCTGGCGGGTGATCTGAAGACGCTCACGCTTTGCCAGAGTGTCGAAAGTACCATCTTCAATCATCTTGTCGATGGTGTTCATTTTCTTGACAGCCTTGCGTATGGTAGGGAAGTTGGTAAGCATACCGCCTGCCCAGCGCTCTGTCACATAAGGCATGTTGACTGAAGCTGCTTTCTCAGCCACAATCTCCTTTGCCTGTTTCTTAGTTGCGACGAAGAGGATCTTGCGTCCCGAACGAGCCAGCTGCTTCATCACATTGGCTGCTTCGTCGATCTTTACTATACTCTTATGCAGGTCGATGATGTGGATCCCGTTCTTCTGATCGAAGATATATGGGGCCATCTTAGGGTTCCACTTGCGGGCGAGATGTCCGAAGTGTGCACCTGCATCAAGCAGTTCTTGGAAATTTGTCCTTGCCATTTCTAATGACTTTAATTTTTTGTTTTACTCTTTTCGTCAAGCCAGGAGTAGCGTTTCTGTCAGTCTCCTGTCTTTTCCGCAGTGCGGCAACCTTCCGCAGGAGGGTTTGAAAACCGCAATGTGCAAATTGTAAATCAGGTAAATACTAACGTTTACTGAACTGGAAGCGCCTGCGTGCTCCAGGACGGCCCGGTTTCTTCCTCTCGACCTCGCGTGCGTCGCGGGTAAGGAATCCCTCGGCCTTCAGGGTAGAGCGATAAGCTTCCTTATCGACCTCACAGAGAGCGCGGCTGATGCCGAGTCTCAGTGCCTCTGCCTGACCTTTGATTCCACCGCCGTCGAGATTGACCTTCACGTCGAACTGTCCTTCCGTAGCGGTTACTGCAAACGGCTGGTTCACAATGTAACGGAGTGCATCCTCCTTGAAGTAATCCTCAAGAGTGCGGCCGTTGATCGTGATGTTACCCTTACCGGCTACGAGATAAACACGGGCGACTGCTGATTTACGTCTTCCAAGGGCGTTTACTACTTTCATCGTCTGCTTAAATTTCGTTTAACTTAACAACTTTAGGGTTCTGCGCCTGGTGCGGATGCTCGCTGCCCTGATAGAGGTACAGGTTTTTGATGAGCTTCTCACCAAGACGGGTCTTAGGAAGCATGCCCCTTACGGACATCCTCACAAGTTCGGTAGGCTTCTTTGCCAGAATCTCCTTCGGAGTAGAGAATCTCTGTCCGCCCGGATAACCGGTGTAACGTACATAGACCCTGTCGGTCATCTTCTTGCCGGTGAGCTTCACCTTGTCCGCATTGAGGATGATGACGTTGTCGCCACAATCCTGGTTAGGAGTGAAGTAAGGCTTGTCCTTTCCGCGGAGGATAAGGGCCACCCTTGAGGCAAGACGACCAAGCACTACGTCCGTAGCGTCAATGACAACCCAGCCTTTAGTCACAGTCTTGGGATTTGCATAGACTGTCTTGTAGCTTTGTGTTTCCACTGTCTTGATCTTTAATTGGTTAATACTAAATTTGTTGCGTTCCCCATTTTCCACAGGGGGTGCAAAGGTAAGAATTATTTTTGTTTTGACAAAAACTTTTCATTCCCTACCTTTGCATGCGCTTATGAAGATAGGAAATATAGAGCTTGGAGAGAAGCCCCTGCTGCTGGCCCCGATGGAGGACGTTACTGACGCGTCCTTCCGCTGGACATGCAAGGAATTCGGAGCCGCCATGGTATATACGGAGTTCGTCTCCTCCGACGGGCTGGTTCACGATGCCCGCAAGTCCTTCGAGAAGTTCCTCACGCTGGAGGAAGAGGCCCCGATAGGCATACAGATTTACGGCAATCTGCCCGACGCGATGGTCGAGTCCGCACGCCTGGCCGACAGGGCGCAGGAGATAGTGGGCGGGCACGGCGCCGACCTCATAGACATAAATTTCGGCTGCCCGGTGCGCAAGATAGCCGGCAGGGGCGCCGGTTCCGGAATGATGAAGGAGCCGGACAAGATGGTCGCCATCACCAAGGCCGTCGTCGAGGCGGTGGACAAGCCGGTGACGGTCAAGACGCGCCTGGGCTGGGACGACGATTCGAAGATAATAGTCGAACTGGCGGAGCGGCTGCAGGACGTGGGCATACAGGCCCTGACGGTACACGGTCGCACCCGCGCCCAGATGTACAGCGGCGAGGCGGACTGGACGCTCATAGGCCGCATTAAGGAAAACCCGAGAATGCATATACCCATAATAGGCAACGGCGACATAAACAGCCCCCGCAAGGCAGCCGAGGCCTTCAGCCGCTACGGCGTGGACGGCATAATGATAGGCCGCGCGACCTTCGGCCATCCGTGGATATTCCGGGAGATACGGCACTATCTGGACACAGGCGAGGAGTTGCCGCAGATGAGCGTACGCGAGAGGGTGGAACTGGCTTCGAGGCACCTGGACCGCTCCATAGCCCTGAAAGGCGAAAGGGTGGGAGTGCTGGAGATGCGCCGCCACCTGAGCTGCTACTTCAAGGGGCTGCCCGACTTCAAGGAGACGAGGCTGAAACTGGTCACGCTGAACGACCCGGCCGAACTGCACGCCACCCTGGACTTCATTGCCTCGCGCTGGGGCGACGAAAGCCCGGCGGCGGAAGGCATATACGGACTGTAACGCATATATTTATATATAAAGTAAATGAACGCGATAGACAAAGTGCTGCTGGCTCCCTACTGGGCCGCGCTGAAAATAAGGCACGCCTTCTACGACAAGGGGCTGCGAAAGAGCATCAGGGCCGAGGTGCCGACCATTGCGATCGGCAACGTGACCGTAGGCGGGACGGGAAAGACACCGCATACGGAGCTGCTGCTGCGGCTGCTGACGGAACAGCTGGGCTTCAGGGCCGCGTCACTGGCTGTGCTCTCCAGGGGATATAAGAGGAAAAGCCGTGGTTTCCAGCAGGTTACCGTGGACGGCAGCGCAAAGGACTTCGGCGACGAGCCGCTGCAGATCAAGCGCAAGTTCCCCAATGTGACCGTGGCTGTGGACAAGAACAGGATGCACGGGGCGGCGCTGCTCTGCCACCCGGAGAAGATAGGCGGGGACAGACGCTCCCGCAAATGCAGGAACAGGGAAATGGAGCCGGCGGAGCTGATAGTGCTCGACGATGCGCTGCAGTACAGGAGACTCTCCCCGGACGTATCCATAATGCTGATAGACTGGAACAGGCCGGTCTTCAGGGACCACCTGCTGCCCATAGGCGAGCTGAGGGACCTTCCGTCCAGGGTCAAGAGCGCGGACATCGTGATAGTCACCAAGAGCCCTTCCTTCATAGAGGAGGCGGAAAAGGAAAGGTGGAGAAAGGAGCTCGGGATGAGGGAGGAGCAGGAGCTCTACTTCACCGAGACCGCCTACTGCAGGATGGAGCCGGTCTGGCCGGAAGGAGAGCCGCGCTACCTCTACTCCAAGCGGCTGGTGCTTTTCAGCGGAATCGCGGACGACAGGCCGCTGCTGCAATGGCTCAGCGGGGACTACAAGGTGCTCAGCCATCTCAAATACCCGGACCACCACAGCTTCACCCGCAGCGACATACGCGACATCTGCAGCGCAGCACAGGCCTATCCTACAGCCGTGGTGGCCACGACCGAGAAGGACAGCCAGAGGATAAGGGACGTAAAACAGGTGCCCGAAACCCTCAGGTCGAGACTGTTCCGGGCACCCATAGAGATGGTCTTCGTCGGCGAAGGAGAGCAGGAACGCTTCGTGGCCTCCCTTAAAGCCAGACTGGAGAGCGCCGCCTCAAAGATCAGCGCTTCCAGACAGTAACGCCGGCCGGCGCGATTTCGGCTCCGCCGAGCAGGACTTCGGCATCCGAAGGTATATCCAGAGACTGAGTCTGCGACGAGTAGTTCAGGGCTATGTAAAAGCCGTCGCGCCACTCCTTTATGACACCGTAAGGCAAGTTTTCGACCTCAACGCCGGCCTCCGCATAAAGTCTGCGCAGCACGGCCTCCTCGAGGGCGCCGTCATCGCTGTCGGCAGCCACGAAGGTCACGCTGCCCTTGCCCAGGCGGCGGTGGGTAACGGCCGCCTTGCCGGCATAGAACTGGTCCGAATATGACGCCCACACCTCGGTTCCCCTGCACGGAGTGAGCACGTCGGCCCAGTTGTTCCATTTATATTCCTTGCCGTCCAGGGTTATGGTGCCGTAGTAATTCTGCGGCAGCAGGTCATAGAAGAGCCCCTTTATTCCGCATAGCTCATATATAGGTGCAGACGGAAGTTCCTGCCACAGAGCGCCGTTCCTGTCCTTCTGACCACTGCGGCAGCTCAGCACGAGGTGGCCGCCCCCGCGCACATATTCGGTCCACCTGTCCACCAGGGCGCTGTCCAGCAGCTGGTAGGCCGGGGCGAGCAGGAATGGGAAGCGGGAGAAATCGGCATTCTCGCCTATCACGTCCACAGGGCAGGACATCTTCTTGAGTATATTGTGATATTTCTGGGCGTGCGCGAGTGTCTTCCACTGAGGCGTCTGCTTCTGGTTCTCCATTTCCCAGTGATTGGACATCTCGTACATCAGTCCCGTGCGGCGTGCAGCCCTTTCGGCAGGCTCCGCAGCATCGCGGTCCAGGGACTTGCGCAGCTCTTTCATTTCCTTCGCCACCTGCATATATTCCTCACCTCCCGGAGAGAGGGTGAGGCCGTCCGGCATAAGCATACCGTAATGATACTGCTCGCTGCCCCTGAGCGGCTGGCGGAAGCGGTAGTTGCAGACGAAGCGGCCTCCGCCCGCAAAGACGTGCCATACCCACATCCTCACGGCGCCCGGCATAGGCTGGGGATTGAAGGTGCCCCAGTTCACCTGACCCGGCTGGAGTTCCATCACACCATAAGTCCCGCCCGGGAAATTGCGGAACTGGTCATTGCTGAAGCCCAGGTATTCGGGATCGCCCAGGCGGAAGCCCTGCTCCCCCACTCCGTCGCGGTGGCCCGTGACGAGATAGCGGGTGTAGGTGGTGAAATCCAGATGATCCGCAAGGAAGGGGTCAACTGCACTGGAAACCGGGATGAGATTGGTAGTAATCCACTGTCTGTCAGAGATATGGCTGCGGAGCACGTCGGCCTGGAAATTCACGAAGGAAGCCAGCTCCGACGCATTGAAGCGGTACATGTCCAGCATCGCGTGAGGATTGGGCTTCTCCGGAACCTCCTGCTGGTTAGGCATACGGATCTGGTCGAAGTTCTGATAGGTCTCGCTCCAGAAAGCGCAGCCCCAGCTTTTGTTGAGGGCCTCTATGCTGCCGTATTTCTCCTTGAGGAAAAGACGGAAGGCGGCCTGGGCGTTCTCGCTGTAGTCCACCACCCCGTAATGGCCGGGCTCATTGTCTATCTGCCAACCGATCACCGCAGGGTTGTCCCCATAGCGCTCGGCCAGGGCAGTGACTATCTTCCCCACGTATTCCCTGTAGCAGGCGGAACTCCAGGAGGCGTGCTGACGGCGGCTGTGGCGTATCCCCACGCCGTTGTCCCTGCGTATGAGAATCTCCGGATGCTTTTCACTCAGCCACACGGGAGGGCAGGGCGACGGGGTGCACAGAATCACCTTGAGCCCGTAGCTGTCGGCCAGGGCGACGGCCTTGTCCAGCCAGCGGAAGTCATAGCGACCCTCCTCCGGCTCAAGCGCGGCCCAGGCAAACTCGGCGAAATGGGTGAAAGCTATGCCCATCGAGGCCATTTTCTTAAGGTCCCTCTCCCACTGGGACTCATCCCACTGCTCGGGATAGTAATAGGATCCCAGCGAAAAGAGTTCCTCCTCAGGGAAGGAATTCTCAATGCGGTTCCCGGAATTGCCGGCACGGGACTGCGCAAGGGCAAAGGCCGGATAAAAAATAAGCGCCGCACAAAGGCAGGCGCATATAGATACTTTATTTCTCATAATTCGTTCTGAGTCTGCACAGAGGCATCGTGAATGAGATTGAAGAGATTCCTTACGAACTGCTCGTCCAGCCCGTAGCTGCTTCCCTTCTCCACCACAGCGGCAAGCAGGGAGTCCCAGCGGTTGGCCTGGACTATGGCTATGTTGTTGTCCTTCTTGTACTGGCCTATCTGCCGGCTGATCTTCATCCTGGAGCCGAGGGCATAGAGGAGGTTCTCGTCGATAACATCGATCTGGGCCCTGAGCTGCTCAATGGTCTCGCGGGCTGCATCGGCGATGTCCGGGGTCCTGACCACGAGAGAGGCCAGGAGCTTGCCCAGGTCGTCCGGAACCAGCTGCTGTCCGGCATCGCTCAGGGCGCAGGAAGGGTCACAGTGGGACTCGACCATCAGGCCCTCGAAGCCCAGGTCGAGGGACTTCTGGGAAATCTCGGCCAGATACTCCCTCTTGCCGCCCATGTGGGACGGATCGACGAAAATGGAGAGTTCAGGATAGCGGCTGCGGAGCTCCACAGCAACCTGCCACTGGGGAACATTGCGGTAACGGGTCTTCTCATAGGAGGAGAAACCGCGGTGAATGGCACCCAGCTTGCGTACTCCGGCGCTGTTCAGGCGCTCCAGTGCACCTATCCACAGGTCCAAGTCCGGATTCATAGGATTCTTCACGAGCACAGGTATGTCGGTGTCCCTGAGGGCATCCGCTATCTCCTGCACAAGGAAGGGATTGCCGGTGGTACGGGCTCCTATCCAAACCAGGTCCACTCCGTATTTAAGGCACTCATAGACATGCTTTTCACTGGCAACCTCGGTACAGATCTTCATCCCGAGTTCCTGCTTTACCTTCTGCATCCACTTCAGTCCGGGGACGCCCACGCCCTCGAAACAGCCGGGATGGGTGCGAGGCTTCCATATTCCTGCACGGAACATGTGTATTCCCTGCTCTTTGAGACCTGCCGCGGTCCTCATCAGCTGCTCTTCGCTTTCCGCGCTGCAAGGGCCCGCTATCACACAAGGTTTGGGCTCGGTGAAGAACCCCCAGTCCCATACGGGGACCGTATCCAGTATCTTTGCCATATTTTGGGGGATTGAAAAGGGCTGCCCCTGAGGACAGCCCCGATTTTTATGTCCGTTTGTCCTGAAGGCTCCCTATACGGCGAGGATCTCTTTTTCCTTGTTGGAAACGAGCTCGTCGATTTTCTTGATAAAGGAGTCGGTCTCCTTCTGGATGAGAGTCTCGTGATCCTTCTGCACGTCCTCAGGAAGGCCTTCCTTGACTGCCTTCTTGAGCTGCTCGATGCCGTCGCGGCGGGCATTGCGCACCACGACCTTGGAGTTTTCGCCCGAAGCCTTTGCCTTCTTCACGAGCTCCTTGCGGCGCTCCTCGGTGAGAGGCGGAACGGTGCAGCGTATAACCTCACCGTTGTTCTGAGGGGTGAAACCGATGTTGGCGTCGAGAATAGCCTTCTCGATGACAGGGATCATCTTCTTCTCCCAAGGCTGGATAGCAATGGTCTTGGCATCCGGAGTGGTGATGGAAGCCACATTGGCGATAGGAACCATCGAACCGTAGTAGTTGACCATGACCGGATTGAAAACCAGAATGTTGGCCTTGCCGGCACGGTAGGTCTTGAGGTCTTCCTCAAGGAAACGCACGGCGTCGGTCATCTTGACCTTCACGGCGTCAAGTATAGCTTTTGCGTCTGCCATTTTGTTAGCTTTAGGATATTATGCGGCCAGTGGCTTAAATCCAGCAGTTTGCCTGCAGGAAGGCATTGATTGCCACTGAAGTGAACATCAGGAATATAACGCTAGAAAGGAGGACGGAGAGGAATTTGAGCCTCTTGAACCAGATCGAGTTGTTCAGTCCCAGGGTCTGGAGTGCGCTCCAGAAGCCGTGATTTACGTGGAACCATACGGCTGCGAACCAGACAACATAGAGCACTACCATCCACCAGTGCTTGAAAGTGAGGGTGAGGAGGAGATAAGGGTCGTCCTCATAGTTGCCGACGCCGAACATCTCAGGGAGCTGCATCTTTGCCCAGAAGTGGGTGAGATGGAAAGCGATGATGCCTATGATGATGATACCGAGCACAAGCATATTCTTGGAAGCCCAGGAATCGGCCTTGGCCTTGGAAGCCACTTCGTAGCGATTGTAGCCGCCGCGGGCCTTGAGGTTGCCTGCAGTAAGCCAAAGGGCCCAGAGAATGTGGATGATGAAGCCCAGGGCAAGGATAGGAACCATTATGGATATGAACGGAGTCGACATGAAATCACATCCAAGCTTGAACAGGCCGTCTCCAGCGGAGAAAAGCTTCTCATCGAAAGCCACGACGCCGAACTTGCCGGTGAAGCTGTCGATTACAGAGAAGAAGTTGATGGTCGCATGGAGAAGAAGGAAAAGAATCAGGAAGAGACCGGAGATACTCTGAATGAGTTTCTTGCCGATGGAAGATTTGAAAATTGTTGCCATTGTTTATGTTTTCTTGTTCTAATTTCCACTATATGCCTCGCAAAGATAGTTTCTTTTTTGTTAAGAACAGCCATAAGGCCTACAAAAATGTGTAACATCGGAGATTATTCGCTACTTTTGTCTCCGGATAACGGGCCGGCAAAATCCGACGGCTCAGTCAAACACCGGAATACAATGTACAAGAGAGTTCTTCTTAAATTGAGCGGCGAGAGCCTCGGCGGCCCTGCCGGAAAAGGAATCGATGAAAAATGGCTCGAACGCTATGCCGTCGAGATTGCGGATGCCGTAAAGGCGGGCCTGCAGGTCGGGATAGTCATAGGAGGAGGCAACATCTTCCGTGGGCTTCAGGGCGTTGGAAAGGGTTTCGACCGCGTCAACGGCGACAAGATGGGAATGCTCGCCACGGTCATCAACTCCCTCGGCCTGGCAATGGCCATACGCTCGCAGGGCGTGGAGGCGGAAGTCTTCACCGCCACACCTATGCAGCCGATCGCACGCTACTACATGCGCGATGACGCGGTGAGGGTGATGGAAAACGGCGGAGTGGCCCTGATTGCGGGCGGCACCGGCAACCCATTCTTCACCACCGACTCCGGAGCGGCCCTGCGCGCACTCGAGATCAAGGCCGACGCCCTGCTCAAGGGAACCCGCGTGGACGGAGTCTATACCGCCGACCCGGAAAAGGACCCGAACGCAGTGAAATACGATGAGCTGAGTTTCGACAAGGCGCTTTCGGACCACCTCAAGGTGATGGACCAGACCGCCTTTGCCCTCTGCTCCGAAGGCAATATGCCTATAATAGTCTTCGACATGAACTGCAGCGGCAACCTCACCCGCCTGCTCAGAGGCGAGAAAGTCGGCACGCTGGTACACAAGTAGGAATCAGAGTTCCGGATCCGGAATCTCCATATTGAATTTCTTCACCTCGGGGTTCGCCGCCTCGTGGCTTGAGCGTATCACCCTCCACATTTCCGAGATTATCTCAGGGTGCTCCGCCGCCAGGTCCGTAGTCTCCTGCGGGTCTTCGGCCAGGTTGTAAAGCTCCATTTCCGCATTGCCCTTCTTCACATTGCGGAGCAGACCCTTCCAGTCACCCATACGCACGGCCACCCAGCCCTTTCCGCCAGGGAATTCCCAGTAGAGAGCCTCGTGGTCCCGCTGCCTGCGAGGCCTGTCCATAATGGTCGGCGCGATGGAGATGCCGTCATTCTCCGGGGCCTCAACCCCTGCCAGTTCGGCAAGCGTAGGCATTATGTCCGCGAAAGACGAAATGCGGCTGACGCTGCGTCCCTGCACCTTTCCGCCACGGCACACGATGAACGGCATCCTGATGCCGCCCTCGCGCAAGGAGGCCTTGCCCCAGCCGGCAGAGCAGCGGAATGGACCGCCGCTGTTGAAATACTCCATAGGCGAGTTGCCGTTGTGTGCGGGTCCGTTGTCCGAACTGACGATGAATATGGTGTTCTCCCACACTCCCAGTTCCTTGAGTTTCTCCACGAGCTGTCCCACCTGACGGTCTATGTGAGTCACCATTGCGGCGTAGCTGGCGTGAGGATAGCGGTTAGGCAGATATGCGCCCGGGTCAGTGCACGGTTCCTCGTCGCCCAGCTTGTCCACATAGTACTGGACCTCTTCGGCAGGGGCCTGCACGGCACTGTGCGGCACCGTCGTCGTCCACATCACGAAGAAAGGTCCGGAAGCGTTCTCAGTCACGAACTTCTCAATCTTCTCGTACATAAGGTCGCAGCTGTACTCCCTGCCCCCGTAGCACTCGTAGCTTGCCGGATCCAGCGGGTCCACCACCTCCGGCAGCTTGCAGCCCTGCACCACCAGCGGATTGTCTATGCTCACCCTCTCCCCGTTCTCCCAGAGCTCGGTAGGGTAATAGGAATGGGCCAGGGCCTGGCAGTTGAAGCCGTAGAAATAGTCGAAGCCCATCGTGTTGGGCACGGAGCCGCTCTCAGGGAAACCCAATCCCCACTTGCCCACCATCGCGGTCCTGTAACCCGCCTGCTGCAGCATGGTTCCAAGGGTCTGGGTGCCCTCAGCCAGCGGATACTGGCCCTGCGCGTCAGGGTGCAGGAACACTCCGTTCCAGCCCTTGTCATCCAAAGGCACATAGCGTTCCTCGTTATTGCGTATCTGACTGTGTCCCATGTGCTTGCCGGTGAGAAGACAGCAGCGTGACGGGGCCGACAGAGGCGCGGCGCTGTACATATCCGTAAAAAGCAGGCCTTGCGAGGCGAGCGCGTCGATGTTCGGCGTTTCGATCATCTGCTGACCGTAGCAGCCGAGGTCGCCGTAGCCCAGGTCATCGAAAAGCAGGAACACCACATTCGGTTTCTTCTCTCCTCCGTTACAGGAACAGGCTCCCAGCGCAGCGGCCGCAGCCAGCATTTTTGCAGTCATTTTCATATAGCCAAGGTCTTTTTTCTCAGCCACTCCCTCTGCTCGGCATTGAGGGCAGGTCCGAGGGTTGTATATACTTTTTCGTTATATGCGTTCAGCCAGCCGGCCTCTTCGTCCGAAAGCAGCTCGCGCAGCAGCGGAGCTGTATCGATATGGCAGAGCGTAAGCGTCTCGAAGCTCAGGAAGGAGCCGAATTCGCTCTCACCCTCGCGGCGGCAGAGTATCATATTCTCGTGCCGTATGCCGTGCAGGCCTTCGCGGTACAGGCCCGGCTCGTCGGAAAGCACCATTCCCGGCAGCAGCGGCTGGCGGTTGAAGTTCTGGCGTATGTCCTGCGGCCCTTCGTGCACACCGAGGTAGAAGCCTATTCCGTGACCGGTGCCGTGCCCGAAATTGCGCAGCGTACGCCACAGGGGCATACGGGCGGCGGCGTCGATCTGGCAGCCGGCAGTCCCCTCCGGGAACACGGCCATAGCCAGGCCTATCATACCCTTGAGCACCAGGGTATAGTCCTCCATCTCCAGACGGGAACAAGGTCCAAGCGGCACGGTGCGGGTGATGTCCGTAGTGCCGAAGATATACTGTCCGCCCGAATCCACCAGATAGAGGCCCCTGCGGGGCAGCTCGGCCGAACCCACGCGCGGAGTCAGATAGTGGGGCAGGGCGGCATTGGCTCCGCAGGCGGATATATTCCCGAAACTGTCGCCCCGGTAGCCCGGAATCTCCGCCCTCAGCGAAGAAAGGCGCTCCGAGGCCTCCCACTCCGTCACGCAACGGCAGGACACCTCCCTTTCGAGCCAGAAGAGGAACTTCTCCATAGCCACTCCGTCCTCGAAGCAGGCCTCCCGCAGTGAGGCGATCTCCACGTCGTTCTTCACCGCCTTCCACAACTTCACAGGCGACTCGCCGAACTGCAGCCCGTCCTCTCCGTATATGTCCGCTATGCAGCGGCCGACGCTCCAGTTGAGCGTGGAAGGGTCCAGGAATATGCGCTCCCCTTCCGTGTAGCGGGACGCGAGCAGCTCCTGCCACTCGCTGTAGCCGCGTATCTGCACGTCGTCGGCGGCTATGTCCTCGAAGCTGTCCACAGTGTCGCTGTCCTCCTGCAGGCCGGGTATATCCTTTCTCACAAACCAGTCCACCGAGTCCTGGCTGACGGCCAGGAAGGATATCACGTAAGGATTGTATTCGATGTCGGAGGCGCGCACGTTAAGCAGCCAGGCAATCTCGTCCAGGGAGCTCAGGAATATGCTGTCGCAGCCGTTCCGCAGCAGATATTTGCGCAGGCGGCGCAACTTGTCGGCACGCGATACGCCGACCTGCTCCTCGCCAAGGGTGGTTACCGGCGTGCAAGGGATATCGGGGCGTCCCTCCCACAACAGGGAAGGCAGGTCCGGCACATCAACCACGCGGCCCGGCAGGTCCCCGACGGCTTCGTAGCTCTGGCAGAGCCCGTCCACGGCAATCACCGCCCCGTCCGGGAACTTCCCGGCCAGCCACTCGGGTATGCCCACGGCTCCCGGCACCTTCATCTTGTGCAGCACCACCCCGCTGCCCTGCAACTGTTCCAGGGCCTGGATGAAATAGCGCGTATCGGTCCATAGCCCGGCGTGATCGGCCGTCACCACAATATCGCCGGCCTCTCCGGTAAAGCCGCTCAGCCATTCGACCTGTTTCCACCTTGCAGCCGGATACTCGCTGCAATGCGGGTCGGTGCCCGTTATGATGACCGCGTCCCAATTGCGCTCGGCCATCAGCCGTCTCAGTGCGGCAATCCTTGCGGAATGAAGTTCAGACATATATTACGATAGTTATTTGCCCTGCGGGATCACTCCAGGCCACGGAAGGCGTAGTCGGAATAGATGAAACCGCGATATTCATAGACAGGCACGAGGGCGGCGGCTACCCTGTTCACGAAATTGCCGTAGCTGTCGCGCACCTCGCTCCAAGACACTTCGCTCAGCGCCGCAAAGCGCGGCAGGTCCATGTGCTGCACGTGGTCCATAGTGCCTATGTACTCGCACCAGGTGTTGGCCTGGATGCCCTTAATGCAGGCCTTCTCCCGCTCGTTCAGCTTGTCGTAAGGGTCGAAGGAATAGCATTTCGACAGAGGCAGGTGGCCTCCGATAGCCAGCGGCTCGCCATTGGCGGCGTGGTCTCCGGTCTGATAGTAGTCAAGATAGAAATGGGAGTTCGGGGCCATCACCACGCCGTTGCCCAGCTTGGCGGCGGCTATTCCGCCCTTCGGACCTCTCCAGGACATCACGGTTGCCGAAGGTGTAACGCCGCCTTCGAGAATCTCGTCCCAGCCTATCACCTTGCGTCCCTTGGCGTTCAGATAGGACTCGATGCGTTGCAGCTGATAGCTCTGCAGCTGGGCCTCGGAAGTCAGGCCGAGCTCCTTCATCTTCGCCTGGCAGTGAGGGCAGCTCTTCCAGCACAGACGCGGAGCCTCGTCGCCGCCTATGTGGATGTACTCGCCCGGGAAAAGCTCGCAGACCTCATCCAGCACGTTCTGCAGGAACTCGAAGGTACTCTCCTTGCCCAGACAGAACACGTCCTCGCTGATTCCCCAGGTGGTGCGCACCTCGTACGGGCCGCCGGTGCAGCCGAGCTCAGGGTAGCAGGCCAGGGCAGCCACGGCATGGCCCGGCATTTCTATCTCCGGAATCACGGTAATCTGGCGTGCAGTGGCGTATGCGACTATGTCGCGTATCTCATCCTGGGTATAGAAGCCGCCGTAAGGACGGCCGTCATAGCCCTTCTCCTTGTCGAAGTAATGGCCTATCTTGGTTTCCTTGCGCACTGAACCGACTTCGGTCAGCAGGGGATAGCGTTTGATCTCTATTCTCCAGCCCTGGTCCTCGGTCAGGTGCCAGTGGAAGGTGTTGAGCTTGTGGAAGGCCAGGATGTCTATCCAGTCCTTGACCTCCTCCACACTGAAGAAATGGCGGCAGCAGTCGAGCATCGCGCCCCTGTAGGCGAAATGCGGCCTGTCCTCTATGCTGCAGCCCGCGATGAGCAGCCCGTTGCCGCGTTTCTCGCCCTGCAGCAGAATCTGCGTGAGGGATTGCAGGCCCCACCATACGCCCTTCACGCTTCCGCCGCTCAGCTCTATGCCCTTCCTGTCTATGTCCAGACGGTATTCCTCCTCGGCCAGTTCGCCGTCCAGCGAGAGCGTCAAATCGGCCTTGCCCGCCTTGCCAACGACCTGCGGACGCGGCAGCACGCGGTCCGAAACTATGCGCCTGAAGCCCTCCGGAGTGTCATATATGCCCGGAGCATAGCCCTTTTCGAGAGTCTGCGCCCAGGTGGCGACGAGCGCCTGCAGCTGTCCGTCGCAGGCATATACGCTCAGACGGCTGCCTATGCGCAGCTGCGCCCCGTTTTCGCTGAGCTTCACGGGTGCGGGAACGATTTCGACTGCAGAGCAGACAGGGGCGGCCAGCAGGAGCGCGGCCAGTGCCGAAAGAAGAATTTTGCGTATCATAATTATGTGCCTATTTTTCTATATTTGCAAATATATATAAATTTTCAAGGCAGATGGAAAACACTTACCACAGACTGTTCAGAAGCAGCCGCAACAAGGTTTTCGGCGGAGTCTGCGCCGGGATAGCGCATTTTTTCGGAATGCAGCCCTTTGTGATACGGCTCATCTTCACTGCCCTCTTCTTTGCAGGGAGCCTGGGAATCTGGTTCTACCTGCTGCTCTGGTTCGTGCTGCCGCTGGCCGAGGAGCCGGCCGAGCTGTGCGAACTCTACGGCCTGCCGAAGAGCGACGAAAATCTGCGCAAATTCGAAAATGAGAAATAAGATGTTCAAGAAAGAAAGTTACGTCTCCAGACGTTCGGTCCTGCTCGCCTCCATGGCAGACAAGGGAGCCAAGGGCATCGCCCTGTTCATAGGAAACGCCGAGGCCGCGCAGAACTACCGCGGCAACGATTACAAGTTCCGTCAGGACAGCAGTTTCCTCTACTTCTGGGGCATCGACGCCCCTATGTTCGCCGCCATACTCGACCTCGAGAGCGGAGAGGCCTGCCTGTACGGAGACGACGTGGATATTGACGACATAATCTGGATGGGCCCCATGCCGAGCGTGGCTTCGATGGCCGCGTCGGTGGGAGTGGCAGCCAGCAAGCCATACGGGGACTTCGACAGGGACGTACTCAAGGCCGTCGCCGCCGGACGCCCGCTCCACTTCCTCGCCCAGTCCCGCTGGTACAACGCCGTCAAGCTCTCGCGTCTTGCGGGATGCAGCCCGGAAGAGCTCTTCACCGCCGGCAAGAAAGGCAGCCCGGTGGCCTCCCCGGCCCTTACGGCCTCGGTCATAGCCCTGAGACTGGTCAAGAGCGACGAGGAAATAGCCGCAATAGACCACGCCTGCGAGCTGGGTTACGACATGCACAGCGCAGCCCGCAGGAACATACGCGTGGGACGCATTGAGCAGGAGGTGGTCGGAGCGATGGAAGGCGTGGGCCTGGCCGGTGGCTGGGGCACGAGCTTCGCAACCATACTCACCCAGCACGGAGAGATATTCCATTGCCACTCACACGATTGCGTCATCGAAGAAGGCAAGCTTATGGTGGTTGACGCCGGAGTCGAGAGCAATGCACACTATGCCTCCGACTTCACCAGGACCTACCCAACGGGCGGACGCTTCAGCGCAAAGCAGAGGGACATCTACGACATAGTCTGCAGCTGCAACGAACTCGCCTTCTCCCTCACCCGTCCGGGCATAGCCTACAGGGACGTGCACCTGGCTGTGGCCAGGCAGATGCTCGACAGCCTCGGTCAGCTGGGACTCGTGCACGGAGACCCGGCAGAGATGGCTGCGGAAGGGGTCGCCGGCCTCTTCATGCCACACGGACTTGGACACAATATGGGTATGGATGTGCACGACATGGAGGATCTCGGAGAGGACCTCGTGGGCTACGACAGCGACCAGAAGCGCTCCTCTCAGCTGGGTCTGGGCAGCCTGCGTATGGCCCGCCGCCTCGTTCCGGGCAACGTGCTCACCGACGAGCCGGGCATATACTTCATCCCGGACCTGATCGAGCTCTGGCGCAAGGAAGGCAAGGCGGCGCAGTGGGTGGACTTTGACGCCCTCAGGGACTATTACGATTTTGGAGGAATACGCCTCGAGGACGACGTGCTCGTGACCGCAGACGGCGCCCGCAGACTCGGAAGCCGCAGATTGCCAATCGCCTCGGGCGAGGTCGAGGAGGCTATGCGTAAAGACAGGGAGCTATGATGGAGGTGCTCAGCATAGGCAGCTGGTTCGCGAGTGTGGACTGGGGCCATCTCATGATCATGATTCTGGCCATAGGCGCAGGTCTGTTCGCTATTGTGGGCAGCATCATCCCGGCCCTTCCCGGCCCTCCTGTGGGCTGGTTGGGAATGCTGCTGGTCTTCCTCTGGGGCGGCCCGGGAATGAGCCGCGGCGACATCAGTCTCACCGCCCTCATAGTGATGGGCGTCATTATGGTCATCGTTTCCGTGCTGGATTATGTGCTGCCAGTGAGTCTGACCAAGGCCACCGGCGGGAGCAAGTACGGCAGCAAGGGCGCGATGGTGGGCCTTGTCATCGGCTGTTTCTTCAGCGTCGGCGGCTTCTGGGCCGGAATCGCGGCTATGCTGGTGCTCCCATTCTTCGGGGCCCTGCTCTATGAGATAATCTGGGGCCACAAGAGCGGCAAGGCCGCCGCGAAGGGTGCCTTCGGCTCCTTCCTCGGTCTGCTCAGCGGCACGGGCCTCAAGCTCATCTGCTCCTGCGTGATGCTCTGCTACATTATTTGATTAGGATTTGCGAAAAAATACCTACCTTTGCCCACCCATCCTCTACCGGGGATGCCTGATGCCCAGATGGCGGAATCGGTAGACGCGTTGGTCTCAAACACCAATGCCGCAAGGCGTGCCGGTTCGATCCCGGCTCTGGGTACAATAATCCCCCATAGAGATAGGTCTATGGGGGATTTGCTTTTTCTTAATCTCACTTTTGGACACATTTGGACACAAATCCAGTTTTAGATGCTAATAGATAAAACCAAACATCCAGATAGGAATATTCTTGCCGACGGCGTACTCTATATTATCTTTTACGATATATCCTTTATCTGTCTCCCTGAGCTGCTTTCCTTTCTTATTGCGACCACCGACCTCAAAAGTAATATCGCCAATCTCAAAGTCCGAAATCTTTGATGAATACACAGAGTGCTTCTGCTTCATCCATGTCAGGAACATAGTCTCACGGATTGTTCCCTTTTATCGACCTTCTGCAATAATCCATCACCTGTTGACTTCTCGCGCAGTGCATTGAAAAGTCCCGACTTCTCCAGATACTCTATATAATCAGGCATAAGATTCCTGCCGATGCCGAGATCTCTAGCCAAGGTTGTATGATTCGGCTTATAAGGCACGGACTGGGCAAGCATATACATAAGTTTCTTCAACTTCGCCGCTGCCGCAACTGTCATCTCCGCATACCTTGGGATATCATCCTCGACAGTCGCATTGAGCGCCTGCTTCAACTTGATCAAGAAATCCTCCTCAGTAAAATACGGATAACAGCCGTGATGCAGATACTCCTGATAATACTTGATTGGCCGATGCTCTCCGTATGGAAAGTCCACCTTTCCGGCGAGAATTTCCTCGAAGGAAGACGTCTGAAGACTCCATCCCTGGGAGATATTCAAGTATTCTCTAAAAGATAGAACCGGCATAGTATACTCGATTGTCCTTCTGCTCAAATCTGCCTTACCGCCTTTCTTGAGGTCAAGAATTGAACTGCCAGAGTAAACCACCTGCAGAAGAGGCAACTGATCATAAATCATCTTGATCTCCGTTGTCCATCCTGTATATTTGTGTATTTCGTCAATGTACAGTTTCCTTCCACCACGCTGAAAGAATGACAGAGCAAGATCATAAATCCTATGACCGGCAAAATAGAAGTCGTCAGCCTGAACATACAGAGACTCCTCTACCTTGTCGTACATCTTGATGTGCTGGAGTATCATAGTTGACTTTCCCACACCTTTCTGTCCCAAGATACCAATCAATCTGTTCTTCCAATTAATGGTATCATGAAAGGACCTGACACAGTTAACAGGGGTCAGATCCAACTTGATTCGATATGTCTGTAATAACGCCTCCATAACTTTTGCACATTATTTAGTGCAGCAAATATAAAAAATTGCACTGACTTTAGTGCAACTTTAAGCAAAAACTGCACTGATTTGCGGAAGGTGATGGGCTAAACTAGTGTAATGTAATATTGATAATTAGAAATATTATTCTTATATTTACGGTATAAATAAAACGTTGGATCCAAATTATTTATACCATGCCAAGAGAAA
>SFMG01000023.1 GCA_004554455.1 Bacteroidales bacterium | reverse complement strand
TAAAGGTGAGACCACGAACTGTCTCACCTTTAGGCTTTTAGGAATATTTGCTTGTAACTTGTTGTAAATCAATCAGTTAATTATTTTCCGATACAAAACCTCGCAAAAATATTCCCGAGGATTTCGTCGGTGGTGATCTCGCCGGTGATGGAACCGATGTGGAAAAGGGCCTCGCGAAGGTCCTGCAGATAGAGGTCGGCAGGGGTGCGGGAGTAGAGGGCGGAGCGGACCCGGAGCAGGGCGGCATTGGCGAGCTTGAGAGCCTGGAGGTGGCGGGCATTTGTCACCAGAGTGGAGTTCTGATTCAGGGAAGAATGGGCGAAATCTGACAGGATTTTCTTCAGATCGGGGATGCCCTCACCGGAAGTGGCGGAAATCCTCAAAAAAGAGCTCTCTGGTATTCCCAAAGCGTCAAGTAGGTATGACTCAAAGTCTATAACATTTGTGTTAAATGGGCTAACTTTTTTGTTATCACCCTCAAGAAGGTCAATCTTGTTCAGAATAGGGATAATGAGAGGCTGGTGATCCCCGCATTTCTTGCGGATGAGAGCCGCACTGTCAGAAAGAGTGTCGAGTGAGCCGAAATAATCGAAAACGGCAAGGACAATGTCTGCTTTTTCAATCATCGAAAGGCTGCGTTCGATGCCGATCTTCTCAATGCTGTCATTGCTCTCGCGCAAACCGGCGGTGTCGATGACGCGGAAGAGGACACCATCGACATTGAAGCTTGCCTCTATGCTGTCGCGGGTTGTGCCGGCTATGTCCGAAACTATGGCGCGGTCCTCGCCGAGCAGGGCATTGAGAAGAGTGCTCTTGCCGGCATTGGTCGCACCAGCGATGACTGTAGGGATACCGTCCTTCAAGGCATTGCCCAGCTTGAAAGAATCGATGAGTCTTCCTATATGGTCCACAAGCGCATCGCAACTCGCCCTGAGTTTCTTGCGGTCGGCAAAAACCACGTCCTCTTCGCTGAAATCCAGTTCCAGCTCCATCAGGGAAGCCAGTTCCAGCAGATCCTTGCGCATTTCGCGCAGCTCGAGGGAATATCCGCCACGCAGCTGGTTCATTGCGACACGGTGCGCGGAGGCGCTCTGAGAGGCGATAACGTCGGCAACGGCCTCCGCCTGGGCAAGGTCCATCTTACCGTTGGCAAAAGCGCGGCGCGTAAACTCTCCCGGCTCGGCGGCCCTGGCGCCGGCGTCGCAAAGCAGCTGGATGCAGCGATTGACTATATATGCGGAAGCGTGGCAATATATCTCTACCGAATCTTCGCCCGTATAGGAATGCGGAGCGCGGAAAACAGCTACGAGAACCTGGTCGAGCATACTCCCGTCAGCTTCAAGCATTTCTGCAAACTGCATCTTATAAGCCTCTAACGCAGAAAGGCTTGTATTTTTACATCTAATGAGAGAGTCGGCGATGCGTATGCTGTCCGGTCCGCTGATTCTGACAATAGAAACAGCACCTGTCCCCGGGATGGTGGCAGGTGCGCAGATAGTGTCGTTTACGTCGAAATACATTTATTCTCTCCGTAATTTGAAGATTACTTTGGACTTACCTTGTTCATATTGTCAAGCAGATCCTCGTTGGTCTTGAACTCGTCCATGAGCTGGAGCATGAAGTTCATTGCCTCTGTCGAGTTCATCTCGGCAAGCAGCTTGCGAAGTATCCAGATCCTGCTGGCCTGACCGCTTTCATAGAGCAGGTCGTCGCGTCTGGTACCGGAGAGCACCACGTTGACGGCAGGGAATATGCGCCTGTTCGAGAGTGTCCTGTCGAGCTGCAGCTCCATATTTCCGGTACCCTTGAACTCCTCGAAGATGACGTCGTCCATTTTGGAGCCGGTGTCGGTGAGGGCAGTGGCGATGATGGTCAGCGAACCGCCGCCTTCGATGTTTCGCGCGGCACCGAAGAAGCGCTTCGGCTTCTGGAGAGCGTTTGCGTCCACACCGCCTGAGAGTATCTTGCCGGATGCCGGCTGCACGGTGTTGTAGGCACGGGCGAGACGGGTTATGGAATCGAGAAGTATTACCACGTCGTGGCCGCACTCAACGAGTCTGCGCGCCTTTTCGAGCACCATGTTCGCAACCTTTACGTGGTGGTCGGCCGGCTCGTCGAAGGTCGATGCGACAACCTCCGCCTTGACGCTCCTCGCCATATCCGTGACCTCCTCAGGGCGCTCGTCGATGAGCAGCACAATCTCGTAAACCTCTGGATGGTTGTCGGCTATCGCATTGGCTATCGATTTGAGCAGCATGGTCTTACCTGTCTTCGGCTGCGCTACGATCAGACCTCGCTGTCCCTTGCCTATAGGTGCGAACATATCCACGATGCGGCAGGAAACGTCGCTTCCGTGGCCGTTGCCGAGCAGATTGAACTTCTCGTCCGGGAAGAGGGGAGTGAGGAAGTCGAAAGGTACGCGGTCCCTGATATATTCAGGCGTACGTCCGTTGACGCTTTTTATCTTTACGAGAGGGAAATATTTGTCGCCTTCCTTCGGAGGCCGTATCTCGCCGCGCACGAGGTCGCCGGTCTTGAGGGCGTTTATCTTGATCTGTTGCTGTGAAACATATATGTCGTCCGGCGAATTGAGGTAGTTGTAGTCGGCGGAACGGAGGAAACCGTAGCCATCCGGCATAACTTCGAGCACTCCGCTTGCCTCCACGGTGCCTTCGAACACGATTTTCGGTGCCTTTGGCTGCTGCGGCTCGGCGTTCTGCTGCTGGCCGGCGTTCTGCTGCGCAAACTGTCCTCCCTGCTGAGCCGGGGCGGCGTTCTGCTGGCCCTGTCCGCCGTTCTGCTGCGCGGCAGGAGAGTTCTGACGCTCGCGGCCTTCGAATTTCCCGGCTCCCGGTCTATGCTGACGGCGAAGCTCCTCGACGGTCGGAATCTTAGGCAGCTTGACAGCGATTTCCTTCTCGGCGTTCAGCTCCTGGCTTTCGTCCATCTTTCTGGACCTCTTCCTCGGCTCCCTTGCAGGCACATCCTCTTTTACGGATATATCTTTCTTTTCGGCAGCGTTTTCGGCGGCCGGATCGGCCGGAGTTTCAGCGGCCTGCTGTGCCTTCGGTTTGCGTCCGCGCTTCTTTGGCTGCGGGGCGGCTGCGGCATCAGCATCGGCGGCTTTCTTGTCGGACGTTTCAGCAGCCTTTTTTTCAGACGTTTCAGCAGCCTTCTTATCGCTCGGCTCCGTGGCCTTCTCTGCCTCCGGGAGCGGCTTTACAGCCCTTGGCGTGCGTGGTTTGCGCTGGCGTGGAGCCTTTTCCTGCTGGGGAGCAGTCTTTGCGCCTATGACGGCCTCTGCATCGAGGACGAGCAGTGCAAGATCTTTGTTCGTTTTTGCATTCTTAATGGCCTTGGCAGTGATTCCCAATTCCTTGGCGAGGGCCTGGAGCTGTTCCAAGGGCATTTCCTGAAGCTCAAAAATATTATGCATAGATATTCAAAAAAAGAAAAATATGAATGTTCCGATCGGAACGAGGACAAAGATATATAAAATATTCTGTCCTGCAAACAGGGGAGTCAATTATTCCCAAACATTGGGGACTAATTATCCCAGTAGGAGCTGCTCTTCTTGTACTGGAGCAGGTCTGCAAGCGCGGCGGCATTGGCTGCGATACGGAAACTCCAGGACTGCCAGGCACCGGTAGGCACCCAGGATACGGATATATTGAAGCAGTGCAGGTCGTAGGTTGCGGAAATCTGGGTTGTCGTAAGTTTCATCGCCATCAGGTCCAGGCCGCTGCTCATCTGTATCGAGAAGGCTGGCGTAATCTTCACGCTGCCGTTGAAGCCCAGGGTCTGCGTATGCTGATGCCTGGTAATCAACTGATTGTTCGTATATTGATATGACCGTCGGTAGCTGTACGAATAATTGAAGCTCAGCGACCACGGCGCGTTCGTATTTATATAATATAGGTAGCCTCCGGGTATATATTCGCCTGTGACAGGGTGGTAATATATGCGGTTGTAGCCGCTCGCATTGCCTTCGGAGCCGTCGTTGCTCTTCGTTTTTCCCTCGCCGGATATGGAGTAGGACAGGGAGGCGCCGGCGTTGGTCAGGCGCAGCAGGCCCTGATGCTGCGTAACGGCGAACTTATTGTACTTGACGCCCCTTTCGTTGACTGCGTAAGGGTCGAAATTGAGGTTCGCGCTTATGCTTACCTTATTGAAGAGCGTAGTCGAGGCAGTTATGCCTATATTGCTGAGTCTCAGCGAGTCGGCGAGGAAATTATAGCTTCCGTTCAGGTTCAGCTGGTCCAGCAGCTTGACCTTCTTCGTACCGGTGCCCGTGGTGTCCCGGAGGTCGCGAACCTTCGCCTCGAAGTTGTTGCCGAGCGAGAAACTGAGCGAACCGGTCTGCCCCTTGCCCGGCGCGGAGGCGGTATTGTGTGTCGATATATTATATATATTGTAGTCCGAAGGCTCGTGCCACTTTCCGCCCGCATCATAGTAGCCTTCGAGAGTACGCCATCCGTTGAAGCGGGTACCCTTTTCAGGACTGTAGGAGAAGGAAAGCGAAGGAGTCACCACGTGACGTATGGCCTGGACCTTGTGATGCTTGCCGAAATTGAACAGACCGTAGAGACGCGTGCTCATCGAAATGCTTCCGGAATATGTATGCGTGGCTCCGAAGGCGTTGAAGGCCCTGCCCGGATCGGTGACCACGGTCTTTGCATTCACCGGGTTTCCATCAGCATCAGTAACGACCACCGGATTCCCGTCCTTGTCAAGCGCATCTTCCAGATGGCGTTCTCCCTTGCTGAAATGCCAGTTCATTCCGTAGCTCAGGCTAGGGGAGAAGTTCAGATACTTGAAGAGGGTGAAGCTCGGAAGGCCGATCTGGAAGTTGTGGTTCATTCCGGAAATCAGCTTGTCAGGCAGCTTGGTGAAGAGACTGTCCTTGCTGAAGGCTTTCTGACGGTAGCCGGTCTCAGGATCAATCACCGGCATGCCTGTCTCCGGATCGAGCACTACGGCCTGGAAATCGGACACCTTGAAACTCAGCTTGTTCTGGAAAGCGGTGCTGTATCCCAGGGAGAACTTCTCATAGAACTTCTCCTTGCCCACGCGGTTCTTCTTCTTGAAAGGATAGAAACGGCTGACGGAGAAGGTGACGTTAGGCAGGGTGAAGGTGTAGGAACTGTCCCTGGAGTTCTGGTTGTGAAGCACGTTCATGGAGAGATTGAACTTGCCGTTCCAGTTGCGCGAATATGAAATCGAAGAGGAAATCTGGTTCTGCAGGGCCTCGTTCACGCTGTGCGAATTGTACTTGCTGTTCGAAGGGCTGGAGAAGTTCACCGAAGCCGAGAAAGAGGTACCCGGCCTCGCCTTCGCGTCCTGAGAATGGCTCCACTTCAGCGAGAAGTTCTTTGTCTGGAAGAAGTCTGTGCTGCCCTTCTCGCCGGTCTGGTCATTGGAATAGGTAAGCCCGAAACTTCCGTTACACTTGTAGTTCACCCTGTAGCGGGAGTTCACATCGACACTCCAGGAGCCCAGGGTATATAAGTCTCCGGTAATGGATACGTCGAAATAGTCGCCGATAACGAAATACATACCCAGGTCCCTGAGATAGAAGCCTCGCGCAGTTTCCTCGCCGAAAGT
The DNA here is from genome assembly GCA_004554455.1 of Bacteroidales bacterium. Lineage (GTDB taxonomy): Bacteria > Bacteroidota > Bacteroidia > Bacteroidales > UBA932 > Cryptobacteroides. The sequence continues at coordinate 48,734 of SFMG01000023.1, read as the reverse complement.
AGGCATCAGCAGTCCGGTCGCCCTGTCGGGGCGCTTCGGGATGAAACCGAAGGGCAGTCCTATAGGCAGCGGAACGTCCTCTATGACCGGATATGCAGGGCCGAACACTGTCTTCTGGGACGGCTTGGTGATGACCTTTGCGGCCGTAAGCGCCAGATAATAATGCGGATGCTCGCAGTCGCAGACCGTATAGCGTCCCTTGGTCATATTGATGGAATTGTCCGGCATCATCTTGATGTTCTTGCCCTGGATTATGCCCTCTTCTTCCGTCGTAATCATATTCGTGATCCTGGCCTTCCGCGTCTTGAAATTGTAGCGGAGCTCCTCCATCTTGTAGCTCTTTCCGCCGTCCTCCATCACCGGCTGTCCCTTGACCTCCCCGGTAGCCGGGTCCTTCGTACCCCTCGCGTATAGGGTGTTGTTTTCCAGGTCATATTCCATATAGTCGGCAGACAGTTTCATAGAACCATAGCTGACCGACACGTCGCCGTAGTAATATAATATGCGTCTGCCGTCGTTGACTTCGATTATGGAATCCTTCGCCGCGGTGAAGGCCGGCCTGTCGAGCGAACTTTTGTGCAGCAGGGCCAGGGAGTCGGCGCGGAAAGTGGAATCGGAACGGTGGAGCGAATCCCTGACGGCGGCAAGGCTGTCCGCCTGTTCGGCTGAAAGCGTGTCCGGGAGTTCCACCTTCTCACCTGCCATCACAGCCGCGACGGCATCCTTCCTTGCGGATGCACGCCTGCTTTCCCTCCTGCTCTGGGCGGAGGACGTCACCGATGCTGTCAAAATCAGCAGCAGAATGGCTATGAAACAAGTTTTACGCAATTATTTTTATAAATTTGCAAGCGACAAAAATACGACTTATTCCACAAATTACAAAATAGAGGATCCTGATGGCAAAATCCACCCTGAATGCGCGTCTTGCGGCAATATCCCTTACTTTACTGCTGCCCCTTTGCGGCTACTGCGCCACAGACGGAGGCGGCCTGGGACTGAAGACCATAGTCATAGACGCCGGGCACGGCGGCAAGGACCCGGGGTGCATCAGCCGTGACGGCAAGACAATGGAAAAGGACATAGCCCTGGACGTGGCCCTGAAACTGGGTCAGCTGATAAAAGACAGCATTCCTGAGGTCAAGGTGGTCTATACCAGAAGCAAAGACATCTACCTTACCCTCGACGAAAGGGCCCAGACAGCCAACCGCAACAAAGCCGACCTCTTCCTTTCAATACACGTCAACGCCGCAGACGTCAGCTCCGCCAGGGGGTTCTCCTCCCATATACTCGGACAGTCGTCCAAAAAGGGGAGAGACACCTTCGCCGGCAACTTCAATGTCTGCAAGAGAGAGAACTCGGTGATACTGCTCGAAGAGGACTACAGCACAAAATACCAGGGCTTCGACCCCAACGACCCCGAATCCTTCATCTTCTTCAACCTGATGCAGAACGCCTATTATGAGCAGAGTCTGAATTTCGCGGCAATGATCAACGGGAACATGTCCAAAAGCGGCCCGATATCAGAGTGCAGAGGCATACACCAGGACCCGTTCTATGTGCTCTGGAAGACGACTATGCCTTCGGTGCTCTTCGAAATGGCCTTCATCTCGAACAACAGCGATCTCGAACTGCTCCGCCAGGAAGATAAGCGCAAGGCCATTGCCTCTGCCATCTTCGATGCCTTCCTCGAATTCAAAAGCCAGTATGACAGGAGTCTCGATCTCGGCATGGACGGGACTGAGGAAAAAACTGAAGCTGCTGCGGAAAGGGCGGAGAATGCCGGGGAATACGGAATCCTCATCTCGACCTCCTCGAGGCTGCTGCCTTCCGCTGACCCCTTCTTCAAAAAGAGACCCGTCACCGTCTATCAGGACGGAAAATACTACCGCTATGTTGTTGAAAAATCCGGGGATGTTGAGAAACTTTCAAAAATTTTTGATGAAGTGAACAAAGAATTTCCCGGCTCATATCTGGTGAAAATCGAAGACGGGAAAGTGAGCAGATACAGAAAAACTGAAGTCTGCACGGGCGTGGGCCAATAAAATCGCAAAATCCTAATTTGTAATTATTCAAATTCAATAAGTCGCTTAAATTCTTGAATTTAGGTTTATAAAATTTTTGCAAATTATTGATATTTAAATATTTATATTTCTAAAATTTCCCCGGATAAAACTTTTTTCGCAAAGTAAAATTTTCATATAAAGCAATAGGAAATAAAATTTTTTATGAGAATTTTTTCCTCACCTTTGTAACCACGAAACGGGGGCTTCAAAGTCTCCGCATGATTTTAACCGGAACTCAAGCAATCAAATGACGGCAGACAGACATATACAGGTATGGGAAAGGTGTCTCCAGGTGTTTCAGAACATCGTGGAGCCATCCGCGTACAATTCCTGGTTCAAGCCGCTGAAGGCAGTTGCGATGGTGGACAACACCATCACTGTCGAAGTGCCGTCCGAGTTCTTCAGGGAGTATCTGGAAACCTACTTCCTCGACGTGCTTGTGAAAGTGCTCAAGAGAGAGATAGGTGCAGACGCGAAGCTCGTTTACAGGGTAAGACCTGTGACTGCCCAGCCTTACATCCAGTTCCCGGCATCTCATACTAACCCGGCGCCAAACAAACCCATTCAGTTGCCCCGCCACACGGCCTCGGCCAATCCGGGTGCGTTTGTAATTCCGGGAATCACCCGAGTGAACATCAACCCTAACCTGAACAGCGTCTATTGCTTCGGCAACCTCGTGGAAGGCGAGTGCAACAAGCTGGCGGTGTCTGCGGGCCGTTCCATTGCGATGAATCCCGGAAAGACGGCGTTCAATCCGCTCCTTCTCTTCGGAAATCCGGGTCTCGGCAAGACGCATCTTGCCCAGGCCATAGGCATAGCCATCAAGGAGCAGTGTCCGGACCTCGTGGTGCTTTACATTCCCGCACACAGACTGAAGACACAGTATATGGAAGCGGTTGCGGTAAAGAACAAGCTTACCGACTTCCTCGCTTTCTATATGAAGATGGACGTGCTCATTGTGGATGACATCCAGGAGCTCTCGTCTCCGGGCGTGCAGAACGCCTTCTTCCACATATTCAACCACCTCCACCAGAACGGCAAGCAGCTCGTTTTCACTTCCGACCGCGCCCCTGCGGATCTGAAGAATTTCGAGGAAAGACTGCTCTCCAGGCTCAAATGGGGTCTTTCCGTCGAGCTCCAGGCACCGGATTTCGCAACCCGACTGGCTATGCTCCGTGCAAGGTGCTTCCGCGAGGGCGTGCGCATAGATGACGATGTGCTGGTTTACATTGCCACCAACGTCAAGAAGAACTTCCGTGAACTTGAAGGTACGCTGATGTGCCTCATCGCCCAGGCTACCCTGATACGCAAGCCGGTGACCATCGAACTGGCCCGCGAGGTGACAGGACAGATCGTGAGCGAAGAGAGCAGCGAACTCACCATAGAGAAGGTGATGCAGTCCGTCTGCGATTACTTCAACATCACCAAGGAGATTCTGCTTTCCAGGACCCGCAAGCGTCAGATCGTGCAGGCCAGGCAGATTGCAATGTACCTGTGCAGGAACAGAATCAACTGCTCCCTCTCCACCATTGGCAACGAGATAGGCGGCAAGGACCACGCGACCGTGCTTCACGCCTGCTCCACCGTCAACGACCTTATCGAAACGGACAAACTGTTCAGGCAGTATGTCTCCGACATCGAAAAGATGCTTGTCAGCGTCAATTAGGTAATCCGCTAAAAATTACCAGGTAATATTTCCATATATGGACAGTAACATAGTTCTTGAGATTTTCAAGGAAATCACAAAAGTTCCGCGTGAATCAGGTCACGAGGAGCAGATTATTGCGTGGCTCAATGCATTCGCAGCTTCCCACGGCCTCGAATCCCGCACGGACGAGGCAGGTAACGTTCTGATAATCAAAGAGGCAAGCAAGGGCAAGGAAAACGTGCCTACCCTTGTGCTCCAGTGCCATTCGGATATGGTTTGCGAGAAGAATGCCGGGAGCAGCCACGATTTTTCCAAGGACCCTGTTCCATATACCATAGAAGACGGCTGGATGGTTTCGCACGAGACCACGCTCGGAGCGGATGACGGCATAGGCATGGCCTGCGCCCTCGCCCTCGTGAGCGGCAAGGAGTCCACCGGAAGGCTGGAGGCCCTGTTCACCGTATCCGAGGAGACCGGTCTCGACGGCGCGAAGGCCCTGAAGAAGGGCTTCGTCAGCGGACGCAGTCTCATAAACCTGGACAACGAGGACGAAGGGGAGATATGCGTAGGCTGCGCAGGCGGACTGGATACCACTGCAAAGTTCAGATATTCAAAGACTTCCGTCAAGAAGGGCAGACTTGCGGTAAAGGTGGCCGTGGACTCCTGCATGGGCGGTCACAGTGGCGACGATATCAACCGCGGACGCGCATCGGCAGTGGTGCTTCTGGGCCGCATGCTCTACAGGCTGCGTCCTCTGTCCTACCAGCTGCTTGCCATAGACGGCGGCAACAAGCGCAATGCCATAGCCAGGGAAGCCTGGGCAGTCATATCCCTTTCGGAGCGCCGCCTCTCCGCCCTCGCCGACCAGCTCGTCGCCTTCAAGGCCGACGTGATGGAGGAATTCGGCAATATAGAGAAGAACATACAGGTATATTACACCATAGAGAACGGCGCCGACTATCCTTTCGCCATCGATGCCGGAACGGCTCGCAGACTGGTGGACTCCATAGTCGCCTGCCCTCACGGCGTGCTTGCGATGAGCCAGGAGATACCGGGCTTCGTGGAGACCTCCACCAACCTGGCTTCCGTAAAGATGACCGAAGATGGGGTTATAAGACTCGGATCCAGCCAGAGAAGCTGCAACACGGCGGCCAGAAGGGCTGCTGGAATGAAGGTAGAGGCCAATTTCGTGATGGCCGGTGCCTATGTGGAGCACGAAGGGGAGTACCCGGGCTGGGCTCCTGCAGTGGAATCCCCGCTCAGGGACGCCTGCATCGCATCCTACCGCAAGCTTTTCGGCAAGAGCCCGAAGGTGCGTGCCATCCACGCAGGTCTGGAATGCGGACTTTTCACCGAGCAGTATCCGGATATGGACATGATAGCCATAGGTCCTACCCTCAAGGGGGTACACGCCCCGGGCGAGAGACTTGACCTGGCTTCCCTCGATCGCTTCGTAAAGCATCTGGAAGACCTGGTCACCAACTTCTGACAGCTATGAGAACGAGAATAGCCCCATCTATGCTTGCTGCTGACTTCCTCCACCTCGAAGAGAGCGTGGATATCGTCAACAGACATGCGGACCTCTTCCACCTCGACATTATGGACGGGGTTCTGGTGCCCAACATTTCCTTCGGTTTCCCGGTGGTGGAGGCCATAGCGGGCATGGCGAAGAAGCCCCTGGACGCGCATCTGATGATAGTTCATCCTGAACGCTATGTCGAGCGCTGCGCCGAATGCGGAATCAAAATGCTCAGCTTCCACTATGAGGCAGCGCGCGACCCCGAACCCATACTCGGGCTGATACGCTCCCACAAGATGAAGGCGGGACTTGCCTTCAATCCGGACATACCGGTGGAAAAGATAGCCCCTTACCTCGGAGAATGCGACTTCGTGCTGCTGATGACGGTGTTCGCCGGCTTCGGGGGCCAGAAATTCATCGAGGAGAGCTATGACAGACTCAGGCAGCTCAAGTCCATCATTGATGAAAAGGGCTACAGATGCCGCATAGAGGTGGACGGGGGCGTGAGCCCCGCCAATGCCGCGAAACTAGTGGAATGCGGAGCGGACACACTGGTGGCCGGGAGTGCTGTCTTCAAGGCAGAAAACCCGGGCGAGGTGATACGCTCGATGCGTGTCAATCTTCAGTAACTTCAGTAAAAAGACGCGCGCAGGCGCTTTCGAACACGGCCAGGAACCTGTCAAGTTCCCGGTCGGTTTCGTATCTGGCGTTCACGTCCTTGCCCAGGCGTCTCAGTTCCAGCAGCAGGGAAGTCGGATTTGGCAGATCAGAAGGAAACTCCGTCTCATTTATGTTGATGCCTATCCCGAGAATGCTGTATTTGAGGAAGCCGGAGCGTACGCAGTGCTTAATAAGCATACCGCATATCTTGCGGTCTTCCACATAGACATCGTTTGGCTGCTTGATCCAGGCCTCGACCCCGTGTCCGGCCAGGTAATCCACGACGGCCTGGGCTGTCAGGTCACTGACAGCCTTCTGCTGCGCAGCAGGGAAGGGCGCGAAGCTGCCCTTCCGGCCGTCGTAGCGCAGGATGATGGTGAAGGTGAGGTTCTCCCCGGGGGCTGCGTGCCATTTGTGGTCGCCCTGACCGCGACCGGCTGTCTGCCATCTGGTGGCTATCACTGACAGGTTGGCAGAGTGCTCGGAGTCGGCAGAAGCGAGCTCCCAGGCGTCTGTATTGGTAGATTCCGTCTGTTCGGACCAATATATTCTTGCTTTCTTTTCCAATGGAGCGAAAATTGTTAACTTTGTACGCGCAAATTTAGTAAATTGCAAAGATTAGTTAGAATTTTTGTCGCAGTAAATAATTATATGACGGAAAAGATCATCTCAGTCATTGCGGATGCAATGCTCGAAAAGAAAGCACAGGAGGTCGTGGCTCTGGACCTCCGCAAGATAGGAACAGCCATATCCGACCACTTCATAGTCTGCAATGCGGACAGCACGACGAACGTAGTCGCAATAGCCGACAACGTCGAGGACCGCGTAGCCGAAAAGTGCGGCAGAAAGGTAATACGCTGCCAGGGTAAGGAGAACGGCTTCTGGATCATACTCGACTACGGCGAGGTGGTGGTTCACATATTCCAGACCGTTTACCGTTCATTCTACAGGCTCGAGGACCTTTGGGCAGACGCAGAGCGCAGCGAATTCAAAGACGAATAGGAAAGATGGCAAACAAAAAGAAAAAACAGAGCGGTTCATTCCGGCCTCTGTTGACCATAACATATATAGTCCTTCTCCTGGCGCTGGGCTATATGTTCTTCTATGGAGATGGCAAATCCTCCAACTCCCGCCCGGTCAAGGTGGAGCTGGACGAAATCTATGCCCTCGCCGACAGCGGTGACATCAAGCAGATAGAGTTCAGCAGGGACAAGTACGAAGGCACTGTCACTCTGAAGCAGGAGTGTCTCACAAAGCATAAGGATCTCTTCGACGGCAAGGTGCCGAACAAGTCTCCTCACCTCACCTTCATAGTCTCGGCGGCATTCAACCCGGAGGAAAGCTTCGGCGCCCTCAATGAAAGACTGCCCGAAGACAGGCGCTTCAAGCTGGTGATGACCAAGGACGACCGCGCCTGGGGCCAGGTTCTGGAGTGGATACTCATGCCACTGATGCTCATACTGATGTGGGTGATGATGTTCAGGATGATGAACAGGGGAGGAGCTCCGGGCGGCAGCGGCGGCATTTTCAACGTGGGCAAATCCACGGGCAAAATGGCCGACAAGAACCAGGTGAAGGTCAATTTCAAGGATGTCGCCGGACTATACGGCGCCAAGGAAGAGGTGATGGAAATAGTCGATTTCCTCAAGAATCCAAAGAAATACACCTCTCTCGGCGGAAAGATCCCGAAGGGAGCCCTGTTGGTAGGCCCTCCGGGCACGGGAAAGACCCTGCTTGCCAAGGCCGTGGCCGGTGAAGCCAACGTTCCTTTCTTCTCCATATCCGGCTCCGACTTCGTGGAGATGTTCGTGGGTGTGGGTGCATCGAGGGTAAGGGACCTCTTCCGCCAGGCCAAGGAGAAAGCTCCCTGCATAGTCTTCATAGACGAGATAGACGCGGTGGGACGTGCCAGGGGCAAGAATGCAGGCTTTTCTTCAAATGACGAGCGTGAAAACACTCTGAACCAGCTTCTTACCGAAATGGATGGCTTCGGTTCCAACTCCGGTGTCATCATACTTGCGGCCACCAACCGCGCCGACATTCTGGACAAGGCCCTGATGAGGGCGGGCCGTTTCGACCGCCAGATACACGTCGAGCTCCCGGACCTGAACGAAAGGAAGGAAATTTTCCAGGTGCACACCCGCAAGCTCAAGCTGGAGAAGGGCTTCGACCTCGAACTCATTGCCAAGCATACACCGGGCTTCAGCGGAGCCGACATTGCCAACGTATGCAACGAGGCGGCGCTCACTGCAGCCCGCAAGAACAAGTCCAGCATCGATATGTCCGACTTCCTCGATGCAGTTGACCGCATCGTGGGAGGCATAGAAAGGAAGAAGACCATAATGACAAAATCCGAGAAGGAACTCATAGCCTACCACGAGGCCGGACACACACTCGTCGGCTGGCTGCTCCCGGATGCAAGTCCTGTGCTGAAGGTTACGGTGATTCCGCGCGGACAGGCCCTTGGCCTCACCTGGAACCTGCCGGACGAGAGGGTCATACAGTCCAGGGATCAGCTTATGGCTGAACTCTGCGTGCTGATGGGAGGCCGCGTAGCCGAGGAAATCCACAGCGGAGTGCCTTGCAGCGGTGCCCTCAATGACCTCGAAAGACTCACCCGCCTCGCTTACGCAATGGTAAGCTACTACGGAATGAACGAGCGCATAGGCAACATCTCCTTCTATGACTCCACAGGAGAGAGGGGCTTCGATCTGACCAAGCCTTACAGCGAGAACACCGCCACTGCCATAGACGAGGAGGTCAAGAAACTTGTCGATGAAGTGCACGAGCGTACGCTCAAACTCATAAAAGAACACGCGGACGGCTTCGAGCAGCTTGCGAGAGAGTTGATTGACAAGGAGGTTGTCCTCGCGGAGGACATTGAGAGGATACTCGGACCGAAGGCCGGCAAGCACGGCGAAGAAAGATTTGAAGAATGAACAATCTTGTAACCAGAACAATCTCGGGAATCATATTCCTCGTCATAATGGTGGCGGGAATATGGTTTTCCGAATACAGCTATGCAGCTCTGTTCCTGTTTATCATGCTCAGCACAATGCTTGAGTTCCATCGAATGACCATAGCGCCCGGACGGCATATCTGGGCGAGAGTGCTCACCCTGGTCTCTGCCGTGACACTCTTCTCCACCATATTCCTCTGGCAGCGCTTCGGCATTTCGCCCCGTTTCATTCTGCTCAGCCTCATTCCCGTACTGCTCGCCAGCGGCGGCTCCATCTTCGAGAAGGTGAAGGACGACTACATTACCGTAGCCTATGCCTACACCTCTTTTGTTTATATAGCCCTCCCGCTTTCCATCGCAAGTCTGGCAGTTTTCCGCGACGGAGTGTATGACGGAACCCTGCTGCTCTGCTTTTTCGGAATAATATGGGGCTCCGACGTAGGCGCCTACTGCCTGGGCTGCACTCTCGGACGCAACAGCCGCAAGATGTGTCCCAAAATCTCCCCGAAGAAATCCTGGTGGGGCTTTGCCGGTGGGCTCATCACGGCAGTAGCCATATCCCTGGGCCTGAAATTCTTCGGCGTATTCAGCTTCAGCCTGCTTCACAGCATCATCCTGGCCCTGCTCCTGAATCTGGTCAGCGTGCTCGGCGACCTCGTGGAGTCGGTGTGGAAACGCTATTATGACCTGAAGGACTCGGGGCACATAATGCCAGGTCACGGAGGAATGCTCGACCGCTTTGACAGTTCGCTCTTCGCCATTCCCGTCGGCACCATCTATATGCTGATATTCAATCTGATTTAGAGAATTGAATATTACTTAGTATATTTGCTTCAAACTGATTGAACAATGAAAATCCATCGTGACGGTCTTCTCACCATAGCCGGGATATGGCTGGTCTGCGTCATTATAATATGCGCTATGGTGCTCTTCATAGAGCCCGTTTATATCTGGGCGCCTCTCGCAGCTCTGCTCATATTCCTTATGTGCTTCATCCTCTATTTCTTCCGTGTGCCGCGCAGAGGCAACATTGAAGGCGAAAACGTGATCACCTCCGTAGCCGACGGGGAAGTGGTGATAGTGGAGAAGGCGGTGGAACCGGAATTCTTCAAGGGAGAGTGCATACAGGTTTCCGTCTATATGGATTTCTTCAACGTACACGTCAATTTCTGGCCTATCAGCGGCACGATCGCATATTACAAATACCACCCTGGGAAATATCTGCTGGCCTTCCTGCCAAAGGCATCCGAGCTTAACGAGCACTCCTCCATAGGCCTCGACACCCCATACGGCAAGGTATTCTTCAAGCAGATGGCAGGTACCTTCGCACGCAGGATCGTTACTTACGGAAAGGTGGGCGACAGTGTCAAGAAAGCCAGCCAGTGCGGACTCATCAAATTTGGCTCCCGCATAGATATGTATCTCCCGCTCGACGCCGACATCAGGGTCGAGGTAGGAGACAAGGTAAGAGCCTGTGAATCAGTGATTGCTACTCTCGGGAATCAGCTTCGATAAGCTCCAGCAGACGGTCTATGGCCTCCGTGTCGGCGATATGCTTCAGCACGGGGGTCTTTCCTTTGTATATGGTGACCTTGCCGGCACCTTCGCCCACATAGCCCCAGTCTGCGTCGGCCATTTCACCGGGACCGTTGACTATGCAGCCCATCACGGCTATGACCACGCCTTTCAGATGGGCGGTGCGGCGCTTCACCTCGTTGAAAGTCTCTTCAAGCTTGTACATTGTGCGTCCGCAGCCGGGGCAGGCGATATATTCCGGTCTGTAAAAGCGTCGGCGGCAGGCCTGCAGCAGTTCGTCTTCCAAATAGGCGGCGAATCCGCTGTCGGCTGAGACTATATGCACGGCGTCCAGCTCCCTGTCCATCAGCCGTCTGCCCCAGTCGGCGGCATAATCAAGCATAATCCTTTGCCTGCAGCCCTCGGTGAGTGTCTTTCCGTCTTCGCAGTACTCCTCGGCATAGCGTACCCTGGCCTCGCGTCCCTCTATGCTGCTCTCCAGCAGGCTGCTCTTCAGGGCCTCTTCGCCTCCACGGGAGTAGCGAGCTGCGAGATAGGCGGCGACAGGAAGCTCGCATTCCGGGTCTTCGGTCAGCGAAACACGTATGGTGTCGCCTATGCCTTCCTCCAGCAGGGAGGAAATGGCGGCTACCGACTTGATTCTGGCGGAATCCCCGTTGCCGGCCTCGGTCACACCCAGATGGAAAGGGTAATCCATGGCTTCCTCCTCCATCGCGCGGGCGAGAAGACGGTAGGCCTCTACCATAACTAAAGTGTTACTTGCCTTGAGAGACACCACGATACGTTCAAAATCATTCTCCCTGCACATGCGGAGCCATTCCATAGCGGCCTCCTTCATCGCCAGGGGAGTATTGCCGTAGAGTTCGGTGATCCTGCTGCCCAGAGAGCCGTGATTCAGGCCTATTCTAAGAGTTGTGCCGTGCTCCTTGCAGACGGCTACCAGTCTTGCGAACTGTTCGCGGGCCTTCTGATGGTCCTTGTGGAAGTTTCCCGGATTGATTCTGACCTTTTCTACAACTGCAGCTGCGGCTATGGCAGTCTCGGAAGAGAAATGTATGTCGGCCACGAGGGGAGTGTCGATTCCTGCCTCGCGCAGACGTCGATGTATCTCGGAAAGGGCCTCCACTTCCTTCAGACCAGGCACCGTCAGCCGGATCAGCTGTGCTCCGGCCTTTGCCAGACGCATGCACTGGGCGGTGGATGCCTCCACGTCCGAAGTGTGAGTATTGCACATAGTCTGTATGACTATGGGGCTGCTTCCGCCCATCTTCAGCTGCTTACCTATTGTTATCTCCCTGGTTTTCATTATTCTGAACTTTGTTAATATTTGTTCCGAACACCATATCTTTCGCCTCCTGTCGCAACATGCGGCTTGTCTTGCCGCTACGCTTCGTTATCTGGAAATGCAGACCGACGGATATGATTATATTGCTTGGATAGGCGAATCTGTAATAATATGGACTGGTGTAGTCCGGGTCGTAAAGTGACGAAAGGGAATGCTTGTACATCGCCTGGAAATGAATCTCGACGGGATCAAAGATAAAGGCGAAACCTGCGCCTGCCTTGACGCCGAAATCCATGCGGTGGTTGTATTCCGTGAAGGAATTTGCATATTCCTCTTTAACATTGTCGCCGAAACGCTGGATGGAAAGCCTGTATCCTCCGTAAAGTCCGGCATTGACCAAGATCTTCATTTTCCAGAAATCTATGTGGCAATGTGCCAGGAAAGGCACTTCGATCACATTCATCCTTGCCGAACTCTCTCCGGTTCCGGTCAGAGTAGGGATATAGTTCTCCTCGTCCTTGGACTTCAGTCTGAATGCCTCCTGGGTGTAGAAAACTCCTATCTGGAAGCCGAAATACGGCATAAAATTGAACATTTTGCCGTAGCGGCTGTACATTATGCCGAAGTTCCAGGGCATAAAGACCATTTTCTGGGACATTGAAGGATTCCACAGCACCTGGCTGAGACCGACGCCGTACTGCACTCCAAGCAGCGAATAGTCATTGATGACCTGCTTTTTGTTTATGGTGACGGTGTCGAGATACTCGTCGCTCCAGCTTGCCTCCAGTTCCTTCAGTTCACGCCGGCTCAGCTTCTTTGCAGGCGGCAGCTTTTCCGTCTGAAGGCTGTCCTTCTTCCCCTCCACGAACTCAAGTTCCAGCTCCACCCCTTCCTGGGCCCTGAGCGGGAGGGCGGCAAGGATGAAAAGCAAGAGAGTGAATATAAGTGACTTAAACTTCATGTTCCGGCTAATTGAAGAGGGTTGAAAGGTTTATGGTCTGCTCCAGCTCGCACATTTCAGGGATGGTGATGAACTGCTGGCCATCCTCAAGCTTGTACAGCAGCACCTTCTCCGGCTGCTTGTGTTCCAGCAGCACACCCGTATCCACCAGACCGTTGCGGTTCTTGTCCTCCGTCATTCTCAGACAGTATTTCCCGGCAGTCAGGTAAGGGAAGGTCAGCTTGCAGTCCTTATCGACTATGAAGGAGCGCAGAACCTTGTCCCTCTTTTCGGTGAGCAGGTCAATAATATACTTTTCGCCAACGCCTTCCAGATTGACAAATAGGGTACTCAGCTTGTCATCCTTCGGGAGACTCACCTTTACCTCTGTACTGTCATTATAGAATCCATTGATATCCTTAAACTTACGATGCGGGAATTTAAGGAAATATTCAAATCCCGGGAGCAGCTCCGTCTGAGGGCGCACCGTATATTTCCTTATATTCAGCGTATCCCGCTCCACCTTGTAGCTGCCTGTAATGTCCTGCTGCTTAGGGTTCAGATAGTGGAAGCGAAGGGAATCGAAGCCGTCCTCCACTATAGGGTACTTGAATTCTATTTCGAATCCGTACTGTTCTATGCGCTCAGGCTTGGCCTCCACGGTGAAGACGCAGAGCGTGTCCTCCTTGCGTACATCCTTGCGGGAACTCTTGGAAGCGGTCTTGCTGCTCTGGCGAGGCATTGCCAGTTTCACCAGTTCCCTTGTCTTGACCAGCTTGCCGAGGGTATCGGTCTTCATATAATCCAGGTTCAGGTAGAGGGTGTCCGGCTGCTTGCGGGGGTCATTGATCCAGATCTCCAGGGAGTCCTTCTGAGGGTTGAACTGGCGTATGAGTCTCTGGGGCTTGACACCGCGTATCCACATGGAATCGATCTGTGCGTTAGGGGCCATGAAAGTGAGATAGGCAGTCCTTTCGCCCACCCTTTCCTTGTTGACTATCATCTGCTTGGACGGTTTCTCCCTGAAGACGGCCAGTTCCACCTCAGTCTTTCTTGCAAGGCAGCAGAGCGTGTCCTTCATATCGTATTTCTGAAGCTCCGGCAGCGAATCGTTGACCACGGTAACCGGGCGTATGAGCGTGTCAAGAAAGGCAACCCTCTCATTGTCAGGGTCATAAAGGTTGTTTCCGTTCTCGTCCATAAGGGCATACATCCTGTAAACCGTGTCCTGTATGTTCCTGAGGCAGAAGAAGCCCCATTCGTCCGTCTTGACGGCCGCATCCGGACGGTGCAGGAATATGGCCGAATCCGCCTGGTCCTTGTAGAGCATCACCGTAGCTCCCTTGAGCGGCTTGAGGGAATTGCAATCCACCACGCTGCCGGTAATCATCATCGAGTCAATGCGTTCACCCGTAGAGAAGACCAGCGAGAAGCCCGGAAACATATTGCCCTCATTGTTGTCGCCTATGGCGTTGGTCAGGTCAAGCACGTAGGTCTTGGCCGAATCCAGGTCCTCTTCGAAGCTGATTATCACGCTCTTGCCGGAGATTTTGTATTTAGGGGCCTTGGAGAGGGGAGGCGAGAGGAAGAGACTCTTCGGGTCCTTCACCACCACGTATTCATCGAAAGTGAATTCCAGACGGGTCTTGTGACGGGGCACGTTAACTGCTCCGCTCATGGGTTCCATCTTGCGTATCACCGGAGGGATGGTATCCTTGGGACCGCCCGAAGGAGGAGTGGTCGTATTCGCGCAGGAAGGGGAGAAGAGCACCACGTTCGCGACGATAAAAGCCGGCGGCAGCAGTGGCAGCAGCATCTTCAGCGCTTTTGCAATTTTCCTGTTCATCATATCTCTGTCCTGATTACGCTCTGTATCCCCTCGATGCTCCTAAGCTTTTTCACCAGGGTGTCGAGCAGTTTGCGTTCGTTCACACATACGTCCATATAGCCTTCGAAGACCCCGTCTTCCGAGCCGAGGTTGAAGCGTCGTATGTTCACTCCCATCACGAGGGATACATAGCGGGTTATCTCATTTATCATTCCGACGCGGTCCACTCCCTTGAGGGAAAGACGCACCGTGAATTCATTGTTGTCTATGCCGCTCCACTCCGGGATCACGATGCGGTTCCCGAACTTCGCGGCCATCGAGTTTGCAGTCGCACAAGTCTTCTTGTGTATGCTTATAAGCCCGTCCGGGCCCTTGAAGCCGACGACGGCGTCTCCCGGTATAGGATTGCAGCAGCTTGCGACTATATACTTGGATTTCAGCGCCTTGACTTCTTTCTTCTTCGGCTGCGGCTCCACTTCGTCTTCGTCCCTGCGGTGGCTGCGTATCCAGTCGCCCACCTCGTAGCGCGCCTTTCTGGTCTGCAGGAAATGCAGCCACTCCGCTTTCGGCGTCTCGTTTTCGGCAGTGATGATTTCGACCTGGTCGCCGGAATGCAGGACGGTGGAGAGAGGCACCAGTTTCATATTCACCTTGGCGGCAATGGCGTGGTTGCCGATTTCGGTGTGTATGAGATATGCGAAGTCCAGCGCAGTCGCACCTTTCTGTATGCGTCTCTGCTCGCCTTTGCGCGTAAAGACGAATATGTCGGCGCTGACCAGGTCGCTGTGTATGATGTCCAGCAGTTCGAGCGCATTGACGTCCGGATTCACCAGTATCTCCTTCACCTTGTTGATCCAGAGGTCCATTTCGTTGACGCCCTCACCCTTGTAGCCGCCGTTCTTGTAAGCCCAGTGGGCGGCGATGCCCTTCTCGGCTATGTCGTTCATTCGCGTAGAGCGTATCTGCACCTCCATCCATATACCCGTATTGCTCATAAGCGTGCAGTGCAGCGCCTCGTAGCCGTTGTTCTTCGGATGCTTCACCCAGTCGCGAACACGGTCGGCCTTGTACCTGTAAATGCCTGTTATTATGGAGAATATGTGGTAGCACATATCCCTTTCGCTCTCCGTAGTGTCCGCAGGCGGCGTGAAGATGATGCGCACAGCGTAGAGGTCATAGACCTGGTCGAAGCTGACGCCCTTGGTCTGCATCTTGTGCCATATCGAATACGGAGTCTTGACTCTTTTCTTGATCTCGAAACTGAAGCCTGCCGACCGGAGGGACTCGTCGATGGGACGTATGAACTCATCGATCTCCGCTTCCATCGAGCTGACGTTGGAGTTGATTTTCTCGGATATCTCCTTGAAGGCCGCCGGTTCCTTGTAGCGCAGCCATATATCCTCCATTTCGCTCTTCACCCCGTACAGACCCAGCCTGTGGGCCAGAGGGATGAAGATGAACATAGTCTCGCTCAGAATCTTGTCCCTCTTGTATTCGGGCATATATTCTATGGTCCTGCAGTTGTGCAGACGGTCGGCGAGCTTTATCAGCACGACGCGCACGTCGTCATTGATAGTCAGCAATATGCGCTTGAAGTTCTCGGCCTGTATGCTCTCGCTTCTGGACTTGTCCTCCTTGTCCAGCACGGTCTTTATCTTCGTCAGGCCCTCCACCAGGGACGCGATCTTGTCGCCGAAGAGATTGCGTATGTCCTCCACAGTATAGTCCGTGTCCTCGACGACATCATGAAGAAGGGCGGCCGCAATCGACTTGTAGCCGAGACCGATCTTGCTGACGACTATCATCGCAACCGCAATCGGATGTATTATATACGGCTCGCCCGAGCGCCTGCGCACGCCCTGATGGGCGGCATTGGCGAACTCAAAGGCCTTCTGGACCACGGCCAGCTCATCCCCGTTCGCACAACGTTTCGCCGCGGCCTCCTTGAGGGCTGCGTATTCCCTGGAAATCTGCTCCAGGTCCTTTTCTGTGAATTTCGATGCAGGGGACATTTCAGCTGTTCTTGTTTGAAAATGCGAATTCCTCGCCTTCGCGGAAGTCCTGCACCGCCTTGGTGAGGTTCGCTCCGTAGAGTATTATCTGCCAGCTTATGTTCATCCAGATAAGGAAGAGAGGTATGGCAGCCATGACTCCGTACACTCCGTTCAGTCTGGTGACGAACATCTGCGTCTCGAGGTAGAGGTACTGGAAGAGGAAAAATATGACCGAGGTTACCAGGGCGCTGGAGAGGGCATAGCGGTATTTCACCCTGACTTCAGGTATGTATTTGAACATCAGGCTGAAAGTCAAGGTGCCTATGGCCACCATCAGCAGAAAGCTCATAAAGGCGCTGAGATTCAGTATGCCCAGGTTCAGGTCCATGAATTTGAAGAGATTGGTGTTTATCACGAAGGCACCGGAGAAGAGTATAAGGACCAGAGGCAGGAGGAATAGCATTCCTATGAACCAGGAAAAGCGCACCAGCAGGTTCCTGTCACGCTTGTTGTCGGTCTTCCATACGAAGTTGAACACCCTTTCCACCTGAAAGAAAAGCCAGATTATGGTCCAGATGAAGAGCAGGGCGGAAACCAGTCCTACGCCTCCCTCCTTCGCCTGGTTCACTATGTTTAGCGCCAGGGATACAATCCAGTCCGTGATTTCAGGCTTGTCGGCCAGGAAGCTGACCTTGGCCAGGAGCTCGTGCCACTGCTGCGCGTCGGCCAGTCCGAGACCGCCGGTCACTGCAAAGAGCAGGGCCAGAAAAGGCACGAAGGCCATAATCCCGAAATAACTCAGGGCCACCGCCTGGAACCCCTGCCTTTTCTCCGCGAAACCGTTGGCCGTCCTCAGCACCACCTGCATAAAGGACCAGAAACGCCTCCACATCTTGGAAAGGTCGGTGATGTCGAAGTCTTTCTCATTATCTATCGTGAAGAAGATTCTGGCCTTCTCCAACAAGGAATCCTTCTTTTCTTTCAACTGCAACTTCTTCATATCAGAACAGTGTTAGCTGAACGGGAACTTTCTTTTCCTCAGGCCTGTTTTCCGCCTTGGTCTCCGGTTCAAGCATAGCCCTGAACCCGGCCTCATCTATCACCTTGACCCCCAGGGATTCGGCCTTCCTGAGCTTCTCCGGTCCCGGCTTCTCCCCGGCGAGCAGGAAGGCGGTCTTCGAGCTTATGCTGCCGGAATTCCTTCCACCGTTGGCCTCTATGAGGGCCTTCATCTCATCCCTGGATATGCTGAAGGTACCGCTGATGACTATGCTCTTGCCCTGGAGCGAGTCCGACTGCCGGCTGTCCTTCTTAACAATCTCGGTCTGCAGCCCGGCGTCCTTAAGGCGCCGGCATATCTCCAGATGGAAGCCGTCGCGGAACCACTCATAGACGCTGTCGGCAATGATTTCGCCCACGTCTTCCACTTCCAGCAGTTCCCCGCGGCCGGCAGAGGCGACGGCATAAAGCGAGCCGAAGTGCCTGGCTATGCTCTTGGCCGTGCTTTCCCCGACGTGGCGAATGCCCAGCGCGAAGAGCAGCTGCTCGAAAGGAGCAGACTTCGACTGCTCCAGACTGTCCAGAAAGCGCTTTGCGGATTTCTCCCTCCAGCCCTCGAGCGTCATCAGCTGATCTGCCGTAAGAGTGTAGAAATCAGCGACATTCCTCACATATCCAAGATTGAAAAGCTGTTCCACCGTAGAGTCCCCGGCCAGCACGTTCATCGCCTTGCGGCTGAGGAAGTGGGTGAGGGAAGCCTTGATCTGGGTAGGGCAGCCGTCTATGTTCGGGCAGTACCACCTGGCCTCGCCCTCGTCGCGCACCAGCGGGGTGCCGCAGTCGGGGCAGGTTTGCGGGAATTCCGGCTTCAGCAGTTTCGGAGCCCTTTTGGAGAGCTCCACTGCGGTGATTTTGGGAATGATCTCCCCGCCTTTCTCCACATAGACATAGTCGCCTACCCTTATGTCGAGCAGTTCCATCTGGTCGGCGTTGTGCAGGCTGGCCCTTTTTACCACTGTTCCCGAAAGCAGCGCCGGTTCGAGGTTCGCCACCGGAGTCACCGCTCCCGTGCGTCCCACCTGGTAATCGATGCTCAGCACCCGGCTCAGCGCCTGTTCCGCCTTGAACTTGTAGGCCACGGCCCAGCGCGGCGCCTTCGCCGTATATCCCAGTTCCTTCTGGATGTCGAGTTCGTTGATCTTTATGACTATGCCGTCTGTCGCGAAAGGCAGTTTGCGGCGCTCAACGTTCCAGAAGTCTATATATTCCTCGATTTCGAGTATGTTGCGGCAGATACGTCTCTTGTCGGATACGGGCAGCCCCCATTTCATCGCGCTGCGCAGCGCCTCGTCGTGGGTGCGGAAGTGCAGGTCCCGGCCGAGCAGATGGTAGAGCGTACACTCCAGGCCGCGTGCAGCCACTTCGTCCGGATTCGTCAGTTTCAGCGAGCCGGATGCGGCATTTCTCGGATTGGCGAACGGCTGCTCCTCGTCGCGCAGCTTCTCTTCGTTGAGAGCGTCGAAGGCCCGGTAGGGCATATATATTTCTCCCCTGATTTCGAATTCGGCCGGCCAGCCGCTGCCGCTAAGTCTCTTGGGTATATTGGATATGCGCAGCACGTTTTCCGTCACGTCGTCGCCCACGCTGCCGTCGCCCCTCGTCAGCGCCCTGTACAGCACGCCGTCCCTGTATTCGAGGCATATTGCGACTCCGTCGAATTTCAGTTCGCAGCTATATGTGAAAGGGGAGGCTATGGTTTTGCCGGCCCTGTCTGCGAACTCTTGTATCTCGTTGATATTGTAGGTGTTGCCCAATGAGAGCATTGGGAACTTGTGGGGATACTGCCTGAACTTCCCGCCCTTCTGCACGGCCAGGTCGCTGCCTACCCGGCGGGTGGGGGAGTCCTCCTTGCGGAACTGGGGATACTCCTCTTCGAGGCCCTGCAGTTCCTTCATCAGCATATCATACTCGTAGTCGCTCATATCCGGCGCGCTATCCACGTAGTAGCGCCTGTTCGCCTCCCTGAGCAAACGGCTGAGTTCCTCTATCCTGTTCTGAATTCCGTTCATATCCATAATCCCGCAAATTTACAAATAATTGCCAATATCTGCAATCACCAGGCCTTAGAGCCGGATTCATATTATTTTATAAATTTGCGACCATATTCCGAACAGCCTATTCCACTATATGGATCAGACGCTATATCACTATTCACTCTGCATCGCCTTGCCTTTGATGCTCTTCTTCGGTTTCCATTTGCTCCTCGCATCGGTCCCGGAACAAAAGAGATCCTCCGGCTTCCTGCTGTCCCGCAGGCTGATGGGTACGGCGTTGCTTATTCTCGCGGCAAACTATTCCATCCATTTCTTCTTTTCCATCAGACTGACCGACCAGAACGACGCCATAATTGTCAATATGGTGACCTACTTTTTATGTTACTGGCTCTTCACATCGGCAATGATGGCTCTGCTGGACAGGAAGTATCTCAGCGGAAGGCGATTCGCTTGTCATATAGCACTGTGGATTACATATTCCGCTTTGGCCTGCGGCGGGTCTTTCCTTCCTGACAGGGCCAGGACCTGGGCACTGGTCTTTCTGGCGCTATTGCTTTTGACCTACGGGATTCTCCTGTCCCTGCGCCTGTTGCGCACTTACTACAGATCGGTCAGAATGTTCAGGAATACCCATTCCGATGATATCGGACAATATATAAGATGGCTTTCGGTCTTTACATACTGGGCAATCATATTCGGAGTAAGCTGCGCCGTACTGACCTTCCTTCCGGACAGGTATGTGTTCATCTGGGTATTGTCAGCAGTACCTTTCTATATACCTGTACTGTTGCTACCAGAATTACGCATTCTTCTACGATAAGGTGGACGAAGCCTTTCAGGAGGACACCGGGATTATAACTGACAATGAGGACCTTACAGTCCAGGAATGCAGGAATGATGTTCCCGAATATCATTCCGACATCGCTCCCCGTCTGGATGCCTGGGTCGCTGAAGAAGCTTACCTTACCCCCGGCATTACGCTCAACGATCTGTCGTCACGGATATGTACCAACCGTACTTATCTGTCCGAATACATCAACAGTGTTTACCATAAGCCCTTCCGCGACTGGATTACGGATCTGCGCATCGAATATGCCAAGCGCCTGATGAAGGAGGAGCCCCAGCTGCAGATTCAGGAAGTATCCCTTATGAGCGGTTTTCTCTCTTTGAGCCATTTCTCAAGAACCTTCAGCGCCAAAGAAGGCTGCTCTCCGGCCAGATGGCGCCGCGCAAACCTCTAGATTTAGCGTGGCGGGTGTTGCGGCGTGAGTCGTTGAGCGTGGCGGGAGTTGCACGGGTGCTGCGCACCCTCGGCGGCAAAAACATAGGGAAATGCCGCCTCCGGGCGCATCAGCACCCGCTTTCGCCGCCACTGTCAAACCTGCTCGAGCCCACCCCATGCAAAACGTCCAAGGCAAGACGCGCGCTTCAGCGCGTGATGAACGCGTGCTGGGGGATGAGCTGGGGGGATGTCTGGGGATGCGTGCTGAAGATCGGCTGCTTCGTGCATCGATTCTTGATTTCAAGCCCAAACTTGCGAATCGATGCAGGCTTTTCCTCGTTTACCCCTTCTTTCGTGCATCGATTCTTGATTTCAAGCCCAAACTTGCGAATCGATGCAGGGTTTTCCCCGTTTACACGCTCTTTCGTGCATCGATTCTTGATTTCAGGCTCAGACTTGGGAATCGATGCAAGGTTTTCCCCGTTTACACGCTCTTTCGTGCAACGATTCTTGATTTCAAGCCCAGACTTGCGAATCGATGCAAGTTTTTCCCCGGAAACATCCTTTTGCGTGCATCGATTCTTGATTTCAAGCCCAAACTTGCGAATCGATGCAAGGTTTCGCATGCAGAATTCGTATTATCAACGATGTCCGCGTCCGATTCCAATCTTTGTTGCGCAGAGAAGAATGGCCCGCCTGCAGTGGTTGTGGCGGCAACAACTTCCGCATCCGATTCTAATCTTCGCTGCAGCAAAGAAGAATGGCCCGCCTGCAGCTGGCTTAGCGACAAAGATCTTCCGCGGCCGATTCTAATTTTCCTTGCGGCAAAAAAGAATGGCCCGCCTGCAACGACCGACGCGACAACGATCTTCCGTGTCCGATTCTAATCTTCGTTGCTGCAGAGAAGAATGGCCCGCCTGCAGTGGCCGTGGAAACAACGACTTCCGCATCCGATTCCAATCTTCGTTGCGGCAGAAAAGAATGGCCCTCCTGCAGTGGTTGTGGCGGCAACGAGTTCCGCATCCGATTCCAATCTTCGTTGCGGCAGAAAAGAATGGTCCGCCTGCAGCATGGTCGTGGGACGCAGGCAGGGACTGGATGCCACGAAGGCGGCATAATCCTAAGTAAAAAGCCGCCGGAGTGCACCTGTCCCTGCCGCAACCGTCGAGCCGCTACATTGAGTCGCTACGACGAGCCGCATCCGATTCTAATCTTCGCTGCGGCAAAGAAGAATGGCCCGGTGCTGCATTGATTCTTGATTTCACGCCATTTGGGCGATTGGCAAATCCTATTGGAAAACTCAAGCATAAGTCCTATATTTGCTTGGATAATATTGAGGATTACCCATATTCGCCAATGGTAAACATCATTCTACCCGGTACTGAAACTGAACGCAGACTGGTATTCTATCTTGCGATGGAAGAATATGTGGCCGCCCATCTCGATGAAATACTCGGGGACAGGGACAGCCGCGAAGCCTTCTTCCATTGGCAGGTCAGCCCGACCGTCATTTTCGGAAGGAATCAGGTGATGGAAGCGGAAGTCAATATGGCATATTGCAAAGAGCAGGGAATCAAACTCTTCCGCAGGAAAAGCGGAGGCGGATGCGTGTACTCGGACAGAGGCAACATAATGCTCTCCTTCATAAGCGGCAACACCGATGTCGAAAGCACCTTCGGGCACTTCCTAGGACAGGTGGTGACTCAATTGAGAAGCATAGGCCTTAACGCCGAAAGGTCGGGACGCAACGACATACTTCTCAACGGCCGGAAAATATCCGGAAACGCCTTCTTCCTGCTGCCTAAATCCAGCATAGTACACGGCACAATGCTCTTCGACAGCGACTTCTCCGCCCTCGAAAGGGCCATCACCCCGTCAAAGGCGAAAATCAGCAGCAAGGGAGTGGAATCGATGCGCCAGCACGTCACCAACCTCAGACCTGCACTGCTAGCCTCGGAGGATGCAAAAGTGCGTGAGCTCGCGGACATAGAACTCTACAAGGCCTGGCTCACCGACGCCTTCTGCAAGGGGGAAAGCATAGTTCTCAGCGATGAGCAAGTGGCTGAAATAGAAAAGATAGAGGCAAGTTACCTGGAGCCCGACTTCATATCCGGAAAGAAGCACGACTACATGCTTTCCAGAGAAGGGAAGTGCAAGGCCGGGTTTGTCAAACTCGAGCTTGAGATGGATGGGGGAGTCATACGCTCATGCATGATGAGCGGCGACTACTTCACTCTGAAAGACGGACTCTGCGAGAAACTCGACGCCCTGCTCAGGGGTGCCGAAGACAACAAGGAAGCGCTGAGGGAACGCCTCGGGGGACTGGACCTCTCCGAATACGTTAGGGATCTCTGGCTCGACGAGCTGCTCGACGCCCTCTATCCCGCCCGGACATAAACAACAATAGACAGAAAAACACATAAACAATAACACATTAATACCGAAGATATGGAAGAAACACTTCTGAAAACCTGCCTCTATGAGAAGCATCTGGCACTCGGGGCCAAGATGAGTCCTTTCGCAGGCTTCATTATGCCTATTCAGTACAGCTCCATCATTGAGGAGCACAATGCAGTGCGCCACGCTGCCGGAATGTTCGACGTCTCCCACATGGGCGAGATATTCGTAAGCGGAGCGGACGCCGAGCGCTTCGTAAACCATATTTTCACAAATGAAATAAGGGGATACGAGAAGGGCAAGGTGCTCTACGGAATGATGCTGCACCCGGACGGCGGAACGGTCGATGACCTGCTCGTTTACAGGGAATTCGAGGACGACCACTTCCTGCTCGTGGTCAACGCAGCCAACATAGCGAAGGACTTCGCATGGATACAGGAACAGGCCGCCGGCTTCGACGTGGTACTCGACAATGCCTCGGACAGCTGGGGACAGATAGCCGTACAGGGCCCTGGGGCAGAGAAATTCGTTGTCGAAACCCTTGGATTCGCAGAGGCGGCCCAGCTCGGCTTCTACAGCTACTGCGAGGCGCAGTGGAAGGGACGCAGGCTCATACTCAGCCGCACCGGCTACACCGGAGAGGACGGCTTCGAGCTCTACACCGACCGCGAAGGCACTGCGGAACTTTGGGATATATTGCTCGATGCAGGCGTTGTTCCTTGCGGACTCGGCTGCCGCGACACACTGCGCTTCGAGGCGGGCCTGCCGCTTTACGGCGACGAGCTCTCGGACAGCATCAGCCCTGTCGAGGCCGGTTTCGGAATGTTCTGCAAACTGGACAAGGAGGAGTTCATAGGCAAGGAGGCGCTTGCACGCCAGAAGGCCGAAGGCACCGCACGCAAACTGGTGGGTATGGAACTGCACGACAAGGCCATCCCGCGCGCCGGCTACCCTGTCGAGACGCAGGAAGGGGAGCAGATAGGAGTTGTGACCACCGGCTACCATTCCATCAGTCTGGACAAGAGCATCTGCTTCGCCCTGATCGATAGCCGCTACAGCGCACTCGGCACCGACCTTATGATACGCATACGCAAGAAGGTCTTCCCGGCCACCGTTATCAAGAAGCGCTTCTACCAGACCAACTACAAGAATTAACCTTGTACCAACTACAAGAATAACCCGGTATCAATTACAAAAAATAACCAAGTATAAATAATAAACACAACTGACTATGAGCAAGATTATCGAAGGTCTCAAATACAGCGAGACTCACGAATGGGTAAAAATCGAGGACGGAATCGCAATCATAGGCGTGACCGACTTTGCACAGAAGGAAATGGGCGATATCACTTACGTAGATATGCCTGCAGAAGAGGATGAGGTCAATGCCGGTGAGGAATTCGGTGCATTGGAGAGCGTAAAGGCCTCCAGCGACCTTATCAGCCCTGTCAGCGGCGAAGTATGCGAAGTGAACGCAGAACTGGAGGACAGCCCTGAGCTGATCAACTCCGACCCGTACGCAAACTGGATCATCAAGGTGAAAATCAGCGACGAAAGCGAACTCGACGCCCTTATGGACGCAGCCGCCTACGCTGCACAGATCGGTGAATAGCAAGCTCTTATGGCTGCCTTTTCATATTTCCCGCACACCCCTGAAGACATAAGGGTGATGCTGGACCGCATCGGAGTCGCATCGCTTGACGCGCTCTACGCCGATGTGCCTGCCGAATACGTACACGACGGCAATTTCGAGCTGCCGGAACCGAAAAGCGAGCAGGAGATACGCGAGTTCTTCGCCGCTCTCGCCTCAAAGAACCTGCCGTTGAAAATCTTTGCCGGCGCCGGAGCCTGCGACCACTATTCGCCATCCGTCGCCCAGTACCTCTGCAGCCGCTCGGAATTTTCGACGGCCTATACGCCGTACCAGGCGGAGATATCTCAGGGAACTCTGAGATATATATTTGAATTCCAGAGTCTTATATGCTCGCTGAGCGGAATGGACGTAGCCAACGCGTCTATGTACGACGGCCCGACTGCCGCCGCGGAAGCGATGTTCATGGCCCTGGCCAGCACAAAGAAGAAGACGCGCTTCCTGCTTTCCGAGACCCTGCTGCCTAACGTGCGCGAAGTCGTGGCCACCTACGCCCACTATCACGGCGTGGAGCTTGGATATATAGCCCATTGCGGCGGACAGACTTCGCTCGACGCCCTGAAGGCCGAGCTCGAAAAGGACGACGTCGCCGGAGTGCTGCTGCCTTCGGTGAACCGTTTCGGCATAGTGGAGGACTTCAGCGGCTTTGCGGAGGCCATCCACGGCCAAAAGGCGCTCGCAGTGGCCTATTGCGACCCTTCCGCCCTAGCTGTCGTCAGGACTCCGGGCGAATGGGACTTCGACATCGCGGTGGGTGACGGCCAGACCCTGGGCATTCCGCTCTGCTTCGGCGGCCCTTACGTGGGCTTTATGGCCTGCCGCAAGGACTATGTGCGCAAAATGCCGGGCCGCATCGTGGGCCAGACCCTGGATCACGACGGCCGCCGCTGCTTCGTGCTTACACTCCAGGCCAGGGAGCAGCACATACGCAGGGAGAAGGCCACCAGCAACATCTGCTCCAACCAGAGCCTTATGGCGCTCTATGTGACCATATACCTCTCGCTTATGGGGCCGGAAGGAATGAAGGAAGTGAACCGTCTTTCCAGCGCCGGAGCCCATTACCTCCACGACAGACTGCTCGAAAGCGGCCTCTTCGAGGAGGTCTTCGACAAGCCTTTCCTCAAGGAATTCGTACTCAGGAGCAAGGTCCCTGCAGCCCGCCTGCAGCAGGTACTGCTCGATGCCGGCTTCTTTGCGGCACTTGAGACCGAAGAGGGTCTCGTGAGCTTCTGCGTGACCGAGAAACACGGGAAAGAAGAGATTGACGCATTGGTTAATTCATTGAAGGAGGCAGAGTTATGAAATACTACGACAAACTGATATTCGAGCTCTCGAAAGAGGGGAGATGCGGATATTCCCTTCCGGACGCCTGGAAGGGCGTGGAATTGGACCTGCCTGAGCAGCTTTCCAGGAAAAGTCCTGCGGGCCTGCCGGAAGTGTCCGAATGCGAGGTGGTCAGACACTACACCAATCTCTCGCAGATGAACTTCGGCGTGGACAGCGGCTTCTACCCGCTCGGCAGCTGCACGATGAAGTACAACCCGAAGATAAACGAGGAAATCGCAGCCATGCCGGCCTTCTGCTCCCTCCATCCGCTGCAGCCTGAAAGCAGCGTGCAGGGTGCCCTGGAGGTATATTGGAATATGGAGAAGGCCCTCTCCGCCATTACCGGGATGGCCGCCTTCAGTTTCAACCCTTGCGCAGGTGCCCACGGCGAGCTCAGCGGCCTGATGACGATGAGGCGCTACCACGAGCTGCGCGGGGATTCCGCCAGGACCAAGGTGATAGTCCCGGACAGTGCCCACGGTACCAATCCGGCCAGTGCGGCAGTCTGCGGCCTGGAGGTGGTGGTGGTCAAGTCTAGACCTGACGGACTGGTTGATGTAGAAGACCTCAAACCATTGCTGGGCAATGACATAGCAGGCATAATGATGACCAACCCGAACACCCTGGGCCTCTTCGAGAAGGAGATCAAGGAGATTGCCGCTCTCGTGCACGGCTGCGGCGGCCTGCTCTACTACGACGGAGCGAATATGAACCCTCTGCTCGGAGTGGTAAGGCCTGGCGATATGGGCTTCGACATTATGCATCTCAACCTGCACAAGACCTTCTCCACCCCTCACGGTGGCGGCGGTCCGGGTTCGGGTCCGATCGGAGTTGCGGCACGGCTTGCAGACTGCCTGCCTCGTCCGCGCGTAATCCGCGAGGCGGACGGCCGCTTCCGCATCGAAAGCGAAAAAGACAGCTCCGCCGGCCGCGTATCGGCGTTTATGGGCAACTTCGGCATCATATTGAGGGCATATTCATATATACTCTCGCTCGGACGCCGCAATCTGCTGCTCGCCGGAAAGCTGGCTACCCTGAACGCAAATTATATCAAAGAGGAACTACGCGACTGCTACAAACTGCCTATAGACAGTATATGCAAGCACGAATTCGTCTTCGACGGACTTATCGACGACGGCTCCAGAAAGGATGCAGACGGCAACGAGACGCGTCCGGGCGCGACAACGCTCGACGTGGCAAAGCGTCTGCTCGACTACGGCTACCACGCGCCTACAATCTACTTCCCTCTGCTCTTCCATCAGTCCATAATGATCGAACCGACCGAGACCGAGTCGAAGGAAAGCATAGACGCATTCATCGCGGTGATGAAGAAGATTGCAGCTGAGGCAGCCGAGGACCCTATGCTGCTGAAGTCGGCCCCGCACAACACTCCGGTCAGCCGTCCTGACGAAACCACCGCTGCCCGCCAGCCTATACTGCGCTGGGAAGCGACGCAGGCCTGAATATATTGATACTATGCACATTATAATAATAGGAGCAGGCCCCGGCGGCTACGAAACAGCCGTCGAGGCCGCTAAAAAGGGAATAGAGGTGACTCTCGTGAGCGAAGGGCCCGTCGGAGGGACCTGCCTGAACGAGGGTTGCATCCCGACCAAGACACTGTGGAAGAGCGCCTCGCTGCTCGAAGAAATGCGCCGTGCCGCCGAGTTCGGCATCAGCGCCGGAACGCCAGGCATCGACGCAGCAGACGGTGCCGTTGCGCCGTCCATAGACCTTGAAAAGGCAATGGAGAGGAAGGAGGCGGTGACGGCACAGCTCCGCGCCGGCATAGAGTTCCTGCTGAAGAACAAACTCATACGCCTGGTCCGGGGACACGCGTCCTTCAAGGCGGCCGAAAAGGGCGTATGCGTGACGGTCTGCGGAGCGGAAGGGGAGTGCGAAGAGATATGCGCCGACAAGGCCATAATCGCAAGCGGCTCGACGCCTGCGACGCTGCCTGTCGAAGGAAAGGATTTGCCGGGAGTGCTGAACTCAAGCGAACTGCTGGATATCAGGGAGATACCTCGCCGTCTCTGCATAATCGGAGCCGGTGTGATAGGCCTTGAATTCGCCTCCATCTTCCGCAGCTTCGGTTCCGAAGTCGCAGTGGTCGAATACTGCAGGGATATATTGCCTCGTTTCGACACCGACCTTGCCAAGCGGCTCAAGCAGCAGCTGGGCAAGAAAGGCATAAGCATTGAAACCTCGGCGGCAGTGCAGTCCATTGGCGCCGGAGAGGACGGCAGTCTCAGGGTGAACTACCTCAAGAAGGACAAGGAATGCAGCATAGAGGCCGACAAGGTGCTGATGGCTGTGGGACGCCGTCCGAGGGTGGACTCCCTGAACCTGGAAGCCGTTGGGGTGGAATACGGTCCGAAGGGCATAGTCACGGACGGGTGTATGCGCACCAGCAATCCTGACATTTATGCCATAGGGGATGTGAGGGGCAAAATGATGCTTGCCCACGTCGCCAGCTTCGAGGGCAAGAGGGCTCTGAACAGCATACTCGGGGAAGATGCGGACGACGGTATAGACTTCGGCATCATACCTGCAGCCGTTTTCACCCTTCCTGAAGCTGCCACCGTCGGTCTGAGCGAAGACGAGTGCAAGCTCGCCGGCAGGGCCGTACGCTGCAGCAAGAGCCAGTACCGCTCGAACGGCAAGGCACTTAGTCTTGGCGAGAGCGAGGGCTGGTGCAAGATTGTCTCGGATGCGGAAAGCGGCGAGATACTGGGCTGCCACCTCTTCGGTGCCCACGCTTCGGACCTCGTTCACGAGATTGCCGCCCTGATGAAATGCCACGCCGGCCTCGGCGAGTTGCACAGTCTCATCCACGCCCATCCTACCCTTGCGGAAGTACTGATGGCTGCCGAGTAGTAAGCTGCTGCGACCGAGAAGTCCGTCAGTGAGAGCTGCTGCGACCGAGAAGTTCGTCGGTAAGAGCTACGGTGAAACGACGTATGGAACGGTCGAAGGCAAGAGGGGAGGTCTTCCCGTCCACGATATCGGCGAGCGCCTGTTCCCATTTTGCGGTCAGGCGCACGTCTGATATATAGCTGTTCTTGACTTTTTCGTAGATGTTCAACCCCAGTTCGGTAGGAACCAGGGACTTGCCCTGCTTGACCATATAGCCGCGGCGGAGCAGGGTTTCTATTTCAGAGGCCCTCGTAGCCGGTGTGCCTATGCCCACATCCTTGAGGGCTTCCTTCAGCGACTCCTCGTCCACTTCCTTGCCCGCGTGTTCCATCGCCTCCAGCAGGGAGGCCTCCGTGTGCAGGGGCTTGGGCTTGGTCTTGCCTTCGAATGGCTTGATTTTCAATATCTTGATCACATCGCCCTTGGCGAATTCCGGCAGGGTCTGGGCCTCTTCGTCATTCTCCTTCTCCCTGAGTATGGCTTTCCATCCTGGATTCAGCACTACATTGCCCTTGCTGCAGAAGCAGACTCCATCGGAGTCGAATTCCACCGAGGTGGAGAGCATATCGCATTTAGGGGAAACGGCTTCCAGCATTCTCGCCACCACCAGGTCATATATCTTCTGCTCCCTTTCATTCAGAGCTGTGGCCAGGATTTCGGTGGGCAGCAGGGCGTGGTGGTCGGTCACCTTGGTCTTGTCCACGCTGTGGCGGTTGAGTTTTACGCCGACGAGATTCCTGGCCTGATCCCTGAAGCGCGCATTTGCCTGCTGCAGCTCTATCAGAGCCGGAAGCTTTGCGAACACGTCGTCCGGAATGAAGCGCGATCCCGTCCTCGGATAGGTGAGCAGCTTCTTCTCGTAAAGGGCCTGGGCCGTGTCCAGACATTCCTGGGCGGATATGTTGTATTTGCGGTTTGCCTCTTTCTGCAGCGAGGTAAGGTCGTGAAGATAAGGCGGTTGCAGCGATTTCGCCTTCTTCTCCATCTTCGTCACGACCAGTTTGCCACAGGCTGCGACCTTCTGCATATCCGTGTTTAGCTTCTCGCAGTCGTAGTAGCGCTCCTTTGCCGTAGCCGTGAAGACCGTGCCGTCCTTGCGCGCCGCCACTTTCAGGTTCCAGAAGGTCTGTGGCACGAAATCGCGGTTCTCGTAGAAGCGGCGGCACACCATTCCCAGCGTCGGCGTCTGCACACGGCCGAGCGAGAGCAGCTTCCTGCCTCCCGAGGCTATGGTCAGCGCGCGCGTGGCGTTGATGCCCACCAGCCAGTCGGCCTCGTTTCTCGCCTTTCCTGCGTAGTAGAGGCCGTCGAAGTCGGAAGAAGGCATAAGCGCCGCCAGTCCTTCGCGTATCGCATTGTCGGTCAGCGAAGATATCCACAGACGCTTTACCGGCTTGCTGCAGCCTACGTAGGCATATATATATCTTTGAATAAGTTCTCCTTCGCGGCCGGCATCGCCTGCATTTATGACATAGTCGGATTCGTCGATCAGTTTGCGTATTACCGAAAGCTGGTGCGCGTAGCCGCTGTCGTCTGCCTTGCGGCCGTCCTTGCCTTCGCTCTGTCCCACCCGGAGGTAGAAGTTTTCCGGCAATATGGGTAGCGTGTCTATCATCCAAGGGACATCCGACTCCGGAGCGAATATCTCCACCAGGTGACCGAAGGCCCAGGTTACGGCATATCCATTGCCGGCCATATATCCCTCACACCTCACTTGCGCGCCCACGATACGGGCCAGGTCCCGTCCCACCGAAGGCTTCTCGGCAATGATTGTAACCATCTGACTGTAAACCTATGTTATTGATTGTAAGGATTCTATGATGTCCTATAAGGATCCTATGACAAACTATAGGGATTCTATGACGCCCTTGAAAATCGCGGTCATCTTCTCGGATGCCCTCTGAGCGGCTATCACGACCTCGTCGCCGTCGGTGCCCTTGTGCTCGCCATTGTCAACGAAGACATCGGTGATGACGGACATTCCGAAAACCCTCATTCCGCAGTGACGGGCGACAATGACTTCAGGGGTGGTACTCATTCCCACTGCGTCGGCACCGGCCGCCTTGAACCAGCGGTACTCGGCCACGGTCTCGTAGCAAGGTCCTGTGACAGAGAGATATACGCCTTTGTAAAGCTTGATTCCCAATTCCCCGGCCTTTTTCTCCGCCAGGGCGATGAGTTCAGGGTCGTAAGGCCTGGTCATATCCGGGAAACGCTCTCCGAAAGAGTCCAGATTCGGGCCTATGAGCGGGTTCGGGATGAGGTTGATGTGGTCGTTTATTATCATAAGGTCTCCGACCTTGAAGCCCTCCATCATACCTCCGGCCGCATTCGAGACGAAAAGAGTGCCAACGCCGAGCCGGCTCATCACCCTGACCGGGAGAGTGACCGTGTCCATCGGGTAGCCCTCATAGTAGTGGAAGCGGCCCTGCATCGCAATGACCTCCTTTCCAGCCAGTCTGCCTATGATGAAATTGCCTTTGTGGCCTATGGCTGTCGCCTGTGGAAAGCCCGGAATGTCGGTGTAAGGGATGACAGCAGCGTCGCTTATCTGCTCCGCTATGTTTCCGAGGCCGCTGCCCAGGATTATGCCGAGTTCCGGCTTGCGAGCGCCCATCGCATTCCTTACGAATGTCGCCGCTTCGTTGATACGTATCTCTCTCTGGTCCATAACTTTTATGTTAAAACACGTGAATATCAGCACCTGACCTGTATTCTCCAAGAATCTGAAGGTCATCGATAAGTGGCCTTACCGCAGATATGGCCTGGGTGTAGCGCTGATATGATTCGAAGGTGATGTCTATATAGAAGAAGTACTGCCAGCTCTTGCCGGGTATCGGCAGGGACTGGATGCGGGTAAGGTTCATTTCATAGAAGGAAAGGAAGGCGAGTATGTGTGCCAGTGAGCCTGTCTTGTGGGGGAGGGTGAAGCAGAGCGAGGCCTTGTTCCTTTCCTCCTGAGGAATCTCTATTCTATCGTCCATAAGCAGGAAGCGGGTGAAGTTCTGCTTGTAGGTCTCAATGCCCTCGGCGAGTATCTCCAGTCCATAGCGTTCCGCTGCGCAGCGTGAGGCGACGGCGGCAACCCCTTTCAGGCCCTTTTCGGCTATCTCGGCGGCGCTCGTCGCGGTGTTCTCGGATTCTTTCAGTTCTATATGGGGATATTGCGAGAAGAAGTCGAGGGTCTGGTTTATGGCCATGAAATGGGTCCTGACCTCCTTGATGTCTTCTATTCTCTGGCCTGGGAGAGCCATAAGGTTCTGACTGATGCTCAAATAGACTTCGCCCTTGATTTTGCGGCCGTATTTGCGTAGCAGTTCATAGTTGGGAATCAGTCCTCCGGAAGTGGTGTTCTCAATCGCCATCACGGCTGCATCCGCCCTTCCGCTTTCCATTTCCTTGTAGATCTGCTCGAAAGTGTGACAGGGGATAATCTGAAAATCAGCATAGAAGGAGCGCACGGCCTCTTCGTGGAAACTGCCTTCGACTCCCTGAATTGCTACTTTTCTCTTCATATTTGTTCGTTTAATCCGCCAAATTTACTCATTTTTTGCCAAAGATTGCTAAATTTGCGCGCCCTTGGATATAGGAAGAAACATATACACAGATAAAATATGAGTACAAAATCAAATCTTCAGGTAGCGCGCGCTGCATATCAGCCAAAGCTTCCTAACGCACTCAAAGGACCGGTAA
This sequence comes from Bacteroidales bacterium, assembly GCA_004554455.1. Lineage (GTDB taxonomy): Bacteria > Bacteroidota > Bacteroidia > Bacteroidales > UBA932 > Cryptobacteroides. The sequence continues at coordinate 16,044 of SFMG01000023.1, read as the reverse complement.
AGGCCGTCGAGGGTGCTGCGACCCAGTCTGTCGGCGACCAGGCCGAGATCAAGGCTCTCTTTCCGAACACCTACGGAATGCCTGTAGTGGAATTCGTGAAGGGCGAGGCTGCCTGCAATGACAGGTTCAACGTGGGAATCATTCTTTCCGGCGGACAGGCTCCTGGCGGACACAATGTCATTTCCGGTCTCTTCGACGGTGTAAAGTCCATCAATCCTGAGAACAAGCTCTACGGCTTCCTTATGGGCCCGGGCGGTCTCGTCGATCACAAGTACATCGAGATCACCCCTGAGCTTATGGATGAGTACCGCAACACCGGCGGTTTCGACATCATCGGTTCCGGCCGTACCAAACTCGAGAAGGAAGAGCAGTTCGAGAAGGGCATCGAGATTCTCCGCGAGCTCGACGTAAAGGCTCTCGTGATTATCGGTGGCGATGATTCCAACACCAATGCCTGCGTGCTCGCAGAGTATTATGCCGCCAAGAATTACGGCGTTCAGGTCATCGGCTGCCCTAAGACCATCGATGGTGACCTCAAGAATGAGCAGATCGAGACTTCCTTCGGTTTCGACACCGCCTGCAAGACCTATTCTGAACTCATAGGCAATATTCAGCGTGACTGCAATTCCGCACGCAAGTACTGGCACTTCATCAAGCTCATGGGCCGCAGCGCATCCCACATTGCCCTGGAGTGCGCCCTCGAGACCCAGCCTAACATCTGCCTCGTTTCCGAGGAGGTCGAGCAGAAGGAGATGAGTCTTGACGATGTTGTGAACTACATCGCAGAGATCGTTGCAAAGCGTGCTGCCGATGGCAACAACTTCGGTACCTGCCTCATTCCTGAGGGTCTTATCGAGTTCATCCCTGCCATCAAGAAGCTTATCAAGGAGCTCAATGAGGTGCTTACCGACCCTGCTACCGGCGAGAGCCGTGCTTTCGCTTCCGCAGAGGAGCAGATTTCTTTCGTGAAGTCCAATATCCTTCCTGAGAACCTGGCCATCCTCGAGTCTCTCCCGGAGGATGTGGCCCGTCAGCTCTGCCTCGATCGTGACCCTCACGGCAACGTCCAGGTGTCTCTCATCGAGACCGAGAAGCTCCTCAGCCGTATGGTTGCCACCAGACTCGCCGCCTGGAAGAAGGAGGGCAAGTTCGTTGGCAAGTTCTCCGCACAGCATCATTTCTTCGGCTATGAGGGCCGCTGCGCCGCTCCTTCCAATTACGACGCAGACTACTGCTATTCACTGGGTTACAATGCATCCCGCCTCATTGCGAATGGCAAGACCGGCTATATGTCCGTAATCAGTAACACCACAGCCCCTGCAGCTGAGTGGATCGCCGGCGGTGTGCCTATCACTATGATGATGAATATGGAGCGCAGGAACGGTGCCATGAAGCCTGTTATCCGCAAGGCCCTCGTCGAGCTCGACGGTGCTCCGTTCAAGTATTTTGCCGCTCACCGCGAGGAATGGGCAAGGACCACTTCCTACATCTATCCTGGTCCAATCCAGTACTGGGGTCCTTCCGAGGTCTGCGACCTCAGCACCAAGACCCTCCAGCTCGAGCATCAGAAGTAGTTCCGGCTCCGGGAGGTTCAATCCGGGAGGGTTTCCGGGAGGGTTTCCGGGAGGGTTAATCCGGGAGAGCCAAAACGGGCCGACTCACGCAATACCACAGGAGGATGACCGCGGTCATCCTCTTTTTTTGTGCTGCGGGGCGTAGGCAGGTGCTGCAGGCAATGCTGCGGCGAGGGTCGTTGAGCGTGGCGGCTTGTTTCGTCTGCAGCCGTTGCGGCTGACTGTGGCGGCTTTTTGGGCGGGTGCTGCGCACCCTCGGCGGCAAAAACATAGGGAAATGCCGCCTCCGGGCGCATCAGCACCCGCTTTTGCCGCCACTGTCAATCCAGCGCCGATGCAAGCTTTTCCCCGTTTCCGCCCTCCTGCGTGCATCGATTCTTGATTTCAGGGCCAAACTTGCGAATCGATGCAAGCTTTTCCAGGTTTACACTATCTTTCGTGCATCGATTCTTGATTTCAAGCCCAGACTTGAGAATCGATGCAAGCTTTTCCCCGTTTACACCCTCATTCGTGCATCGATTCTTGATTTCAGGGCCAAACTTGCGAATCGATGCAAGCTTTTCTCCGTTTATACCCTCATTCGTGCATCGATTCTTGATTTCAGGGCCAGACTTGCGAATCGATGCAGGGTTTCGCCTGCAGAATTCGTAGTCTCAACGGTTTTCCGTGTCCGTTTCCAATTTTCATAGCAGCAAAGAAGAATGGCCCGCCTGCAGTGGCCGTGGCAGCAACGAGGTCCGCATCCGATTCTAATCTTCGCTGCGGCAAGAAAGAATGGTTGCGCCTACAGTGATTGTAGCGGAAACGAGTTCAGCATCCGATTCTAATCTTCGCTGCAGCAAAGAAGAATGGCCCGCCTACAGTGGCCGTGGCAACAACGATGTCCGCATCCAATTCTAATCTTCGCTGCAGCAAAGAAGAATGGCCCGACTGCAGCTGACGTAGCAGCAACGTCTTCCGCGTCCGATTCTATTCTTCGTTGCTGCGAAGAAGAATGGCCCGCCTCCAGAACGGGCTTGCTACTGCATCGATTCTTGATTTCAGGGCCAAACTTGGGAATCGATGCAAGGATTTCCCCGTTTACCCCCTCTTGCGTGCATCGATTCTTGATTTCAGGCCCAAACTTGGGAATCAATGCAAGGAAACCCTCAAGAACAGCCCAAAGGCTGCAGTGATTCTTGATTTCAAGCCCAGACTTGCGAATCGCCGCAGCGTCATCGCTGCTGCAGTTAAGAACGGCCCGCCTGCAGCGCAGTCGTGGGGTGCAGGCGGGGACAGGATGCCACGAAGGCGGCATAATCCTAAGTAAAAAGCCGCCGGAGTGGCGCCCTGTCCCCGCCGCATCCTGTGGTTAGGCCTCAGCACAATCTCCCCGCCGCAACAGCATCCTGCCGCATAGACATTCATCCGCAACAACCTCCTTCTGCAACGACATTCATCAGAAAGATTACCATCCCCGCGTTTTGACCCGGAGGGATGATTGCCATCGTGGGGAGCTGGGCGGGAAGGCCAGGCCCGGAGGGCGTGTCCACCCCCGGACACGGGCAGGGGGAGGGGCCCTTCGGCAGCAAGTTATCGCGCAGCGATGACACAGATGACGATGGGAGGGGCCGGAGTGAGCGCAGCGAACGGAGTCCCTCAGGTGCCTGGCCTTCCCGCCCTGCGTACCGCCGCCTTGGCATTATCCCCCGGCATTACCCCGGCATTACCCCCGGCACTACCCCCTACAACTCCTTGATATAGGAAGGATAATCGCAATCCGCACTGACCACGTCACTGCACTCGTACTTGTTGCCGTAAGGGTCAGTGGCAACGACCTTGACAGAAGCGGAAGGATTGGAGAGCGTATATTTCCACATGTGGAACATATTGGTGTAATAAGAGGTGCTGGTTCTGCCGCGGCCAACCACACCAATATGATAACCTATGGACCACCAGTCCTGATTGCTGGTGAGAGGAATCTCGTAGGTATTGCCGGCAGTGACCGAAGAATAAGTCTTCTTGCTGTTGGACATAAGAGAGGCATTGCCCTTGAGCACACCATTTTCATAGACCTCCACCTTCCAGCGGGAATCACCATTGAAGACATTGATAAGCAGGACATCAGACCCATGCATCCACTGGAAATAGGCATACTTGCCGCCATTCTTGAGATTGCCCCTGTAGATTCTCATCTGATAGTCGCGGCTGTCCATTCCGCTGTTGAAACCATTGAACCAGGCGTCCTTGATGGACGAGCCCTCGAAATGATAGACCCTGTAGCCGTTAGGGCAGCCGTCACCCTCGATGCGGCTCCACCACCACTGACCGCAGACGGCAGAATGGATATGCTCATAGAGACCGCTGCCAAGGGTGTTCGCATAACCGCGATAATAATGGGTATGCCCGGAGAAAACGGTGGATCCCGGCCACTGGCTGATCAGGTTCACCACATCCTGAACGTGACTCTTCGAACCGTTGCCCGCCAGAGGGATATGAACGCAAAGCACTATGGAGTAGTCCTTAGGGACATTCTGGAGGTCATCCTGGAGCCACTTCCACTGATCGTCAGAAAAACTGCACTCGTAGCTGGCGGCATCCGTAGTTTTGAGGTACTGCACGTCCTTCATACAGACAACGTGAACCTTGGCCCTGTTGAAAGAGAAGTTGACAGGTCCGAAGCACTCCTCGAAGGCACGCTGGGCCTTGAGATTCAGCTGAGTGCTGCGGCTGTCCGTCTCAAGCGGAGCGTTCGAGCTGAAGAAGGTGTAGTCGTGATTGCCCATAGTCTGGAACACAGGCATTTTGACCTTGGAGAAATTGCTCCTCATCGTGGCCAATCCCGGATTGGAATTGCGGCTGCCCTCCGAATAGACCACGTCGCCGAGAGTTACGCCGTAGCAGGCAATGCCAAGAGAAGAAATCTGATTGTTCAGTGCAGGTACGGTCTCATCGAGGAAACGCTTCGTATCCGCCTTCTTCTGAGGGGAGCGGGCCTCATAGTGGGCCTGCGGATCCGCCATTGCGAAAAGCGCGAACTCACTCTCGACAGCCTGTTTCTCCAGCACGAAATCGTAGTCCCGGACCATATTGTCCCAGGCCTTGAAGAAATCCGGACAGCCGTTGCTCACATCGATTTTCGCATCGCTTGGAAGGGATATGTATATATATCGCGTATCCGGACCTGCGCCCAGGCGATATTTTCCATCCGCGCCGGTCCATACGGCAGAGAAACCGTTGCTGACGCAGATTCCGGCCGCAGGAGTGCCGTCCTTCCAGCTCACCTTGCCGCAGGCATAGTTGAAAGGCCCCGTCTCCTCTCCCCAGTCCGATGCGTCCAGCTTGATTTCCGGCAGGGCGGTAAGTTTGCCCGCCTGCAGATTCAGGTCGCCCAGATACATCTCGTTGATCATACCGTCAGTGCTGCGTATCTCCAGGGACATATTCTTGTAAGTGCCCGGCCAGAGGCAGGCGAGATACAGTCTGTTCTCACTCATAGTCTCGCTACCGCTGCTGCGCAGGCAGACATAGTCGAATCCCGATTTCGGCGTCACTGCGAGAGCCCCGTCCCTCCTTTCGACCGAGGCCGTTCCGGAAAGCAGACTGCCGCTGCACTTTATGCTTATGGACTCTATATCCTTGCCCCCGAAGCTGCCTTTGAGACTGACGAAAGCCACCGCAGGCTCCAGCTGCGCACCGCCGTCGGCAGCCTGGAAGTCAGCCACGGAAACCATATATTTAACATTGCAACTGCCTTCCAACGCATTCTGGTAGCATTCCAGGCGCGCAGTGAAGGCGCTTCCGTTCCAGGCGTTGTAATTCGAAGAAGGGGATATGCATACATATTCCTTCTGTTTCAGGATATTGCCCTCGAAAACGGCGTCCTTGCCCGAGGCAGAAAGCAGAGTGAATCTGCTGGACACATAGCGACTGTCGAATATGTCGATCCCGTCTCCATAATTCCATCCGAGAGTGGAAGGACTGGAGGGCAGAGAGAAAGTAAACGTCTGTTTTACAAGGTTTCCGGACAATTCTTCCTTATTGTCAGGTCCGCAGGAAGAAAGGGGAAGAAGAAGGGCTGCAGCAATGATTGCGCTTAGTTTTCTGCGATGATTCATTTCGTTCTATATGTTATATAAGCAATCAAAATTAGATATAAATTGGTATATTTGCAAGTGCAGATTTGCAGGAATGACAACTCCGAGATACCTTCTACGCAAGAATTTTCTCTTTGTCACGGTCGCCTTCGTGGTCGTGTTTTCCGTTCTGTATCTTAGCTTTTACAGGCCTTATTCGGAGACTTTCTGGCTCAGTCTCGTAGAACGTGACAAGATTATTCCGACCCTGCTTTTCTACCTCTTTGCCATAGGAATACTGCTTTCCTCCAAGTCCATACTGCTTGCCTTGCAGAAATCCAAGGACCCATCCGGAGTGGCATACGTCCTGGCCGTGGCAGGGGAGTGGCTGCTGATTTCCGCCCTCTATGTCTTTTTCTCCCGCTATGTCATCGAACCCCACCTGAACGTGAGTATGAGACTGTGTCTGAGCAGCCTTTTCTGCGTATTCACCATTCAGCTCATTCCTTACACCATGTGCGTGCTCTACGCTTCGGTCAAGGACAAGGATGAAAAGATTGCCGCAATGAAGGCAATGACCAGAAAGAGCGAGATCAGCATAATGTACAAGGAGCTGAGCCAGGACTTCATAGAATTCCGCGACAACAACGGCAATCTGAGACTGACGCTCAACGCAGCCGACATACTCTACATTGAATCGCAGGACAACTACGTGAATATCAATTATATACTTGATGACAAGCTGGAGTCGTACCTGCTCCGCTGCCGCACGAGGGACGTAGAGGAACTGCTGAAAGACAGGGAATTCTGCCGTTGTCACCGTTCTTACATAGTGAACCCGCGCCACGTCAGGACCTTCTACAGCGGAAGCACACGCGGGCGTCTGGTGCTGGACGTTCAGAAATCCAAGGAAATACCGGTTTCCAGCACCTATTTCCAGACTCTCGAGCAGATGCTCAGACCTGAACAGACAGCTCCTTCACGCTGAAATCGAAGGCCGGAACCGTGATGAATATCTCCTTAGGGAAGCTGCAGCCGTAGAACTCGCCTGCCGACTGCGGTATAGCAATATGAAGGGAGCGCTTGCGTCCGGAGAAATTGCACACATACAGTCTGTTCCCCCTCAGGAAGGCAAAAAACCTTTCCGCATCGAACTCCCCGGAATCCTGGCACCAGCAGAGGTCGTAACTGCGGTCATCGGTGCAGCCAGAGTTCCGACCTTCGGCGCAGCAGCCGTATGCCAGACTGCGGAGGAGGACGGCGTAGCGGCAGAAAAGCTCGGCCTCGCGCACACTTACACAATTATTTGACTGAGTTACTATCTCATTGATGCTCAACGAAAGGTAACTCTTTGTATGAACTATCGCATTAAGTTTGCGCGACCATTCCGGAGTCCACCAGTCGTAGATGGTGCTGCGTCCATCGGCCCCGCTGAACCCGGCGTCGTCCAATCCGCGTTCTCCCACTTCCTGCCCCTCGTATATCATAAAGGCCCCGTCGTTGAAGGCGGCGCTTACGGCGAGGGCGGCTAGGGCGCGGGATGCCTTGCCGGCAAAAGCGGGACCGGCTATCCTTTTCTCGTCGTGGTTCTCCAGGAAGTTGAGCATTTTTCCCTGCATATCGCCGAGGAACTGCCAGTTCCAGCTTATCTGCCGTGCGCTCGCGGAAGAGGAGACCGAATCGTTGGCTTCCATCGCGCATTCGCGGCAGACAAGGGCGTGCAGCCTGTCGTAGAGCCCGGACTTGTCGTAGAGCAGGTCGAAGCCGATTTCGTCTATGAAGCGGCGGTAATTGTTCCTGTCATATACCTCAGCTACGAAAAGCAGCGAAGGGTAGTCGCGTTTCACGTTCTCTATCAGCCATTTGAGGAAGTCGTGCGGGACCAGTTCCACCATATCGCAGCGGAAACCGTCCACGCCCTGCGAGGCCCAGAAACGAACTATGTCAAGCATCTTGAACCAGCTGCTGCGATCGGAATAGTCGATCTTGACGGTGTCGGTCCAGTCGTAGTCGCAGCGGCCGCAGTCGGGAATGCCTCCGCAATGGTCGGCGTAATTTGCGGCGACGTGGTTGGGAATGAAGTCCACCAGGCATTTCAGGCCCGCCCTGTGAGTGCGTTTTACCAGGGAGCGGAAGGAGGCGAGGGTGCCGAGATAAGGAGCAACGTCGTAGTAGTTGCTGATCGCGTATGGCGAGCCCGCAAGTCCTTTCACGAAGGCCGCAGCGGGACGTCCGTCATGCGCGTCAGCGGCCGCAAGCGCGAAACGTTTGCGAAGCTGCGGGCTGCAAGCCATTGCCTTCAGATCCCCCGCCGGCACGGGAGCCATTGCGTGGGCGATGGCACCGGTGTACCATATATAACTGCAGCCCAGCCATTTAAGGTAGTCGAGACTGTCTTTGTCTATATCGTCGAAGCGGCCGCAGCCGTTCACTGCGAGAGAAGCGCCCTTTTGCGGAGCAGCGTCTGCATTGCCCCAGTAGCGGGGCAGCATCTGGTATATGATTTCTTTCATACTCGTTCAAAACAGGCCGCAAAAATACGATATTTTGTGTAGATTTGCGAATATGCAACAACACAGAGATATGAGACGCCATATTTTTTCTCTCGCCGCCCTTCTCGGCGCCCTTTTGCCTGCAGCAGCGCAGCCAACGGACTATGTCATCGACGCAAAGAAAGACTCCGCCGCCTTCGCGAAGGCCGAGTGGAACTGGCACAGTATAGGCCGCGACATCGAGGCCGGCTACGCGCAGTTCGAGATATTCGACAGCCATCAAAGCATATCCGTAGTGCGCTACAAGGCCTCCTCGCACCGCAGCGATATATTCCACTGTCCCGGAGAGCGGCGCAGCGTCACCAGCGCAGCCGGCAGCTCGAACAAGGCTCTGGCGGCCCTGAACGGCAGCTATTTCAATGTAAAGACACTCTATCCGACCACTCTCGTCGTGGACAGGCGAAAAGTCTGCGGCCATTCGGAGCCTCAGGAACTCTACCGCGTCAACGGACTGCTGCGCATACGTGGCCGGCGCGTCGATGTCGTTGAGTGCGCCGACACGAACGGCTATGCCTCTGCCATACGCCGCTGCAGGGAAGCACTGGCCTCCGGTCCGGTTCTCATCGACGACGGAGAGGTCAAATGCTACGACAGCGAACGCAGTTTCTACCGTTACAGGCATCCGCGCACAATGGTCGGCGTCAGCAGGGACAACTGGGTATATATGGTCGTGGTGGACGGACGCTTCCCGGGCAGGGGAGAGGGTGCCAGCATAGCTGAAATGGCCTTTCTTGCCGGCTGCTTCGGCCTCTGCGACGCCATAAACCTGGACGGAGGCGGCTCCTGCGCCCTTTGGAACCACGAAGACGGCGTACTCAGCCACCCATACGACAACCGCCGCTTCGACTACGAAGGCGAACGCGAAGTGCCGAACGTGCTGCTGGTGTATTAGCCGATATTCCCGGAAGGAAGCATTTCCGGGTATTTAGAACGGATAGCCGACGCCGAAATGGACCGCGTAGCCGTTGCGACGCACCCAGTCGCGCGGATTGAGCCAACGCTGCTCACGCGCCGGATCGTGCAGCCGCATACCCCAGTCCACGCGTAAGACGATGAAATTGAGGTTCAGACGCAGTCCTACGCCCCAGTCCATAGCCACACTCTTGAAGAAATTCTTCCCGCTGAGCACGGAAAGTTCATCCACGGCCTCCGGGCTGCGGTAGTTCCACACGTTTCCCGCATCCACGAATGCGGCTCCCTCCAGCTTCCACACGATCTTGAAACGGTATTCCAGGTTCGCTTCCAGATGGATGTCACCGGACTGGTTCGGAATAACGAAAGTGGTGTCCAGCTGGGACATACCCGGACCCACGGTCCTGGACTGCCAGCCCCTGAGACTGTTCGCTCCGCCGCCGTAGAAGCGCCGCTCGAAAGGGAGGGCGGAGGAATTGCCGTATGCATATCCGGCACCGGCAATCAGTCTTGCGGCAAGCACCTGCCCGTCATTGCGGCCGAAGCGCCAGGTGTTTCCCAGCGTGAGTTCAGCCCGGACATACTGGGAATACGGGGTTTCCCAGATTATGCGTTTCCCGTCCTCATCCTGCTTCATCAGCTTATTGAAGGCGCAGAGCAGATTGCCGGCGTGGTTTATCTGCAGTCTGGTGTAGAAAAAGGAGGACTGAGGATTGCTCTCCGTGCTGGTGGAATAGTAGAAATTGCCCGAGGAGCCGAAATCGAAGTGGTCCGAATAGGAATTCCTCATGAAAGGATCGCTGGCGAGAGAATTCTCGAAGTCTTTGTCGAGCTGGTCCAGATGTATGATATTGAGACTCAGAGGATAGATCTGGTAATAGAACTTGCCGTGGGAGGCGTTGTAACCGTAGGAGGCCGAAATCATATTCCTCGTATATTCGGGACGGTTCTGGTAGTTGTAGGAGAGGGTGATGTCGGTGCGGGGCACGTTTGCGCCCTTGAATATGCGGTAGGGCAGTCCCAGGAACTTAGGGAAACTGAGTCCTGCCGAACATCCCAGCTCGTTGGAGTGGATATTGTCCTTGAGGCGGAACTGGAAATTGCCCATAAAACTCAGGTTCAGCCATTCACCTCCGTGGAATATGTTCTTGTTGTAATAGGAAACCTGGGGCGAGATGCCGAAGAGTCCGGTCGAGTTCACAGAGCCCTCGAGATTGACCTTGAAACCCTGAAGCTTTGATTTGCTGAGACTTATGTTGCAGTCAACCTTGTCCTCGGCGCTCGGCACCATGTCAATGCTGACATTGTTGAATACCCTCAGGGCTCCCAGACGGCTGTAGCAGATGTTGGCCTGCTCTTCGCTGTAAGTCTCGCCGGGACGTATGGTATTGAGGTTGCGAAGCACGCTTTCACGGAATTTCAAGCCTGCCGGATGGGATATCGTAACCTTGTCGAACTGCGAAGGCTGCAGAGGCCGGGCATCCTTCGGACTGCCGCCCCTCGTATATTCCCTGATGCTCATGTGCAGGTCCACCATGCCGGCCAGGCCGGCCGTATCCGCCTCGAAGAAGAAATTCTCTGCGCTGAAGCCGTAATAGCCCATATTTCTCATCGCTGCCGCCGACCTTTCGCTCTCCGCCTCCACGGCCTGCTCGGAAAGCATCATTCCCGGCCGTATGGAAATCGAGGCGCTGTCCCTGTTGAAATCCTCTTCAAAGCGCCCGGAAGGCACGTCCCAGGTGAAATTGCGTATGGGATAGCGGTGACCGAGCTCTACGTTGTACTTCACATAGACCTTGCGCTTGCGCACCTTCACGTCAGCATTGACCTTGGAATCGAAATAGCCCAGATATTCGAGGCGTCGCTCGATGTTCTCCTCGGATTTCCCCACCATATCCGCCTCATAGACCACCGGGGCCTGTCCAATTCGCTTCACGAACTTGTCCCAGCCCTTGCCCTTGCCGTTGGCCCAGTTGTAAACGCAGAGAAAAGGACTCCAGCCGCTTGTCTTCTGCTGCACATAGGGGTCCAGCTGGGCGGAGCGGAAGTCCTTGTCGTTGACGCTTATTTTGTTGGAGGCAAGGCGGTACTCACCGTCCTGCAGCACCTTGGTGGTACTGCAGGAACAGAGCGCGAAAAGCAGCAGGGCCACGCATATTTTTCCCGCATTGCGCATAGTATGCAAAATTAGGAATTTTCTTAATACCTTTGCGGCGATATGATAAGCAACGCCGAAATAAAACGGGTAAAGGCCCTTCAGAGCAAGAAATTCCGCGACGAAAGCGGTCTCTTTGTGGTGGAGGGCGAGAAAATGGTGGCCGAGGCCCTCGAATCCGGCCTGCAGGTGGAAGCCGTTTACAGACGGGACGAGATAGGCGAGCAGGCAATGTCGCGCATTTCGTCGCTGAACAGCCCTTCTCCCGTACTCGCTGTCGTCAGGCAGGCCGCCGCTCCCGATATAGACGAAATCCGCAGTTTCGTCCGTTCCTGCGGCAGGGATATGCTCGCCATCGCCCTCGACGAAGTCCGCGACCCCGGCAACCTCGGAACCATCATACGCCTGGCCGACTGGTACGGCATCGATGCCGTTTTCTGCTCCGCAGGCACGGTAGAGCTCTACAACCCCAAAGTCGTGCAGTCAACCATGGGCGCCATATTTCGTAAGAAAGTGATATATTGCGACTTAAACAATATATTTGATATCTTTGCTTCAAACGGCTTGCCCATTTACGGCACCTTTCTGGAAGGGGAGGACATATATCGCAGCGAACTCAGTTCCGGCGGCCTGATCGTGATGGGCAACGAAGCCAACGGCATCAGTCCGGAACTGCGCAGCCGAATCAGTGCGAAGCTTTTCATACCTCCTTATCCGGGCAATCGCAAAACCGCCGAAAGTCTCAACGTCGCAATCGCCACCGCCATCACGGTCTCCGAGTTCCGGAGGCGGCGCTAAGATCTTTCCCTGATTCTTCTTATACTTTTTGTCGTAGAGATGAAGGGGCGAAAGAAGGCTATTTTTTATAGTATTTAGGCCAGCAGGCGCTGAGCCGGCGACGCATTTCGTCCTCGTGCCTGTTGTGCTGCGGCTCGTAAAGTTTCTCGCCGACCAGGCCGTCAGGCATAAATTCCAGATCTACGAAATTGCCCTCATAATCGTGGGCATACTTGTAGCCGTCACCGTAGCCAAGCTCCTCCATCAGTTTCGTCGGGGCGTTCCGAAGGTAGAGCGGGACGGCTGCACCCTGCGTTTTCTTCGCCAATTCAAGAGCTTGATTTATAGCCATATAAGCAGAGTTGCTTTTTGCACTGCTTGCAAGGTATATCGTACATTCCGAGAGCGGAATCCTTGCCTCGGGCATACCTATGTTATGGACTATATCGAAGCAGGAATTGGCAAGCAGCAGGGCATTGGGATTGGCCAGTCCTATATCCTCCGCAGCCGAAATGCAGAGTCTGCGCGCGATGAAGAGCGGGTCTTCGCCGGCATCCAGCATACGGGCCAGATAATAGACGGCCGCATTCGGGTCCGAGCCTCTGATGCTCTTGATGAAAGCCGAAATGATATCGTAATGCATCTCTCCGCTCTTGTCATACAGGGCCATATTCTCCTGCAGGCAGGCCTTCACGCTATCGTTGCTTATGACTACAGTGCCCGAAGGCGTTGCATTCACGACTATTTCGAGTATGTTCAGCAGTTTGCGCGCATCCCCGCCGCTGTAACGGAAGAGCGACTCGCGGCTTTCCACCCTTACCTCCCTGTTCTTCAGGACCACGTCCTCCCTGATGGCCCTCGAAAGCAGTTCTTCCAGATCTTCCTTGTCCAGAGGCTTCAGGACAAAGACCTGGCAGCGTGAGAGCAGAGGGGAGATGACCTCGAAAGAAGGGTTTTCCGTGGTTGCGCCAATCAGCACGACAGTGCCGTCCTCGGCGGCGCCGAGAAGGGCATCCTGCTGGGATTTGCTGAAGCGGTGAATCTCGTCTATGAAAAGTATGGGAGTCTCGCCGGAAGAAAAGAGCGAGCTGGATTTCGCCTTGTCTATGACCTCACGCACTTCTTTTACTCCGGAACTCACGGCGGAGAGGGTATAGAATTCCCTGTGCATTTCCTTGGCGACTATCCTCGAGAGGGTGGTCTTTCCGACACCCGGAGGACCCCAGAGAATGAAGGAGCTCAGATTGCCGCTCTCTATCATATTCCGTATCACGCAACCCTCTCCGACCAGGTGTTTCTGGCCCGCATATTCCTCCAGATTGCGCGGTCTCATCCTCTCCGGCAGGGGAGGAAGCATACGGGTGCGCACATTTTCGCTGCTTTCGAAGCTGTTTTGCTTCATTTTGTATATATTATTTATAATTAACTACTTTAACAGATATGTTATAACTATTAACAAAAAAGTTATATAAATTTATCTGCCCATATACCGACAAATTTAGCAAGTATTTTCTGAAGATTGCTAAAATTCCTAACTTAGTGCCCGAGTTGAAAAGATTATTCATATCACTGATGCTGGCCCTGAGCCTGAATTGGGCGGCAGTTGCAGCGAGCGGACCCAAATCCGTCGGCTGCGGCATTTCGTATTACACGATGACAGGGGAGTACCGGCATTGGAGCAAGGACAGGAACGCCTTTCACAGCGCGTCGGTAAGCTTCGATTTCGATGGACTTTTCAACAATGAGGTTCTCTTTCCGGGAGTAAGCACTTCATACGCGTATGACTTCTGTTTCGACCGCAGCCTCAGGAACGGAGGAAGCCTCGCCTTCTACACTGGTCCCGGGGTGACGACCGGATGGGTGAAGGACAGGAACACCCAGTTCGGAATAATGTTCGGCCTGAAACTGGATCTGGGAGTGGAGTACCGCACTCCCCGCAGCCCTTTGAGCATCGGTGCGAAAATCAACCCTACCATAGGGATGCATATACACAGAAAGGACAGAAACATACAGATGGGAAGCTATCTGAACGGCCTGATAAGCGGAATGATTCCCGAATTCACTGTTGCCTATGATTTCGGAAGGCCTTACCAGGCAACGGAAGGGGACAGGGAAGCTCCGGTCTTCACCTACGGCGCCGAGGCATCCTACAACTTCTTGTTTTTTCGTTTCGCCCGAAGCAACTGGTATGACGCTGACGGAATACGACATTACAGCGAAGACGGCTCCCTCTGCTCCAGCAACCATTTCCTGATTCTCGGACTGCTTGGAGTCAACATAGGGCGGAACTTCAATCTATCTGTCGCAAGCGGTTATACAACAATAAGTTATAACCCCAAGCCAGCCATTCCTTTATTGTTTCGTTCTTCGGTATATTTCGGAAAGTTAAGCGGACATAACCGGCTTTACTGCTACATTTCCGGGGGCCCTGCCTTCAATCCGGGAAAGGCCTTTTACGGAGTTCCCTGCCTGTATGACACCGGTGTCGCCTATCGTATTGCCCTCGACCGCCGCAGCCGCCTGGATTTCAAGATCGCGATAGCCGGCTCCTTCAGCAAGCCCCTGATTGACGGCGCTGCATCTGTTACCCTCTCACGCGAATTCCTCCTGGGCCTGAACATTGGAGTTTCCGCCAGTTTCTGAAATATTGATCTATATGCGAATAGAATATATGATTTTCCACAGAAATATGAATATGAATAAGTTCAAGTCCTTTATCATCGCCCTTGCAGGGTTGTTTGTGTGCTCATGCGGCAATAAGCAGATTGCCTTTCCTGAAAACTGCCTGACCTTCGACACCCCTTCCGGGAAAGCGCTGAAGGTGGCCTGCGTGTTTCACGGCTCCCTTGCCTTCGGATATGACGGAAAGGTCATTCAGGTGGACCCGGTGACACAGATGGGTGAGATGAAGATCGATTATTCCGCATTCGGAAAGGCCGATGCCATATTCATAACCCACTCCCATCCTGACCATCTCTGTCCTCCAGCGATAGACACGCTCTCATCTGAGAAGACCTTGCTGTATGGCAACGCGGAATCTGTTGCCGCCCTGGGACGAGGATGCGTTCTCGCCAATGGCGATTCCGGAGAATTGGCCGGAGGAATCAGCTACCTGGTTGTCCCTGCATATAACACCACCGCAGGCAGGGAAGTATTCCACCCGAAGGGTAATGGCAATGGATATATCTATGATTTCGATGGATTCCGGGTATATGTGGCAGGGGACACCGAGCCGATAGGGGAGATGTCGGAATTCGGCAATATCGACCTCGCCTTCCTCCCTGTAAATCAGCCATATACGATGACGGTCAGCCAGTGCGTGGAAGCCGCGGAACTCATACGCCCTAAGACACTGATTCCTTACCATTACAGCGATACGGATCTCTCTTGCCTCAGTGAATCCCTGAAGGGGATTGAAGTCATAATACCGCAGTTCACTTGCTTTCCGCCTTGCTCTGAAACTTCTCGACGTCGATGATGAACCGCTCGTGAGTGCCTTCGCCGATGAGTCCGCGCTCATCGAACGCCTTCACGGAGAAGCTGACCTTCCGGCGGTCTATTTCTATGACCTCGGTTTCGGCCCATACCTTCATTCCAATGGGGGTTGCGGCGCAGTGACTTACGTTGATATGCGTGCCTACGGAACTCTGTCCTTCTTCGAGCCATGGCTCGATGGAGAGGACCGCAGCCTTCTCGATAAGGGATATCATCATAGGTGTGGCGAACACCTTCACCTTTCCACTGCCAACGTTCGTAGCAATATTCGCCGTTGTCACAGTCGTCTCCTGACGACCCTTGATTCCAAGTTTTACCATAGTCAGCAAATCTTTTCTGAGTTTTTCAATTCCATATACCTAAAATTCTTAATTTTGGGATATAGCAGAGAATCGTAAAGAAAAGAAAAAAAATTCAGAATGAAACGAATCTTGACCTTATTTGCAGCTATAATGCTGTCAGTATTTCAGGCAAACGCACAGACCGGCACTTGGTCCGGCAAACTTGATGTACAAGGCACAAAA
>SFMG01000007.1 GCA_004554455.1 Bacteroidales bacterium | reverse complement strand
ACTCAATTACTTGATCATAGTACAGCTGTCTTTTGGTGGTGTGTTTAAAGTCCATCGTTAACTCTTTGTTGTGAGTCAACTTTTTTCAGGTAAATACAGAGGGTGTAAACGGGGAAAAGCTTGCATCGATTCCCAAGTCTGGGCCTGAAATCAAGAATCGATGCACGAAAGCAGCTCATCCCTCAGCACACGTTCCATAACGCGTTGACGACGCGTCTTGCCTTGGATGTTTTGCATGGGGGGGGCGGGCTCGGCAGCGGTTCAACAGCGGTACGACAGTGGCGGCAAAAGCGGGTGCTGATGCGCCCGGAGGCGGCATTTCCCTTTGTTTTTGCCGCCGAGGGTGCGCAGCACCCGCCAATAGGCCGCCACGCTCAACAATAGCCGCTCAACGATCGCCGCCCAACACCCTGCCGCCACGAAACCGCCGCAACGACAGCTGCAGGCGAAACCATTCTTCTTCGCCGCAACGAAAAAGGAATCTCTATCAAAAAAAGTCCGGTCCAGTGTTTGACTGAATCGGACTTTTTTGTGTGGTCCCTGTAGGGCATGATCCTACGACCCCCTGATTATGAGTCAGATGCTCTAACCAACTGAGCTAAGGGACCCGGTTACAGAGCCGTTCCGCAGAACGACTCTGCAAATATAGCAATTTTTCTGAAATATTATCAGATTTTGATCTCAACATCGACACCTGAAGGAAGCTCGAGCTTCATCAGAGCATCCACGGTCTTCTGAGTGGAGTCGTAGATGTCGAGAAGACGGCAGTAGGAGTTGAGCTCGAACTGCTCACGGGCCTTCTTGTTGACGAAGGTAGAACGGTTCACAGTGAAGATCTTCTTGTCAGTCGGGAGCGGAATAGGACCGTTCACGCGAGCACCGGTAGAAGACACTGTGTCGACGATCTTCTTTGCAGACTTGTCAACAAGCATGTGATCGAATGATTTGAGTTTGATTCTAATCTTCTGGCTCATTTCTGTATGATTGTAAAGAAAATTTAACTTGGTTGATTATTCGTCGTCATCACTGAGCTTGTATCCGCTCTTCTCGATAACCTCCTTGGCCAGGTTCGCAGGAACCTCGGCGTAGTGGTCGAAGGACATCGTGCTGGTAGCACGGCCGGAAGAGATGGTACGAAGAATGGTGACATAACCGAACTGCTCTGAAAGCGGAACGTATGCCTTCACGATGCGGGCTCCGATAGTGGAATCCATAGCGTTGATCTGACCGCGGCGACGGTTGAGGTCACCGACGATGTCACCCATATAGTCTTCCGGAGTTACGACCTCGAGAGACATGATTGGCTCGAGGAGAACCGGATGACACTTAGGGCAGGCGTGACGGAATGCCATACGGGCGCAGATCTCGAAGGAAAGCTGGTCGGAATCCACAGGATGGAATGAACCGTCCTTGAGGGTTACCTTGAGGCTTGGAACCTCGAAACCGGCGAGCACACCGGTGGACATTGCCGATTTGAAACCTTTTTCAACGGATGGGATGAACTCCTTAGGAACGTTGCCACCCTTGACCTCGTCAATGAACTGAAGTCCGGTAACGCCCTCGTCGGCAGGACCGATCTCGACAATGATGTCTGCGAACTTACCGCGACCGCCGGACTGCTTCTTGAATACCTCACGGTGCTGGATGCTGGAGGTGATGGCCTCCTTGTAGTTCACCTGAGGAGCACCCTGGTTGATGTCCACGCCGAACTCACGGCGGAGACGGTCAACGATGATGTCGAGGTGAAGCTCACCCATACCGCTGATGACGGTCTGGTTGGTATCCGGATCGGACTTGACGGTGAAGGTAGGGTCCTCCTCCGCAAGCTTCGCGAGTGCGATTCCGAGCTT
Organism: Bacteroidales bacterium; assembly: GCA_004554455.1. Lineage (GTDB taxonomy): Bacteria > Bacteroidota > Bacteroidia > Bacteroidales > UBA932 > Cryptobacteroides. The sequence continues at coordinate 75,093 of SFMG01000007.1, read as the reverse complement.
GTCAAGGTCCTTCTGGGTCTTAGGCTCCACGGCGAGTCCGATAACCGGATCCGGGAATTCCATAGACTCGAGGGTGATAGGCGCGTTCTCTGCACAGATGGTGTCACCGGTGCGGAGATCCTTGAATCCTACTGCTGCGCAGATGTCACCGGCCTCAACGAACTCAATAGGGTTCTGCTTGTTGGAGTGCATCTGGTAGAGGCGGGACACGCGCTCCTTCTTGCCCGTACGGGTGTTGAGAACGTATGAACCGGCGTCAAGCTTGCCTGAATATGCCCTGAGGAATGCCAGACGGCCCACGAACGGGTCAGTGGCAATCTTGAACACGAGGGCGCAGAATGGCTCGCTTGCAGTTGCGTGACGGTCCTCTTCCTCTCCGGTGTTCGGGTTGGTGCCCACGATGGTGCCCTTGTCAAGCGGTGAAGGCAGGTAGCGCATCACGGCGTCGAGAAGGAACTGCACGCCCTTGTTCTTGAATGAAGAACCGCAGCAGGCAGGCACGATGGACATATTGATGGTAGCGGTCCTGAGCGCTGCGATGATCTCATCCTCGGTGATGGACTCAGGGTCCTCGAAGAACTTCTCCATCAGAGCCTCATCGGACTCTGCGGCAGCCTCCACGAGGTTGTCCCTCCAGGTCCTGGCCTCATCGAGCATGTTTGCAGGGATGTCCCTGAGCTCATAGTTCACCAGCGCTTCGGAGTTTGCATCGTAATAGATGGCCTTCATGGCAATGAGGTCGATAATGCCCTCGAACTTGTCCTCCGCTCCTATAGGGAGGCAAAGTGGAACTGCCTTTGCGCCGAGTTTGGTCTTGATTTCCTCAACGACTGCGAGGAAGTCGGCGCCGACACGGTCCATCTTGTTAACATAGGCGATTTTAGGAACGCCGTACTTGTCTGCCTGACGCCATACGGTCTCGGACTGAGGCTGTACACGGCCGACAGCACAGAACGTTGCGACGGTGCCGTCAAGCACGCGAAGCGAACGCTCCACCTCAACGGTGAAGTCAACGTGGCCCGGAGTGTCTATAAGGTTGATCTGATAGGTATCGCCCTTATAATGCCAGAATGCGGTGGTGGCAGCGGAGGTGATGGTGATACCGCGCTCCTGCTCCTGAACCATCCAGTCCATAGTGGCCGCACCCTCGTGTACCTCACCGATCTTGTGGGTCTTGCCGGTGTAGTAGAGGATACGCTCTGAAGTAGTGGTCTTACCGGCATCGATATGGGCCATGATGCCGATGTTCCTTGTAAATTTAAGATCTCTTGCCATTGTTCGTCTTTGTTCAGCTTATTAGAAACGGAAGTGTGCAAATGCCTTGTTAGCTTCCGCCATTCTGTGCATATCCTCCTTTCTCTTGAAGGCTGCACCCTCACAGTTATAAGCCGCGATTATTTCGGCACAGAGTTTTTCGGCCATGGAGTGGCCTGAGCGCTTGCGGGCGAAGACTATCATATTCTTCATCGAGAGTGATATCTTCCTTTCAGGACGCACCTCCATCGGCACCTGGAAGTTGGCACCGCCGATACGGCGTGACTTTACCTCGACCTGAGGGGTCACGTTCTCGAGCGCCTTCTTCCAAATATCGAGAGGAGCCTGGTCAGAATCCTTCATCTTCTCGCCTACCATGTCAATGGCATCGTAAAAAATAGAATACGCGATACTCTTCTTCCCCTGCAACATAAGGTTGTTCACGAAACGTGTAACGTTCACGTCGTGGAACTTAGGATCAGGAAGTAGAATCCTCTTCTTAGGCTTCGTTTTTCTCATTGTTTTGGAAACTTAATGAATTAAAAAATGTTACTTCTTAGATTTCTTTGGCCTCTTTGCACCGTAGAGGGAACGTGACTGAGTACGTCCTTCTACACCTGCCGTATCCAAAGCTCCTCTAAGGATGTGGTAACGTACACCAGGGAGGTCTTTCACACGACCGCCGCGAACGAGCACGATGGAGTGCTCCTGCAGGTTGTGACCCTCGCCAGGGATGTACGCGTTGACCTCCTTGGAGTTGGTAAGACGTACACGTGCAACCTTACGCATTGCTGAGTTAGGTTTCTTAGGTGTGGTTGTGTACACACGCACGCAGACGCCCCTCCTCTGAGGGCAAGCATCCAGAGCGCGAGACTTGCTCTTTACTTCGATAACCTCGCGACCCTTGCGAACTAATTGTTGAATTGTTGGCATAAATGATTGTAAATCTATAATTTATGTTTTCTTCCCCCTATTTTGGGGGCTGCAAATATACGGAATATTTTTGAAAACGCAATATAATTGAGTATATTTGGGAGATGCAACACGTTCATATACAATGGAAACGCACCGGATCTGGATTGTAACCACCGTTGACGGCAAGGTCGCTTCGGTGGCAAGTGACTACAGCGGGCTTCTCAGGACAGCCCTCATCCTGAGCGGCCGGAAAGAAAACGGCTCAAAGAGCGCAAAGGCCCGCGCCGCACTGAAAATGGCCGGAGAGTACGGCGAGGTGAAGACGGTACGTATGGGCAGCGCGGAGCTTCTGAGCTTCAGCGCCTCTCTGCGCCCGGAGGACCTGCAGCTCTTCGGGACAGATTTCCAGAAGGAGATATGGATGAAGCTCTTCTCCCTGAATCACGACGGCTCCGCCCCGAAGCTGTACAGCTATTCGGATTTCGCCCGTCTCTGCGGCAGGCAGTCCGCGGTGCGTGCGGTGGCCCATGCCGTGGCGATGAACCCGCTCCCAGTCATTGTCCCCTGCCACAGGATAGTGCCCAAAGAGGCCATAGACCGGATTGCGGAGATAGAAAAGGCGGCCAGCAAGACCATTTTCAAGGGCTCCGACGTGTGGCTTTTCGATTCCATTGATTTCGGGGAGTATTCGCTTGGCTCCGAACTGAAGCGTGAACTGCTGGCCGGGGAGTTCTCCTACGGCATTCCTGAAGAATAGGAAAGATATTCGGAAATGGCTATCCTGTAGGCGATACGGTCGTCGGTGAGACTGTCCTGCGCCTGACGCAGGGCTGTCTGTGCCTGCATCAGCTCGGAAAGGGTGACAAGCCCCGCCTCAAAGGAGCTTTGGCAGCGGCTCAGCTCATCCTCGACGAAGGCAACGTTCTCTTCGGAGAGCAGCAGCTGCTCCCAAGCCAGTTCGAGTTCGAGCCAGAGCTGACGGGAGCGCAGTATGAGCTGTGCATCCAGGTATTCTTTTTCGTTCCGGGCCTTGAGCACTTCCGTTTCCTGGCGCTGCAGCTTGCGGGAGTTCTTCCCCCAGTCCGAGATAGGGACCTTGAGCATGGCATAGACAATGCCGTTGAAGTTGCCGTCCCCGACATAGCGTCCGTAGCCGGCGCTGGCACCCAGCCCGAGGGTGGGCAGGGATTCGCCCAGTATCATTTTCTTCTCCAGTTCCTTTGCGCTGAGCTGCAGTTCCAGAAGCCTGGCCTCCCCTGTGGCGCGGGCCTGCTGTTCTTCGGGGATATAATAGGTCCGCGGGGCGTCGAGCCTGTCGGGCAGGGAATCCACGCGTATGTCGTCGATGAAGGGCAGAGGCGTCCCGTCGGAAGCCGTTGCCCCGGCGCCGGTGCAGCTGTACTGCAGGCCTATGGCGTTGAAGAGATCCATTTTCGCCAGGCGCATGCCGCCTTTGAGTCTCAGCCGGTCCTTGCGCAGTTCCCCCTGCTTCAGTCGGAGCTGCTGCAGTTCCGAGTCGGTCACTATGCCGGCCGCCCGAAGGGATGTCAGGTCCCGGGAAAGGGTGTCCAGCAGCTCCATCGCCCTGTCGAGGGTCTGGCTCTTTTCCTGCAGGGAAAGCAGCTGCCAGTATTTCTTTTCTACCTCCAGGGCGGTCTTCTTTTCCTGCAGACCTTCCTGCAGGCGGGCCGCCTCTATTCCCAGACGCGCCAGACGGTTGCCGTTGACTATGCGTCCGCCGGCATATATGGGCTGGGTCAGTCCGAGCGTGGCGCCGTAGCCGAACTGCAGGGTCTCATATACGGGTTTGATTCCGTACATCGGAGCTACGGTGTTGACGTAGTTTTTGATATTGTTGGCGGCGTCGGAGTTGCCGAGCACGTCCCCTACGCCTATGCGCAGCAGCGGATTGACGGCATGGAAGCCCATGGCGTTGAGGCTGACGGCAGGGAAATATTCACAGAAGGCCTCCTGTTTCCGCAGCTGCGCGGCACGGGTGTCGAGGCGGGCGTTGCGCAGGTAGGGGTCGTTTTCCGACGCCATGCGCAGACAGTCCTCCAGACTGAGACTCTGGGCGGCGGCAGGCACGGCGGACAGCGGCAGGAAGGCGAGAGCCGCGCATATATATATTATATATGTATTCTTCATATTTTCTCCTCCTTTTCCGCTTTAGAGTGCTTGAAAATCTGCCAGTAGCTGACCGGCATTATGAGGGATATGAGATAAATGGACAGAAGGGTGCCGAAGCAGATGACAACGCCCATAGGCATCCAGAGATTGTCGCCGCTGAGTATCATAGGGAGCACGCCGAGCGCCGTGGTGCAAGAGGTGAGGAAGATAGGCCTCATTCTGCGGCGGCCGGCTTCCATTGCGGCCGTCTTCGCGTCGAGACCGCCGGCGCTGCGCTGCTCTTCCGCATATTCGAAGAGCAATATGCCGTTGCGGACTATGATTCCGACCAGACTTATGAGGCCGAGAACGGCGGTGATGGTGAAGTCCAGGCGGAAGAGCCAGAGTCCGAAGAAGGCGCCGAAGAGGCAGAGGGAGCTCATCAGCAGGGTGAGGGCGGCGAGGGAGACTTTCCTGAAGTGTATGAGCAGGAAGATGAAGAGCACGGCGACGGCCGCCATGAAGGAGGCCAGAATCTGGGGGATGACCTCTTTGTTCATGGAGGAGAGGCCGCCGTATTCTATGACTACTCCTTCCGGAAGCCCGTCCTGGAGCTCCTCTTTTACGTATTTCTGCAGCCGCTTCATCGCGGCCGGCTGGCTGCGCCCGCATTTCATATCCGCATAGACGCTGACCGAGTTCCCGCCTGCCAGACGCGTGAGTTCGGAGAGTTCCCAGTCGGGTTCGAGAGTGGCCATCTGCCGCATGGGAACGCTGACTCCCGGCACGGAGGAGGGCACCATCAGATTGCCCAGGGCGGCGTAGTCGGAATCCCCGGAAATGTCCTCGGAGTAGAGAACCACGGGTATCTGGCGCTCACCTTCCCAGAGCGTGGCTATGGTCTGGCCGTTGAGCCGTCCGGAGAGCGAGAGCGAGAGCAGGGCCCGGTTGACTCCCAGGCGGGCGGCCTCGTCGGGATCCATTTCCACATTGACGCTGCTGAGGTAGTTGTCACAGTTGCTGTGGACCCATTTCACGTCTTCCTGTCCGTACAGGAAAGTCTTGAGCTTCTGGGCCACAGGCAGGAGACTGTCCCTGTCGTCGCCTTTGATGTTCGCCACTATCTGGGCGTCCACGGCCTGGTAGTCCATCTGCTTGAAGCGTATCAGGGCCTCAGGGAATATGTGTTCGTAGCGCTCTTCGCAGTCTTTGAGCAGGGCTTCCGTGGCTTTCGGGGATCTGGTGTTCACCAGAATCTGGCAGAAGGACGGAGACGGCAGCTTGGGGGTGTAGGTGGCGCTGATGCGCGGGGCTCCCGTGCCCACGAAGGAGCTGACGGAGACCACTCTGTCGTCTTTCAGGAGCATGGCTCCCAGCGAGTCCGCGAGGGCTTTGGTGTCTGATATGTCACGCCCGTTCTCCAGTTCCATTTCTATGACGAAGTAGTCGCGGGCGGCCATAGGCATCATCTGGATGTTGATGCGGCTGAACATCAGCAGGCCGAGGCCTACGGCAAGCACGCCGCAGAGCAGACTGGGCACGGGATGGCGGAAGGCCAGGTCCAGGGCCTTTTCGTATATGCGCTGAATGAAGTCGAAGAAGCGGTCCTGCGCCCTGGAAATGAAGCCCTTGCGTTCATTGGCAGAATTGCCGCTTATGTAGCGGACCTCCAGGGATGGCACCACGGTGACGGCGTAGAAGAGGGACATCATCAGGGCTATGGTAATCACCCAGGGGAAGAGCTTTATGAAGTCGCCGAGGTAGCCGGTGATGATGCCGAGCATAGGGAAGAACATCGCGCAGATGGCGACAGTCGCTATGAAGGTGGGCAGGAAAAGCTCCTTCGCGCTGGAGCAGGCCGCATCGAGGCGGCTGTAGCCCTTCGCGAGCTTGTCCATATACCCGTCCATGGTGATTATGGAGTCATCCACTATCATTCCGAGCACGACGATGAGCGCCGCAAGGGTTACGGTGTTGAGGTCGATATGCGCGAAGTACATCACCGCGAGGGCGGCCGCCGTGCAGACTGGCACGCCGGAGCTGGCGATGAGGGCCGACTTCATAGGGAACATCATTATCATCACGAAGATGACGACGAGTATGGAAATCAGCAGGTCCCTGAGGAAGGAGTAAACCGAAAGCCTGACCACCTCTGGCTGGTCGCTGATGACGTTCAGGCTGACGCTGTCCGGAAGGGTGGCGGAGAAGGCCTCGAGTCTCTTGTCAACCTCCTTGCCGAAGGCGACTATGTTGTTGTCCGGACGCATTTCGAGATTTATGATCAGGCTCGGATGGCCGTTGTGGGAGACGAAGGAGGACGGGGCCTTGACGCGACGTTCTATGTCGGCTATGTCTTTGAGTCTGATGACGTTACCTGCGGGATCCGTGTATATTATGCGCTCGGCGACCTCCATTTCCCCGGCGCCGCCGTTATGGACATATACGCCGGAGTTGGCATAGTCAGTGCTGAAACGGCCCGCCGGAAGGGAAGTGGTGGCGCTCCTGTAGGAGAGCATAAGGGATGCCGGGTCGATGGGATAGGCGGAGAGCCTGTCCATATCCAGGGTGACGGCTATCTCCTCTTCCTGGGAACCCAGAATCGAGGCGCTGGCCAGCTGGGGCATCTTGCGCAGTTCGCTGCAGAGACTCTCGGCAAGCTCCTGCAGTTCGCTGTAGCTCTTGTCGGCGGACTCCATGGAGATAAGCATCGAGGTGACGTTGCTGAAATCGTCAAGGACGGCCAGCGCGAGCACTCCCGGCGGAAGGGTGAGCTTGCGGGCCTCGAGTCCCAGCTTGATCTTGGACCAGACCTCGTCTTTCTTCTCCTGAGGACAGTTAAGGTCCACATATATATAGCATATTCCGTCCTTGGTGACGGACTTGGTCATGGAACGCTCCACTTCCTTGAAGGAGAAAAGCGTCTGCTCAAGCGGCTTGGTGAGCTGTTCCTCCACCTCTGCCGCCGTGGCTCCGGGATAGACCCCGGCAATGAGCCCCTGCTTTATCTGGAAAGTGGGGAACTCGTCCTTGTTCATCCTGAACAGTCCGGCTACGCCGAATACAACCAGCACGGCAACCAGAAGATAGACTATCTTCTTCTGATTGAGCGACCAGCGCACCCATCCGGCGATGCCTGTGAATTTCCCGGCCTTCATCCTACTCCACGCATTTGACCTTCATACCGCCGGAGACCTTGCGGCTGCCTTCGACTATCACGCGGAGACTGTCGTCAAGACCGCTTTCGACCACCACGCCTTTGCCGGAGTAGCCGTTCACGCGTATATATGTCTTGCATACCGTGTCCTCGCCGTCCACGGTCCAGACATAGCGTCCGCCGCCGTCAGTAAGCACCGCGGATGCAGGTATTACCATATTTTCGGACTCCATGCCTTCCATTCCTATCTTGCATACCATTCCCGGAAGCAGACCAGGGACGGCTCTGTCAGGGACGAGCAGGCATTCGTAACTATGGGAGAGGGAGGAAGCCACCACGCCCTTGGATTTGAGCGTCGCCCTGAATCTGCTATCCAGGGCGGGAACTTCGACCGTGGCGGCCGTCCCCGGCCTGAGGGATGCCAGCTCTTTTTCTGGCACCTGAAAGACTATTTCGGGCGAGGATGTGTCCACCAGCTTCAGGAGCGGGGCGGACGGGGCGAGCTCACAGCCTTCCGTGACATAGACTTCGTCCACGATTCCAGGGAAGGGGGCCGTGACATTGCATTTGGCGAGGGCGTTCTCAGCCGCTGCGTAGGAGGCTCTGGCCTGTTCAAGCTTGCTCTCGACCTCGACCTTTTTCACTTCAGGCACGGAAGATCCGGCCTTGACGAGACGCTCATATCCGTCCTCCGCCTGACGGAGCGAGGATTCGGCAGCCTCGTAGGCGCTGCGTATGGTCCGGGATTCCACACGGCATATATGCTGCCCGGCGGAAAGCCTGTCTCCGCTGCGCAGGGAGAAGGATTCCAGCCTTCCGGAGTTGTTGGCGCACAGAGTGACGCTGCGGGAAGGGCGCACCGTGCCCACATAGCGCGTGGAGGATGCGCTGCTGCAGCTGCTTTCGACGGAAAGTACCTTTACCACGGGCGGTTCTGCCACGGGCTTTTCCTGATTGGTCAGGCGGCAGGAAGAGAGCGGCAGCAGGGCAAGCAGTGCCGCAAACAAGGCTTTTCTTTCCATATCAGTCATTGAGTTTGGCTATGCACTGAACTGAAGAGTCGCAGATTTTGACCTCTGCAGTGCTCTCGCCTATCTCCGACACACCCTCGCCTTCATAGACCAGGTCGAAAATCACCACGTCTCCGTAACGCTTTGCGCTTCCGCTGGCTGTCACGTCGATGATGGCTGTCCCGTGTCTGGCTATCTGCAGCTTTATCTTCGTGTCGAAGGGCTCGACTATGAGGCTGCTCCCTTCGGCACGGGCCCTGAAGCTGCGGACATCCCCGCCGAGCACGTTCATTGTCACTATCATCCCGCCGTCACCGGAGCCGGTTTTGAGTATGTCCATCTGGCCCTGCTCCGTTTCCAGGTCCAGGTCGAGCGTGGAACTGCTGCTGCCGTCAGTGTTTTCTATGCTTAGCTCAGCGGACACGCTGCCGCTGGTCTTGAAGGTGTAATTGCCCTTGAAGAGTCCGGGGCCTTCCTTTGCGCAGGCCGCCAGCAAAAAAACTGCAGCCGCACAGGCCGCAATGCCGATCGTTTTTTTCATTTTATCCCTTTAAAAACCTAGATAAAAATTTGCAAAAACGGCATTGGCGTCAAAAATCGTGCCTTCGGGAAGGCACTGACACTACCAGTTCAGAACCCTGACCTTGTACATGTCTATGTCGGAGACGGTGATGTAACTCCAATTGGAACCCTCGCCCAGTCCGTCGCCGCTGAGCTGGAGATTAACGTCATCGGTGTAGCGTATCTTGTGGCTGGACCAGTCATAGGATCCCTCGGATGTACCGGCTGCGGCATAGGTGTAATAGAGCTCCCCGCTGTCTGCATTGTAATTGACCGACTTGATGCCTATCACGCCGTTGAGATGACGTATGCCGCTGAGACTGCCGCTCCTGACGTCAAGCAGGGCTGCATTGTTTCCGGCCACGATTATCGTATTGGCATCGACGAGACTTGCATCGTGCAGACCGTTTACGAAGGAGGAAGAGGATATGGTTTTCTCCAGCTTCAGGGCCGGGGAGTTGCTGTCCCAGGCGGAGAGGGAATATACCTGAATGCTGCTGCCTCCTATGGCATAGAGACGCTGCACGGAATCGACCCACACCACGCCGTGGGCGGAAGTCAGCGGGTAGCTGGCTATAGGGCTGGTGGAGCCGTTGGTGTCGAAGAGGACCAGCTTGTCACCGCCGTCGGAACTGGCCACGACGAGGCGGCCGCCCGGAAGTAGCTCTGCGGAGTGGGCATTGGCGACGCCCTCGACCACGTATGACACCTTGCCTGACGGATAGTCCACCACCGCGCACCAGGCGTTCTTGTTGGAACAGGTGACGAGGATCTGTTTTCCGTCGTTGACCGGCTTGCAGTCGTCGATATGGTCAGATGCGGTGCCGAAGCCGAAGTCGGTGCTGGACCAGCTCCAGAGCAGGGCGTTGTAATAGTTGCCCTCTTCGTGGGCTATGGTCGCGTCTATCACATAGACCTTGTCGCTGCCGCAGGCTATGAGCTTGCGCGAGGAAGAGGATGCCGCCTCGCTCTGCACCAGGCCGCCGGAAGGGAAGTCGCAGCTCTCCTCCTTGCGGAAGCTGAAGCTACTGCCATCCTGGCAGAAGAAGGTGATCTCATATCCGGAGGAGAGGGTGACCGGGGCAATGAACACCGGGATTGTCTGCACGGAAAGGCGGCAGTCCAGGGGTTCGGCGAGTCTGACTTCGATTTCCGACTCGCTGGCTCTGGCCTTCATAGTTCCCGCGGCGAGGTCGGAGTAGTCGAAAGTGAGGGTTCCCGCCAGCTTTTCACCTCCTATGGCTTTCATTTTCAAAGAGCTGACGCTGTAGGCGCCTTTCTGCACCATGGCCATGAAGAGGCAAGGTACGGCCTTCAGACTGAGCTTTGCCCCGGCATAGCTGGATGAGGGAGCCTTTACCGTTCCCATCTGGACCGGGACTATGCCGCTGCCGTCCTGAACGGCCGGGAGTTCGAGGCTGATTCCGGAAGGACCGGCTTTCAGTTCCTCCGCAGGGGAGGCGCAGAGCAGCGGATCCCCGGGCTTCGTGTCGGGCAGGCTGAAGAGGAAGGTGGCGGCATTGCCGTTGATGCCTATGGCCTTGGCACTGGAAGAACGGCCGTTCCCGAGGTTCACGGCGAGGGCCAGGTCTCCGTCGGACCAGGATGGGTTGCGCACGGTGCCCTGGGCGGAGTAATATTTGCCCAGACTGATGTCAATCTTGCTGGTGGAAGGCTCTGTGCTTCCTGTATCCTTGCAGGCTGCCGCAAGCAGGAAAAGCAGGGCGAAGCTGATGTTGCGCGGGAATCTTTTCATTTTTGAATCTTACTAAAGTGTTATGGCCCAGGCGTTTATCACCGCCCGTTCCTGTCCGTCAGAAGGTTTGTTGCGTATTGTGAAATGGCCCGTGGCCGGATCTCTTACCAGAATCTGGGCGGAGCCTCCGCCGTCGAGGTTCACGGCATCCTCACAGCCCAGCGAAAGCAGCATCTGCGCCATCTGTTCGTAATGCAATCCGGCGCTGAGTTCGCTGCGGCCGTCACTGAGCAGGAAGAATATATCTCCTTCGGAGTTGACGCCGACCGAGTTGCGCGGATGCTTGGCGAGGTTGCTGTTCGACAATGCCTTACCGTCCTCGACGAGGACGACTCCGGCGCCGGTCAGTTCGACAAAGGAGTCTGCGAGAGCTGCATATACGGCCTTGCGGCCTATGAATGCTTCGCCGCTGCTGCGTATGCCCATAAAGCTCACACCCTGATCCGGCTTCGACTCCGTGTTGTCCCAGAAGCCCGAGACCACGTTGGAACGGAAGTGCACGGGGCCCTTTGGAATCGTGATGCCGGTGTTCCAGAAGTCACCGTTGACCAAGGCCACGACATTGCCGTTTTTGCCGTCAATAGAGGCGGCCATGGAGCTGAGCGTCGCCTTGCTCCAGCCCATGGGCACGTCCCCGCTCCAGCTCAGGGTGGGGATTATGTTGCCGGGGAGGGCCACCTTCAGGGAGGCGTCGCTGACGCGGCGGTCCAGATGGAGTATGTATATGTCCGAAACGCTGTCGTCGGTGAAGCGTACCCGCAGGCGGCTGTCGCTGATGCCGCTGCTCAGACGGGTGGTGCTGTCCGACTCTATCTTCTTTATAACAGGACAGGCACTCAGAAGGGTGGATGGCCTGAGGAGATTGTCTCCTCCCCCGTTGACTACGGTGAAAGAGAGGCCCTGGAGCACCCTGCCCTCACAACGCACTACCACCCGGGCTATCCCGTCTTTGAGTTCGGGAATCCTGAGGGTAATGCAGTGGGGTTCGCAGGCCAGCAGTTCGGCCTTCACTCCGCCGACCAGCACGCTGAGGTCTTCTATCAGAGAGGAAGGGAAGGCGCTGCCTATTATCCTGGCGGTCTGGCCGGAGCTGACTTCAATCGGCTCGAGGGCCGTCATTACCGGAACAGGCTTTGGCAAGGTCTTCTCTTCGCCGCAGCCCGGGGCCAGCCAGAAGGCCGCCCCGAGCACGACAAAGAAGGATATGCGTTTCAGAATTCCTCTCATCTTGCTATGCAGTTGCCGCAGATGTCGGTTCCGTGACCGTCATAGCGCTCGCCGCCCACGTATTTGCCCATAAAGGCGGACACCGCATTGGCAGAGTTGAAGAGAGGGGTGTAGTAAACCCCGTTTATGAGGTTGGTTCCGGCCATGACCCTGTCGGCAGAGCCGCTGCCGTACTGCCAGCTTTCCTTCACCGCTCCCGCAGGGGTTATGATGAAGTTGTTGCACTGCACCTGACCCGAGGAGATGTAGAAGTTGCCCTTGGTGTCGGAGCAAGGGTGGGAGTAGTTGAAGGCATTGTTTGCAGGATAGCTGAAACCAGGGATTGCGAAGGTCCACTTCACTTCCTTGAGATCGCCGTCCAGACAGTAGGCATGGCTGTCCTTGCTGCCCACGAAGACGTCTCCGTTAGGGGATACGACCGGCTCGTAGAGGTCTGCCGCCGAAATCATCTTGCGGTCCACGACGAGGCTGCGGGTCTGGAGGTCCACCTTGGACACTCCGCCGCCCTTGTTGGAGTAGTAGGCATATCTGCGGTCGGCACTCAGGGCAAAGCCGCTGATTTCGGTCATTCCGCTGTCCTGGATTATGCTGGCAATCTGGCTTCCGTCGGAGGCCTTGAGCCATACCAGGGTGGCTATGCCACCGGTGTTGAGGCCGAAGAGAACCTCGTCACCGTTGACGAGTATGCCGCCGCCCTGCTTGCCGAGAGCCGCCGTCCATATCTCGCTGCCGTTGGCGGCATTGAGGGCACTGGCCTTGCCGTCCTTGTCCACCGCATAGACCACGGAGCCGTCGGCGTTGGTGGTAGGGAAGGCGGACTGCATTGAGCCGAAGCCGGTGTAGGTCCACCTGAGATTGCCTTCGCTGTCCAGGCAGAAGAAATTGCCGGCTGTGGTGGTGCCGAAATAGATGTCGCCGTTCACAGGATTGACGCAGAGACCGTTGTAGGTCTTCTGTCCGGTGGCATATTTCCACTTGAGCTCGCCGCTGGCCACGTCCCAGGCAAAGAGCGTGGCGTTGTTGTTGTAGGTCAGGGCATATACGGTCTTGCCGTCTGGCGAGCATACAGGAACCACTGCCTTGAAGCCGTCGCCGTTATCGTCCATATCGGTGAAGGAAACGACATATTCGCGTATCTCCAGTTCAATGGTCCAGCTCTTGGACGTGCCTTCCACATCCGCCCGGAGTATGACGTTCTGGGTGCCTGTCGAGCTTATGCCGTAGCTTACCTCCGGTCCGTAGAGCACCTTTCCGTCAGGGAAGGTCCAGCTGATGTTGGTGGCCGTCGGTATGTCCATCGTGTTGAAACGGAATTGTATAGGCTGGTTCTTCGCGGCACTGGTCTGGCTCAGGAAATATATGGTGGCGGCAGACGGCATCGCCTTGGCAAAGCAAGGCTCGGACTTGCCGTTGTCGTAATTCGCCACTATCCTGAAGGTGTAGTTGAAGTCATTCTCAAGGCCTTCGATCTCCCAGCTCGTGGCGTCGGCAGGCACGGTGACCTCGTTCAGCGCGGCCACGTCATCGGCCCGCCACCAGGCGAGGGTGTAGTCAAGCAGTCTCTCGTCCGGCTTTTCCCATTTGAGGGCTACCCTGTGGTTGCCGGCATCGGCCTCGAGGACCGCCACCGCGATGCGTGTGGTGCGTGGAGTGGCCTTGGCGAAGACCTCCCCGCTGATAAGCTTGCCATATACGGCCTGGAGGGAGAAATTGTACTCGAGGTCGTTTTTCAGTTCACTGACGGTCAGGGAATAGACCGCGCCCGTGTTGATGGTGACCGTCTCGGAGTTCTCATCCGTGTAGCGTATGATGAAGTCATCGGCCAGTATCCCTTCCGGGAGACTCCATTCGAGGGCGACGCACTCGTCTCCGGCAGTCGCGCTGAAGCTGCTCGCCTGGTGACGGTCGGCGCCCGCCCTTACGACCTCATCCTTCCAGCAGGAGGAGAAGCACATTGCCGCGAGGATGGCGGCACTTGCATATATCGCTGTTCTTTTCATAAAGCTGCAATTTTAAAATCCCGGGTTCTGCCAAAGAACCTTATCGTTGTTGTAGATTTCAATCTGCGACTGAGGGATAGGCATCAGGAGATTGTGGGAGTCGAGGGTGTATCCCAGGGAGGAGAAGTGCTCCACCGCCAGTCCCAGACGCACGAGGTCGTACCACCTCTGGCCCTCGAAGCAGAATTCCCTTGCCCTTTCGTCGGCGAGCTCCCTGATGAAGGCGTCCTCCGAATCCGTGCTGAACGGAAGGAGTCCGGCACGGCTGCGGGTCTTGTTCAGATACTGGCAGGCGTCGGCCAGCTGACCCTTGCGGCAGAGGGCTTCGGCGTAGAGAAGTTCCACATCGGCATAGCGCAGCAGAGGGAAGTCGTTTCCGACTATGGTCGTGTAGGTGGCGTCGTAGGTGTCGTACCACTTGTTCATTGCATATACGGAAGAGGATATCTTCGTATATCCTATCAACTCCGCACGGGCGTCGTTTTCGGCGAAGAGGGCCTTGAACGGCTTGCTCGGGTTGATGCGGTCGGCCTCGACGCCCGTGTTGCTGGACTGCCAGTAGCCGTGGCCGGCATCCAGGCTCTTGTCGTAGCAGGCGGCGAATATTATCTCCCTGTTGAGCTTGTTCTTGACGTCGAACGGCTGGGCGCAGCTGCCCATAAGGCCGAAGTTGGTGTTGCTCTTGGCGTTGTCCAGGCTCTGGAGGGCCTCGTCATATCTACCGAACACGAGCTGAGCCTTCGCGAGCAGGGTCCAGGCGGCGATGTCGCAGACACGGCCTTTCTCGCGGCTGCGGCTGGACGGCAGCAGGGAGGCGGCCTCGCTCAGGTCGGCGCTCAGGCGTTCATACATCTCCTCCGGGGTGCAGCGCGGCACGAGCTTGGACTCGGCCGGGGTGGTCACGCGGGTCACAATAGGCACCACGCCGAAGGTCACATAGAGATTGTAGTAGTACCAGCTCCTTATGAAGAGGCACTCGCCCTTGTACTCGGCAAGGACTGGGCTGAGTTCTGAAGGAAGGTGGTCAAGGACGTCGTTGCAACGGTAGATTCCGTTGTACCAGGCGTTCCATATCGATTCCAGCAGGGCATTGCTGCTGTTCTCCTGGAAGTGGTCGAGGTTGTAGCGGTCCTGGGTGGACACGGCCATGGACTCGAGGAGATTCTCGTCGGCGCGGTAGCTCAGCTCGTTGATGAACCAGCCTATTCCGGTCTTGATCTTGCCGTAGCAGGAATAGACTCCCTGGTTGAAGTCCGATTCCGTCTTGTAGAAGTTGCCTTCGGTGATGCTGTTGCTAGGATACTGCTCAAAGAATTTTCCGGAGCAGGATGCCATGGAAAGTGCCGCAGCAGCAAGGCATATCATATATATCGCTCTCTTCATAGTCTTTACAGATTGATGTTGATACCTACACTGAACGTGCGTGGAAGCGGATAGGAGCAGTAGTCCTCACCCGGACGCAGGGCGTCGGTGGAGTTCTTGTTGACCTCCGGGTTGTAGCCCGTGTAATGGGTAAGGGTGAAGAGGTTGGAGCCCTGCAGGTAGATGCGGAAGTTGGAAATCTTGTTCTTGAAGCACTTTGCAGGGATGCTGTATCCTATGGAGAGGTTCTGGAGACGGAGATAGGATCCGTCTTCGATGTGGAAGGTGGAGGTGGAGGCGCCGTTGTTGCCCGAAGACTTGCGGGTGGCACGGTTGAGCTCACCGTAAGGGAAGCGCTGCAGGGATTCCTTCATCATATTGGAGGAGCCCTCCATATTGAGGAGGTAGCGGCGCTCGAGGTTCAGTATTTCGTTGCCGTACACGCCCTGGAAGTCGGCGGCTATGTCCAGACCCTTGTAGGCGAGGTTGAAGCTGAAGCCGTAGTAGAAGTCCGGCATATAGTTGCCCACTATGGCGCGGTCCTCGTCCTGTTCGAGCACGCCGTCACCGTCCATATCCACAAAACGGAAGTCGCCTACAACCGTGTTGGAGAAGTGCGGATAGCTGTCCAGCTCCTCCTGATTGTGGAAGACGCCGTCCTGGACGAGCAGGTAGTAGCAGCCGACCGGCTGGCCCACCTTGGTGATGTAGTAGGCGCCCGCATAGTCCGCCGCCTTGATGATAGGGGCGTCCTCGTCACCGAGGGAGAGCACCTTGTTGCGGTTCAGGGAGATGTTGGCGCTGACTCCGTAGGAGAGTCCAGATGCGTAGTGGTGGCGGGAGGCAATGCTGGCCTCGAAGCCGCTGTTCTGCATCGAGCCTATGTTCATGTTGGAGCTGGTCAGTCCGGAAACCGAAGACACCGGAACGTCGAAGAGCATATCCGTGGTCCTGGAATAGTAGTAGTCGAGGGTGAGGGAGAGATAGCCCTTCCACAGACTCGCGTCTATGCCGACGTCCACCTGGGTGTTCTTCTCCCAGCTCAGGTCGTTGTTGGCGATCTGGTTCGGATAGACCTGGGTTGCGAGGCCGTCACCAACCACCACGTTGTTTGCGGTGCCGTAGAGGGCGAGGTACTCGGAGTTGCCAATCTGGGCGTTGCCGGTCTGGCCTACAGAGGCGCGTATCTTCATGTCGTCCAGCACGCCCTTCGCTCCTGCGAGGAAAGGCTCGTCGCTGATACGCCAGCCGAAGGATGCCGCAGGGAAGTAGCCCCAGCGGGTGTTCGGCGCAAAGCGGGACGAGGCGTCACCCCTGACGGATGCGGAAAGCATATAGCGTCCCTTGTAGGAATACTGGGCGCGTATGAGCCAGCTTGCGAAGGTATATGCGTAACTGTTGTTGTAGGTGTTGTCAAGGTCTATGGTCTTGCCCTTCGTGGTGCGTATCTTGTCGTCGCCGGCTATTCCTGTCGCATATATCTGCGCAGTCTTTATGCTCTGCTTCTCGGCGTCGTAGGCGGCAACTGCGCTGATGCTGTGGTCGCCGAAACTGCGGTTGAAGGATATCTGGTTGGATATGGTCCAGTGGGCATAGCTGTTGCTCCAGTCCCTTGCCGACGGATCGGAGAGCACAGGCGAGTAGCTGTTCAGCTCCTCGTTCCAGCGTATATACTTGTTGCCCCTCAGAGGCAGGGTGGAAGGACGGTAGTAGTTGCGCTTGTAGGAATAGTAGTCGCCGCCCAGGGTGAGTTTGTAGCTCAGACCCTTTATGAATTCGTAGGAGGCGAAGATGTTGCCCATAAGGTTGATCTTTTCCCTCTGGTCGGTGATCTCCCTGGCCAGGGCCACAGGGTTGAGCACCTCGTTGGCCTGGGTGTCCCAGTTTTTCACGCGCAGGTAGCCGTTCATATCCCAGTTGTAGCTGTTGTCCGCGTTATATACAGGGAAGATAGGCGGAGCCATGAGGGCAGAGGCGATTACGCCGTCGGAGCCGTACTGAGCGTCGGAGGCCACGTAGTTGGAGAAGGAATATGAAGGGCTGAGGCTGGCGCCGAAACGCAGATTGCCGCGCTTGCCGTCCACGTTCACCCTCATTCCGTAGCGGCGGAAATCGGAGTTGATTATGGTACCCTGACGGTAGAGGTAGTTGGCTCCCACATAGTAGTTGATGCCCTTGCTCTTGCCGCTCACCGAGAGGGAGTGCTTGTGCGAAAGGGCCACGCGGAAGATCTCATCCTGCCAGTCGGTGTTGGTCAGGCTGCCCGTCTCGTCCTGGAGGTAGAGGTCCGCGATAGGGTCATAGCGGTTGTAGGTGTTCGGACGGGAGGCCATAGGGTCGGATATGGTGCCGGTAGGTACGCTGTAGAGGTAGGAGCCGTTGCGCGACTCGGCATACATGGTGGCCCACTCGTAAGCGTCGAGCATATCTATGGTCTTGGCAACCGAGGCCACGCTGAACATTCCGTCGTAGGAGATGCGCGGCTTGTCGGAGCTGCCCTTCTTGGTGGTCACGAGTATTACACCGCAGGAGCCCCTGGAGCCGTAGATAGCGGCTGCAGATGCGTCCTTGAGCACCTCGAGACTCTCTATGTCGCTCGCGTCTATGTTGGCGAAGGCACGGTCGTCGCAAGGCACGCCGTCTATGACGTAGAGAGGCTCGTTGCCGGAGGTGGCGGACTGTATGCCTCGCACGCGTATGCTCACGTTGCCCTCAGGCTGGCCGCCCAGGGTCAGCACCTGCACGCCCGGCATCTTCGCGGCCATCGACTCGCGGAAATCCGCGGTCGGTTTGTTGGCGAAGTCCTCCGCCTTGATGCTGGCTATGGAGGTGGTCAGGTCGCGGCGGTTCTGAACGCCGTATCCTATCACCACCGCATCTTCGAGAAGCACGGAGTCCAGCTCGAGTATCACGTCCGCGCGGAGCTGGCCCGGAGCCAGGGTCACGGACTCGGTTCGGAAACCTATGCAGCTTACCGTGAGCACGGCGTCCGCCTTGGAAATCTGTATGGAATAATTGCCTTCGGCATCGGTCATCGTTCCGTTGGAACTGCCTTCGAGGAGTATGTACGCTCCCACCACCGCTTCACCGCTGCCGTCGCTCACCTTTCCGCTCACCGTCCTGGACTGGGCTGAAAGCGGCATCGCGGCCACTGCTGCCAGCAGGACCGTAATAAATAATGTAGCAAGTCTCTTCATAAGTCCCGGATCTTATCTGGCTTTCTGCACCAGGGTGAATGTTTCGGAATTGGCTGCCGTACTGAATACGATGACTGCCGTTCTGCTCTCGCTTCCGCTGTTCTCCCCGTAGCTGAGGCAGACCTCGGAGATGCCTCTGGAGCCCTGCTGAGGATAGACCTCGACCCAATCGGCATCCGTGGAGGCCGTCCAGTCGGAAGTTGCGAAGATTGTCACGCCCTGCGTTCCGGCCTCACTGGATTTCGGGTCTCCGGCCTTGGTCGAAACCGAAACGCTGTCCGGTGTGTCGGGAACATAAAGCTTTTGACACGCCACCAGCCCGAGCAGGGCGAGTGCCGCGAACAATGTTCTTGATTTTTTGGACATATCAGTTCTGAATTAGTGGTTATACTAATGCAAATATAAATATTGTATAAGAGAGTCGTTTTAATTTTTGTCCAGAAATATCCTAAAGAATTTTTAATTTTGTTGAATATGAGATTATTCCTGTACATATTGCTGGCCGCGCTGTCGGACCCATCCTCCTTCAGCTTCCGGAACATAGGCGTCGAACACGGCCTTTCCAGCAACACGGTCTCGTCTATCTGTCAGGACAGACAGGGCAATATATGGTTCGCGACAAAGAGCGGAGTGAACTGCTACAACGGCTATGACGTGGAGGTTTACCGCTATGGCAGCGACGACGTGAACACGGTGCAGAGCAACAATATCAACCGGGTGTTCACCGATTGGGAAGGGACGGTGTGGGCCTGCAGTTCCGACGGCATCTCCCGTTTCGACAGAAAGGCCAACTGCTTCCGCCGCGTGGACCTGCCCGGAATCCATTCGGTAGAGGATATGCTGCAGATAGCCCCTTACAGATATCTGGTCTGCACCCGCACGAAATCTTTCATGTACGACAGCTCCGGCGACCGCCTTGAGGACGCGACCATAGACGGACAGCCCTTCTGCTTCTTCGGTCACTGCTACGGAAACGGACAGCTGCTCCTGGGAACAAACGAAAAGACGCTGGAGTTTGTGAAATACGATCCGGACTCCTGCTTTGCAAGAGTCAGGGACGGGATAAGTCTCAACAGCCTTGTTTCCGATATAGTTCCGGCTGGAGAGGACAGCTGGTGGCTGGGAACAAGGGGAGAGGGGCTCTTCCTCTGCGAGAAGGGACGCGTCAGCCGCATTGAGCTGAAGAACCTGCCCCGGCCCGTCGTGGAAAGCGTGGAATGCGACAGCGATTCCCTGGTCTGGATAGGCACCAAGTTCGGGCTCTGCATATACGACAGGCGCAGCGGAAAGGACGTGCTGCTCTCCAGCGACCCCTTCGAGGCCGGGACCCTGGGCTCCAAGGCCATACGCGACATATTCAGGGATTCCTCCGGGAATATGTGGGTGGGCAGCACCTACGGAGGGGCGGACCTGATGTGCGCCCAGCGCAGCCCCTTCCATACCCTGCGCCCTCACCCAGGACGGAACTCCCTGAGCGACAATATCATACGCTCCCTGCACGCCGACGGGGACTCCTGTATATGGATAGGCACCCGCTACAACGGACTCAACTGTTTCCACCCGGAGACGGGACGCATCGACGTCATCCCGGACCTCGAGCACATACTCTGTTTCCTGGCTCCCGGAGACGGACCCCTTTATATAGGTACATATTCCCAGGGCATCTTCGCCCTCGACCGCAGGAGCGGCAGGAGAAGATCCGTCTGCAAGGGCAAGGACGTAAACGCGATGGCAGAAGCGGAGGATGGAAGGATATGGGTGGGGAGCCTTTCCGGACTCTACCTGCTGGACCCCGCCAGCGGCAGTATGAAGAAGCGCAATCTTTTCGAGGACAGGCGCAAGGTGAGGGTGGTCTGCCTGATGAGGGACAGCCGGGGCCGGCTCTGGGTGGGAGCCAAGGAGAACCTCCTGCTCTGCGAGGTGGACGGGAAAAACCGCCTGAGGGAAGTGGGCGGCCCGGAGCTTTTGGATGTGGTGCGCAGCCAGTGCCTCTATGAAAGCCGGGACAGCACGGTCTGGATAGGCACCACCGACGGTCTGCTGCGCTACAGGGACGGGGAACTGCGCAGGGCTTCCGCGGAATCGGGGCTGAGGAACGTCACCATCAACGGGATAGAGTCTGACAGCGAGGGTTTCCTCTGGGTAAGCACCAGCCACGGCCTCTGCCGTTATGACCCTAAAGAATCGACCGGCAAATTCTACTATGCGGACGATGGCCTGCAGGGGGACGAGTTCAGCCAGGGCGCGATATGCAGATCCCCCGACGGAACCGTTTACGTAGGGGGCTTTGACGGACTCTCCTACTTCCGCCCGGAGGAGATTCGCGAGAACCCCGTGTCGCCGGACCCTTACATCACCCACATAAGGGTACACAACGAAGAGATTCCCCTGAAGGACAGGATAGTCCTCAAGCACTCGCAGGATGCCATAACCATCTGTTTCAGCTGCACGGACTACGCTTCCGCAGGCCACAACAGCTTCCGCTACAAGCTGGAGGGCTTCAGCCGCGACTGGACGGAGAGCAGCTCCAGAGAGGCGAAATATACCAATGTGGACAAGGGGAACTACTGCTTCCGCGTCCGTTCGGCCAACCGCGACGGGGTCTGGTCGGAGCATGAGGCGACCCTGAACATACGCGTTAAGCCGGTGTGGTACAGGAGTCTGGCGGCACGCATATTCTTCATCCTGCTTTTGCTGGCTTCGCTGAGTCTGCTGACACTGAAGCTGCTGCGAAGAAACGAGGCCAGACACGCGGCCAGGATGGACCGCATGAAAGAGAAATATGAACAGGACATGCGCCGGCTGAGAGTGGCCGCATATCTGCCGAAAGGAAAGGGCGGCGGACCCGAAGAGTCGGAGTTCCTGTTCTCCGTGCTGGGCATAATCGAAGAGCATCTGGGCGACCCGGACTTTTCCGTGGAGAAGCTTGCGTCCCTGCTGTGCATGTCCAGGAGCAACCTGCATCTCAAGCTGCACAACATCACCGGCAGCGGAGCCCTGGAACTGATCAGGAGCATGCGTATGGAGAAGGCACGGAGCCTGCTGCGCGAGGGCAAATCGAGCGTTACGGAAGTGGCGGAACTCTGCGGTTTTTCCTCTCTGTCCTATTTCAGTACCGCGTTCCGCAAGGAATGCGGCCTTTCCCCGGGAGAATATGCCTCAAAAGTAAAGGGATAGGAAGGCAAGTTTGTACATATTTTCCTAAATTTGCAGGCCGTGGGCGAGAAACCCGGAATTGAATTCAATAACAAGCCATATATGTACAGAACACACACTTGCGGAGAACTCCGCATTGAAGACGCCGGCCGCAAGGTGACCCTGGCCGGCTGGGTACAGAAGTCCCGCAAACTGGGAGGAATGACATTCGTTGACCTGCGCGACCGCTATGGAGTCACTCAGCTCGTGGTCGAGGGCTCGGCAGACCCCGCTCTCCAGGAATGCGCATCCTCTCTGGGCAGGGAGTTTGTGATACAGGCCACCGGCACCGTAGTGGAAAGGGAGAACAAGAACAGCAAGATCCCTACGGGCGACATCGAGATTTCCCTCGAGTCCATAAAGATACTCAACAGGTCGGTGACCCCTCCTTTCACCATCGAGGAGAACAGCGACGGCGGCGAGGACCTGCGTGCAAAGTACCGCTACCTGGACCTCAGACGCGCCCCTCTGCAGAGGGCCCTCAAGCTGCGCCACGACATTGCCCACGAGATACGCAACTATCTCGACGCCCAGAATTTCATGGAAATCGAGACTCCTTATCTCATAAAGTCCACTCCTGAGGGAGCGCGTGACTTCGTGGTGCCTTCCAGGATGAACCCGGGCACCTTCTACGCCCTGCCGCAGTCCCCGCAGACCTTCAAGCAGCTGCTGATGGTGGCCGGCTACGACCGCTACTTCCAGATAGTGCGCTGCTTCCGCGACGAGGACCTCAGGGCCGACCGCCAGCCGGAATTCACCCAGATCGACTGCGAGATGAGCTTCGTGGAGCAGGAGGACGTGCTGAACACCTTCGAGGGAATGATGCGCACCCTATTCAAGAAGATTCTCAATGTGGAGATAGCCAATCCTATCCCGCGCATGAGCTGGTACGACGCTATGGACTTCTACGGCTCCGACAAGCCGGACATACGCTTCGGAATGAAGATTCACGAGGTGACGGAACTCGTGCACGGAAAGGGATTCAGTGTCTTCGACAGCTGCCCTTACGTCGGCGCCATAGCCGCAACGGGCTGCGCCGAGTACACCCGCAAGGAGATCGACGCCCTCACCGAATGGGTGAAGCGTCCTCAGGTGGGCGCCAAGGGCCTCGTATATATAAAATGCAATGCCGACGGCAGCTTCAAGTCCTCGGTGGACAAGTTCTACACCCCTGAGCAGCTGAAGGCCATCAGCGAGGCAGCCGGCGCACAGGCCGGAGACCTCGTGCTCCTGCTCTGCGGCGAGAAGAGAAAGACGCAGACCATGCTGGGCGTACTCCGCATCGAGATGGGCAACCGCCTCGGCCTGCGCGACCCGTTCAACTTCGCCCCTCTCTGGGTTGTGGACTTCCCTCTCTTCGAATGGAGCGAGGAGGACGGCCGTTTCTATGCAATGCACCATCCTTTCACCGCGCCTAAGCCGGAGCATCTCGAACTCTACTACTCCGACAAAAAGGAGGATCTCGAGAAGGTGTGCGCCAATGCCTACGACTTTGTCCTCAACGGCACCGAACTCGGCGGCGGCTCCATACGTATCCACGAGGCCGCAATGCAGGAGAGGATGTTCGAAATCCTGGGCATAAGCAAGGAGGACGCCGATTACAAGTTCGGCTTCATCATCAACGCCTTCAAGTTCGGCGCTCCGCCTCACGGAGGTCTCGCCTTCGGCTTCGACCGCGTCTGCGCCCTCTTCGGAGGACAGGAGACCATCAGGGATTACATCGCCTTCCCTAAGAACAACCAGGGACGCGACGTGATGATAGACTCCCCTTCCCGCATCGACCAGGTGCAGATGGACGAGCTCTTCCTCCAGTCCACCGCTCCGGCTCCGGAAGCATAACAGAGCAAAAAACCGGAAGCATAGCAGAGCACAAAAAAAAGACCCGCATCACGGGTCTTTTTTTAATGTGTGCCGACCTAGCGGCGGGTCTTTTTCTCTTCTTTCCAGCCCTGCTTCTTTATCAGGGCCCTGGTCACTTCAGGCTCGTTGGTGGTTATCTGGTCAACGCCCCTGAGCAGGACGGCTTCCATGGAATCTTCCTCATCGACGGTCCAGGTGTTGACGCTCATGCCGTGGGCCTTCGCGCTGCTTACCCAGTCCTTGTCTCCGAGCAGCTTGCCGTATTCTGTATCGACACCGTTCACGCCCTCAGCGAAGACCTGATCCGGAGTCCTGTCCGATCCGAGGTACTGGACGGTGAAGCCCGGGGCCACCTCTGCGAGGTACTTGCAGACATTCATGCTGAAGGAAATGAATATGGTCTTCTTAGGAGAGAAATAACCGTACTCCTTGAGCACCTTGATACTTTCGTCCACGCAGGCACGCTCGTGCTCCGGGGTCGAGGCCTTCTTGATTTCGAACACCATCTTGGTCTTCGGAGACTTGCGGGCCTGTACAAGATAGTCAGCGAGGGTAGGAATCGGCTCCCCGTTCACGAGACGGTAGTCCTTGAAGACCTCGTAGTTGTTCTGGTCTATCCTCTTCTTCTCTCCGTCAATCTTTATGGAGCCGTCGTGGAAGACGAGCAACACCCCATCCTTTGTCATATTGACATCGAACTCCGAGCCCCAGAATCCGTATTTCTGGGCTGCCGCAAGGGATGCGATGGAGTTCTTTGCGTTCTGTCCCTCCTCGCAGTTCCAGTAGCCGCGATGGGCCACGATCTGCACCTTGTGGGACTTTGCCCTTTCCTGGGCGAGGGCGGCAGGGACCATCATCACTGCCGCCATCATTACAAGAATAAACTTCTTCATTTTGCTATTTAAGTATTGAAAGTATTTCTGCGCACATGCGGGTGTTGTGGTAAGGGCCCTTGTCTGCGGAAACGAGGTCGTCCTCCGGATAAGGCTTGCCGTCTGCAGAGAGGCGGCGGTACCACTCGCCCTTCGGGCTTACGAAGTTGGAGGATATATAGTCCCAGCAGCGCAGAGCCTTGCGGGCGGCTTCAGGGCAGCCGCGATATTTCCAAACGTACAGGCAGGCGACGACGGCCTCCGCCTGTGCCCACCAGTAACGGTCGCAGTCATATTTGCCTTCGCCGCTGACGCCCTTCACCAGGGAGCCGTCGAGTTGTATTCCGCAGGAGCCGGCACGGTAGGCGGCGTCGCTGACTTTGCGCACCCTATTGACAAGGCATATATCTCCGACGCAGAAGGCGGCGTGCAGGAGTATCCAGCTGGCCTCCATTTCGTGGCCGAAGGAGCAGCAGTTGCAGAGCGGCTTCCACTCTTTGTCGAACTTGTTGTTCAGGTGGCCGGTCTCCGGATTATATATCTTTTCGACAAAGACCTCGAGCAGGGACACGAGACTTTCGCGCACCTGAGGGTCAGGCCATATCTCATAGAGGGCGGAAAGGGCCTCGAGCACGTGTATCTGGGTGCCTATCCTCTTGACGGAACTGCAGTCGCAGCCCTTGCATTCGCTCCAGTCGCGTTCCAGGGCCTCGACGTAACCGCCGTTCTCCCTGTCGCGGAGCTCCTTCTCGAGCACGGTGTAGAGGTTCTTCGCATAGTTGAGAGGGCTCTCGTCGCCGGTAGCCCTGATGTACTCGCAGAGGGCATATATGGCAAAGGCCTGCGCATACGCCTGCTTGCGTGCGTCAAGCCTGTTGTTGTCGGTGTCAAGAGTCCAATAGACTCCACCGTGCTTGTGGTCGAAGAAGTTCTCGACCATATAATCCTTTGCCCTGGTGGCGGCGAGGAGGTGCTCCTCCTTGCGGCCGGCCCTGTAGGCCGCCGACATCGCCCAAAGAATCCTGGTGTTCAGCACTACGCCCTTCGGGGCACTCTCATCAATCTCTCCGGAGGAGCTCATTCGTCCGTAATAGCCACCTCTCGGGTCCTGCATGTTTTCAGTCCAGAAACGGAGGATATTGTCCATCGCGTCCTGGACGCCGCGGACAAAGATGTCTGTCTTCTCAGTCATAATGTCTGGTTTTGGGGTTGGTTATCTGGTTTCAGTCTTCACGTGGAAAACTCTCATAAAATTAAAAACAATTTGGCTAACAAGCAAGCATCAGGCCAGCGAGAGTGTCAAATCGACGAACTCTTCCACCCCGAGACGCTCAGGGCGCAGGTCGAAGACGGGACGGGAAACGAAGGCGGAAAGTGTCTCTGCATCCCATTGTTCCCTCAAGGCCTTGTCGGCGATGAGGGGCTTCAGGGAATTGCGCAGGGTCTTGCGCCTCTGGTTGAATGCTGTCTTGACCACGGTCTTGAACAGGGCCTCGTCGCAAGGGAGGGAAGTGCGCCCGTTGCGGCGCAGACGAATCACGGCGGACTGTACCTTGGGAGGGGGATTGAAGGCTCCCGGGCCGACCGTGAAGAGGTACTCTATGTCGTACCAGGCCTGGAGCAGCACCGAGAGTATGCCGTAGGTCTTGCTACCGGGCTTCTCGGCTATGCGTTCCGCCACTTCCTTCTGTATCATACACACCACCTGCGGCACCCTCTCCCTGTAATCCAGTATTTTGAAGAAAATCTGGGAGGATATGTTGTAGGGGAAATTGCCTATCACGCAGAAATTGCCGGGAAAGAAATTCTCCAGTCTGAGCCTGAGGAAATCGGCTTCTATCAGGGCCCCGTTCAGCTCGGGATAGTGCAGGAGCAGATAGTCCACGGATTCCCTGTCTATCTCCACCGCCCTGAGGGCTATTTCCGGCCGCTCCAGCAGGAAGCGTGTCAGCACGCCCATTCCCGGCCCCACTTCCAGCACGTCCGTTCTCTCCTCCGCCAACAGGGAGTCGGCGATGCGGCGGGACACGGACAGGTCGGTGAGAAAATGCTGCCCAAGGGCTTTTTTCGGTCTTACTTCACTCATATATGCCTGTCGCAAAAAGAATCATATTTTTGTAAAAGTACGCTTTTCCGTAATATTTTCAAAAATTGATGTGCTATCT
Source organism: Bacteroidales bacterium (assembly GCA_004554455.1). GTDB lineage: Bacteria > Bacteroidota > Bacteroidia > Bacteroidales > UBA932 > Cryptobacteroides. Next base: position 48,456 of record SFMG01000007.1, on the reverse strand, counting down.
TTGCCATTTGACGAAAAATATAATTTCATATATGAAGAAGATACTTTGCACCCTGGGCGCGCTTCTGATCTGCGCGGCAACGATACGCGCCGACGAAGGAATGTGGCTGCTGCCGCTTATCCAGAAAATGAACGCCAAGGCCTTGAAGGAGGCCGGCTGCCGGCTGACGCCGGAAGAGATATATTCGATAAACAAGAGTTCGCTCAAAGACGCGATAGTCCAGTTCGGCGGAGGCTGCACCGGAGAGATCGTGTCCGACGAGGGCCTGCTGCTGACCAACCACCACTGCGGCTACAGCAGCATACAGAAGCTCAGCAGCGTCGAACACAACTACCTTGCCGACGGATTCTGGGCCATGAACCGTTCCGAGGAGCTGCCTGTGGCCGGGTTGAGCGTCACCTTCATGGAGAGGATGAACGACGTCACGGCCGCACTTGAAAAGGCCCGCGAGAAAGCGCTCAAGAACAAGGTCGAAGACCTGGAGGCCTTTATGGAAGAGACGAAGGAGGCGATGGTAAAGGCGGCGGAGGCCTCGGTACCCGGCTCGACGGCGGAAATCGTATCCTTCTACAACGACAACGTACAATACCTTATAGTATATAAGATATACAGGGACGTACGCTTCGTCGGCGCACCGCCTTCATCGATAGGCAAGTTCGGCGCAGACACCGACAACTGGATGTGGCCGCGACACACCTGCGACTTCTCTATGTTCAGGGTATATGCCGGAGCGGACAACCAGCCGGCCGAGTACTCCCCGGAGAACGTGCCTTACCGCCCGAAGCAGCATCTCGCCATCTCGCTCAAGGGCGTGCAGGAAGGCGACTTCACCATGATTATGGGCTATCCCGGACGCACCACCCGCTTCCAGACCTCGCCTGAACTCGAATCGCAGATTGCCAACAATGACATAAGGATTGCCGCACGCACGCTCCGCCAGAACGCGATGATGGAGGAAATGCTCGCCGACCCGGCGGTGAAGATACAGTATGCCAGCAAGTACTCCGGCTCTTCGAACGGCTGGAAGAAGTGGCAGGGAATGAAGCTCGCCTTCGACAAGCTCGACATCATAGGCCGCGCAAGGCAGGAGGAGGCCGATTTCAACAGATGGGTTGAGGCCAAGTCTTCAAGAGCCCGGAAATATGGCAGCGTCACTGCCGACATCGCCGCCTGCATTGAGAAGCAGGAGGCCACCAGGGAGGCCTTCACCCTCGCCTACGAGACCCTCTATCAGATCGAAATAACCAAGGCCGCAATCTATTGGAACAATTTCTACAACCGCGCACTGAAAAGCGGCAGCGACAGCCTGGCGGCCGTAAGCAGTGCCCTGGAGATGATGAAGGGCTTCTACAAGGACTACAGCGTCAAAGTGGACCGCAAGGTGGCGGAGGCCCTCATAGGCTACTACAGACAGAACGCCCCGGAAGGTCTCGAAATCGGGGAGATTGACCTGGATGCCCTCTTCGGCAATTCCGTATTCACTTCCTATGAGAAGCTCAGCGGCGCCGATGCGGAACAGATCGTAAACGACCCGGCGATGGCTCTCGGCAAAGAGTTCATGCAGATAGTTTACGGCACCAATGCCGGCGCGATGGAATACGCAGAAGAGCTCGCAGCCCTGCAGAAGACCTACACCGCCGGCCTTATGGAATGGCGCAAGGGCGAGGCCAGCTACCCGGACGCCAACTTCACCATGAGACTGACCTGGGGCCACGTGATGAGCTACTCCCCTAAGGATGCCGTGCTCTACCGCCACTACACCACCCTCGACGGAGTGATGGAAAAGGAGGACCCGGACAATTGGGAATTCGTGGTTCCGGCAAAGCTGAAGGAGATATGGAAGAACGCAGACTACGGCGACTATGCCATGGACAACGGCAAGATGCCGACCTGCTTCCTCTCGAACAACGACATCACCGGCGGCAACTCCGGCAGCCCTATAATGAACGCTGACGGACAGCTCCTGGGACTGGCCTTCGACGGCAACTGGGAGTCTATGTCCAGCGACGTGATGTTCGAGCCGGAGCTCCAGAGATGCATCAATGTGGACATACGCTATGTCCTGCTCATAATAGACAAGTTCGGAGGAGCCGGATGGCTGCTCGACGAAATGACCATAGTCAGATAGAAATGCAGAAAGAAGAGATACTGAAGGCCCTTGCCGAGGTGCAGCACCCGGCCAAGGGCGACCGTGACATCGTTGCACTCGGCCTGGTCGAAGATGCGGAGCTCTCTGAGGGAAAGATCAGAGTGACCCTGGCCTTTCCGAAACACCGCGACCCGCTTGCCGACTACCTCTGCGGAAGCGCCAGGGCTGCCCTGGCGAGGCATTTCCCCGGCGTCGAGGCAGAACTGAAAACCATTGTAAAGGACGAGGTCCCGGCAAAGAAGAAGGCCGGTCTGGACCTGGGCACCGAGGAGCTCGAAAAGGTGAGCCACATCATTGGCATAGCCTCCGGCAAGGGCGGAGTCGGCAAATCCACCGTCGCAGTCAACCTGGCCGTGGCCCTGGCCCGTCTGGGCTACAGGGTGGGTCTGGCGGACGCCGACGTCTATGGCCCGTCCGTGCCGAAGATGACCGGCACCGAGGGCGCCTGCCCCGAGGCCTTCAGCGAGGGAGAGAAGGAAGTCATATTCCCTGTTGAGAAATATGGGGTGAAGTGGATGTCGATAGGCTACTTCGCCGCTCCGGACCAGGCCCTGATATGGCGCGGTCCGATGGCCTGCAACGCCCTCAGGCAGATGATACTCCAGGTCAGGTGGGAGGAACTCGACTTCCTGCTCATAGACATGCCTCCCGGAACGGGCGACATACACATCAGCCTCGTCCACGACATCCCTATGGAGGGGGCGGTCATAGTCAGCACCCCTCAGGCCGTGGCCCTCGCCGACGTCGAGAAGGGGGTGAACATGTTCCGCAACGAGAGCATAAACAAGCCTATATTCGGACTGGTCGAGAATATGGCCTGGTTTACGCCGGAGGAGCTGCCGGAGAACCGATATTACATTTTCGGACGCGACGGCGGCGCCCGCATGGCCGAAAAATACGGCATTCCTCTGCTCGGGCAGATTCCTATAGTGCAGAGCATACGCGAAGGCGGAGACGACGGGGAACCCGCAGCCCTGGGCAGCCGTCCGGACGGAATGGCCTTCCTGGAACTGGCCCGCAAGCTCGCCGACTCTGTCAGATAGGCCTCAAAACATAAGTATAGTCGCGAAATAACGGCGCATTCTTGCGATTGCATATCTTTTTTTTTAGATTTGTGGGGATGCGCCGCATATTGTGGCATCCGCGAATGGAAATAAACACATAAAAATAACACCATGAAAACTTACTCAACGCAAAACATCCGTAATGTGGTCCTCCTCGGCAGTACAAGGTCCGGCAAGACCACACTGGCCGAGGCAATGCTCTATGAAGGCAAGGTTATCGACAGGAAAGGCACAGTAGAAGGCAAGAACACCGTATCCGACAACACCGAATACGAGCAGATGAACCAGAAGTCCGTGTTCGCGACTCCGCTCTACACCGAATTCCTCGACACCAAATTCAATATAATCGACGCACCTGGCTCTGACGACTTCATCGGCGGCGCAATCTCCGCTTTCAAGGTCTGCGAGACAGGTGTACTTGTTGTCAACGCACAGCAGGGAGTCGAGGTGGGCACCGAAATCGCAGCCCGCTTCGCTGACGAGTACAAGGTTCCGCTCATCCTGGGCGTCAACCAGCTCGATGGAGAGAAAGCCAACTGGGAAGGCACGATTGAAGGCCTCAAGGAAGCCTTCGGCAGCAAGCCGGTAATCATACAGTTCCCTGTGAACGCAGGCCTGGGCTTCGACGGCTTTGTGGATGTGCTCAAGATGAAATATTACCACTTCGTGGACGACAACGGCAAGCGCGAGGACCTCGAAATCCCTGCAGAGTATATAGACGAGGCAGAGGAACTCCGTCAGGCCCTCATCGAAAAGGCAGCCGAGTACGACGACAGCCTTATGGAGAAGTTCTTCGACCAGGGAGAGCTTGACGAGGACGAGATACGCAAGGGCCTGGGCATAGGAATACGCCAGGGCGAGGCAATGCCTATCTTCTGCCTCTCGGCAAAGAAGAGCATAGGCGTGAAGAGGCTTATGGAGTTCACCATCAAGGTGGCAGCTTCCCCTGCAGAGAGGGAGGCCGAGCTCCTGAACGGCAGCAGCCTGGCTTGCGACGACAAGGGCAAGACCGCTCTCTTCATCTACAAGACCCAGCTTGAGCAGCACCTCGGCGAGGTTGCTTATTTCAAGGTTATGTCCGGCGTCGTCACTCTCGGTCAGGACCTCGAGAATGCCGTTACCGGAGACAAGGAGAGACTCTCCTCGCTCTACGCGGTTGCAGGCAAGAAGAAAGAGGCCGTCAACGAGCTCCGCGCCGGTGACATCGGCTGTACCGTCAAGCTGCGTGCGGCAAAGACCAACTCCACCCTCTGCGCTCCGGGCGCCGACATCGCGGTGGTTCCTATCAAGTTCCCTGCATCCAAGATACGTTTCGCCATCAAGGCCGTCGAGCAGAAGGATGACGAGAAGCTCGGCGAGGCCCTGAACAAGATATCCGCAGAGGATCCTACAATCGTGGTCGTTTACGCCAAGGAGCTCAAGCAGACCATCATCAAGGGCATGGGCGAGCAGCATATCAACTTCGTGAAGTGGAGACTCCTCAACGAGAACAAGGTGGCCATAGAGCTCAGCGCTCCGAGAATCTCCTACCGCGAGACCATCACCAAGGTGGCTACCGCACAGTACCGCCACAAGAAACAGTCCGGCGGTGCGGGCCAGTTCGGAGAGGTTCACCTCCTTATCGAGCCTATAGTCGAGGGAGTGGAGACCACCGCACGCTTCAAGATCGACGGCAAGGACACCCAGCTCAACGTCAAGGGCAAGGAGGAGTTCACCCTCGAGTGGGGCGGCAAGTTCGAGTTCTACAACTGCGTTGTCGGCGGTGCCATCGACGCCAGCTTCATGCCTGCCATCAAGAAGGGTCTGATGCAGAAACTCGAGGAAGGACCTCTCACCGGTTCCTACGCCCGCGACATACGCGTCTTCGTGTATGACGGCAAGATGCACCCTGTCGATTCCAAGGAAATCGCCTTCATCATCGCTGCGCGCAACGCCTTCAAGGAGGCCTTCCGCAACGCCGGTCCAAAGATTATGGAGCCTATCTACAACGTTCAGGTCCTCACCCCTGCAGACTACATGGGTGCCTGTATGTCCGACCTCCAGAACCGCAGGGCCATCATCGAGGGCATGGGTTCGGAGAAGGGCTTCTCCGTGCTGAAGGCACGCGTTCCTCTCGCAGAGCTCTACAAGTACTCCACCACCTTGAGCTCGCTTACCTCCGGTTCAGCCACCTTCACGATGGAATTCGCTGACTACCAGCCGGTTCCGGGAGACGTTCAGGAGAAGCTCCTCAAGGCTTACCAGGACGAGGATTCAGACGAATAATCACATTGCCATATCAAACCGGGGTCGGCTTATGTGCGGACCCCGGTTTTTATTTTCCTAACGGCGGAATTGTATGAAAAGACAAAGATTGACAGCCCTCCTGCTGCTGGGTTCCCTCCTTTTCCAGGGATGTGAGGAAAAGCAGCTGAAACCCGATTACCTCAGACAGCTGGAATTCAGCATCGAGGATGCCACCCGCACCAAGGCCACACTGGATCCGGCAAGCGGGAAATATGCCTGGGAAGAAGGAGACGAGATACTCGTGATGAACGGCAAGTCCCACGCCGTCTTCACCCTCGAATCCGGAAATGTCTTCAGCACCGACACTCCCGACTTCCTTGCGACCGAAAATTACACGGCCATATACCCGGCTTCGGCAGTCATAAGCCCGGAACCGGCTCCGGCGAACATCAGTCTGAACATTGCCGACTCGCAGGTCTATGACGGAGAAAGCGTAAAGGGACAGATTCTGTATGCCCAGTCTTCACAGAAGTCCATTGAGATGAGAAGCCTGATGGCCGTCGTGGAGTTCAATCTGCCTCAGGATGTCAGCCTGACATCTGCAAAGCTGAGCGTTCCGAGCGGCAAACTGGCCGGAGAGGCGACAATCAGCTCGGGCAAGCTGAGCATCAGCGGCCCCGGCAGCAACGAGCTGAACCTGCGCGTGACCGCCCCTTCCGCCCTGGGCACCGTCTGTGTCACCCTGCCCGAAGGCGTCTATTCCGAAGGTCTGAAAGCCGAACTGACTTATTCCGACGGCCGCACGGAGGAATTGTCCTGCGAAGGTCCCCTCGTCCTCAGGGCCGGAAACATAAGGATTAAAGACCTGCTGGCAGCGAAAACCATTTTCCCGGCCGGAGACGGCTCCGAGAATTCGCCTTACGAAATACGCAGCGCCGAAGACCTGATTATGCTCGGCACTCTCGTGAACAATGCAGAAACCAATGGTGAGTTTGCCGGGGCGCACTACCGTCTCACCGACTCACCGGACCTCTCCTCATCCGGGGACTTCGAACCAATAGGCAAAAGCGCTGCACTTCCATTTAAGGGCAGCTTCGACGGCAACGGGTTGAGTATCAAGGGATTGAGGATAAGGAATACGGAAGCGGCCGCGTCCGGACTCTTCGGATATCTGGAGGACGCGACCGTCTGCAACTTCAATCTCGAAGAGGCAGACGTGGACAGCGAGCATATCTTTTCCGGCTGCGTGGCCGGCTCCTGCCTGCGTTCCACCATTGAGAACGTAAAGGTCAGCGGCAAGTTCCGCGCCTACGGCAAGTCCATAGTCGTCAAAGCCTGCGGCTATGCGCCGGTAGATAGCAACAACGCCGGATACAACGGCGGCATTGCCGGTCTGGCCGACCACTCCGTGATACGCGGCTGCAGCTTCGAAGGCACAGAGACCATATACGGAAAGTTCTCCGGCGGCATAGTCGGCGTCTGCTACGAATCTGCGGTAGAGAACTGCTCCATCCCTCCGGCAACGGTTCTCAATATATATTACCATTACACAGGAGGCATAATAGGCAGGGCCATAGGTGCCGCTAACGTCATCAAGGGCTGCGCCTTCGAAGGCAGTCTCGCCTCGACGGGATATATAAACGGCGGCATAGTCGGACAATTGCTCGGCGGAAAGGTAAGTGACTGCGTCTTCGGCAGCAACGGCTTCGTAGGCGGCGACAAATTCTTCGTTGCCGGCATAGCCGGTGCCGCACAGCCGCTCGAAAGCATAGAAATAAGCCGCTGCGCCTCATACGGACGCATACGCGGAGCCTACAGCGTTGCCGGTATATGCGGATATGTAGGATCGGGCTCAGGCGCCAGCACCGACAAGGACCTGATCCTGGGCAGCTCGACAGCCAACAAAAGCGTAAGCATATATGACTGCGGCAGCATAGGTAACCATATTACCGCAACCGGAGGCAACAGCAACAAATATCCAATAGCCGGAGGCATCATTGGCTGGTCGCACGGTAATCTGCCGTATTCGCTGAAGGGCTGCTTCTCGCTTCCGGGACTCATAGAGACGACCTACGGCGACAATGTGAACGCGGTGCTCTGCGGCATCAGCTCCTACCAGAACAATAAGGGAGACTCCGTAATCGAAAACTGCTACTCGGCATACGGCCTGACAGATTTCCGCGTATGCGGCGATACGCCTGCCAATGAGGAACTCTGGTATGCGGCAGTGGCCATACGCTGCACCCAGCCGACTACGGTCAGCAACTGCTACAGCGAGAGTCCTATGCGTACGATTTACACCAGTGACAATGCCACGACCAGCGGACTGGAAGAGCTGAGCGCCACCCAGATGACGGACGGCACCCTGCTGGCCAAACTGCAGGCCACGGCCAACGGTACCGTATGGGTTGCGGGAGAGAACGGCTATCCGAGCATCGAAGGGCTCCCGGCCGACCCGCACGCAAAGAAGGCGGCCAAGAAACGCGTCAGTGTCATCGGTGACTCCATCTCTACCTTCAAGGGCTTCATCCCGGGCAACTATTCGGCCCATTACCCGGCCACCGACGGAAGCCTCACCCTTCCAAGCGAGACCTATTGGTGGAGACTGATCTATGATCACATGCAGGATGCGGAGCTGGACGTCAACATAGCCTTCTCCGGTTCGACGGTCACCAACACCACAGAGGAGAACTTCCACAAGAGGTACACAAGTGAGGCCTGGTGGCACAACAGCTTCAGCGAACGCTTCGCCGCCTGCGGAGGCTGCGGCAATCCGGACATCATCCTCATTCACGGAGGCACCAACGACTGGGCACACAATGTGGACCCTCTCGCCCCAGGAGTCGAGATTCGCAACGATGCAGGCAACAGTTTCGGAGGCTCCGCACCGTCAACGGAACAGATGGAGGCTATGTTCGCAGTGGGCGATGCGGCTTCAACCCGCGCCCAGGTGAACGCACTCCCAGACGGCAGTTTCTGCGAGGCCTATATCAAGCTGCTCTGCCAGATAAGGGAACGCTATCCCGATTGCAAGGTGGTCTGCATAATAGGCGACTACCTCAGCATTTCCATAGAGAAGTCAATCCAGCTCATTGCGGAACATTACGGAGCAAAGACCGTGAACCTCCTGCGTGTAAACGGCTTCAACGACCTCGGCGGTTACTCTCCTGAGAGCTTGAGCGGATTGGGACAGCCTCAGCCGAATATGCCTAAGCACGACCATACCGACCTCAACTCCTACGGCGGTTGCCACCCGGGGTCAGAGGCAATGGACTTCATCGCGACCAAGATCTACAATGAACTCGGTTCCTGGCTGGAGATGTAAACTGTTTTCAGATAGCTAGAACAGAGTAGGTTCCAGTTCCTTAACGTGAAAAGACTTCCGATGCCATGAGGTGTAACCGTAACACCTTATGGCATCGATGTGTTCGGGGGTGGGATAGCCCATATTCCGCTCCCAGCCGTACTGGGGGAACTCCCTGGCCAGGGCGCGCATTTTCTCGTCCCTCCAGGTCTTGGCCAGCACTGAGGCGGCCGCAATGCTCGCATAGGTGGCATCGCCCTTTACCACGGTCATATAGTCCCCGCTCCCGTAGTCCGCAAAGGGGCGGAAGCGGTTGCCGTCTATGAGCAGGAAGTCCGGACGGGGATTCAGTCTCAGAACGGCCCTCTGCATACCGGCAATCGAGGCGTTGAGTATGTTGATACGGTCTATTTCCTCAGCACTCACTTCTTCGACGGCCCAGCTGACGGCCTCTTTCTCAATGACTTCACGCAGTTCGTCCCTGTGCCGGGCGCTCATCTGCTTGGAGTCGTTGAGCAGGGGGTGGTGGAAGTCCGCGGGCAGAATCACCGCGGCGGCATATACGGGACCGGCAAGGGGACCGCGGCCCGCCTCATCGCAACCGGCCTCCAGCACTCCCTCCCGGAAATGGCTCAACAGGGAGATCTCTTTCATTGCAGACCGAGTTTTTCCTTCATTCCCCTCAAAAGGTCGAAGGCCTGGAGCGGGGTCATATTGTTCAGGTCGGCTCCCTTGAGGTCGTCCCTCAGGGTTTCAAGCATAGGGTCGTCCAGCTGGAAGAAGGAAAGCTGCACGCCCTGCTTCTGCTCAGTCATCACGGGAACGGCCTTTGCCTTGTCCCCTCCTGAGGCTTCCAGGGCCTTGAGCGTTGCCTCGGCAGACTCTATCACCTGTCTCGGCATTCCGGCCATCCTGGCCACATGGATACCGAAGCTGTGAGCCACGCCGCCCTCCCGCAGTTTTCTGAGGAAAATGACCTTGTTATCGACTTCCTTGACCGCAATGTGATAATTCTTTATGCCGGGATACAGGGTCTCCAGGTCGTTCAGTTCGTGGTAGTGGGTGGCGAAAAGGGTCTTCGCGCCCTGGCCGTAGCGCTGTATGTACTCCACTATGGCCCTGGCTATGGACATTCCGTCGTAGGTGGAGGTTCCTCGTCCTATCTCATCGAGGAGGACCAGCGAGCGGGCGGAGAGATTGTGCAGAATCATCGAGGTCTCGAGCATCTCCACCATAAAGGTGGATTCTCCCCTGGAGATATTGTCAGATGCCCCCACCCGGGTGAAAATCTTGTCGCATATTCCGAGCACCGCCTCCGATGCCGGCACGAAGCAGCCGGTCTGCGCAAGCAGGACGATGAGTGCCGTCTGGCGCAGCAGGGCCGACTTTCCGGCCATATTGGGACCCGTGAGTATCATTATCTGCGTGCCATCGCTGTCCATCTCTATGTCGTTGGGCACATATTCCTCGCCCGGAGCCATCATGGTCTCGATGACGGGATGACGTCCCGCCTTGATGGACAGGGAACGGGATGAGTTCAGCTGCGGCCGGCAGTAGTTCCTTTCCTGCGCCAGCACGGCGAAGGAGGACAGCAGGTCTATGCGCGCCAGCAGGCGGCTGTTCAGCTGTATCTCCGGGATACGCCCCTGCAGCTTCAGCACGAGTTCGCGGTAAATGCGGCTCTCTATCTCGTAGATGCGGCTCTCGGCGCCAAGAATCTTCTGCTCATATTCCTTCAGTTCTTCGGTAATATACCTTTCGGCGTTGACCAGCGTCTGCTTGCGCACCCAGTCCTCGGGCACCTTGTCCTTCTGGCTGTTGCGCACCTCGAAATAATATCCGAATACATTGTTGTAGCTGACCTTCAGGGAGGATATGCCCGTGCGCTCCATTTCCCTTTGCTGCAGGGAGGCCAGATAAGACTTGGCATCCCTCGACAGCGCCCTCAGGTCGGCAAGTTCCGCGTCGGCTGCCGAGCTTATGACGTCACCCTTGCCCAGCTGGGCAGCAGGGTCCTCGGCAAGTGTGGAACGTATGTCCTCCAGCAGGCTGCCGCAATCCGAAAGCTGCGCAAGTATGGCATTCAGCGGTTCACAGGAAAGCATGGCGCAGCCCTCGGCTATCGGTCTCAGCTGAGACAGTCCCCTGCCCAGCTGCATCAATTCGCGCGGCTGTATCTTTCCCGTCGCTGCCCTGGATATGATTCTCTCCAGGTCGCCCAGGCCGGCTATATGGTCTCGGATTCCGGAACAGATGTCCGCTTCGGAGAGAAAGGCGTCGATGCAGTCGTATCGGGCATTCAGTTCGTCTATGTCCATGGATGGCATAGCCAGCCAGCTGCGGAGCATCCTGGCGCCCATAGGGCTCTGGCAACGGTCTATCACGTCCACCAGAGAGCTGCCCTCCGGACCGGCGGTACTTGCGAATATCTCCAGATTGCGCAGGGTGAAACGGTCCATCCAGACGAAATCCCCCTTCTCTATGCGGGAAAGGGTGCATATATTGTCCAATCCGCTGTGCTGGGTCTGCTCCAGATAGACCAGAAGGGCACCTGCGGCCGAAATGCCGAGAGGGAAGCCGCCCACGGCGAAACCCTTGAGACTCTTGACCTTGAGCTGGTCGCAAAGACGCTTCACGGCCGACTCATAGGAGAAGGCCCACTCATCCACGGTAGAGACATAGTACTGGTTTCCGAACCTTTCCTTTGTTCCCTTCTCATAACCCCTCTCCACGAGTAACTCCTTCGGGGCGAAGGAGGAGAGGAGGGTGGCGATATAGTCCAGGTCGCCCTCAGTCAACTGAAAGGAGCCCGTGGACACATCCAGGAAGGCCGCGCCACATCTGGACTTCTCGTAGCACAGGCCCACGATGAAATTGTTTTCCTTCTGCCGGAGCAACTGCTCGTTGAAGGCCACTCCCGGGGTAATCAGCTCCGAGACTCCCCTCTTCACCAGGCCCTTTGTCAGTTTCGGATCCTCCAGCTGGTCGCAGATGGCGACCTTGTAGCCCGCACGCACGAGTTTGGGCAGGTACGCCTCAAGGGCATGATAGGGAACGCCAGCCATGGGGATGGGGCTTGACGAGGCACTGGAGCGGCGGGTCAGCACTATGCCCAGAACCTTGCTCGCCGTAACGGCATCGTCCCCGTATGTCTCATAAAAATCCCCACAGCGGAAAAGCAGCAATGCCTCCGGATACTCAGCCTTCATATCGAAGTACTGCCGCATCATCGGAGTCATCGCCTCCTTTTTTATGGTGTCGTCGTGATTGTTTTCTTTCATTTTTACAGGATAACGCTATCCTGCAAATTTAGCAATCTTCAAGAAAAAACTCAGTCGACGATGTGGTCTTCTTCCCAGAATGACTTAATTTCATCGAAGGTTGCGACCTCTCCGCAACTCAGGGAGATTTGTGACGGAAAAACGAAAATAGGATTTGCGGCAAATAAAGTGTAGATTTGTGGTTTGTATCCTATGCCGGGACGAGTTCTCATAATTTCCTATTACTGGCCACCTACGGGCGGGTCGGGGGTTCAGCGTTGGGTTAAGTTCAGCAAATACCTGCCGGCTGAGGGCTGGCAGCCCGTGATTTACACCCCGTCGAATCCGGAAATGATTACGGTGGATGAGAGCCTGGCGGCGGAAGTGCCGGCAGAAGTGGAAGTGATACGAAGAAAGATCTTCGAGCCGTACGGGATATGGCGGGCCCTCAGCGGAAACAAAGGAGGGAGCACCAAGGGGGAAGTGAACCCTATCAATGCCGGAAAGAAGAGCTTCAAGCAGAAACTGTCGATTTTCATAAGGGGGAATTTCTTTATCCCGGACCCGCGCTGCCTCTGGGTGCGTCCTTCGGTGAGATTCCTCAAGAAATACCTTAAGGAGCATCCTGTGGACGCAATTGTCAGCACAGGACCTCCTCATTCGATGCACCTGATTGCCAGAAAGCTGTCCCTCGCCACGGGCATACCATGGGTGGCCGACTTCAGGGACCCCTGGACCAGGATGTTTTATTTCAAGCATCTGGGACTGACCGGGAGAAGCGAACGTCGCCACCATAAACTGGAAAAACAGGTACTGGATGACGCCAGCGTCGTTGTGGCCGTGTCCCCTCCTGTACAGAGGGACTTCCAGTCGATGACCGACACCCCTGTCAGGCTGATTACCAACGGATATGACGAAAGCGACTACGAGTCCTGTCCGGAAGAGGCGACGGATGGATATTTCCGTATAAGCCATACCGGACTCTTCGCCGCGGACGGCATCCCGGAAACGCTCTGGCGGGTGCTTGCCGACAAATCGGAGGCGGACGAGGATTTCTCAAATGCCCTCAGGATATGTCTTGCGGGCAAGACAGACAGTGCCGTGATTCACAGCATACGCATGGCCGGCCTTGGGGAGAAACTTGTGGACAGGGGCTATCAGCCGCATCTCGAGGCCGTACGGGAACAGAAACGGGCAAATATACTGATGCTCCCGCTGAGGATGGAGCCGGAATACAAATCGGTGCTCCCGGGCAAGCTGTTCGAGTACCTGGCTGCCCGCCGTCCGGTGCTGGGCATAGGCCAGAGCAACGGGGCAATGGCGGCCATACTGAAAGAATGCAAGGCCGGAACTGCCTGTGACTGGGATGATTACGGAGGAATCAAGAAGTTTGTGGACGCTGCCTGGGATGAATTCCGTGAAGGACGGGACGAGTTCAAGGGAGAGGATATCTCCCGTTTCAGCAGACGCCGTCTGAGCCACGAGATGGCCTCCCTTCTGGATTCCATCTCACAGAAGGGGGATGACAAACCCATTTCAGACAAGAAAGCGAAGAAAAATGAACGATAGAATCAAGAAAATCCTCTCTTGGGCCGGGATAGTGCTGCTTTTTCTGGCACTTTCCTATGCTTACATGTACCCGGTGCTGGAAGGCAAGATTGTGAACCAGTCCGACATATCCGGATGGACCGGAATGACGCACGAGATCGTAGAGCACAACAAGGCGAATCCGGACGACCCTACGCTCTGGACCAATTCGATGTTCGGCGGCATGCCGAGCGTTACGATGTATGACGATTTCGACGGCGACCTGACCAATCCGCTCTACAGGTTCCTGCTGCTGGGACGCAGGCCGGCAACATATATTTTCATAGCCCTGCTGGGCTCGCTGTTCCTGCTGCTCGCGGCCGGATGCGGGAAGGCGGTGGCCGTGGCCGGTGCCATCGCAATGGCGTTCTGCTCCTACAACATGCAGATAATACAGGTGGGACACAACACCAAGATGCAGGCAATCGCCTTTTTCCCGTGGGTGCTGGCGGCCTTGATATATACCTACAGATCGGCAGAAAAGGAGGGAAAGCTGCGCGACTGGCTGCCTTACGTCTCGCTGGGAGCCGTGCTCTTCGCTTTCGCGCTGAGCTTCCAGATCAAGGCGAATCACCCGCAGATTACCTGGTACCTCGCCGCCACCGTATTCATATATGCGGCCGGGGAACTCATATACCTGCTCTGCAAGAGGGAGAGACGCAGGGGGCTGGGACGCTTTTTCGCCGCATCGGCCCTGCTGCTGGTGATAGGCTGCGCAGGCATAGCGACGAACGCGAACAAGCTGCTGCCGACCTGGAACTATGCGAAATATACGATGCGCGGCGGCTCGGAGCTGAGCCGGGAAGACGGCAGCGCAGGCTCCAAGGGACTGGAGTTGGATTATGCGACGGCCTGGTCGTACGGCATAGAGGAGACCCCGAACCTTGTCATCCCGGATTACAACGGAGGTGCTTCGGCAAGTGAACTGGGCAAGGATTCCGCAAGTTCACGCGAACTTCAGAAATACGGCTACAAGGGAAGGCAGCTGGACCAGGTGCTGGAGGGAATGCCTACCTATTGGGGACCTCAGCCTTTCACCGCGGGACCTATGTACATAGGAGCCCTGAGCTTCTTCCTCTTTCTGCTGGGCTGTCTGCTCTGCAGCGGGAAAGAGAAGTGGTGGCTCATCGCAGCCAGCATCTTCGCGCTCCTGCTCGCCTGGGGCAGCCACTTTATGGGCTTCACCAAGCTCTGTTTCAATCTGTTGCCTATGTACAACAAGTTCAGGACCGTGTCTATGGCCCTGATAGTGCTCCAATACACCCTGCCTCTGCTGGGCTTCCTCGCCCTCGACAAGCTCTGCCGAGGGGATATGCCTCTGAAGGAAGTTCGCAGGAAGCTGCTTGTCGCCGGAGGAGTGACTATGGGCATATTCGCCCTGCTCTTCCTGCTGCAGCGCCTGCTGGGCTCCTTTGCCGGCGCCGCGGATCCCGAATTCCTGGCCAAGGCTCTGCGTGAGGACAGGATGGCGCTGCTGCGGGCCGACACCATCCGGTCCATAGGGCTGGTGCTGCTGGCTACTGCCGCGCTGTGGCTGATGTCAGGGTGGAAGAGGGATTCCTCAAAAGCGTCCACGGGCAGCATCATGGCAGTGATGATGGCCGTGCTGGTGCTGATAGACCTCGTCGGCGTGGACAGACGCTACCTCAACTCCGCTCATTTCGTGAGCAAGAAGGAGTTCCGCGACCAGTTCGAGGCCCGTCCCGTGGACCGTATGATCCTTCAGGATGAAGACCCGGACTACAGGGTGCTGGACCTGAGCGTGAACACCTTCAACGACTCGCATCCTTCCTACTGGCACAAGAGCATAGGCGGTTACAGCCCGGCCAAGCTGCAGCGCTACCAGGACCTGATAGACCGCTATCTGCTAAAGGAAATGAACAGCGTGATTTCCGTGGTAAATGCCGAGGGCACGATAAGCGGCGTCGAGGAGAATTTCCCGTCCACGCCTGTTCTCAATATGCTGAACACCAGATATGTAATTCTCGGTTCTGACTATCCGCCTGTGGTGAATGCCTCTGCCCTGGGCAACTGCTGGTTCGTGGACGAAGTGGTGCCGGCCGCCTCGGCCGATGAGGAGATAGCCCTTCTGGGCAGCTGCGACCCCGGATCGGCTGCCGTGGTGAGGACGGAGGATATGGAATCCGCGCGTATGGAGAGACTGAGGCACGGAGCGGAAGGCGGCATATTTGCGGATATGGACGACATACGCCTGACTTCATACAAGGCGAACGAACTGCATTACAGCTATGCCTGCACAGAGGAAAGACTGGCTGTGTTCAGCGAAATATGGCACCCCGGATGGAAAGCAAGCCTGAACGGCGAGCCGCTGGAAATCATACGCGCCGACTGGGTACTGAGGGCAGCCGTACTGCCTGCTGGAGAGGGCGAGATAGTGATGCGCTACGAACCTGACGACTACCGCATAGGACGCGACATATCCCTGGCCAGCTCGATTCTGCTCTATCTGCTGGCTATTGTGGCCGCAGCGGGAATGCTTGCAGGCAAACCGAAGGAAACAAAACGCAAATGAATATGGCATACAAAATCAATCTCCCCCTGAACAGGGATTGGGAAATCGAAACCGAAATCACCACAACCGAGGACGGGGACGCCGTCAGCTGCTTCTACGCCAACGGACTGGACCCAAAGAAGACTCCGGGCACCATTGAAATCTATGCGGGCGACATCAACGGCTCCGACCCGCGCACAGAGTGCCTTAACAACTATGACGCCGCCCTGGGACTCGAAGATGGGGAGGACCCGGTGCACGAGTTGCCGTTCTGCGGACAGACCGCGTGGTACTATGACTGCGAGGACGACCATCAGCATCCGGTAATCGTGATCTGTGTGGAAATCAACCCGGGAGTGCTCGCAATCGTGATACTCGGAGAAAGGAACGAAGAAAAACTCGACGAGCTGATGAGCTATGTCGATGAAAACCTCAGCATAAGCGCAGAATAGTTATGATAAGCTCAGAAATCTGGGGCAAGACCCCTTGCGGCAAAGACATAATCCGCTACACTCTCACCAATGCCAAGGGCGCATCCGTACAGCTCTCTTCCATGGGTGCGGGAATAGTGTCCGTAAAGGTTCCGGACAGGGACGGGAAACTGGACGACGTGGTACTCGGCTACAGCAATCCTTTGGACTACTTCGCCGACGGACCGTGCGCAGGCAAGATCCCGGGACGCTTTGCCAACCGCATAGCAAAGGGACGTTTTGTCCTTGACGGAAAGGAATACGAACTGCCTGTGAACAACGGGCCGAACCACCTGCACGGAGGTCCCGAGGGCTTCCAGAACAAGGTTTGGGAAAGCCGTGTGAACGACGGGGCAGTGGAATTCCTCTATGTCGCAGAGGATGGTGAAATGGGCTATCCTGGCAATCTGAAGGCCGTTGCAAGATATGAATGGAGCGAGGAGAACGAGCTCCGTCTCACCCTCACGGCCGAGTGTGACGCCCCTACAATCATCAACCTGACCAACCACGCCTACTTCAACCTCGATGGCGAGGGAAGCGGCAGTGTGCTGGGACACAAGCTGTGGCTGAACGCTGTCCAGTACCTGCCGACCGACGAGAGTCTCGTGCCTCTGGGAGACAGCGAGATGGTCAAGGGTACGCCTATGGATTTCAGTACGGAGAAGACTCTCGGACAGGACATCAAGGCAGACTTCCCTGCCCTGAACTACGGCAAGGGTTACGACAACTGCTATGTAATCGAGAACTGGGAGGAGGGTCAGCTCCAGACCGCGGCAGTGCTCAGCAGCGAGAAGTCCGGACGCGTGCTCGAGGTGGTGACCACCCAGCCGGGAGTGCAGATCTACACCGGAAACTGGCTCGCCGGCTGCCCTGTGGGCAAGTGCGGACGCAGCTATGAGGATTATGACGGAGTGGCCATTGAATGCCAGCACTTCCCGGACAGCCCTAACAAGGAAGGATATCCGAGCGTCACCCTGCGCCCGGGAGAAGTTTATCAGGAAGCTATCATATTTGCATTCAAGACCTTATGAAGCAATATCTCGACCTGCTAAGGGAAATATACGAGCACGGCACGGTGAAGACGGACCGCACCGGAGTGGGCACCAAGAGCATCTTCGGACACCAGATGCGTTTCGACCTGTCCGAGGGCTTCCCCCTGCTCACAACCAAGAAGGTCTTCACCCGCGGCATAATAGAGGAACTGCTGTGGTTCCTGGCAGGCGACACAAACAAGAAACACCTCCAGGAGAAGGGTGTGCACATCTGGGATGGCTGGGGTGACGACGAGAGCGGCGAGCTCGGACCGGTATATGGCCACCAGTGGAGGGCATGGGACGATTACAAGGGAGGACATATTGACCAGATTGCCCAGGCCGTGGACCTGATACGCAATCACCCCGATTCGCGCCGCATACTGGTGAACGCCTGGAACGTGGCCCAGATAGACGATATGGCCCTGCCGCCCTGCCACTGCCTTTTCCAGTTCTATGTGGCTGACGGAAAGCTCAGCTGCCAGCTCTACCAGCGCTCGGCGGACGTGTTCCTGGGAGTGCCCTTCAACATTGCCTCATACGCCCTGCTGACAATGATGATGGCCCAGGTATGCGGTCTGGAACCGGGAAGTTTCATTCACACGACCGGAGACACCCATCTCTATCTGAACCATTTCGAGCAGGCCCAACTGCAGCTCAGCCGCGAGCCGCGAACCCTGCCGAAGATGCATATAAACCCCGATGTCAAGGACATATTCTCTTTCAGGGCTGAAGATTTCACCCTGGAGGGATACGACCCGTGGCCGGCAATCAAAGCCCCTGTCGCTATATGATACGGAGCATAATAGTTGCCGTCGCGGACGATATGTCCATAGGTCGGGACAATGCCCTGATGTGGCATCTGCGCAGAGATATGAAGTTCTTCCGCGAGACCACCACGGGGCATCCGGTGATAATGGGACGCAAGACCTTCGAATCCATCGGAAGGGCTCTGCCGGGCAGACTGAACATAGTCATTTCCCGCAGTATGGAGGAGCGGGAGGACCTGAAAGTGGCATCCTCCCTGGAAGAGGCCTTCGCCCTGGCCGGGCAGTCCGGAGCCGACGAGTGCTTCGTGATGGGCGGGGGCACGGTTTACAGACAGGCCCTTCCCCTTGCGGAACGGCTGTATGTCACCCTGGTGCACACCGTCGTACCCGATGCCGACACCTTCTTCCCGGAGATCGACCCCGGACTGTGGGAAGAGGAATGGAGCTCGGACACATTCGAAGAAGAAGGTCTGAAATACATTTTCAAAAGATATAAGAGAAAAGTCTGACTCCCCACCCCCCTCTCCAACACAAAATAAAACGGACTTATGGAAAGAGACAAATTCAGCCGCTTCGGAGCCCTTGTAGTCATTGCCGGCTCAGCCGTAGGGCTCGGCAATATCTGGAGATTTCCCTATATGGTCGCCACCAACGGCGGTGCGGCCTTTATCCTTCTGTATATATTTTTCGTGCTGATAATCTGCCTGCCTGTAATGGTGGCGGAACTGAGCATTGGCCGCAGAAGCCGCTGCAACGCATACAGGGCGCTGGACAAGCTCTCCTCCGCTCCCGCCGCCAAGGCCGCAGGACGGGGCTTCGGCCTTATGTATGTACTGATCCCGACGCTCATTCTCTCGTATTACTGCGTGATAGGCGGAAGCACCGTGGACTATTTCCTGCGCGCCTGCGGCATAACGGCGCACGGCGGCAACGGGATGCAGCTGCTCTGGACCCTCATCTTCCTGCTGCTGACCGCAGCTGTGGTGGCCGGAGGAGTGAAGGGAGGCATAGAGAAGTTCAGCAAGATAATGATGCCGCTGCTTTTCATAATCGTGCTGCTCATTGCCCTGCGCTCCGCTACCCTGCCGGCAACGGGTTCGGGATGGACAGCCCGCGACGGTCTGGATTTCATGTTCCGTCCGGACTTCAGCAAGCTCGGTTTCAAAAGCTGTCTGGCAGCCCTGGGACAGGCATTCTTCTCCCTGTCCATAGGCTCGGGTGTGCTGATGACTTACGGCTCCTATGTCAATCCCAAGGACAAGCTGTTCAAGACTGCCGGTGAGATAGCCTTCTTCGACCTGCTGTTCGCCATCATCGCCGGCTGCGCCGTCATACCGGCCGTATTCGCCCTTGAGGCTGACCCGGTTAACGTGCTGGCAAACAACACCGACTCCCGCCTGGTGTTCAATATACTTCCGGAGGTCTTCCCGGCAATGCCTCTGGGCAAGCTCATAGGGGCGGTGTTCTTCTTTTCACTCATACTGGCAGCCCTGACCTCTTCAATATCCCAGATGGAAGTGCCGGTGAGCTACCTGACCGAGGAAAAGAAACTCTCCAGACCTCTGGCCGTGGCCCTGGTCTTCGTGGTCGCCATTGCCATAGGCTCGGCCTGCACCCTGAGAGGTCAGGTCCTGAATGCTCTGGACGCCCTGTGCGCCAACTGGCTTATGCCTCTGGGAGGAATAGCCGCCACCGTCTTTGTGGGCTGGATAATGGGCTTTGACGAGCTCCACGACGAACTCAGCAGCCGTGGCCTCCACAAGACCGGCAAGCTCTCCAGCCGCATCATTCACCTGCTCATAAGATACATAGCCCCTATAGGCGTCCTGAGCGTATTTCTGACCCAATTCTTCAATCTCTTATGAAAAAGGAAAAGTTTTCCGGCGGACTCGGCGCACTGCTCGTGCTCGCCGGCTCGGCAGTCGGCCTGGGCAATATATGGCGCTTCCCCTATATGGTAGCCGAAAACGGAGGCGGCGCCTTCATATTGATATATATACTCTGCATGCTGCTGGTCAGCGTGCCTGTACTCCTGTCGGAGATTGCCCTGGGCAGGCATAAGGGCAATATGAAGTTCCACGGACTGGTGAATCTGCTCTTCGTGCTCATCCCGACCATCACCCTTTCCTACTATAGCGTAATCGGCGGATGGACCCTGCGCTATATGGTCTTCGGAAACAGTGATTTCGGCAGTTTCGTGTCCTCCACGGGCCACCCTCTGGCCTGCCTGGCGATTTTCCTCGGAGCCACCGCCCTGATCGTGCTTCTGGGCGTGCGCTCGGGACTGGAGAAGTTCAGCAAGATAATGATGCCGGCACTCTTCCTGATAATGTGCGCCCTGGCGGTCTATTCCTGCTGTATGGGACACGGCTCCTCAGAGGGACTGCGCTTCCTCTTCCGGCCGGACTTCAGCAAGGTGGGACCCGAAACCTTCGTGAAGGCGCTGGGACAGGCCTTCTTCTCACTGTCCATAGGTATGGGGATAATGGTGACCTTCGGGTCCTACATAGGCAAGGACGAGAATCTGCTTGCCACTGCAGCCAAGACCTCCGTAGCCGACCTGGTCTTCGCCCTGATTTCCGCCTGCGTGGTCATCCCCGCCCTCTTCGCCTTCGGGATGTTCTTCCAGGACCCTCTGACTGGCGAGGTGATGGCCAATCCGGAGGCCGATGTGGTGGGAGCCGGACTTATCTTCAAAACCCTGCCCGCCGTTTTCTCGCAAATGCCTATGGGCTGGCTGGTGTCAGTCTTCTTCTTCCTGGCCGTCACCCTTGCCGCCCTCAGTTCCTCCATTTCCCTCTTCGAGGTGCCCGTGGCCTGGCTCACGGAAAAATTCGGCATTTCCCGAAGCTGGGCCTGCCTTGCGGTCTTCCTCTTCTGCTATGCCGTAGGAGCCCTCTGCTCCCTTTCCTTCGGCGTCCTGGGAGGAATATCATTCAAGGGTATGAATATCTTCGATATGCTCGACTGGACAACGGCCAACGTGCTTATGCCTCTGGCCGGACTGATCTGCGTACTCTATGCCGCGTGGGGGATGAAGAAGACGGAACTGCGTTCGGAACTGAGCAACTCCGGGAAACTCCGGGGCGTTGACCGGCTCTTCCCCGTACTCGACCTGCTTATACGTTACATTGCGCCCGCCGGAGTGCTGGCCGTCGCGCTGTCCGGACTCATAGGCTGAAATCCTCTCCGCTGAGGCGCCTGTAGATCTGTTCGAGCACCTTGTCTTCCGGCGCATCCTTCATAAGCACCCTTTTCTGCGAATCCAGCAGGTAGAGGGACGGAATGGCGCGCACGTCGTAGAGATGGTCGCTGCGTATCACGAGGTTCGGGTCGTAGCCGTTGTACCAGTTTTCAGGGTATATGGGCATATATTCCAGCCAGGCGGCGAGGTCTTCGTCTATATATATGTTAAGTACGGCAAGGCGGCCTTCGGATATGGCGGCATCGATGCCGGGCATCTCCTTCAGCCTGTCGATTATATCCTTGCAGGCGTTGCAGCCCGGATTGCTGAAGAAGAGCAGGGTGCAGTCGGCCTTTATGCCGTGGAGACTGTAGCTGCGGCCGCGTCTGTCGCAGAAACTGAAGTCGGCGGCCGGCGTTCCGAGGCGGTTCAGCGAACACATTGCCGCCTGATGGGCATATATATCCCTTTTTGCCTCGTCGAGCAGTGCGGATGCGGAGAAATATTCGCAATAGGGCAGATAGCTTTCTTCGTTGCGAACAGGCGAATTCGGGTCGTAGAGATAGCGCTCAAAGAGGGCGGAAAGGCGCTCGTAGCCGGAGTCTGCCGGGTCACGGAGTTCCAGCGCCTCCAGCCTTGCGCAGAAGTGGGAAACGGCCTTGCGCATTTCCTCTGCCTTGATGGACGAGAGTATGGCCGTGTAATTGGACATCTCCTGCTCCACGGAGGAATTCTCCACTCCGAGTATGTGGGTGGAATCGGTGAGATAAAGGGTCGTGGTATCGGTAAGGGGATCCCACCAGTGCAGGGCCAGGTACTCGGCGGCCTGGGCGGAGTCCTGTATCAGACTGGGCAGCTTAACCTTTGGGAAAGACCTCTGCGGCAGCTGCGTAACGGCCGGTCCGCCACAGGAGATCAGCAGGGTCGCCGCGAGGGCATATATCAATTTGTTTTTCATTATTTTGAAACTAATATGGAACAAATATACTAACTTTCGCTTTCATTCGATTATGGAAAAGAGACGGGTTCACATACTGCTGCTCTGCCTGGCCCTTCTGAGCCCGGCAACGCTCTGCGCACAGTTCTACCTGGGCGGTACCGACCGTGGAGCCCTGCGGTGGAGAAGCATGGACACGCAGCATTACCGCATAATCTATCCCCGTGGAAGGGATTCGCTCGCCAGGGTGTACGGTGCGGAGCTCGAGAGCTGGAGGACGGCCGTGGGCAAGAGCGCCGGATACGAGCCCTGCCAGTTCCAGGGAAAGCGGAAAATGCCCGTGCTGCTGCACAATGAACACGCAGTCTCGAACGGCTCCGTGGTGTGGGCGCCAAGCAGGATGGAACTCTACACCACTCCGGACCCGGCCAGCCCCATTCCTATGCCCTGGGAGACCAATCTCGCCATTCACGAGCAGAGACACGTGGCCCAGATGCAGACCGGCCTGACCGGCCCCCTCAGACCCCTGGGCTGGTTCTTCGGGCAGATGCTCAACGGAGCGGCCTGCGCGGCCTACGGAGGACAGATGTGGATGGAGGGTGACGCCGTCATAGCGGAAACGGCCCTGAGCAATTCCGGCAGGGGCAGGATGGCCTCCTTCCTGGACTACTACATGTACAGCTTCGACAACGGAGACTGGCGCAACTGGTACAGCTGGTCCAACGGTTCCCAGCGTTACTACACCCCGAACCATTATGCCCTGGGATATATGCTCCTGGCGGGCTTGCGTTACAATTATGACGATCCTCTGATAAGCGCCAGGCGTTTCACTTCCTTCTCGAAGAACCCTTTCAGATGGGGCTATGCCAGGGACATACGCAGTCTGACGGGCAAGCGTATGGACCCGAGCTTCAAGGAATCGGCAAACGCCTTCTATTCGATATGGAAGGAGGAGGCCGACGCCAGAGCCCCTTATATTCCCGTGGACACCCTGCTGGGCACCCCTTCCCGCCACCTGGACTATTCCTCGCTGGCATATTCGGAAGAGGGGCTTTTCGCCGTGCGCGAGGGTCTGCTTCACACCCCGGAGCTGGTGCGCATAGACCCGCAGAGCGGAAAGGTCCGAAAACTGCGCAACTTCAGTTACTCGGCCGGCGGAATGAAGCTCAGCGGCGACGGCAGCCGCCTGGTCTGGCACGAGATAATCAATGACCCGCGCTGGGAACTGCGCAGCCGTTCAGTGATTCGCAGCTACGACATACGCAGCGGACGCACCCGTAAGCTCAGCCGCTCCGGTATGCTCTTCAACCCTGCACCCGGCCCAGACAGCAGCCTGCTCGTTACCATACGCGAGGAAGACGGAGGCAGCGCCCTGGGACTGCTGCACGAAGGCGTACGCGAGCCCGAAAAGATTGCCGACGCACCCGACGGCCTGCAGATAGTCGAGAGCTGCTGCTTCGAAGGGGATATATATGTAAGCGGACTGAGCGAAGGCGGCTTTGGCATATACAGACTCGAAAACGGTAAGCTGCAGTGCATATTGCAGCCGCAGGCCGCTACCATCAGCGACTTCGGCGTCGAGCCGGACGGACATATACACTTCTGCTCGGACCTCAACGGCAATGAGGAATATTACCACCTCGACCCGGCCGACTCCAGTCTGCACCGCCTTACGTCCACCCGTTACGGAGGCAGCGACTGGCACTTCAGTCCCGACGGCAGCCGGCTCTTCTTCTGCGCCCAGGACAGGAACGGACGACGCGTAATGAGCTGCGACACCGACAGCCTGTTCTTCGTTCCGACCGACTTCTCGCAAAGGCACAAGTGGGTGATAGCCGACAGGCTGTCCGAGCAGGAACGGCGCCTGGGAGCCGCAAGGGACAGTTCTGTGTTCACGGCAGGAATGCCTCGCCGCTACAGCAAGTTCGCCCACGCCCTGAGGATACACTCCTGGGCTCCGCTGTACTTCGATTACGACAATATCGCCGCAATGAGCTTCGACCGCTGGTATGACAGTGCGGCTCCCGGCCTCGTGGTCTTCAGCCAGAACACCCTCGGCACACTCTATGGCAGCTTGGGCTACAGTTTCCATCCCGACCCGGACGGGGGACAGTGGCGGGCTTCCGACCCGGACAGACTCCCGTGGAGGCACAGCGGTCACCTGAAAATCAACTGGGCAGGGCTTTATCCGGTATTTGAAGCCGATCTCGACATCAATGACAGGCGTGCCCACCGTGACGGATTCATAGCCATTACCACGAACGGGAAGACAGGAAGCCTCCAGACTACGTCAGACATTATCGACGGCCGGCCGCTGGTGGACTTCTCCCTTTCGGCGTATATTCCCTGGAGTTTCAGCCGCGGAGGCAGGTACTGCGGGCTCGTGCCGAAGCTGAGCTGGAACATAAGCAACGACAGCTACGACACCGTGCCTGTGTGGATGAAGAAGACGGAGATTGTGGACGAGGAAGGCAATAGCAGCTACACACTCGAATACCTGAGCAAGAACGGTGCAAACATATTCGCAAAGCAGAGCCTGAAGGCCTCCCTTAGGTTTTACCTTATGACGGCCACCGCCTCCTCCTCGGTCTATCCGCGCTGGGGCATAGCTGCGGAATGCGGTTATTTCCAGAGCATACAAAAGGGAGGGTTGAATACCGTGAGCGGGGAACACAGATTGCTAAGTCCCCATCTATATGCCTACGTATATGCCTATATGCCCGGCTTCGTACGCCAGCAGGGACTGAGACTCAGCGCCAGATACGGCCTGGAGTGCGACAGGGACCGCATATTTCCAAGTTATGCGCTCAATACACTACCCCGTGGCCTGAAGGATAATTCGCAGGCGGCTTATATGTTCTGCGGCAATAATCTGCACAGTCTCGCCTTCAGTGCCGACTACGCCATTCCGGTCTGGCTCTCCGACCTGCACATAGGCGGAGGCTTCGCATATATAAAAAGGATGGTGCTGACTCCGCATTTCGACTTCAGTCTCTTCGGAAACGGAGCTTTCGACAAGAGTCTCTTCAGTGCAGGACTGGATATGGAGTTCGATTTCGGCACCCTGTTCTGGCTAAGCTGGCCTATGAGTGCCGGCATAAGGGTGGATTACAACGGGGGCAAGTCCTTCGGCAGTCTGCTTGAGAGCGGAACAGTGAAGAACCACTGGTATGTGGGCCCGCTCTTCAATATCAGCTTCTAGTCTTCTTTTTCATCCTTCTCCCCTTTCTGTCCCCTGCGGTCAACCCATTTCCACAGTTTCCACATCAGGAAGCCCCAGGCCAGGAAAAGCACTATGGCCGCCCAGAGCGGCAGCCGAGAATTGTAAGCCCCTTCGCCCGTATATTTCTCGAAATCGGGAATGTCGGCATAGTAATAGGCGCCGGCGCCGAAATCCAGCTCCCTGGACAGACCCAGGCCGTTTACTATTATATATATGGCCAAAACCAAAGTGGCGACCACAAATGCTGCGGTCACCACCTTGTAGATTATTTTTCCTTTGCGGGACATTTCTGAACTAGCTCAGTACAGGTATAGGGAAGAGCACACCGGAGAGCAGGAGCCATACGGCGAAGAGGGTGAGCAGGATGTTGAACACCTGACCGACCACATAGAGCCAGAGCACCTTGCCGCCCTGCATGGACTTCCATATCTCCTTGAAGTTAGTGTCGAGGCCTATGCTGGTGAAAGCCAGGACGAAGGCCCAGTTCTTGTACTGGTCGAGCACCTTGTTGATGGCTCCGACCTCAGACTGTCCGAAGATTGGGAGTATGATGAAGGAGGCGATGAGGGAAGCCACGAAGAAACCTATGATGAACTTAGGGAAGCGGGTCCAGATCTCGCCTGCCCCAACCTTGGAGTTTCCGGTCTTGTCCACCTTGGTGGCGAAGAAAAGGGCAACGAAGAAGGCGATGAAGCCTATGAGTATGTTCTGGATGGACTTCACGAGCACGGCTGCGGTCTGGGCTTCCTCTCCGAGGGCCGTACCTGCAACCACTACTGCTCCTGTGCTGTCAACGGTGCCTCCGATGAGGGCGCCACCCATAAGCGGGCTCATTCCTACCCATTTGATGATCATTGGCTCGAATACCATCATAAGCACGGTGAAGATGATGGAGATGGAGATGGCCATTCCGAGGTCGTTCTTCTTGCAATTGGAAGCCGCTCCGGTGGCGATGGCTGCGGAAGTACCGCAGACGCTGGTTGCGGAGGCCATTGTTATAACAAGCGGCTTGTTGTCAATCTTGAGCACCCTGGTGCCGAACCACCACATGAATATGATTACGATAGGGGTGACTATCCATGCGATGCCGAGACCGTAGAGGCCGAATTTGGCGATGTTGCTGAAGAGCACGGAGAAGCCCATTATCACCAGACCGGTCTTTACATAGAACTCGGTCTTGATGGCCGGCTTGAGCCAGGCGGGAACACCCACGGTGTTGGACACCAGCAGGCCTATGATGAGAGCCCAGAAAGCCCACTCGAGATAGCGGTTGAGGGTGAACTCGGCGCTCACCAGGCGCACTACGACTGCCAGGACGAAGAGTGCCACGAAGGCCGGCACAAACTTCTTGAGGCTGGCTCCCTGGAGCTTCACTCCCACGCTGAAAATGATTCCCAGTACCAGGAAGGTCCTGAGGAGTTTGATCCAGAATGCGCCCTCTGAGAGCTGGGCAAGAAGAGACTTGGCCTCTCCCCCGTTCTCTGCGGCGGCAACGGTCCAGGTGCCGAACTTGGCTGCGCTGAAATCAAACCAGCCGGTAAGCACGGCCAATGCAGCGACTGCGATCACGAGGAAGCCAATCCATACCGCGGTCCAGTCTTCTGTGAAGAATTTCTTAGCTTTTGCGTTCATTTTGTTCAGGTTTAAGTAATGATATATAAAGTAAGTCAAGTGATCTTTTCGCTGGCGACAGGCTATTGGAGCAGGGTCATCAGCCACTCCGAGTCCACCTTCGCGAATCCCTCTACAGGATGGACCGAAGGGTTCCTTTCCAGAATGGCCCTGCAGTCCTCATACACGTTCCATCCTATGTTGCAGCCTACCATACGGCCGTTATCCGGGAAGGAGAGGGTTATGTATCTCTCCCCGTCCTTTTCTTCGAGACGGTAGAAGTGCATCGGCAGTCTGAGCAATTCTGCTGCCTGCTCTTCCCCGGCCTTGGAGGCCATTTCAGCCCTGGTCACATACTTGCACATTTCCACCACCACGTCGTCCAGGCCGGCATCGAATATGAGCAGTTTCTCTATGAGGGAACTGACATCCGACACTCTCCTGAGGGTGTAGTTCCCCATTGCCCTGGTGTGGTTGCCTATGGAGTCCATCTGGGACTGGGATACCTCCCCGCCCGGAAGCAGCCAAATCATCAGCTTCGCTTCCGGGTCGTGGTAGAGACTTTCGTAACGGGCGAGATTCCGGCGTCCGCACTCGGGGCACTCCCACACGAAGAGGGAGCCGTCCCTGACTCCGGCCTTGAGCTCCGGATTCTCCGCAACGTTGATGCTGCGGTAGAGTTTAAATCTTTGAATCTTCCCGCATCCGGTACAGCGGCCTTCCGTATCCCTGATAATGGACATAAGCCTATATTACTGGAGTTTGCGGGCGCCGTCGGAAATGACTACGTCGTAGATCTTCGGAGCGTGACCGAACTTCTGGGTGAATTTCTCTATTGCGGCATCTACGAAGTCCTGATAGAGTTCTTCCTTCACAAGGTTGATGGTGCAGCCGCCGAAGCCGCCTCCCATTACCCTTGAACCGGTGACTTCCATCTTGCGCGCAAGCTTGTTGAGGAAATCGAGTTCCTCGCAGGATACCTCGTAGAGACGGCTCAGACCGAAATGGGTCTGGTACATAAGCTCTCCTACGGTCTCGTAGTCCGCCCTTTCGAGGGCATCGCACACATCCAGCACCCTCTGTACCTCACCTATCACATATTCGGCGCGGAGGAAGTCCTCCTGAGGGATGTCGGAACGAACCTCGTCGAGCCAGAGTCTCTTGGCATCGCTGAGGAATTCCACCTCAGGATGGTTCTTGCGTATCGCAGCAGCTGCATTCTCGCAGGACTGGCGGCGCTTGTTGTAGGCCGAGGAAGCGAGTTCGTGCTTCACGCAGGAGTCCACGAGAACGAGCTTGTAGCCCTTTGGATTGAAAGGGAAATATTTGTATTCCAGAGTCTTGCAATTTAGACGGATAAGGCTGCCTTCACGGCCGAAGCAGGATGCGAACTGGTCCATTATGCCGCATTTCACACCGCAGTAGTTGTGCTCTGTGCTCTGACCTATCTTTGCGAGCTCGAAGCGGTCTATTCCGTTGCCGTTGAGCTCATTGATTGCGAAAGCATAGGTACTCTCGAGGGCCGCAGACGAAGAAAGGCCGGCACCGAGAGGAACGTCACCGGCGAACACCGTATTGAATCCCGCAACCTTGCCGCCCCTCTTGATGGTCTCGCGACACACTCCGAACAGATAGCAGGCCCAGCTCTGATGAGGCTTGTCTTCCTCGTTCAGACCGAATTCGACATATTCATCCATATCGAGGGAGAAGGCGCACACCTTGTCGCTGCCGTTGAGCGCTATCTCTGCAATTATTCCTTTGTCTATTGCGCCGGGGAACACGTAGCCACCGTTATAGTCGGTGTGCTCTCCTATGAGATTGATACGACCTGCGGAAGCGAAGAATTCACCCTCGTTGCCGAAAAGAGTCTTGAATTTTTCGGAAATTCTGGTTTTCATACTGGTGTTATTTTAATTTATGGTTTATTTTCCAGTTAATTATATGCTTTTGTCTTTCGGACAAAAACGTTCAAATATAGCAATTTTATTTAATATTGACCGTCACTGCTATGGGCAGATGGTCGCTTACCCCTCCGGTCGATCTCGGCCCCGACCAGGTCCTGAACGGCTTGAGGGCGGAGTGGGCGCTGTCCCTGGTAAGGAGAAAGGGAGGGTAAAGGATTTCCATTCCCGGACTCTGCAGTCCGCCGCCAAGCATAAACATATCTATCATCTCCCAGCGCCCTGCGTAGTAGATGGTCCCCTCTCCCCTGTCGTGCAGCGGCAAGGCGAGATTATCCAGGCTTTCCCCGGCCATTTCAGGGGCCTCTCCGTCAGGCACGTCGTTGAAGTCCCCCATTACCAGCAGAGGGGCCTCTTTCTGCAGGGAATCGGCCCGGTGGAGCATGCGCTCCATCACCCTTATCCTTTTCACCTCGGAACTTCTGCCCCCGTATTTTGAAGGGTGATGATTGACCATAACATTCAGGACATTTCCCTCTGCGGTCCTGAAAGCGCAGGTCAAAATATCTCTGGTGAGCAGAGCGGCAGTCTTGAGGGTGTCGGATCCGAGGAGTTCCAGGCGGGAGCGACGGTAAAGCAGGGCAACGTCTATGCCCCGCGGGTCGTCGGAATCGTAGTGAACGAATGCATATCCGAACTTCGACAGCGCTGTAGTGCGCAGCAGCATACGCAGAACCCCGGCATTCTCCACCTCGGCAAAGCCGACGATGTCCGGCATACGGCCGCATCTGTCCGCCTCCCACATAAGGGTCTTGGCAATGGCGTTGCACTTGGTTTCAAAACGCCTGCGGGTCCAGTGGCGCTTTCCCCCGGAGGAGAATTCGCTGTCGGACTCTCCCCTGCCCTCATCTATCCAGTCGAAGAAATTCTCGAGGTTCCAGAACATTACGCGAAGGGAATCCTCTCCGGCCCTGGCCGCAGGAACGAGCAGCAGCAAGGCACATATCGTCAGCACAAATCTTTTCATAGCCGCAAATTACGCATATTTCGGCAATAAATGGTATCTTTGCGCCCTAATTCATAGACAGATGTCACTCAAATGCGGAATAGTCGGACTCCCGAACGTAGGCAAGTCCACCCTTTTCAACTGTATAAGTTCAAGCAAGGCGCAGAGCGCCAATTTTCCTTTCTGCACCATCGAGCCGAACGTAGGCTCGACTATGGTTCCGGACAAGAGACTGGATGTGCTCAGCGAAATATGCAAGCCACAGAGAACCATTCCGGCCACGGTAGAGATTGTGGATATAGCCGGCCTCGTAAAGGGCGCCAGCAAGGGTGAGGGCCTCGGCAACCAGTTTCTCGCAAACATACGCGAATGCGACGCCATACTCCATGTGCTGCGCTGCTTCGACGACGGAAATATAGTCCACGTCGATGGCAGTGTGGACCCGGTACGCGACAAGGAGGTCATAGACATAGAACTCCAGCTGAAAGACCTCGAAACGGTGGAAAACCGCCTCGCAAAGGTGCAGAAACAGGCACAGGTAGGTTCCGACAAGAACGCGCGCAAACTCTGCGACCTGCTGCTGCGCTACCGCGATGCCCTGCTCCAGGGCCATTCCTGCCGCAGTGTTAGACTCGAGAACGCGGAGGAGGAGCAGATGGCAAGGGATCTCTTCCTGCTCACGTCCAAGCCTGTACTCTATGTCTGCAATGTGGATGAATCGTCAGCAGCCGAGGGCAATGCCTACGTGGAAGCTGTCAGGGAGGCCGTCAGGGATGAGAATGCCGAAGTGCTCATACTCGCGGCCAAGACCGAGTCCGACATAGCGGAATTCGAGGATTTCGAGGAAAAGCAGATGTTCCTGCAGGAAATGGGGCTGGAGGAACCGGGTGTTGTCAGACTCATACAGAGCGCCTACAAGCTGCTTGGACTTCGCACCTTCTTCACGGCCGGAGCGGATGAATGCCGTGCCTGGACCATACACAACGGCGACAAGGCCCCTAAGGCGGCAGGCGTCATACATAGCGATTTCGAACGCGGCTTCATCAGGGCCGAGGTTATCAAATACAAGGATTTCATCAGTCTCAAGTCTGAATCAGCCTGCCGCGCGGCCGGGAAACTCGGCATCGAGGGCAAGGACTACACGGTTTGCGACGGAGACATAATGCACTTCCTCTTCAATGTCTGAGAGACTGGAGCAAGCGTCGGCAAAAATAAAGAAGGCGACTGATTCACTCATCAGTCGCCTTCTTTATTGTATATGGCAATCTTCTAGAAGAACCTTGCCCTGTTGTCCTTTACATCTGCATCGTCCATCATCACAGGCACTATGGTCTGGAGAGAATACTGCATCATACGTACATTGTTGGCCTTGGCGTCATCCTCGGTGTAGAAGGAGCCGGTGTCGCGGCTGTTGACCCTGAAGACATAGACTCCATAGGAACCCTTCACAGGAGCGCTGACAACATTCTCCTCAGCTGCAGCAACTGCGCCGATGAATGCCGGGTCAAGTCCCTGGGAATTGAGGGAACTGAACGCAATTGATGCGGAGTTGCTTACGGTGGTGCCAAGCACGTCGGCAATTTCCTCGAGCGAGCTCTTGCCCTCGATCTTCTGGCTTATCTCCTCGAGTTTCTTGTCACCTGCCTTCTGGGAGTAGAGCAGTTCACTGATCTGTGATGATACCTCCTCAATAGGAGCATATCCCTCCTCGTGGATGCCGGTAAGGGCTGCAACGAAGAAGTACTTCTGGTTAACGGTTATGATTTCGGATACCGAGCCTGTCTTCTTGACTCCGTATGCCCAGTTGGTAACTTCCCTGGCGTTGTCAACCACACCGAATTTCTCATTGTTCCTGGAAATCCTGTTGGCCGGATGTATATAGAGACCCATAGTGTCGCACACGGTCTTGAAGTTCTCATACTTGCCGTTCGAGCGGCTCGATACGAGGTTTGCCTGGGAATAGAAGTTGCTGAAGGTCTCCTTGCTGGCAATAGCGCTCTTCTTGAATATGGCCACCTGCTTCATAAGTACAGGCTCGGAGCTGGAAATAACCTTGCCCACGAGGGTTCCGTACTGAGGGGACTCGAGCTTGACAGCCTTGTTTGCAGGAGTGCTGAAAAGAGGCTCGCAACCCGGGATGGTATAGGTCTGGGTCATGTCCACGGTCTCCGTGGCGTCCAGCTGCGCAAGAACATCGGAGTTGATTTCGCTCTGACCTTCCGGCATAGGGATTACCTTCACGGTAACGGTCTCAGGACGCTTTGCGCTGTCCATCACTCGTGCTGCGAGGAAAGCGTCGCCGCTCCTGTAGATTGGGGAGACGCCGCCCTTGCCTTCGAACGCGAAGCTGTTGATGTCCCTGGATATGGTGTTGAGTTCACCTTCCTTGTACCAGTATCCGTCGAAGCTCTGCTCGGAAGAGTTCCTGAGGAGGAAGCCCTTCACGTTGTCAGTCTCGCTGAATTCCTCGTAAAGTCTGTTGAAATCCTCTTCTGCGGCAGCTATGTCGCTTGCAGAAGGAACAACCTCTATGAGCACATACTCAACGTCCCTGGACTCGTTCTGACGGAACATTTTCTTGTGATCCTTATAGTACTTCCTTATCTCGGAAGAGGAAACCTCTACGGTGGTGTCACGCACATATCCGAAAGGGACCATCACGAAGTCCACGTCAGCGGTGGTGTTGTTCTCCTCTATCGCCCTGGTGAGCATAAGAGGGTTTACATAGGAACTGTTGACGAAGAGGGCGAAGTACTTGTCATAGTACTGCTGGTTGCGTACCAGGTCGATAAGATAGTCCCATCCCTCAGGATTCTGGGAGATGAAACTCTCTATCTGGGACTTGTCAGGGAATGACTGTGATATGATAGGAGACATGTTGTCACCGGAAGTGAGGTCCTTGAGTTCCTCTACGCCTACCCTGATTCCCGCCTTCTCGGCATTCCTTACGAAAAGGTACTGGTTGATATAAGACTGCCATACCTCGTCCCTGATGGCCTTTTCCTGATCGGCATTGCCTGAACCTCCATATATGTTCTTCAGCCCGTCGATTCTGCTCTGGAATTCTTCGATGGTCACGTTCTGCCCGTCGATTACGGCTACCCTGTGAGCTTTAGCGGTGTCTCCGCTGAACAATTTCATCAAGGTGTCGTTATCAAGGATGAAAAGGAGCAGAGAAAGACCGATAATCACCGAAATTACTATTCCGAATTTTGTTCTGATGGTATCTAATGCTGCCATATTTATTGTTTTTTATTGTTTTTCAAATCGATTGTGGGCCGCGAAGTTAAGAAAAAATCGGCAATAGTGCTCATTTTTTAGGCATAGGGCCTACAAAATTGATTGAATCTAGCACTACCTTGGTAGAATCCTGAACCACATATCCATAGCCGTCGAACGGTTTGAGGAGTATTGCGTTCCGGGCCTTTTCGTCGGACTGCATGCCATAGCCCTGCATCATTCCGTCGCGTGAATACATTTTCACGTAGCAGTGGGTATATATCTTCTGTTCCGAACGGTTCCAGTATAAGGTGTCGGTTTCCATTGTCTCGTTCTTGATTACGTTCCGTATGCGCACGTTTCCGAACGCTTCCCACTTCTCGCTTCCATCCCGGAATTTGAAGTGACGTGCAGTGCGGGCCGTAATGACGGTCTCCAGACTCCCCTGCTCATCGTAGGAATAGACAGAAAAGCCGTTCTTGAAATAATCCAGGTCAAGACTGTCCGATTCGTATCTTTCCATGAGGGTGGCCTCCATACGGGATTCGAGCACACCGTTGGTAGTCTGGACTATGAACATACTGTCCACACTCTGGACAGGATACATGAAAGGATCTGTCTCTTCTTCCCCGCCTTTTCCTTTACACGATAAAACGACCAAGAGACTGGCTGCCATTGCAGCCAGTCTCCTGAATATGGAAATTCCGATGTTAACTTCGCTTCCCAAAACTACTTCTGAGTCCTTACTATGGTGTTGGCAGACATTCCGCCGGCGCTTACCCTGTAGCTCTGACCGTTCTGTACTCCGTACATAAAGGCCTCGCTGGTCTCAGGGAAGTATTTGGAATAAGAGGAAATCAGGGAGTTGCACTCCTCGGTGAGGGACTCGTCAGCATTCTTTGCTTTTACGAGGTAATCTACTGCAACCCAGTAAGGAGCCCTCTTCTCGATGTAGTCGCCATTGGAGGTTACTGAGCCCCAGGCGGTACCGCAGATAAGGTAGCACTTGCCTGCAAGCGCAGGATTCAGATCTATGGCCTTGTTGGCTGCATCGACAGACTTCGCATATTTGCCGTTCTTGAGGCTGTACGCAGCAAGCTCGTAGTAGTAGTCGGCGTCGGTTGCAAGGTCGGACTCTTCGAAAGCGATTGCCTTTTCGAGGGAGGATACAGCTGCATCGAACTCGTTCCTTGAAGAATAGAGTTTGTAGAGTATGTACGAGGTCTTGTAGGAAGGATCGAGTTCACTCTTCTTGCTGATTGCGGAGAGGAAGAGGTCGTTGTCCATACAGCCCTCGGTGGAGCTCATCATATTCACTATCTTGCTTACGAGATCCAGATTCTCAGGATCGGCCTCGAAACGTGGGGTGAACAGGGCGATAAGGTTATCGCAGCTGGCTACGTTGCTGGTAATGAATATGTTCTCTATGTCTGCCTTAGTCTTCTCAAGAGCCTCTGAAGAAGTCATCTGCTCGAGAGCCGCCATTGTGGACTCGTAGTCGTCGATAACCTGCTCGGCATCCAGGATTCCGGACTTGTAGAGACTTACCGCGGAATTGAAACGGAAGAGGTAAATCTGAGCTTTGGTCTGCTTTCCGTTGGCTGCGATTATCTCGTTGCAACCCTTGTAGAGAACCTCAGGCTCGTCCTGCAGGTAGTTGATCATATCCAGTCCCTTGTTGTTCATCGCAGTGACGGCGTACTTCGGATAGTACTCTGCCCTGAGATCGTGGAGGGTCATAAGGGTGTCGATAAGGCCCTGCTTGAGGAAAGAATTGTTGCGGTTGCGGGTGATTTCCTTCCTTACGAGGGTAGTACCGTCTATGAGCATGGTCTGGTTGGCGGTAGGAGGGCAGACTTTGAAGGCCTTTCTCCAGTTAGGGAGAGCCTGGTCATAGTTCTTCTGCTTGAAATACTCCTTGTAATAGGAAAGATAGGTGATGCATTCCGCACTGTCCTTGCCGTACTTTCCCTGAGCGGAAGAATCCACGGCAAAACAAATCATCAACACTGAAACTGCTAAGAATAATAACTTTTTCATATATCTCTTTGATTTTTTTGATTACAACTATTTGTACATCGTCTTCTGGAACCAGATATCGTGGAGATTCATCCCGACGAAAATGGTTGCATAATGCTCTCCAACCATCGATCTGTCCTTGAAGTTGCCCTTTCTGCCGAAATCCAGGCCTACCGTTATCCCGTTGTTTCCCTTGAACACAGGGAATGTCATACCAAGAGTTATGCCAATCGCATCGACATTGCGTCCCGAAGGGTCCAGGCAATAGTATTGACGGTCAAAATAGAGGCCTCCCCTATAGCTGACTTTCTTCATATAGTAACGTATGTCGTTTCGGTTCGGAGTGTATTCGAAACCGGCCCTGAATGACTGCGAAACCGTACTTCTGAAAGTAGAGGAACTGCCTTCCACCATAGTTCCCTGATAGGAGTCGAAACCGGATTTTCTCCAGTCCGAACGCAGATAGTCGAATTCCACCGACCAGTTCTCTCCGGAACTCAGGGATATGCCCACTCCGAGTTCATCACCGAAACGGAGCTTTCCGCTGTTGCGGAGGGTATCCGTCCTGAATATCAGGGTATCCGAAACCTCGGAAGCGGTGGCAAAGCGATAAACGTTGGCATATCCGCCCATATTCGTTGAAAGGCGATAGGTGGCTCCGAGCGTAAGGCTCAGGTCTGATCCGAGTTTCTGCTCGTACTGAAGGCCGAACTTGCCTGTGGTTCCCCTCAACTGCATCGTGTAGCCGCTGTTGATTGCCCTGTAGGACTCATCGGTATATACGGTGTTGCTGACCTTGTCTATGGTTCCGAAGTAATAGATGAATTCGGCACCTACCGAGAGACGCTTCCAGAAAGTTGCGCCTGCACCCACGAAGAACTGATAGACTCCGCCCTGACCGTAGGACTGATAGGTTACGTTGCCTGTTTTTCCTATGATGTCCGGGTCGGTCTCGTGGGAAGTGAAATCATATCCCACGTCGCTGAAAGGGGTGATGCCGACCATAAAGGCGGATGAGCGCCATATAGGAAAGCTGAGTACGAAGTCGGAAATGTTGAAGGTGTTGTTTGCCGACTTGAACTTGCCGGCATCCGTGGTCTGATTGAAAACCTTATTGTTCTCGATGACACCGAAGTCCGCCATAAAGGAAAGCGAATCCCTCGCGGTCACCGCGGCAGGATTGGTGAAGTTTATGACACGACGGTTTCGGGTTGCGATTCCCACTCCTCCCATACTGCGGGTATATGCGGAACCTTCCTTGAATATGTCGCCGACTCCATAGACGGAATAAGGCGAATACGCATTGTGCGCACCACTCTGCGCAGTAGCGTCAATACACAAAAAAAAGGCAAGTACCGCCAGTAAGAGTACTTTACAGTTTACTTTCATAAAATTCTTCAGCTACTAAAGCCAACCCCATCAGTACAAGGTTACAAATTACAAAGATGGAGTTTTTCATTTTCTTTGCAAAAAAATTCGCATCGCCACCGGTAAATACGGCTATATTTCCGGGGTTTGCATCAAGATGCCCCTGTATTTCAAACATTATGCCCGAAAGAATCCCGAACTCTATGGATGAGTTGAGGGAAGTGCCCTCTGAAGGTATTTCCTCAGGGGTGTCCAGCAGCGGAAGTGACTTGGAATAACGGAATATGGATTTGAATCTGGTACGGCATCCCGGGGATATGGAGCCGTTCACGTAGCGACCTTCCGAATCGGTACGGTCAATGCTTAGGGTAGTGCCTAAATCGAAGACGGTCACTGCCTTTCCCTTGAAGAGAAAACGGGAGGCGATGATGGATGCTGCCCTGTCCGGGCTGATCCAGGCCGGCAGCTGATGGGAGGAATTGACGGCGGTGCAGTGAGGATCCATAATCACCAGCTCGCCGCAGCGCCCTGACAGAGTGGATTTCCATTTGAGAGGTATTTCGGAAACCGATGAAAGCACCATTACGTCCGCCCTCTCCCCCTCTGTGAGGGAAAGTATGAAATCGAAACTCTTTTCACCCTGGTACCTGAAAATCTTACCGAGGGTCATTCCATCCGACCA
This sequence comes from Bacteroidales bacterium, assembly GCA_004554455.1. Lineage (GTDB taxonomy): Bacteria > Bacteroidota > Bacteroidia > Bacteroidales > UBA932 > Cryptobacteroides. Next base: position 10,933 of record SFMG01000007.1, on the reverse strand, counting down.
GGTGGCCTTTAAAGCCGTATTCCCTATTTCAACCAGTAGATTGTGCATATCATTTTATCTTTCTCAGCAATTCGAGGGCACGGGATGTGCCGTCAACGTTGCGGCATACTATCTTGAGCCTGTCGTTGCTCTGTTTCAGTTCATAATATTTCGCGTTGTCCGGAAGGGATATTCTCTCCAGCGTTTTTGAGAATTCACCCGACTTGTAGAAAGGGGACAGGGGATTGGATATGAAGAAACATATCATTATGCCGTTCTTGACTATCACCTTCTCAAAGCCCAGGGAAGCGGCAATATTCCTTATCCTTACTATATCGAAAAGCCTTTCCACCTCAGGAGGCATCTTTCCGAATCGGTCCTCCATCATCGAATGTATGCGGTCCAGCTGCTTTCCCTCGCCTGCCGAGTCCATATCCTTGTATATGCGTATCTTTTCCGCATTCACGTCTATGTAATCGTCCGGAATCAGCGCAAGCTGGTCCGTTTCGACCGTGCAGTCGGATATGTACGAAGACTCGTCCCTGCGGGTGCTTATCCCGCTCTCCATTCCGAGTTCCTCTATGGCTTCCTGGAGTATCTTCTGATAGGTTTCGAAACCCATGTCCGTGATGAATCCGCTCTGTTCGGCGCCGAGAAGATTGCCTGCTCCCCTTATGTCCAGGTCCTGCATTGCTATGCTGAAGCCGCTCCCCAGGTCCGAGAAGGATTCTATTGCCTTCAGCCTGCGCCTGGCCTCGTCCGTAACGGAAGCCAGAGGAGGCACTATCAGATAGCAGAATGCCCTCTTGTTCGACCTTCCCACACGGCCCCTCAGCTGGTGGAGGTCGCTCAGACCTATGTTCTGTGCCTGATTGATGAGTATGGTGTTGGCGTTTGGAATATCGAGACCGTTTTCTATTATGGTTGTGCAGAGCAGCAGGTCATATTCCCCCTTCATGAAAGCAAGTATCTTGTTTTCAAGCACCTTTGCCTCCATCTGACCGTGGGCCACGCATATCCTCATATCCGGAACCAGCCCGTGGAGTATGTTGTATATGCCATCCAGTTCCTCCACCCTGTTGTGCAGGAAGAATATCTGTCCGTCGCGGTTCAGCTCGTAATTTATTATGCTGCGTATCTCCTCCTTATCAAAAAGTATGATTTCGGTCTGAACGGGAATCCTGTTCGGCGGTGGAGTGTTTATTATGGAAAGGTCCCTGGCTCCGAGGAGCGAGAACTGGAGGGTTCTCGGAATAGGAGTGGCGGTCAGGGTCAGGGTGTCGATAGACTCCTTCAGCTGACGGAGTTTTTCCTTGGAACTTACTCCGAACTTCTGCTCCTCATCTATTATCAACAGGCCCAGATCCTTGAACTCGAATGCGGAATTCAGAAGTTTGTGGGTGCCTATGATTATGTCTATGCCGCCTTTTTTGAGTCTTTCCTTTATGTCGGATATTTCTTTTGCGCTGCGCAGCCTGCTCACGTATTCCACATTGCACGGGAAGTCCTTCAGACGGGAACTGAAGGTGTTGTAGTGCTGCAGGCAGAGTATGGTTGTAGGTACGAGAACGGCAACCTGCTTGCTGTCCGCAACGGCCTTGAAGGCAGCCCTTATGGCAACTTCCGTCTTTCCGAATCCTACGTCTCCGCAGACCAGACGGTCCATAGGACAAGTGTCCTCCATATCCCTCTTTGTAGCAGCAACCGCCTTTTCCTGATCCGGAGTGTCCTCATACATAAATGAGGATTCCAATTCCGTCTGGAGGTAGGTGTCCGGGGAGAAGGCAAAGCCTTTGGAGGCCTTTCTCCTGGCGTAAAGCTTGATCAGGTCCTTGGCTATATCCTTGACCCTGGATTTGGCTGAGGCCTTGAGATTCTGCCAGGCCTTCGAACCCAGACGGTTTATTTTAGGCGGCTCGGAATCCTTTGATTTGAAACGGGATATCTTGTGGAGCGAGTGCACGGAAAGGAAGATGGTGTCATTGTCCTTGAACATAAGTTTCACCACTTCGTGCATACGGCCCCTGTCGTCCTTCATCCTGACCAGTCCTCCAAAAACGCAGACTCCGTAATCTATATGCACTACATAGTCGCCTATATTGAAGGAACTCAGTTCGTTGATGGTAAGCTGTTCGCTCTTTTCGACGCTGCGGCGCATCCTCACCCTGTGGAAGCGGTCGAAAATCTCGTGGTCCGAATATATGCAGCAACGGCTCTCGTGGTCTATGAAACCGTTGTGCAGGTTCTTGCCTTCTACCATTTCCGGCACCGTTCCCTCTTCGGCGAGTATTATGCTTCGGAGTCTTTCCAGCTGGGAGCGTTTTTCTCCGTATATATATACCTTATATCCCTTTTCGAGCCTGTTTTTTATATCCTGTATCAGCAAGTCGAAATTCTTGTTGAACGCAGGCTGCGGACTGATGTCGAAGCGTATCGGACTGGCTTTCACAGCCGAAAGGGGAGTCTCCAGATATACCTTTCTGAAAGGGGAGAGCCTGCTGAAGAATTCCCTTTCCCTGTAGGAATCGGAGGAGTCCAGCCAGACTATGCAGTCCTCGGGAAGGATATCGCTTATGAAAAGGCCCTCCGTATCGCTGTCGGAAGCCATATCCCCGTATATGTCCACCTTGTCCACAGACTCCTTCGAGAGCTGGGTATTGGTGTCGAAGGTATATATCTTCTCTATTTCGTTGCCGAAAAGGGAGAGGCGGAATGGGTAGTTGAAGGAATATGAAAATATGTCCACTACTCCGCCGCGAAGCGTGTATTGTCCTGGCTCGGATACGAAATCAACGTTTTCGAAGCCGGCTTCCGAAAGTATGGACGATATCTCGTCGTGGGATATTTCGTCTCCGGCTTTCAGACTGAGCAGAGGGCTTAATGCATCACTGGAGGATGGAAGTCTTTCTTCAAGGGCTTCCGGGTAGCTTACTATCACCGTTCCCGGCTCACAGGAGCGTATCTTCCCTATGGCTGAGGTTCGCTGGACCCCGAGGGAAGATTTGTAATTGCTCCTTACGGCATTCTTTCCTGAATCTGGGAGATAGAACACCTTGTCCCCCTCGGTCAGATTATAGAGGTCGGCCGCACAATATTCCGCTGATTCCTTGTCCGGCAATACTGCCAGACTGATTCCGGCACCGCGGGCAGCGGATAGCACAAACCACCTGGCCGAAAGGAAAAGCCCCTGGCAATAAATATCCTTCTGTCCGGAAGCGAGGGCTTCCTGCAATGCTGCCGTACTATGTTCCGATATCAACATTTATGTTCATAACTCTGTTGAAAACCTGTTTATAACCCTGTTGACAGAAAAATGAAAAAGAATTTTTGAAATGAGAGGAGAATTTATATCCACCGGAATTTTTTTAATATGCAACAGGTGGCACCGCTTTTATATAAATTTCATCCCAACAGGAAATCAACATTAAAATTTATATTCAACTACTTATCTTTCAGTAACTTAAAAAAGTTATTAACATTTCAACAGGCGCATAAACATCATTTATTCATTTAAAATTAAATTATATTTGTATTTATAATGATGTTTCTATGCAGGAAAAGTTCGACCCACACGACGTCAATGCCGGCAAAGATAATGAATTGGACGGAATTATAAGGCCACAGGACCTCACCCAGTTCACCGGTCAGGAGAAGATAGTATCCAACCTCAAGATATTCATACAGGCGGCCAAAATGAGAGGGGAGTCCCTTGATCACGTGCTCTTCCACGGGCCTCCGGGACTTGGAAAGACAACCCTCGCCCATATCATAGCCAATGAACTCGGGGTTAATATGAAACTCACTTCGGGACCTGTGCTGGACAAGCCGGGGGATCTGGCCGGTCTGCTTACCTCTCTGGAAGAGGGAGACGTGCTGTTCATAGACGAGATTCACAGGTTATCTCCGGTTGTGGAGGAATACCTCTATTCCGCAATGGAGGATTTCGTCATAGATATAATGATAGACAAGGGTCCGGGAGCGCGTTCCGTCAGGATAGCCCTCAATCCTTTCACTCTCGTGGGCGCAACCACGCGCAGCGGCCTTCTCACTTCGCCTCTGCGGGCCCGTTTCGGAATAAAATGCGCCCTCGAATATTACGATACGGAAACCCTGCTCCGCATCGTATGCCGCAGCGCCTCCATATTGAACATAGGCATAAGTTCCGACGCTGCCTTCGAAATTGCGCGCCGCAGCCGCGGTACGCCGCGAATTGCGAACTCCCTGCTTCGCAGGGTACGTGATTTCGCACAGGTGATGGGAAACGGAAGCATAGACCTGAATATTGCACGATATGCCCTCGACGCCCTGAACATAGACACCCTTGGCCTCGACGCCATAGACAACAAGATACTTAAAACCATAATAGTTAAGTTCAAAGGCGGTCCTGTGGGAGCCAATACCATAGCTACGGCAGTGGGGGAGGACCAGGGCACCCTCGAAGAAGTTTACGAGCCTTTCCTTATAAAGGAGGGCTTCATTATGCGTACACCGAGGGGAAGGGAAGCCACTCCTCTGGCTTACAGACATCTGGGCTTCGATGAATTGCGCGCTGAAAAGTCGGAAAACACTTTATTTTAATTATATTTGCGTCCAAATTTTATAAACTAAAGAAAATGGCCGAAAAATTGATTTCTAAGATTCCCGAGGGACCTCTTGCCGAAAAATGGACTAACCATAAGGCACACATACGTGTAGTCACTCCGGGCAACAAGAGAAAACTCGATGTCATCGTCGTCGGAACCGGTCTGGGCGGAGCCTCTGCAGCAGCTTCTCTCGGTGAACTCGGTTACAACGTCAAGATCTTCTGTATCAGCGACTCGCCACGCCGTGCCCACTCTATTGCGGCACAGGGAGGCATCAACGCCGCGAAGAACTACCAGAACGACAATGACTCGGTTTACAGGCTCTTCTACGAGACCATCAAAGGTGGCGACTATCGCAGCCGCGAAGCCAATGTCTATCGTCTTGCAGAGGTCAGCAACAACATCATTGACCAGTGCGTAGCTCAGGGCGTGCCTTTCGCACGTGAGTATGGCGGACTCCTCGCAAACCGCTCTTTCGGTGGGGCTACAGTCAGCCGCACCTTCTATGCAAGGGGTCAAACCGGACAGCAGCTCCTTCTCGGTGCATACGCAGCTCTGAACCGTCAGATTGCCGAGGGTACCGTCAAGTCTTATCCTCGTCACGAAATGCTCGACGTGGTTCTCGTCAATGGTGAGGCCAGGGGTATCATAGCAAGAAATCTCGTGACCGGAGAAATCGAGAGATTCGGCGCACACGCAGTCGTAATAGCTACCGGAGGTTACGGAAACACCTATTTCCTTTCCACCAACGCAATGAACAGCAACGGCTCCGCAGCATGGCAGTGCTACAAGAAGGGTGCATTCTTCGCAAACCCTTGCTTCGCCCAGATCCATCCTACCTGTATTCCTGTACACGGCGACCAGCAGTGCAAGCTGACCCTTATGTCAGAGTCCCTGCGTAACGACGGCCGTATCTGGGTTCCTAAGAAGATGGAGGATGTCCTCAAGCTCCGCAAGAAGGAGATTCTTCCTTCCGATATAGCCGAAGAGGATCGCGACTACTATCTCGAGCGCCGTTATCCTGCCTTCGGAAACCTCGTTCCGCGTGACGTGGCTTCCCGTGCGGCAAAGGAGCGCTGTGACGCCGGCTTCGGCGTGAATGAGACCGGTCTTGCCGTATTCCTTGATTTCAAGACTGCAATCGAGCGTCTCGGTGAGGGCAAGATACGCGAGCGTTACGGCAACCTTTTCCAGATGTACGAGAAGATTACCGGAACCGATCCTTACAAGCAGCCAATGATGATATATCCGGCCATCCACTACACTATGGGCGGTATCTGGGTTGACTATAACCTTCAGACTACCGTACCGGGTCTCTATGCAATAGGTGAGGCAAACTTCTCCGATCACGGCGGAAACCGTCTCGGTGCCTCAGCGCTTATGCAGGGTCTTGCCGATGGTTACTTCATCCTTCCTTATACCATAGGCGACTATCTTGCCGGCCATTTCAAGGACGGTAAGGTTGATGTGAACACTCCTGAGTTCGATGCAGCTGAAAAGGCTGTGAAGGAAAAGATAGAGAAACTCTTCTCCATCAAGGGAAAGAGGTCCGTCGATTCCCTCCACAAGGAACTCGGCCACATTATGTGGGAGTATGTGGGCATGGCCCGCAGTGAGGAAGGTCTCAAGACCGGCATTGCCAAGATCAATGAGCTTAAGAAGGAATTCTGGTCAAACGTATACGTTCCAGGAACCAATTTCGAGTTCAACCAGGAGCTTGAGAAGGCGCTTCGCCTCGCTGACTTCCTTGAAATAGGTGAACTCATGGCAATCGACGCCCTCAACCGCAACGAATCCTGCGGCGGTCATTTCCGTATCGAGTCCCAGACTGAAGAAGGGGAGACCAAGCGTGACGATGAGAATTACATGTATGTAGCCGCCTGGGAGTACAAGGGTGAAGGAAATGCACCTGAACTCCACAAGGAACCTCTGAAATACGAGAACATCAAGATTGCAACCAGAAACTATAAAGACTAACAGAGATGGATTTTAAACTTAAGATATGGCGTCAGAAAAACGCCAAGGCCAAGGGTCACTTCGAGACTTATGAAGTCCACGACATCGAGGAGGATGCATCTTTCCTCGAGATGCTCGACATACTCAACGAGCAGCTCATCAGGGAGGGCATCGATCCCGTTGCAGTAGATAAGGGTTGCAAGAACAGCGGTCCGGTTTCATTCGACCACGACTGCCGTGAGGGTATTTGCGGCGCCTGCTCGCTTTATATAGACGGCCGTGCACACGGTCCTGACGATGAGGTTACCACCTGCCAGCTCTTCATGCGCAAGTTCAAGGACGGTGCTACCATCACCGTAGAGCCATGGAGAAGTGCCGGTTTCCCTATTATCAAAGACCTCGTTGTCGATAGGGGAGCGTACGACAAGATACTCCAGGCCGGAGGTTATGTTTCAGTACGCACCGGCGGTGTTCCTGACGCAAATGCCATTCCTATCCCTAAGAAGAATGCAGACGAGTCAATGGACGCTGCTGCCTGCATCGGCTGCGGTGCCTGCGCAGCGACCTGTAAGAACGGTTCAGCCATGCTTTTCGTGGCTGCCAGGGTTTCTTCACTCGCTCTTCTTCCACAGGGCAGGGTAGAGGCCGCAAGGCGTGCAAAGGCTATGGTAGCCAAGATGGACGAGCTCGGATTCGGTGCCTGCACCAACACCCGCGCCTGTGAGATGGAGTGCCCTAAGCACATAACCGTCAATCATATAGCCCGTCTGAACAGAGAGTTCCTCTGCGCCAAGTTCAAAGACTGATACTTATATGTATATATGAAAAAGCCGGTCATTGCGACCGGCTTTTTTTTATTACCACAGGAAATTGTCGAAAGGATACCTTCCGGCGTGTATTTCAGCCACTATCTTGTAGATATCGTTCCTCAGTTTATCAATTCCCGTCTTGTCTTTTGCGGATATGAATACACATGGAGTGTTTTCACTTGCTATCCAGCTGTTCTTGAATTCGTCCAGAGAGTAGTTTTTCTGCGTTTTAGGCACCAATGAGAACTCGTCATACTCTTCATAGCTATAGGCGTCTATTTTATTAAATATGACCAAAACAGGCTTGTTTGCGGCGTCTATTTCCTTCAGTGTCCTGTTTACCACTTCCATCTGTTCTTCAAAGTCTGGATGGGATATATCCACTACGTGCAGAAGCACATCCGCCTCCCTTACTTCATCGAGGGTGCTTTTGAATGCTTCCACGAGCTGTGTAGGCAGTTTTCTTATGAATCCCACCGTGTCGCTCAGCAGGAAAGGACAGTTTTCTATGACCACTTTCCTGACAGTTGTATCCAGGGTGGCGAAGAGTTTGTTTTCTGCAAAGACATCCGTTTTGGCCAGCAGATTCATCAATGTGGATTTGCCTACGTTGGTGTATCCGACCAGTGAGAGTCTTACAAGCTGCCCCCTGTTGCTTCTCTGTACAGCCATCTGTTTGTCAACTTTTGCCAGCTGATCTTTCAGTTTGCTTATCCTTTCCTTGACTATACGACGGTCTATTTCTATCTGTTTCTCACCCATTCCGCCTCGAGCTCCCATTCCTCCTCTCTGCCTTTCGAGGTGAGTCCACATACCTGCCAGTCTAGGCAGCATATAGTTGTATCTGGCCAGTTCTACCTGCAGTTTTGCGTATGATGTCCTGGCCCTCTGGGTAAATATTTCCAGAATCAGTGAGGTACGGTCTATTACTGCGGCAGTCTTTACTATCTTTTCTATATTCCTCTGCTGTATGCCGGTAAGTTCATCGTCGAATATGACGTAATCTATATCGTTTTCCTTGCAGTATTCAGCTATTTCTTCCAGTTTTCCGCTTCGTATATAGGTCGCTCCATCGGGTTTGTCCACTTTCTGGACGAATTTCTTATCGCCTTTTGCCCCGGCTGTCTCAGCCAGGAACTCCAGTTCTTCCAGATATTCAAGCACTTTTCTTTCATCATCGTTCTGCTTGATAATACCTACGAATACGGCTTTGTAATCCTTTATTTCCATTACGGTCTATGTAGTTTTTCTGTTACGGAAGAGTCCAAAAAAATGGAGGCCGACCATAATGTCAGCCTCCATCCTGTATTCTGTTTTCACTATCTCAACTGGAAAATCACAGGGAAGGTGTAGGTTACACGGACAGCGCGGTCACGCTGTTTTCCCGGAGTCCATTTTGGAGAGCTGGATACGACCTTTACTGCCTCTTTGTCGAGTGAAGGGTCAACGCCACGCACAACCTTTACGTTGGTAACGCTGCCGTCTTTCTCAACAGTGAACTGGAGGGTTACACGGCCCTGAACGCCGTTTTCCTTGGCAATTTCAGGATATTCGAGCCTTGAGTTCACCCATTTCGAGAACTCGTTGGCATCTCCGCCGTTGAATGAAGGTCTGGTTTCAACCAGCTGGAATGGAATAGCCTCTTCCTCAATTACTTCCTCCTGAACTTCCTCGATGTAGTCTCCGATTTCAACTCCGAGGTTTGCATCGTCCTCAAGATTCATAAAGAGGTCGTCATCAACCTTGATGTCGTCATCGATGATGTCGATCTGGTCGGAAAGCACAGGAATCTTAGGAGTTTCAGGTGGTGGAGGAGGGGTCTCCTGGGTGATAGGAATGATTTCCTCTTCCTCAATCATCTGGGTTTCCTCCTCAAGGACACTTACATTGGCATCCCTGGTACCCCACTGGAAGGCAGCGAGGGTGACAAACAGAGAAAAGCAGAGGCCTACTTCGATGAAAAGCAGTTTCTTGTTTTCAAGGTTCGCTTTTTTGGACTTTTTCTCTTCCATATAGTTAAAAAGTTTTGATTTCGTTTAATCTGCGTAAAGGTATGATTTTTTCTTTTTATTTCAAAATTTTAACTTTGTATCCGTTTTTAAGTGCGCGCAGAATGACTTCTTTTTTCTTTGAGGACACAAGTCTCAACTTCAGATGCAAAAATCTTACCAGAAAATGGCTTAAACTGGTAGCTGAAAGCGAGATACGCCGACTTGGCGATATAAATATAATTTTCTGTTCAGATAACTATATCCTCGATATCAACCAGCGTTATCTCGGCCACGACTATTTTACCGACATAATTACTTTTGATTATTGTGAGGGTGACAAACTTAATGGAGATCTTTTCATTAGTGTCGATTCTGTCCGTGAGAATTCCATCGAGTACGGAACAGAGTTTGAAAATGAGCTCAACAGGGTCATAGTTCACGGGATTCTCCATCTCATTGGTTATGATGACCATTGTGACGATGACATTGCCCTGATGAGAAAGAAAGAGGATTATTATCTGTCCCTCAGGGAACTTCTCTGATTCAATTAATTTAATTTCTGTTCATCCGATGATTTTCCCGGATTATGACATAATAGTCGTAGGCGGCGGACATGCCGGCTGCGAGGCAGCTATGGCTGCTTCCCTTATGGGTTCCAGGACTTTGCTGATTTCTATGGATATTAACCGCTTTGCGCAGATGTCCTGCAATCCTGCCGTCGGCGGAATTGCAAAGGGGCAGATTGTAAGGGAAATCGATGCGCTCGGTGGATTCAGCGGAATTGTCACTGATTGTTCAACTCTGCAGTTCCGTATGCTTAACAGGTCAAAGGGACCGGCAATGTGGAGTCCACGCGCCCAATGCGATAAGAATCTATACTCCCAAAATTGGCGAAAAATAATCGAAAGTTCCTCATTATTAGATATTTACCAAGATACAGTCACTAAATTTCTCTTTAATGAAGGACGAATTTCGGGTGTTTGTACGACCACGGGCGCAATTTTCAATTCTCGAGCACTTGTTTTAACTGCCGGAACCTTCCTGAACGGACGTATGTTCATAGGTCGAAACTCTTTTGAGGGTGGAAGGATAGGGGAGCAGGCATCTTACGGCTTGACCGAACAGCTCAAAGCTCTTGGAGTACGCAGTGCGAGAATGAAGACTGGTACCCCTCCCAGAATAGACATCAGTTCCATAGATGTTTCCAAACTTACGCTTCAGAGCGGAGATAAAAATCCTTCCAAGTTTTCCTACCTGCCTTTCCTTTCAACGGTTCAAAGCGGTATTCCCCAGATGCCTTGCTATATAGTCCATACCAATAGCGAGGTACACGACATTCTCCGCAGCGGCTTCAAGGACTCACCCCTCTTTCAGGGTATGATTACCGGCATTGGTCCGAGATATTGTCCAAGCATAGAAGATAAATTGCGCACTTTCGCAGACAAGGATGAGCATCAGCTTTTTCTTGAGCCGGAGGGCAGGAATATCAATGAGTATTACCTACAGGGTTTTTCCTCATCCTTGCCGCTTGACATACAGCTCAAGGCTCTTCATTCTATCAAAGGGCTTGAGAATGTTAAAATATACCGTCCCGCCTATGCTGTCGAGTACGATT
>SFMG01000044.1 GCA_004554455.1 Bacteroidales bacterium | reverse complement strand
ACTCAATTACTTGATCATAGTACAGCTGTCTTTTGGTAGTGTGTTTAAAGTCCATCGTTAACTCTTTGTTGTGAGTCAACTTTTTTCAGGTAAATACAGCAATCCGTGCATCGATTCTCGATTTCAAGCCCAGACTTGCGAATCGATGCAGCCAAAAGGTCAAAACAGGGGCAATCCATGCATCGATTCTCGATTTCAAGCCCAGACTTGCGAATCGATGCAGCCAAAAGGTCAAAACTGAGGTAATCCCTCTAGCCCAAGGGCCGGAGCATTGTGCCGCGGCCGGGGAATGCCGGATGGGCAGGGACTTCGGACGGCGTAGCCGCCCGTGGCTTCGTGAACGGGAGGGGCCTGCCGCGCAGCGGTGGGAGGGAAAGCACCGGAGGTGCGCACCGGTCCGAAGTCCCTGCCCGCAGGCAGAGTCGGCCGCGGAGACAGCCCCATCCCACGCAGGCAGAGTCGGCCGCAGACAGTCCGTCCCCGCCGCACCACACAAAAAGCCCCGACTCATTCCTGAATCGGGACCCTTGAAGCGAGTAACTGCCAGCTCTCGTGCTGAACTGTCAGAATACAATATCGAAACGGTCGCATTCCCCGTCGCGGTGAGCGAGATGCTTCGTGGAAGGGGAGATGCCGAAGAGAGGGGAATAGGTGCTGACCTTCAGGGTCTTACCGTCAGGCATGAACTCCAGGATCCTCAGCCAGCCGTCGCCGCCGTTGCCTTCCCAGCCACCGCCCACGATCTGCACGTTGAACATCATCTGGTGTACGCTCACTCCCGCGTCATTGAGATCGCAGCGGTAGGCCACCGAATCCTCGAAATCTCCCGGCTTGCCCGTATGACCGCATATCACAAAGCGCACGTTAGGGGTGACCTTCACGAACTTCTCCCAGATCTGGGCTCCCCAGTTGGCAGGGCGTATCTTGTACTTCTCATTGTCCGTCCTGGCAGCGCTCCTCTGATAAAGGAAGGAATGGGTTATGAAGAACACCTTATGGTCCTTGAAACGATCCGAGGTGCAGAGTTTCCTGGCCCATTCGAGCACTTCGTCGCGAGGAGCGAACTCGGCGCATATAACCAGAATAGGCCCCCAGGCCTCGAGGGCGGCAGGAGAGCCGGGACCGGCCTTGAACTCGAAGGCAGCATTTTCTATGGATATGTCGCCGTTGCGGTTAGGATAGTCGGACACGATTATATCCCTCCAGCAGCTGTTGCGCTCGAAAGGGAAGTATTCGGGAAACTTCGTGCGTCCGTTCTCCGAGCTTTTGTAGCCGTAGTCGTGGTTGCCGCAGCCTATGATGTAAGGCAACTTGTTGTCCAGTCTTGCGAAACTTCTCGAAGCGGATTCCCACATCTCCCGACTGGTCTGGTTGAGCATCTTGCGGTTCATTGTGATATTCTCGTTCTGCTCCACAAGGTCTCCCGTGCAGAGCGCCGCTTCAATGTTCAGCCTGTCTATGTTGTCGGCAATCCAGGCCGTGCACAGCTCCAGTATGGGTTGGTTGATATCGTACTTGGTGTAGCCCTGCGGGTCTCCGAGCAGGATCATCGAGAAGGAGTTCTCATCGTTGAGGCTCTGCCGGTCCGCCCTGTGCTGGGCCGTGAGGCTGATGCTTACTGCCAATGCCAGGCAAATAGCCGCTATTCTGTAGTTCTTCATAATATTTTGATGATTAACAATGGTTATGGTAGCAGAATCCGTAGCAGAATCCTATGCGGAATTCTATTCGAAAAGCAGTCGGTAATCCTCTCGGAGGGCCGGTGCAGCGAGGTCCTCCGGGATGAAGTTCCAGGCCCCGATTAGAGCCGGGTCGGAAAGCTCTTCCGAAGTGACAGGGGCAATCTCCCCGTCCGCTCCCAGATGATGTCTGAAGAAGTCGAACAGGAGTTCACGCACCTCTGGGTAGCGTTCGCTCACACGGCCCTCCAGCTCTGAGGCATCTATGCCGGCACCCAGCTGCATCAGTTCTCCGCCACCGTTCGCGCGGTAGGAGGTCATTGCCACCTTGTAGTCATCCTCCGGATCGAAATCCCGTCCGTCGGCAAGGCGGCTGATTTCCACTCTGCCCCCGTACGGCTTGCTCAGGTCCACGGTGTAGAAAGCCCCTCCGAGGGAATCGAAGTTATAGGAGCGGTTTACAAAGGACCATCTCTTCGCCCCGCTGCGGGGATCCTCTCTGTCCCGAATCTTCAGCGCGTGCCCCTGGGTCTTCAGCGCGTGCCCATCTCCGAGCGTGTTGATCCACTGGTCGTAGGAATATTCCAGATATTTCTCGATTTCCCTGCCCTTCATATTCAGCACAAAAATCTGATTCTCATACGGATATATGGTGAAGAGGTCATTGTAGAGCACGTCTCCGGCATTCACCGTGGAATTGAAGCTCAGAGGTGCTGCGAAAGACAGGTCGGCATCAGTGCATTCGAGGCATATCCTGTGTATCAGATTCATATAGTCGCACATTCCCACGAAGGCGTCCCTGGTCTTCAGAGGCATGGCCAGCTCTCCCACCTTCTGCACGGTGAAGGCCTTTACTGCCTCATAATCAGGCCTGAACATATCCCTCATCACCGTGTCTATCTCCTCCTTGTCTATATCGCAAATCTCGCCTGACACCTCCTTCGACACCACTTCTCCGTCCCTGATCTCTATCTTTGCGGTCGCGTGGGCCAGTTTGCGGCAGTGGCTTCCCGAGTTCAGCAGCACGCAGTCGCCCCTGTTCTCCATATATGGTCTGTGGTCGTGGGAACAGAAGATGAAGTCCACTCCCTCGAGACTCGACAGCAGGTCCAGTCCCTGACTCTCCAGCTCGCTCCCCTCACCATTGCCGGTCCCGGAGTGTACCGCTACAATCACCAGATGGGGCTTCTCTTTGGCCCTCACCCTGTCCACATCCGCCTGCACGCATTCCATCAGGTCCACGAAATGCATCCCATCCCATATTTCCCGGGCCAGCCAGGCCTTGATATTCGGGTTCGTATATCCCAGCACAGCCACTCTCAGCCCGCCTCTTTCGACAATCGTGTACGGCTGGAAATACGGCTTGCCGTTGTCGTCGCGTATGGCGTTTGCTGCCAGATACGGAATCTTCAGCTCTTTTTTGAAGCGGTCATATACTTCGTGTCCCGTCTCTATATCGTGGTTGCCGACGACGAGGGCGTCATATTTCATATATTCGACCATACGGCAGGCCAGATGACGGCTTTCCGTGTCCACGTAGTTGTAGTAATATACGGAATTGTCGCCCTGCAGCAGGTCGCCGACGTCGAGAAGCATAACATTGTCTTCGCCCTTTTCGGCCCTCGTCCTGTTCATATATTCGCTGACGGCGAGCAGGGATTCGCGGGTTCCGTCGCCTACGTAAAGGGAGTCGAAGAGGCGGCCGTGAACGTCGTTTGTAGCATATATGTCCAGACTGTATTCCCCGTCCTGAGGGGTCTTTGCCGGGTTGCAGGCGCAAATTGCGACAAGGACGGCGGCAAGTGTAAGCAGGTGATTTATTGTTCTCATTATGTGGTGTTTATGTGATTGTCAGGATATATTTCAGATTGCCATATCAGCGTTTGGAACGGAAGAATTCGGATACGAGCCCGGAGCATTCTTCGGCGAGGACCCCGGAATCGACCTTGGTCTTGGGATGGAGCAGGGAAGGGGTGAAGAGGGTGAAGCCGCGCTTGGGGTCCGGACTGCCATAGACCACCCGGCCTATCTGGGCCCAGCATAGAGCGGCGGCGCACATGGGACAGGGTTCCACGGTGACGTATATGGTGCAGTCATTCAGGTATTTGCCTCCGAGAGCGGCGGTTGCGGAGGTGAGGGCGAGCATTTCGGCGTGGGCGCTCGGGTCGTTGAGTCTTTCGACCATATTGTGCCCGCGGGAGATGATGCCGCCGTCTCCGACTATGACCGCCCCGATCGGGACCTCATCCTCGGCCGCCGCCTCGCGCGCCTCCTTGAGCGCTTCCATCATCCATTTCCTATCTTCTTCCATTGCTATATTCTATGTAGGGATATCTGTATTCTATGTAGGGATATCTGTATTCTATGTAGGGATATCTGTATTCTATGGTGTAAGTTGCTGTATTCCAATGGATAGGGCTATACTAAAGGATACTGACGAGCCCCCAGCTGCCGAATCCGACCGCCAGGGCCACGGCGCAGTTGACTGCCTTCGCCTTGAGGAAGCCGGCCTTGCTTTCGGCAAGAAGCGGTATGGATGCGTGCCCGTCCTGGGATATGCAGCTGGCCAGCAGCACAGGCAGGAACTGCATCCAGTCCAGTTCAGGGCTGCTGAGGTAGAGGGAGAACAGGGATATGAAGACCAGATGGGGACCCGATTCGGGAATGATTCCGATGAGGGTGGCGATCACTATCATCAGGGCTGTAATCCCGCTATGGGAGGAAATCCAGGCGCTGAGGTCGATGAACTGCATAGCTATGCCAAGAGCCGACAGCACGCCCAGGGTCCAGAGGAATACTCTCAGGAGATGTTTGCGTATGATATGGTTCCAGAGATGGTCCTCGACGAAGTGGTCCGAAGCGAAAATCAGGACCAGCAGGAACACTCCTCCCAGGACAGAGAAGAATATGTTCATCCAATCTTCGCTGAGCAGGCTGATTCCTTCGGAAACGGCTTCTTCAGCATGTTCCGCCCCGTGGCTGTGCTCCAGCAGGCCTCCCGCGAGGGCTCCGATGAAGATGGCCACTCCCAGGAAGAGCAGCAGACGCTTGACGCCGAAATGTCTGCCCTTGTGCGCGTGGGCCTCGTGATCCACGCCGCAGTCGCAGCTGTGGACTTCGTAGCCGTCACTGCAGGCTACCTTTTCTCCGCAGTCCGTATGGTTTTCCTTGCTGCAGTGGCGCTTGTGGCGTCTGTCGTGGATGAAGTCGGTAACAAATCCGCAGGCTATGCCCAGACAGAAGAGCAGAAGCATAATCCACAGGGCCTTGTCCGGGAACATTGCCAGCATAACGAAGGCCTCGTCTCCGGAAGAGGCAATCATCATTGCCACAAGGGCTCCGAAACTTATCAGACGGTGGGTATAGAGGGAGACGACGGCAAAGCCGCCCATACAGCCCGGTATTATTCCGAGCAGGGCGCCCGTAAGCACCTGGCCCGTACGACTGCGTCTGAGTCCGGTGAAAAAGTCTCCGTGGGATTCGATGTTGAAGCACTCGATCATCATCATCATTATGACGACAAGTCCGGTGATCAGAATGCTGTTGAGCAATGCTTCGAAAAGCGCGTGAATAATTTCCATAGTGCTATTCTATCCATCCGGTCACAAAGAGGTTGACGACCGGTCTGAGAGGGGAATTGGTTGTAAGTGAGACAATTATCAATACTTCTCCGGACGGCATCCCGCTAGTGTCCAGATTCATCTCTATGCTCTGTCCGGCACCCGGGGCCAGCTCCGGTATGGACGGGCAGCTGAGTTTGGGGCTGTCGCTGTCTACCTTATATATCCTGAGGACTTCCTTGCCCCCGTTTTTCATATTGAATACGGCTTTTATCGGAGTGCCCGCCTTCACCCTTTTGAAGGTGTAGCTGCTGGCGGTGAACATAGGCCTCGGTCCGCGTGCCCTTTCCTCCTTGCTGAGGGAACTGAAGTTCTCTTTGGTGCTGACGCTGACGTTTATGCGTCCAGCCTTCTTTCCGTTGGCGAGCAGGTCGAAGCCGTAGTTGTTGCGGCCCCAGTGCCTGCGGTCCGGCGTCACCGTCCATTCGAGATTCGCGCTGCTGCGCTTTTTCATCTTGCAGGCTCCCTTGACGGAGAGGCCTTCGGAGACATTCGCAACGGAGAGCTCCACGGTCGAAGAGGAGAGGTTGGCCACGGAAATCACACCGCTCTGCGGGCGTCCCTGCTCGGTCTCGCCTCCGTTCACGTCGGAGCTCTTCACTCCAAGCACACCCATCCTCAGCGGGTGGCTTTCTTCGAGACTGAGTTCTTTCTGGCGGCAAACGCCTCTGATTCTGAGAGTTACGGGCTTGCTTGAGCCGGAGAGATAGACGCTCAGGGGCTTGTCGAAAGGGTAGGGTCCCTCGTCATTGCTGTAGCTGACGCTGATTTTGCCGACGGCTCCGCTCTTCAGGGGCTCTTTCGTCCATTCCACTGCCGTGCATCCGCAGGTGGTCGTCACGCTGTATATGGCCAGAGGCGCGCTTCCCACATTCTTGACGCTGAAGGTCCAGCTGACCGCGCCGCTGCCCAGCAATATATCTCCGAAATCGTGGGTCAGCGCGTCGAACTCCGCATTGCCTACCTTCGTCTGCGCCGCCGACTGCAGCGTTGCGCCCGCAAGGACTGCGGCAAGCAGAAAATATTTCAGGACTCTGTTTTTCATATTACAAACCTTAGATTTGCAGCGTAGTTTTCTGCATCAAGGTTTGTATGACAAAAGTATTAAATTTATGCCGATAATGAAAGTTTAACTAAGGACAATGGAGCCGGGCGGTTCTCAAAGTTCACAAATGGGAAAGACCCGTCTATCTTTTTTGCCCCGCCCGGTCCGTTGATCTGAGGACCTGAATAAGAATATCGCCTTAGTCCCAATAAGGTTTGTAGGT
>SFMG01000006.1 GCA_004554455.1 Bacteroidales bacterium | reverse complement strand
TGATTATCAAAAGAAAGATATGAAAGAATCAAGAAGAAAAGGACGTACGAACTTGTATTACCGTTAAGTTTTGATAATTATCTTGTATTGATAACAGGTACTCTCCACGATATCCTCACCTGTGCTCGGCTTGTGATAGGCGTGCTTGGTCACGAGTGAAATGCGGGCGAAGGCCTGTCCGCCGTCTGCCGCGTCGTAGTAGTGGGTGTTTCCGACTATTCCTCGGAGCTCCACCCTGTTAATCTGTTCCATTTAGAAAGCATTGGTTTGTTAATCATAAGTTCCCCGCCATTGGAGCGCTCCTGCAGGTTGGAAACAAAGAAAAGCATAAGAACGACGCAAGGCCCGATTCTCAAAAAATTTCTGCAAAAAAGGGCATTTGTGAATTTTGTATGGAATTTTGAAAATTCAATTCGCTTCCGGATTATTGAATGCCTCTTGAAAGTGAATTGTTGGGATATTTGAGGGCCGCTACCGCTTACATTTGCCACATAGAGCAGATTGTGTTATGAGCAAGGAATACAAGCAGCAAAAATCGGTCTGTCTGGAATGCGGAGACGGTTTCGTATCCCTGAGGAGCACTATGAAATTCTGTTGCGATCAGTGTCGCTGGGATTATTACAACCGCAAGAACAGCAGCGCCCGCACGGCCCGCAGGAGGAGCATACAGGAAATAGAGCGGAATTATACCATATTGAATTCGCTGCTGGAAGATGGCTGCAGGGAAATACCGCTGATGAAACTGCTGGGAATGGGCTTCTCCGGGAACAGGGTGACGGCGGTGGCGCAGTATGGGGACCATCTGGAGCTGTCCATATATGACATCAGCTACAAACAGCGCGAGGGCTTGATTTATGACATCGAAAAAGTTTCGCTAACTTTGCGGCGCGCAAACAGAAACAAGCCATAACAGTATATATATGAATAAGACACTTGCAGCCGGCCTGCTGCTGACACTTACAATCAGCTCTTGCAAAATGGAAAACCCGCTTCTGAATGAATCGACGCTCCCTTACGGTGCGCCACAGTTCGACAAGATCGAAAACAAGCATTATCTCCCGGCTTTCGAGGCCACCATAGCGAAGGCCAAGGCCGAAATCGACGCCATAGTCGCGAACAGCGCCGAACCGGATTTCGACAACACCATCGTGGCCCTGGAGAACAGCGGACTGGACTTCGAGAGGGTCGCCGGCATCTTCTACAACCTGATGGAGGCCGACACCAACGACGAGATGCAGGAGATTGCGGAGAAAATCACTCCTATGACCACCGAACTCTCGATGTATTCCACCCTCAACGCCGGACTCTTCAGGAAAGTGAAGGCCGTCTATGAGAAAAGGGAGGAACTCGGACTGGAGCCGGACCAGATGAGACTGCTCGAGGATTGCTACAGAAGCTTCACCCGCAACGGTGCCAATCTCTCCGACGAGGACAAGGAGATCTACAGCAAGCTCGTCGAGGAACTCTCCCTGGTGCAGCTCAAGTTCAAGAAGAACGTACTTTCCGCCACCAACGCATATACCCTGAACATCACTGACAGCTGCCAGCTCGCTGGCCTGCCGGACTATGTGCGCGAAATGGGCGCGTCCGCCGCTGCCGAGAAAGGACTGGAAGGCTGGGTATATGACCTCTCCTATCCGAGCTACGCACCTTTCATGAAGTTCAGCGAATGCCGCGAACTGCGCAAAGAAATGTATATGGCCTACAATACAAAGGCCGTGGGAGGCGAGTTCGACAACTGCGAGAACGTACGCAAGATAATTGACCTGAGAATCAGGATCGCGAAACTGCTCGGCTACGGGAACTACGCCGAATATGCCCTGGAGGAGAGGATGGCCAAGAATCCCGCTACGGTGGACGCTTTCCTGGAGCAGCTGCTCGCCCCGTCCGTGCCTGCCGCAAAGAGGGAAGTGGCCGAAGTGCTGGCCTACGCCAAGGCAAACGGCTTCGAAGACAGCGAACTTATGCCTTGGGATTTCAGCTATTGGTCAGAGCGCTACAAGGATGCGGAATTCGCACTCAGCGACGAGGCCCTGAAGCCTTACTTCCGCCTGGAGAACTGCATTCCGGCCGTCTTCGAGCTCGCAAACAGACTTTACGGCATCAGCTTCGAGGAGCGCAAGGATATCCCCGGCTACCACAAGGATGTCAAAGTATATGACGTCAAGGACGAAAACGGCAGCCATCTGGCCCTCTTCTACGCCGACTTCTTCCCTCGCGAGAGCAAGAGGGGCGGAGCGTGGATGACGGAATTCCGCGGACAAAGGATAGTCGATGGTGTGGAGCAGAGGCCGTTCATAAGCATAGTCACCAATTTCACCAAGCCGACAGCCGACAGCCCGTCCCTGCTTACCCACGACGAATTCAACACCTTCCTCCACGAGTTCGGACACGCCCTCCACGGCATTCTGGCCCAGGGCCGCTACGGCTCCCAGACAGGCACCAACGTGGCCAGGGACTTCGTGGAACTCCCGTCCCAGATAATGGAGAACTTCTCCTTCGAGCCGGAGTATCTCTCCCTCTTCGCGAAGGACTACAGGAGCGGGGAGACCATACCGGAGGAACTCATAGAGAAGCTGGTGGCATCCAAGAACTACCTCGCCGCCTACTATCAGGTACGCCAGCTCCAGTTCGGCATACTCGATATGGCCTGGCACGAGCTCGAGGCCCTGCCTGAGGAGGATGCGCTGAGCTTCGAGAAAGACGCGCTGAAGTCTTCGAAGGTGATCTATTCCGCTCCGGAATGCGCAATCAGCCCTGCCTTCGGCCACATCTTCACCGGCGGCTATGCAGCGGGCTACTATTCCTACAAGTGGGCGGAAGTGCTCGAGGCGGACGCCTTCTCTCTCTTCAAGGAGAAGGGCATCTTCAACCGCGAGGTTTCGGATTCATTCCGCGAGAACATACTCTCAAAGGGCAGCACCGAAGACGAGGCCGTGCTCTACCGCAATTTCCGCGGTCACGACCCTCAGCCAGAAGCCCTGCTCGAGAAACTGGGAATTGTGAAGAAATAATCAGTTGGCCCTGTATTCGGAGGCCTTGTGCCAGCCGGCGAGGAAACTGCGGACATCCATACGCTTCTTGCCTGAAAGCTGAAGTTCGTCGATGAGCAGAGCCCCGTCGGCTGTCCTTATTGCCAGATAGCTGCGGGAGTCACTCCATATTGTGCCGGGAGCGCAGTCCTCGTGACCCTCGAGTATGGCGGCAGAGGCGATGCTGGCAGAATATATTTTCAGTTCAAGCGGAGCCGCATCGGAATCAAGCGGCTCGAAAGAGGTCCAGGCGGCCGGATAAGGGCTGAGGCCCCTGATGAGATTGCGTATTTTGCGGGAACTTGCGTTCCAATCGATATGACAGATATCCCTGTTGAGCTTCGGAGCCGGCTTGAGCTGCTCGTCGCCCTGGATGAAGCTCTTCTGGAGCCTGAGCTCCATATCGCCGGAGAGCAGGCCCTCTATGGTGTCCACAACCACCCTGGAGCCGACTTCCATAAGTCTGTCGTGCAGGTCTCCCGCAGTGTCGTTCTCCCCTATGTGAACTTGTTCGCGCATCATTATGTTTCCGGTATCGACTCCGTCGTCGATAAGGAAAGTGGTCACACCGCTGACATTCTCGCCGTTGATTACCGCCCAGTTGATAGGAGCGGCGCCCCTGTACTGCGGCAGCAGGGCTGCGTGGAGGTTGAAAGTGCCCAGGCGCGGTATTTCCCACACTTCACGCGGCAGCAGCCTGAAGGCAACCACCACAAAGAGGTCCGCTTTCAGGGCCTTCATCGCCTCTATGAACTCCGGGTCCCTGAGCTTTTCCGGCTGATAGACCGGTATCCCGCGGGCCACGGCATACTTCTTCACTGCGCTCTCGTTCACCTTCAGACCGCGCCCGCTCGCCTTGTCCGGGACCGTGACCACGGCCTGTACCTTGTAGCCCTTCTTCAGAATGGCCTCCAGCGGAGCCACCGCGAACTCAGGCGTACCCATATACACTATGCGCGGCTTGCGGAAGAAGCCGACAACTTTCATTTTAAGTTTTCTGAACCAGGATTTCATTGAATCGCCATTGAAAAGGGATGAGTCGTTGACAGCCTTCCAGGTAAGGTAGGCACCTATAGGCAGCAGCACGAAGGAGGATACGAAGACGCCGAAGAATGAACCCACGGCACCGTCCCTGGCCAACTTGCTGCCCACCACGTCTATGACCCAGTACAACACAAAAAAGAGGACGGAGATTATGGCCGAGATGCCCAGACCGCCCTTGCGGAGCAGGGCCCCTATCGGCGCCCCGATGAAAAAGAAGATGAAACAGGCCAGGGCGAGCGCGAATTTCTTGAATATGCCCTCGTCAATGCGCCTCAGAAGGAAGTTGTTCTGATAGGACTCCATCGCGTATGAGGTCAGGGTGGAGACCATCTCGTTGGCCGCATTCCCAGCCCTGTCCACCGCCGCCAGTTCCTTTTCCAGACTGTTCCAGGTGCAGAGTCCCTCCGGCTCGAAGTCGCAGCGTATCCCCGTCGCGGAGGTGTCCAGCTGACGGGAGTAGCGCGGCTGCCGTCCTTGCATCAGGCCGGAATAGTGGTTTTCGAGCAGAGTACGGTTATCCCCGCCTATGGAATCCTTCTGGTAGCGCAGTCTCTCCAGGTTCATGGCCTTGACCTCATTGCGGAACTCGCTGTCGTCTGATTTCTGGAAGGCGTAGTTCTCAAGGGATATGCGCAGCTCCTGATGGGAGAAGCGTATCTTCTGGAACTGCAGCGTAGTGTCGCGGTACTTGCGCGTATTCGTCTCTTCGTAGTTGATGCCGTCGAAGAGCTCGAAAGTCAGGTACTTCTTGTTGTCGGATATGTCCATCAGCGCCGAATCAGCCAGCGTAAGGCTCACGTTGCCCTTGTTCGAACTGTGGTTATATACGATGACGCCGTGCATCATCCCGCTTTCGTCGTCGCGTCTGTCGATGCGCAGCACGTAGCCGTCGATACCGTCGTAGAAGGTGTTTTCCGGGATCTTTATCTCGTTCTTCGTACGGAGTATATCGTTTCTCAGGGTATATATCTTCTGATACGATAGCGGTATGAGGTTGTTCGAGGCGAAGAAGGCGCCTATGCATATCAGCACGGCGACCACACTCATAGGCGCAAGCACCCTGCCCAGGGATATGCCGGCCGCCTTGATGGCCAGCAGCTCGTTGTTCTCGGCAAGGTTGCCCAGGGTCATCATCGAAGCCAGCAGCACTGCCAGAGGCAGGGCGGTCGGGATGATGGTGCAGCAGCCCCAGCCGAGGAACTCCAGGATGACGCCGAGTCCCAGGCCCTTTCCGACGAGTTCGTCGATGTAGAGCCAGAGGAACTGCATCACGAGGATGAACAGGACCACGAAGAAGACTGCGGCCATAGGCCCCAGGAACGACTTCAAGATGAACCTGTCCAGTTTCTTCATCGTCTTTGCTCAGCTCAGTTGCGGGTGGCGCAGGCCTTGAGTATGGCAAAGGCCTCGGAAAGTCCTTCGAGATTGCGGCCTCCGGCAGTTGCGAGGGCATTCTGTCCGCCGCCTCCGCCCTGTATGGCCTTGGCTGCCTCGCGTATGTCCTTTCCGGCATTCTTTCCGGCTTCAACGAGGTCGGCGGAATACATAAGCATAAGCTGAGGCTTGCCCGCATTGTCAATGGCCGCCACGAGGGCAGTGTTGTGAAGCTCCTTCTGAAGCAGCAGGGCCGCATCGCGGAGCATGTCCGGATTGGAACTGTCACCCGGGATGTGGTCGATGGCTATGAGATTGATACCGTTCTGCTCGACGGCTATCTTGCCGAGTTCGGCAGCCAGTTCGGCAGCCTGCTTCCTGGCGAAGCTCTCAACCTGCTTCTTGTAAACGGAATTCTCGCTGATGAGTTTCTGTATGGCTCCAGCGAGGTCCGGCACGTTGTTGAAGAAAGCCCTTGCGCTGCGCAGGGCCTCCTGTGCTGCCTCGGAATAACGCTCCGCCTCGACACCTGTCACGGCCTCTATGCGCCTGATTCCGGCAGCTATGGCACTCTCGGAGGTAATCTGGAAATAACCGATGTTTCCGGTGGCCGAGGTGTGGCAGCCGCCGCAGAGCTCGACGCTGTCGCCGAACTTCACGACGCGCACGCGGTCCCCGTATTTCTCGCCGAAGAGGGCTATCGCGCCCATTGCGTTGGCCTCTTCCATAGTGGCGTCGCGCTTCTCCTCCAGGCGGAGGTTGGCGCGTATGAGGGCGTTCACCCTATGCTCCACCTCACGTATCTGGGCCTCGGAGAGCTTCTCGAAGTGGCTGAAGTCGAAGCGCAGATAGTTGTCGCAGACATAGGAGCCCTTCTGCTCCACGTGAGTTCCGAGCACCTCGCGCAGCACCTGGTCCAGCAGGTGGGTGCAGCTGTGGTTGTTGGCAATCCTGAGCCTGCGAGCGGCATCCACGTGAAGCGTGAAGGCTGAGGCTGGGTCGGAAGGCAGCTTCTCGGCTATGTGTATGGTAAGGCCGTTTTCCTTGATGGTGTTGAGTATGTTTATCCTCTCGCCTGCGGCAGACTCCAGCCATCCGCTGTCGCCTACCTCGCCGCCCATTTCACCGTAGAAAGGAGTGCGGTCGAAGACGAGCTGTATCATCTCCCTGTTCTTCTGTTTTACGATCCTGTGGCGGAGCAGCAGGGCCCCTTCCACCTCGGTGCAGTCATATCCGCAGAACTCGGACTCCCCGGCGTGGAACTCTATCCAGTCGCCGAATTCGCTGGTTCCGGCATTGCGTGCGCG
Organism: Bacteroidales bacterium; assembly: GCA_004554455.1. GTDB lineage: Bacteria > Bacteroidota > Bacteroidia > Bacteroidales > UBA932 > Cryptobacteroides. The sequence continues at coordinate 74,865 of SFMG01000006.1, read as the reverse complement.
CTCCTTCTGCTTTGCGAGCTCGGCGTTGAAGCCCTCGAGGTCCACGGAGAATCCGTTCTCCGAAGCAATCAGAGCCGTGAGGTCTATAGGGAAACCGTAGGTGTCATAGAGTCTGAAGGCGTCGCTGCCGCTTATCACGCCGGCGGCCCTGGAGGCGGCCATGCACTCGTCCATAAGCTTTATGCCCCTGTCCAGGGTCTTGAGGAAGGCGTTTTCCTCCTCGCGTATGACGTTCTCGATGAGCTTCTGCTGACTTGCGAGTTCCGGATAGGCCTCGCCCATATCGCTTACCAGCTGCGGCACGAGGCGGCAGAGGAAGGCTTCGTTGAGGCCGAGGAAGGTATATCCGTAACGTACAGCACGGCGGAGTATGCGCCTGATGACGTAACCGGCCTTCACGTTGGAAGGCAGCTGGCCGTCGGCGATGGAGAAGCTGATGGTCCTGATATGGTCGGCGATAACCCTCATCGCCACGTCGCTCTCGCGGCTCTCCCCGTAACGGTGGCCGGAGATCTCGCCTATGGTGGCAAGCATTCCGCTGAACACGTCCGAGTCGTAGTTGCTGTTCTTGCCCTGAAGCACGGCGCAGAGACGCTCGAAGCCCATTCCCGTGTCTATATTCTTTGCAGGAAGCGGCTCCAGATGGCCGTCGGCCTTGCGTTCGAACTGCATAAAGACAAGGTTCCAGATCTCGATGACATGCGGATCGTCCTTGTTCACGAGGGCGCTGCCCGGTATGCCGCTGGCCCTCTCCTCCGGAGTACGTATGTCTATGTGGATCTCGGAGCAAGGGCCGCAGGGGCCGGTGTCTCCCATTTCCCAGAAGTTGTCGTGCTTGTTGCCCAGGATGATGTGGTCCTCGGGAAGGTGCTTGAGCCACTGAGCCCTGGCCTCCTCGTCCATAGAGGTACCATCCTCCGCGCAGCCTTCGAAAACCGTGGCATAGAGCTGGTTCCTGTCTATCTTATAGACCTCTGTGAGCAGTTCCCAGGCCCAGTCTATGGCCTCGTTCTTGAAATAGTCCCCGAAGCTCCAGTTTCCGAGCATCTCGAACATGGTGTGGTGATAGGTGTCGTGTCCCACTTCCTCGAGGTCGTTGTGCTTTCCGCTCACGCGGAGGCACTTCTGCGAGTCCGTGGCCCTGTTGAATTTTGCCTTTGCATTTCCCAGGAAGATGTCCTTGAACTGGTTCATTCCGGCGTTGGTGAACATCAGGGTCGGGTCATTCTTTATGACCATAGGAGCCGATGGCACCACCGTGTGGCCCTTCGAGGCGAAAAAATCCAGGAATGCCTGGCGGATTTCTTTGGATGTCATATCTTGTTTAATTATATCCGTAAAATATATAAGCCCGCAAATTTACGATTTTTTTGAAGATTCCGTATATTTGCAAGGATGAGGAAGCCTAAAAGATACAGGTTCAACCCCGGAACGCTCTCCTACGAACCGGAAACGGTCTCCGCGGCAAGGCATCTGGGCCGTGGAGCCTTGGTTATTGTGCTCAGCCTGCTGGTTTTCGTGTTCTATGTCCTCAGCTCCGCCACCTGGCTGGATATGGACTTGCCGAAAACCCGCATGCTGAAGATGCGCAATGCCGCGTGGCAATCCCGTTTCGAACTGTTGTCCAAGCGAATGGAAGCCTGTGAGGCCTCGCTGGAGGACATGGCGATGAGGGATGACCAGGTTTACCGCGTCCTCTTCGGTCTGGGAGAAATCCCGGCCGCCCTGAGGGAGTCCGGAATCGCGGGAGTCAACCGCTACTCGGCCCTGGACGAGAAGAACCCCGGGTTGGGAGCCGAGACCAGGGAGCTGGACCGGCTGCTGAAAAAAGCCGTGATACAGAGCCGCTCCTTCGACGAAGTGGAGCATGTTTCCACAAGGGCGGGCGAGATTGCCCAGCGCATTCCGGCGATATGCCCGCTGAGCACGGCCGAGGGCAATTTCCGCTATACGAGTTCCTTCGGCTACCGCATCGACCCTGTGAGGGGCACAAGGGGTGACCGCCACACGGGCATAGACCTGGCCTGCTCGCCGGGAACGCCTGTCTTCGCCCCGGGAGACGGAGTGGTCACGATGGCACAGAAATACTATGGCTACGGCAATTTCATGGTGATAGACCACGGCTTCGGCTACCAGACGCGCTACGGCCACCTCAGCGGCTTCAACGCGAAGGCCGGGGACAGGGTGAAGCGCGGGGACTGCGTGGCCTTCAGCGGGAACTCGGGCCGTTCCACGGGCCCCCACCTGCACTACGAAGTGCTCTTCAGGGGCACCCCGGTCAACCCTGTCGGCTTTTTCGATATGGAAATGCCTGTGGAGGACTATATGAGCGTGGTCCGTGAGCCGGAAAGCCGACCGAACACGTCGAAAAAGGGAGGGAGACGCAGATGAGCAGGACCAGATACATATTCGATGCAGCCCAGGGCGTCTTCCGCAAATCGGTGACAAGCATATCCAACTTCATATTCACAGCCCTGAAATATATCCTCGCCGCCTCGGCCCTGGCCGTGCTGTGGTACATTGCCTTCGCCCTGCTTCTGAGCACCGACCTGGAGCGCCGTCTCAAGGCCGAGAACCGCATATACGCGGAGCAGTATGAAAGCATGAAGGAGGACGTGGAACTGCTCGAGGCCGTGGTGGAAGGCCTGGAACTCCGCGACGGAGAGATATATGAGGGAATATTCCGCAACAGCGTGAAGACCGTTGCCCGCAAGGAAGACCTCTCCGACGCTGAAAACATCAGCGACATCCAGGTCAGCGGCTTCACCGACCGCAAGCTGGAAAGTGCCCTGGAGGGTGCCGCAAGGGTGGATGCCGCCTTCAGGCGTTTCTTCGAGGCAGTGGATTCGGGGGCCGTTCTCCCTCCTCTCAGCGCGCCGGTCGAAGACTTTTCCGTCAAGCGTGCGGGCGCGTCGGTGGGAATGAGGTACTCCCCTTTCCTCGGCACGGAGGCTATGCACGGCGGGCTGGACATAATAGGGACCTCGGGAGCGGCGGTGGTAGCCGCGGCCGACGGCACCGTGCTGGAGGTTTCCCGCTCCCTCAAGGGTAAGGGAAATGCCGTCATACTGGGCCACGAAGGAGGGTACGTGACACGCTACGCCCACCTGGGAAGCATAAGCGTCAGGACAGGCAGCCGGGTGCGCCGAGGCGAGCAGATAGGAACCATAGGAATGTCGGGGGTGTCCTATGCCCCTCACCTGCACTACGAAATCCTGCGCGACAGTCTGGTCCTGGATCCGGCCCTGTATATGCCGGCCTCCCTGTCGCCCGAAGAATACGTTGAACTTCAGACACTTGCGCGCGGAAGCGGGCAGTCACTGGATTGATATGGACAAATATATATACCCAATATGGAAAAGCTTTTCTACACAGTCGGCGAAGTAGCCGGAATCCTGGGCGAAAACAGCTCCGCCGTCCGCTACTGGTCGAACAGTTTCAGCCGCTATCTGCATCCTACCAGGAACGGAAAGGGAGACCGCCGCTTTACGAAAGAAGACGTCGAGACCTTCAAACGCATTCATTTCCTGCTGAAAAGCCAGGGGATGACACTCGAAGGGGCGGCCAAGGCCCTCGCCGCCGACAGAAATGCCGGGGTGGACAGGAACGTAAAGGTACTCGAGAGTCTCAGGAATATGCGCGAGCAGCTTGCAGAAATACGTAAAACGCTGTAAAACTGCGTATTAACGAATTATTTTACAGGTATTGAAAAAATCCTTACCTTTGCCGCTCGCATATAATGAGGAAGGCAGATTCCAAACAGAACAATTTACATATCGATATGGCAACAAAGAAAGCACAGAAAGTCGTTACACCTATTGATCAGAGGGAGACTTTCGTTTCAATCCAGAAAAATTTCGCTGAGTCCTCAATCAGCATTGAGGATCAGCTGAGAACTCTCTATGCCCTCCAGCAGGCAGATACCAAGATCGACAAGATCATGCAGCTCAGGGGCGAGCTTCCGCTTGAAGTGGAGGCGCTTGAGCAGGAAGTTGCGGAAATCAATGCGAAGATAGAGAAGAACGAGGCTGAGATAGCCGAGTTCACATCTTCGATTGCCGCCAACAAGAACAACGCGGCAGAGTGCGCATCCCAGCTCGCCAAGTACAGAGAGCATCTCGACAACATCACCAACAGCCGTGAGTACGACTCCCTCCAGAAGGAGATCGAGAACCAGGACCTGCTGCTCCAGATTGCAGAGAAGCGCATAGGCGAGGCCAAAGAGGAAATCGCCGCACGCAAGAACGAGATTGCAAGGCTCCAGGACCGCAAGGCCGTGAAGAACGCCGACCTCGAGGCAAAGAATGCCGAGCTGGCCACCATAGTCGAGTCCACCGCCAAGGAAGAGGCTGAGCTCAGAAAGGACCGTGACGCCTGCGCCGCCAAGATCGACGAGCGCACGATGAACGCCTACGAGAAGGTACGCAACAGCTATGTCAACCATCTGGCAGTGGTGCCGCTCTACGGCAACAACGCCTGCGGCGGCTGTATGAACACCGTTCCTCCGCAGAGAATCATCGAAGTATCCTCAAACAAGAAGATAATCATCTGCGAATATTGCGGACGCATACTCGTAAATCCGGAGTCCCTCGGCATCAATAAAGACTGACAGCAATGGCTGACAGCAGAAGACGCTCTCCCCGCAGGGAAGAGAACCCCGATCTTGAAAAACTGATGGGCAACAAGCCTCCTCAGGCCATCGACGTCGAGGAGGCCGTGCTCGGTGCACTGCTGGTCGAGCCCAACTGTCTGGATGACGCCCTGGAAGACCTCTCCGACCCTATGTGTTTCTACAATGAACACAACAGGACGATTTACAACACCATCCGGGACCTCTACAACCAGCACAACCCCATAGACCTTGTGACCGTGGTGGAGAAGCTCTCCGCCGACGGCAAGCTCGACGAGGTGGGCGGAGCCGCCTATCTGGCGGCGCTCTCCTCCAGGGTAGGTGCTGCCGCCCACGTGGAATACTACTGCAAGGTGCTGAAGGAGAAATTCCTCCAGCGCTCCCTCATAACAGCTTCCTACAAGATCATCAAGGAGTCCTTCAAGGAAGGAGTGAACGTCGAGAACCTGGCCGACATGGCCCAGACAGAGGTTTACAACGCCACCGAACTCAAGGAATCGGCCGAGGCCCAGAACATCAGCGGCGTCATCAACAAGGTGATGAGCGACCTTGAGAAGCTCCAGAGCCAGAACGGACGCTACAGCGGCGTGCCTTCAGGCTTCCCTACTCTCGATGACATCACCCTCGGCTGGCAGGCCTCCGACCTCATAATACTTGCGGCCCGCCCTTCCGTGGGAAAGACCGCATTTGCCCTCAACGTGGCCCGCAATGCAGCCATACAGCACTTCCCGGTGGCCATTTTCTCCCTGGAGATGCCGGCCTCCCAGCTGGTCAAGCGTATGATGGTCTCCGAGACTGGCATAGATTCCAAGAAACTCAAGGGCGGCGTAAAGCTCACCCCTGAGGACTGGAAGAGACTGGAAAGCAAGCTGAAGGACCTCGCGTCCGCACCTATATACATAGACGACACCCCATCCCTCCCGGTGATGGAGTTCCGTTCCAAGGTGAAGAGGCTGGTCAAGCAGAAAGGGGTCAAGCTCATACTCGTGGACTACCTGCAGCTGATGCAGGGACCGTCCGAGCTCAGGGGAATGAGGGAACAGGAAGTGGCAGCCATTTCCCGTACCCTGAAGGCCACCGCAAAGGAGCACAACGTGCCAATCATAGCGCTCTCCCAGCTCTCGCGCCAGGCCGTCACCCGTCAGACCTCCAACAACCGCCCTCAGCTGAGCGACCTCCGCGAATCAGGATCCATAGAGCAGGATGCGGATATGGTACTCTTTATCCACCGCCTTGACTATCAGGGACTTGCCGGAGAAGATGTGCAGCAGGGCGAGACCAAGCTCATCATCGCAAAGCACCGTAACGGCGAGATCGGAGACGTGGACCTGGTCTTCAAGGCCAGCGAGGCGAGGTTCGTGGACGGCAGAGAGGAAGAGACCGTGAATTCCTTCGCTTCGGAAGCGTCGGTGAGGGAATACCAGTCCAAAATGAACGACATCTCCGCCGACAATTTCCTCCAGGACGACGGACTCGGCACATTCTGACAGGCGTATGGAAGAGGTATCCCACAGAGGCAAAGTCATTTCCGTGAACGCGAACGGCGTAAGGGTGGAGATAGTTTCTTCATCCGCCTGTGCCGGCTGCCACGCCAAGAATCTCTGCGGGCTTTCCGAGAACGTAAGCAAGGAAGTGCTGGTGAGAACGGCCGATGCCGGAAGCTTCAGCGTGGGAGAAGAAGTGGAAGTGCTGCTCGCCGCCTCCATGGGGCAGCTGGCAGTGCTCATTTCCTATGTGGTGCCCCTCATCCTGACGGTCGCCGTGCTGCTGATTCTCTCGGCCCTCGGGACGAACGAGTTCGTTGCGGGGCTGTGCGGGATAGCTGCGGGAGCCCTATGGTACTTCGTCGTATGGCTCAACAGGGGAAAACTGAAACAGAGCTTCGACTTTAAATTGAGAAAATTATAAATCACTACAGTTATGGATCTTACAATAATATGGACAGTGCTCGTCGTCACGCTTGTCGGCGCGCTGCTGGCTGCAGTCCTCTACTTTGTAGCCCAGAAGTTCAAGGTGGAGGAGGATCCGAGAATCGACGAAATAGAGAAGTTGATGCCCGGAGCCAATTGCGGCGGTTGCGGCTTTGCCGGCTGCCGTGCCTTTGCCGACAGCTGCGTCAAGGCCGGCAATCTCGAGCACAATTTCTGCCCCGTGGGCGGCAATGAGACCATGAAGAAAGTCGCTGCCGTGCTGGGTTGCGAAGCGGTGGAGCAGGCCCCGAAAGTGGCCGTGATCCGCTGCAACGGTTCCTGCGCCAACCGTCCCAGGACCAACGAATATGACGGATTGGAGTCCTGCCGCGTGAAGGCCGCCCTCTACAGCGGCGACACCGCCTGCGCCTTCGGCTGTCTGGGCTGCGGAGACTGCGTGAAGGTCTGTGCCAACGGAGCCCTCTCCATGAACCCGGAGACCGGCCTGCCTGAAGTGGACGAAAGCAAGTGCAGCGCCTGCGGACAGTGCGTCGCAGCCTGCCCTCGCCGCCTGATAGAGCTCAGGAACCAGGGCACCACCGCAAAGAACAAGCGCAGGGTATATGTACGCTGCGTCAACAAGGACAAGGGTGGCGTGGCCCGCAAGGCCTGCACCGCCGCCTGCATAGGTTGCGGCAAGTGCGCCAAGGTCTGCAAGTTCGACGCCATCACCGTTGCGGACAATCTCTGCTACATAGATTACAACAAGTGCAAGGCCTGCGGACAGTGCGTCTTCGAATGCCCTACCGGAGCCATAGTGGCCGTAAACTTCAGTCCGAAGAAAGTTGAACCGAAAAAGGAGGAAGTCACGATATGAAAAAGACATTCCGCATAGGCGGCGTCCATCCTGATGACAACAAGATAAGCCGCAACTGCGAGATCGAGGTCCTGCCTCTGCCGCAGACAGTATATATATCCATGGCCCAGCATCTTGGCGCGCCTGCGAAGCCCATAGTGGCCGTCGGCGACAAGGTGAAGGCCGGCCAGCCCATAGCCGAACCGGGCGGCTTCATATCCGCCTGGGTACACTCGTCTGTCAGCGGCACGGTGAAGAGCATAGCTCCGCGCAAGGACATCAGCGGCAACTATATGACTCATATAGAGATAGCTGTCGAGGGCGACGAATGGGCCGAAGGCATAGACCTTAGCGACACCCTCGTTACCGACATACCGTCCGACAGGGCCGCCGTACTCGCGAAGATACAGGCCTGCGGCGTCGTGGGACTGGGCGGCGCAACCTTCCCTACCCACGTGAAGCTGAACCCGGCTCCGGGCAGCGTCGCCGAGTGCCTCATACTCAACGGCGCCGAATGCGAGCCTTTCCTGACCAGCGACAACCGCATCATGATCGAGCGCAGCCGCGAGATAGTGGTGGGCGCCGCCATAATGAAAATGGTACTGGGCAACTGCCCGGCCGTGATTGCCATCGAGGAGAACAAGCCTGAGGCCATCAAGGCAATGAGCGAGGCGGTAAGCGAACTGGGCTACAGCGGCATCGAAGTGATGACGCTCAAGAAGAAATATCCGCAGGGCGGCGAGAAACAGCTGATCAATGCCGTGATGCGCCGCGAAGTAAAGTCCGGAGGACTTCCTATCAGCGCAGGCGCAGTGGTACAGAACGTCGCCACCTCCCTGGCCGTATATGAAGCCGTTCAGAAGAACAAGCCTCTGGTTACCAACACCATGACCATTACGGGAGACTGTCTCGACCCTGAGGCGCAGCACAACTACCTCTTCCGCATAGGAATGCCGCTGAGCTACATTGCCCAATACGCAGGCGGAGTGCCGGAGAAATGCGCGAAGATAGTAAGCGGCGGCCCTATGATGGGCAAGGCCATATCCAATATGGACGCCTGCACCGTCAAAGGCTCCTCCTCCCTGCTCTATCTCTCCTCCGCCTTCACCAAGAGAGGCGAAGCATCCTACTGCATACGCTGCGGCAAGTGCGCGGACGCCTGCCCTATGGGCCTGGAGCCTTTCCTGCTGAACAAGCTCGCCAAACACGGCAGAATGGACGAACTGGAAGCCAATGCCATCCAGGATTGCATCTCCTGCGGCTGCTGCCAGTACACCTGCCCGGCCAACATCCCGCTGCTGGACACCATAAACATTGCCAAGGGTGACGTGATGCGCATTATCAAGTCACGTCCTAAGAACTAATCGAAATAATTGGAAAACAATATGTTAGTATCACCATCACCACACGTTCACTCAGCACTCTCCACCAGGAGACTGATGCTGGATGTCGTGATTGCGCTGCTGCCTGCCACCATAGTTTCCGTCATATTCTACGGCTGGCGGGAACTCCTGCTGCTGGCAGTGAGCATAGTCGCCTGCGTAGCCACCGAGTGGCTGACCGGACGCTTCCTCCTCAGACGCAAGAGCACTGTCGGAGACCTTTCCGCCGTCGTGACAGGTCTGCTTCTGGCCCTGAACGTGCCGCCTGCATGTCCATGGTGGGTGGTCCTGATCGGTGCCGTATTCGCAATCGGAGTAGTCAAGATGACCTTCGGAGGCATAGGTCAGAACATCTTCAACCCGGCCATCGCAGCCCGTGTGTTCCTGCTGGTTTCCTTCCCTGTCTATATGACTGACTGGAGCGTGACCAAGGGCTTCATTCCTGTGGACGCCACTTCCGGGGCAACCCTGCTGGGCAAGTTCGCCGAGAACGGGATGGAGCAAATAGCCGGAACGGACTACCTCCAGACCCTCCTCTTCAACATAGGAGGCTCTGCCGGTGAGATTTCCGCCGCTGCCCTGCTCCTCGGCTTCGTTTACCTGCTCGCGCGCCGCGTGATCAAACCTTGGATCACCCTCAGCATCTGGGGCTCCATCGTCATCTTCAGCGGAATCTTCTGGCTCTGCGGCAACGGACAGTACCCTGACCCTCTGTTCAACCTGCTCACAGGCGGTGTACTCCTGGGCTCGATCTTTATGGCTACCGACTATGTGACCAGCCCTATGAGCGACTGGGGCGGAGTGGTTTACGGAGTGGGCATAGGTCTGATCACAATGCTCATACGCTACTTCGGCTCATTCCCTGAGGGAGTCAGCTTCGCCATACTGCTGATGAACGCCACCGTGCCTCTCATCAACAGATTCTTCCACCAGAAAAAATACGGGAGGGCATAGACTATGGCAGTAAAATCATCATTCAGGAATATGGTCCTTTGCCTGCTGACAATATGCTTTGTCTGCTCGGCGCTGCTTGCAGGAGTCAATGTGCTCACCAGGGGGCCTATAGAGAAAGGACGCGTTGCCAAGGTCGAGAAGGCCGTAGCCGCAGTGCTCCCTCCGTGCAATATAGTTTCGGAACGTCAGGAGATAGAAGTGGACGGCGTACACTACGGCTATTACGCCGCAAGGCAGGACGCAGACTTTGTGGGCTGTGCCATCGAGTCCTCCACCATAGGCTTCGGCGGAGTGCTCTCGCTTATGGTTGGCATAGCCGCCGACGGAAGCATTTCCGGAACACAGGTACTGTCCCACTCGGAAACCCCGGGCCTCGGCGCGAAGTGCACGGACCCGGCCTTCAGCTCACAGTTCAAGGGCTGGGACAGTTCGGTCAAGAAACTTGAAGTACGTTCCAAGGGCGGTGACGTGGATGCGATCACAGCTTCCACCATCACCTCCAGGGCATATACCCTCGCTGTCGCCAACGCCGTCAGGGCCTTCCGCGACATAAATGCCGTCCTCAACGGAGACAGCGTAGAGGAACAGAACGAAATAACAGAAGGAGGACAGACAAATGAGTAAGTTGAACCTCATCACCAAGGGTCTCGTAAAGGAGAACCCGACCTTCGTGCTTCTGCTGGGAATGTGTCCTACCCTGGCCACCACCACCTCTGCCATCAACGGCATGAGTATGGGTCTGGCCACGATGTTCGTGCTCATTCTCTCGAATATGGCCATCAGCGCCATCGCACGCTTCATTCCGGACAAGGTGCGCATCCCTGCATACATAGTGGTGATAGCGACCTTTGTCACCCTGCTGCAGTTCCTTATGCAGGCCTTCGTACCTACGGTATATGACACCCTCGGCCTCTTCATCCCGCTCATCGTGGTGAACTGCATCATACTCGGCCGCGCAGAGGCCTTCGCCAACAAGAACGGCGTAATCGACTCCGCCCTCGACGGCATAGGCATAGGCCTGGGCTTCACCATAGCCCTCACCCTCCTGGGCATGGTACGCGAGATACTCGGCAACCTCTCCGTCTTCGGATGGAAGTTCTGCCAGGCTGACGGCGTACTGGCCTTCGTGCTGGCTCCGGGCGCATTCATCGCCCTGGCCTACCTTATAGTCGTATTCAAGAAACTCACTGAAAAGAAATAGGCAATGGATTACATTTTCATCATCATTTCGGCGATATTCGTCAACAACATAGTCCTCAGCCAGTTCCTTGGAATCTGTCCTTTCCTGGGCGTATCCTCCAAGCTCAACACTGCAGTGGGTATGTCCGGAGCCGTGTGCTTCGTGATCACACTCGCCACCATAGTCACCTTCCTTCTGAACAAGATACTGGTGCTCTGCAACATACAGTTCCTCCAGACCATAGTATTCATACTGGTCATTGCGGCTCTGGTGCAGATGGTGGAGATAGTGCTCAAGAAAATCAGCCCGAGCCTTTACCAGGCCCTCGGAATCTTCCTGCCCCTGATCACCACCAACTGCGCCGTTCTCGGCGTGGCCATCAACGTGGTGACCAAGGAGTTCTCCTTTGCGGGTGGCCAGCCTCATCTCTTCAACCTCGGAGAGGCCACGGTATATGCCCTGGCTACGGCCCTGGGCTACGGTCTGGCAATGATACTCTTCGCCGGACTGCGGGAGCAGCTCGAACTCAACGAAGTTCCGAAAGCATTCAAGGGAGTTCCTATCGCCCTGCTTACGGCCGGCGTACTCGCGATGGCCTTTATGGGCTTCTCGGGAATGGTCTAGGCAGCCCTAGGGCTGCACAGCTTCAAGGATTAAGAGAACAGGGCAAGCAGGCGCGAAAGCGCAAAGCCCAGATAGGTGCCTACGGCATAACCTATTATACCTATAGACAGACCGGCGACTACAACTCGCCGGTTTTTCATTGCCGCCGCCATCATTGGAACGAAAGGCGGGGAGCAGATGAAGGCCGTGGAAGCGATCACCACAGTGTCGGCATCGATCTTCAGCAGCTTTGCCAGCAGGACCTGTATAAAGAGAGAGCCGAAAATCATAAGGCAGAGATAGCCCAGGATACTGAGACTGCCGCTGAAATCCATTGCCGAGAAGTCCGCCATGGAAGCGACGGTGATGCTGAAGACATAGATGCAGTACATTCCCAGGTCGTCGGCAATCTTCATTTCACGCAGCTTGCGCACGAAAGAGGCCACAATGCCCAGGGAGGTGAGCAGGAGTATGAAAATGGTCATGAACCACTCCTTGGGAAGAAGGGACGCCACTCCCGCGGAGACGCCCACCATCAGCAATGTGATGCCCAGGAGTATGCCCGCCTGCTTCCACCAGAGGGCGGAAAAGCGGCGCGGCTTGCTTTCTTCCCCTTCGCTCCATTCGCCGGCAATCTCCCTGTCCCCGTAAGGCAGGAAACGGCGCAGAAGCCTGATGCCGAAAGCGATGAGCGACATCATAAAGAGGAAGCTGATTACCATATCGTAGGAATTGAGCAGCACGTATGTCTCGCTGCCCACGCCCAGCATGGCCTGAAGGGAGGCCAGGTTCACCGTGCCTCCGGTATATACTCCCGTGAGCATACCGCCTATCTTTGCGGCAGTGGTTCCGTTGCCGGCGCCCACCAGGGAAGAGGAGTCTATGGCTTTGCCGAATATAAAATAGCCTGCTATCGCAGTGAAAATGACAGCAAGCAAACCCGTAGCCAGGGCAAGTGCCTGGTTACGGGTTTCGCTGCGTCTGAATCTGCAGCCGAAAAGCATCAGGGGTATGGCCAGCGGCACCATTGCCGAGGTGACCATGTCCTGTATGCCCGGCAGGCCGGCGGGACGGGCAACCGACTCGCTGAGGAAAGGCAGCAGTGAAAGGTTTCCCATTACTATGCCCAGGGCATAGAGCAGGAGTATAGGGCCTATCTTGCCCAGTATGCTGACTTTCCCGCAGAGCCACTTGACCAGAGCCGGCGCAAGCAGAAAAATGCCAAGGTAAAGGTATTCCATTCCGGAATCGTCCGGATCAGAATGCGTAACGTACTGCGAGGGTAGGGATCCAGCACCAGCTTATACCCTTGTTGTAGAAGCCGACCTTGGAACCGTATCTGTTGCCGGCGTCGTCACTCCATCCGTCATTGATGTGGAGACCGACTACAGGGCGTATGTCCACTGCAAGCTGGAGAGGGAACCAGAAGGTGTAGGAGAGGCCTACCTGGCCGCAGATGCCGACCATAAAGCCATCATCCCAATGCGAACCCTTGACGTCGAGGTCCTTGTCGTGGTAAACGACCTTGTCATTGAGCCAGCCGAGGCTGACACCAGGGCCTGCATAGAACTGCCAGTCACCGCGGGAGGTCCAGTCAGGCTGGGCGATCACGAAGTTGTAGGTTGCGGTTGCCTGGAAGCCGAAAGAATCGTGGGCGAGGGACTCCATATCCAGTCCGAGATCGACCTCGAAGAAATTAGGAGAACCTACGCAATGCTCATAGCTGGCTTCGATACCAAGTCCGAGACGGCCGCCTATGGCCTTCGGCTGAGCAGCGGCACTTACGGCAACGCCGAGTGCGAGAGCTGCAATAGCAAGAATCTTTTTCATAACTTTTAATTTATTGGTTGATGTTTCAATTTCCGTTTGCGTCCAAGGACGCGGGGGCAAAGATATACATTATTTTCTTATGACCTCTACACTTGAGTCCAGACCGAGCTTTATGATCTGGGAGGCCTTGCCGTCGGAGTCGCGCTCATACACGGGATCCACGCAGTGATCTACGCCCCCGACTATGGCCTGGTCTATCTCGGAATAGCACTTGGGAGTGGCCTGGCCGGAGATATTGGCCGAGGTGGAAACCAGGGGCTTGCCGAAACGGCGCACCAGTTCCCTCGGGAAATCGGCCATAGGTATGCGGATTCCGACGCTGCCGTCCTCCGCGACCACGTTCTCCGCAAGGCCGTAGCTGCCGCAGAGGGCTCCCGGATATATTATGGTCATAGGTTTGTCGTTGACCTCGATGAGTTGCAGGGCGATCTCGGGTATCTCCCTGACATAGCGGCATATCATATCCACGTCGGAGGCCAGCAGCACGAGACTTTTGCTGTCCGAACGCTGCTTCAGAGCGTAGATGCGCGCAACCGCTTCCGCGTCGGTCGCGTCGCAGCCTATGCCCCATACGGTGTCCGTCGGATAGAGTATGATACCGCCTTTGCGCAGTACGGCGACTGCCTTTTCTATTGCTTCTTTCATATATATGTGTCTTTTATTGTCTGATATCCGCGAACCGTATTTCGGAGATTACCGGTCTGTGGTCGGAGTAGTGCACGGCCGGGCAGGCGTAAAAGCACACCTCCATACTTTCGGGCGGCAGTATGTAGTCCAATCTTATGACAGGCAGACGCGAAGGGAAAGAGCTCCCTATGCCGCGCCCCGCCTCCCGGAAACAGTCACGATGGCCGCGGGTGGTCTTCTGATAGGTGTAGGATAGCGGAGAGTCGTTGAAATCCCCGCATATCACCGACTCTACCGGCGAAGCGTATATATCCTTGAATATGCGGTCCACCTGCTGCGAACGCTGCCTTATCGACCTGCGCACGCGGCGGCCCGTCTCTTCGAGGTTGCCGTCCTTGCCGAAAACGGTGTTCGCTATGCCGGCCGGCGAGATGTTGTAACTCTCGAGATGGCAGTTATATACCCTGAGCGTACGGCCGTCGATGCGATAGTCCGCCCAGACGGCGAGATTGGCGCTCGAATCGAAGTCCATATATCCCTTGCGCACAGGCTCGTAGCGGCTGAGTATCACGTTGCCGAAACGGCCCTTGCGTCCGGTATATGTCCAGCTGGTAGGGTGCCAGCCACGCATTTTGCGGGCCACGATTTCGTTGACGCCGTGACCGTCGTTGGGCAGGTAGAACTCCTGGAGGCAGATTATGTCCGCATCGCTTTCCCTGAGGAAACGGAAAACCGAATCCATACAGGCCCTGCTGTCCGGGGTCTCCCGGCAGGAACGGAAGCGACCGACGTTGTAGGAGAGTATCTTCAGGGAATCGCCCTCGGGGACCGGACTGTTCCCGAACTGAATGAAGCGCCCCAATACCAGGAACGAGGGGACGAGGGCCAGCAGCGGTATGAACGCAGCCTTGGACCGGCGAAGCAGGGCCCAGAGGAGCAGGAAGGCATTCAGCAGGGTGAGCGGCCAGAAGAGTATCTCCAGGGGCACGAGCAGCCAGGCCTTTGCGGGATTGACATAAACCGAAAGGCAGGAGAGCAGCAGCAGCGCTCCGGCGCAGGCCATAAGCAGCCTCGATGTGATACCTATGAATCTGTTACGGCTCAATCGTGATATTCGTACATCTTTCTACGTTTCTTCCAGAAGAGTATGAGCACCAGCGCGAAAAGCATTCCGCCCAGATGGGCTATGTGGGCGACACCGTCTCCGCGGCCTACGGCAGTGCCCAGGCTGCTGAGCAGTTCAATGGCCGCGAATATGATCACGAACCACTTCGCCTTCATGCTGACCGGCGGGAAAATGAGGGTGAGTCGGGAGTCCGGGAAAAGCATTCCGTAACCCAGCAGCACGCCGTAGATGGCGCCGGAAGCCCCGACGGTGGTGTACATATCGAAGGCGGTTCTCACCGAATCCGGCTCAAAACGGCTCAGGAGATAGCTGAACTGAACGTACTGGGCTCCGATCTGGCAAAGTCCCGCACCAACGCCGCAGAAAAGGTAGAAGAAGAGGAACTTGCCTCCTCCCCAGACTCTTTCCAGCACCTGGCCGAATATGGCAAGGGTGTACATGTTGAAGAGCAGGTGCCATATACGGGTGTCGTCGTGCAGGAACATATAGCTCAGCAGCTGCCATATACGGAAGCGGCTGTCCTCGCTTCCGCTCGGGAAGTGGAGGGCGAAAAGGTTCATCAGCGTATCGTTGCCCATCCTGTTCATAAGGAAGGCAGCGAACCAGATTATTGTGTTGATTATCAGAAGGTTCTTTGTAACCTTCGGCAAGTTTCGGAACATCAGAAGCGTTTTTCTAATTCATCGAGTGAAATCAGGGTCATTATCTTTTTGCCCGAGTTGGTGTACTCGGCATTGTTGCAGGCGAAGAGTGTGTCTATCAACCTCTGTGCCTGCGTCGGAGAGCTGATGATTTCGGAGCTGGAGGCACCCAGTCTGGCGAACTTCTCCGCCATCGCGACGTTCAGAGTCTCCTTCAGCCCGCCGCTGTTCTCCTTGAGCACGGCCAGCACGCTGTCCATAAGGGCGAGCACCTTGCCCTGCTGCGCCGAGAAGCCGTCAGGTACCCCGTTGACCACGACGGTGTCATCTCCGAAGGCCCTTATGTCAAAGCCCAGGGAACTGAGCAGGGCGCTGTTCTCGTCCAGCAGCAGCTTGTTCTCCACGCCTATTTCCACCGGCTCCGGGAACAGGGCCTGCTGGCTCACCGCCACGTGACCGTTCAGGGCGTCGAGGAAGCGGTCGAAAAGTATCCTCTCCTTGGCCCTGTGTATGTTGATTATCACAAGCCCCGAACGTACGCCGGTGATTATGTACTTGTCAGCCAGACTGAAGGACTTGAAGGAAGGGGTCACGTGCTCTTCGAAGAGTCTGCCGCAGAAACCGGACTTCTCGCCGTAGGCTACGCTGTCAAAACCGTCAGGCTTGCCGCCCACGAAGCCGCCCGCATTGAGGTCGGAGGTCGGGAAGCCGTCGCTTTCAAATGGATTGTAACTCGGGTCTATGCTTATCTTCGGCTCGGAAATGGGCCTGAACTGCTCGAAGTTGCCGCTCAGCACCGGGATTTCAGGCATATCGCCGCTGTCGAAATCCAGACGGCTTATGACTTCCTTGCCCAGCACCTCCTTCACGGCCGCATAGACGGTCTGGAAGATTATGCTGTCATCCTCGAACTTGATTTCGGTCTTGGTCGGGGAAATGTTGACGTCGATGCTGTGGGGATCCATTTCCAGGAAGAGGAAGTATTGGGGGTTCACACCCTCGGGCACGAAGTCCTCGTAGGCCTTGAGCACTGCCTTGTGCAGGTACGGGCTGCGGAAATAGCGTCCATTCACGAAGAAATACTGGTCGCTGCTGCCTTTCCTGGCACTTTCCGGCTTTCCTACGAAGCCGCTTATGCGGGCGCAGACCGTCTCGGTGGAGAGTTCCATCAGATTCTCGGACATATTCCTGCCCAGGAGGCCCTGGATGCGGAGCTTGAGACTCTGGTTCTTCTTCAGTGAAAAGACCTCCCTTCCGTTGTGGGTCAGATTGAAGCCTATCTCCGGGCGGGTGAGGGCGACCCTCGTGAACTCCGCGACTATATGCTTGAATTCTATGTTGTCCGATTTGAGGAACTTGCGCCTTGCCGGCACATTGTAGAACAGGTCTCTTACGGATATATTGCTACCCTTCGGAGAGGCCACTTCGGCGCAGGAGGCGATTTCCGATCCGGAGATATTCACTTCGAAGCCGGTTTCGTCCTCTTCCCTGCGGGTGCGGAGGCAGACCTGGGCCACGGCGGCAATCGAAGCGAGCGCCTCGCCCCTGAAGCCGTAGGTGAGTATGTTGCTGAGGTCCTCCGGACTGCTCAGCTTGCTGGTCGCGTGTCTTTCGAAGCAGACCATCGCGTCGTCGGGGCTCATCCCGCAGCCGTCGTCAATGAGTTGTATGAGTGTCCTTCCGGCATCCTGCACCGCCAGGGTAATGGTACCCGCGCCGGCATCCACGGCATTCTCCATCAGTTCCTTGACTACGGAAGCGGGACGCTGGACCACCTCGCCGGCGGCTATCATATTGGCAAGGTTGCCTGGTAATATCTGAATATGCATCTGATTATAGGGAAATGTCATTCCCGGAACGGTCCGGGAACAGAATCAAAGCTGTCCGGTGACGGCCGGCCAGCACTTTGCAATGAAAATAAGGGCGACGATGGCGAGCAGCAGGGCTACCATCCCTATCAACTTCTGCATACGGCTGCCCTCGCTCTTCTGCCTCTGGTAATTGCCGTCCCTGAAACTGCCCTTCAGATAGGAGCCCGGGACGTATTCCTTGTCTTTTCCTTCAAGACTGCCGTCAACCTTGCCGAACTTCTTGCGGAGCTCGTCCTTTTCCTCGTCATAATAACGCGGCTTATAATTGAAGACCCGGTGTTCGGGCGTACCGAAAAATCCGAAATTGAATCCCATACGAAATAGTCTGTCTGTACGGTCACAAAGATAACAAAAAAACCGTCGCATACATTGCGGCGGACGATATATGATGAGTTTATGAAAGTGTAGCGAGAGTGGGTCACGATCCCACGACCTCCGGATTATGAATCCGACGCTCTAACCAGCTGAGCTACCTCGCCATCGTTTTGAAGAAAAACGCATCGAAGCCGTGTTGTCACGCCACCGGTGCGTTTCTGTTGAGATAGAAGGATTCGAACCCTCACTGACAGAGCCAGAATCTGTAGTGCTACCATTACACCATATCTCAATATCCCCCGAAAGGGACTGCAAAGATACACTGCTTTTTCTTTTCGCCAAAATTTTTTACATCTTTTTGGCGAAAAAGTTTCCTTACCAGCCTATCCTCTCACACTTATTTCCCCAGCAAGGCGACAGCCCAGACCTCGCAGCCCTCGCCGCGTCCGACAAAACCGAGCTTTTCGGTAGTCGTGGCCTTCACGCTCACACGATCCTCGGAAATGCCGAGTATCCCGGCCAGGCAGGCCCTCATCCCGGCTATGTGCGGGGCCAGCTTCGGGCGCTGCAGGGCTATGGTTATGTCCACGTTGACAGGCTGCCAGCCGCGCTCCCTGACCAGACCGAGCACACGGGCAAGCAGGATCTTGCTGTCTATGCCCTTGAACTCATCCGAATTGTCCGGGAAATGATGGCCTATGTCCCCGAGCGCAAGGGCCCCGAGCAGGGCGTCACAAAGGGCGTGTATCGCCACGTCTCCGTCCGAATGGGCTATGCAGCCCACGGGGCTGTCTATCCTTATGCCTCCCAGCCACAGGGGAAGCTGCGGTGCCAGGGCGTGTACGTCATATCCCTGACCGATTCTGAAATCTTCCATATCCGCAAAGTTATCAAAGTCTGCGGAAATACGGTCTTTTTTCCGAAAAAGGATAAAAAAATGTTCTTTTTATTTGCAAATTCAAAAAAAGGGCGTATCTTTGCATCGTTGTTCAAGGAAAGATGCTCATCGAGTACTTAGCAATGATTGGTTATTAGTTTTAGTGTTATTAATTATGTGGTTAGTGTGAGGTTCCCCGTGTGAACGGCGGATCTCATTTTTTTTGATTATCTTTGGCCCCCGACCGCGTAATTATTGAACCAATATCATATAGAAAATGAAATTCACAGTTGAATACCATACCCGCTGGGGCGAGAACCTGGTGCTCAGAAGTGCCGGAAAGTCCTGGCCGATGTCCTATGTCCCTGACGGAAAATGGAGCGTGGAGCTCCCTGCAGAGGAGTTCTTCGACGGCGAGGCAGAGCGCGAATATTTCTACGAAGTCGTCTGCGACGGACTTTCGACCCGCCACGAGTGGAGACTGCACAGTCTAAAGGCGGCGGAGAAAAAGGAGGAAATCCTTGACAGCTGGAGCGACAGCCCGGGCTGGAAGGGCGCCGGAACCGCGATTCCGGTGTTCGCCCTCAGGAGTGAGGATGACTTCGGAGTGGGAGAATTCCTGGATCTGAAGAAGATGGTGGACTGGGCCGTGCTCACCGGCCAGACCTTCCTGCAGCTCCTGCCGGTCAACGACACCACGATGTTCGGGACCATTGACGACTCCTACCCTTACAACGCCAACTCGACCTTCGCTCTGCACCCGCAGTTCATAAACCTGCCGGCCGCCGGCGTTCCCGTGGACAAGGAATATCTCAAACTGCAGAAGCAGCTCAACTCCTTCGTAAAGGACGGACGCCCCGAGACCGACTATGTGAGCGTCAACAGGGAGAAGCGCCGCCTGCTCCGCAAGGCCTTCGACGCAAACTGGAAATCCCTCTCCCGCACCAAGGCCTACAGGAACTTCCTCGCAGCAAACCGCGAGTGGCTCATCCCATATTCCCGTTTCTGCGCCCTCCGCGATGAATTCGGAACCCCGGACTTCAGCCAGTGGGGTGAATTTGCGGTCTATGACGAAGCCCGTCTCGAGCGCTGGAACAAAAGCCACAGGAGCGAAACGGATTTCAACTGCTTCCTCCAGTTCCATCTGGACCTGCAGTTCCGTCAGGTCCGCGACTACGCCCACAGCAAAGGCGTGGTCCTCAAGGGCGACCTTCCTATAGGGATATCCCGCACCAGCGCGGATGCCTGGCAGTTTCCGAAACTCTTCAACATGGATTCCCAGGCCGGCGCACCGCCTGACGCCTTCTCGGCCGACGGCCAGAACTGGGGCTTCCCGACCTACAACTGGGAAGAGATGGCCAAGGACGGCTACGCCTGGTGGAAGGCCCGTCTGCGCAAGATGAGCGAATACTTCGACGCATTCCGCATCGACCACATACTCGGGTTCTTCAGGATATGGCAGATTCCCGTACCGGAGAAGAGCGGACTTGCGGGATATTTCTCCCCTGCCCTCCCTTACAGCGCCGACGAACTGCGCAGCTGGGGCTACGGGAACCGTATGGACCGGTTCATTGAGGACCCTCACCGTCCGGGCTGGTACCATCCGCGCATAGACGCAAAGGATCTCGGCGGCCTGTACATAGACTTCTTCTACCGCCGCCACAATGAGTTCTGGAAACACAATGCCATGGGCAAGCTCTCAGCACTGCTGGGCTCGACCAACATGCTGGCCTGCGGCGAGGACCTCGGAATGATTCCGGCCTGCGTCCCGGAAGTAATGCAGCGCCTCAACATACTCTCGCTTGAGATACAGCGCATGCCAAAGGACCCTGCCCAGACCTTCGCCGATCCGGCCCATTACCCTTACGGCTGCGTCTGCACCACCTCCACCCACGACATGAGCCCTATCAGGGCCTGGTGGGAAGAGGACCGCTCACTCAGCCAGCGTTTCTACAACGAGGCCCTGGGCTGCGGCGGTGCCGCCCCTTACTTCTGTGAGCCGTGGGTATGCCGCCGCATAGTCGAGCAGCATCTCTGGTCTCCGGCAATGCTGGTGATACTTCCTCTTCAGGACTGGCTGTCGATAAGCCCCGAGCTGCGCTACAAGGGAAATCCGGCCGACGAACGCATAAACGTGCCGGCAATCCCGCGCTATCACTGGGACTACCGTATGCATCTGAGTCTCGAAGAATTGCTTGCAGCCAAGGACTTCAACACCGACGTGGCCACACTGGTGAAGTCAAGCGGCAGGAACTGATTCACTACGCCGGGAGCCGGAGTCACCAATCCTTGAACGGCTTGACTCCCAGCATCTTATTGTAATAACGGGCATCTCCGGTAACCTCCTTCCCGAGCCACGAAGGCCGTTCGAAGGACTCGTCGGGGCTGCCCAGTTCTATTTCCGCCAGGGTAAGTCCCTCGTTGTCACCGTAGAATTCGTCCACCTCGAAGACGTGGCCTCCGAAGGGCACGAGAAAGCGCGTCTTTTCGATTATGCCCTTCTGGCACAGCGCCATAAGCTCTTCCGCCTCGCCGAGCGGAATCTCCTTCTCCCACTCGTAGCGGCTGAGTCCGTCGGGAGTGGAATTTCCCTTTATGGTTATATATCCCCTGTCGCCGCGTATGCGTATGCGCACCGTGCGGCCCGGCACCGTGCCTATATAGCCCTGAGCTATCCTCGAACTGCTCTCCGCCTCAGCCTTGTAGCAATCCGAGAGCACCAGGAACTTCCTTTCGGTCTCTATTGCCATCAGCCGCTACTCCCGTGTAAGTTTCAGATTGTGGACATAGCGGTCTATGCGGCTCAGCCTGGCAGGGATATTTATATTCTGCGGGCACTTCGGCACGCATATTCTGCAGGATATGCAGTGGTCGGCCTGGCGCACCGTCGGAATGGCGCGGTCATATCCCAGAAGGAAGGCCCTGCGGGCACGGCGGAAGGCCCGCCTGTCCTCGCTATCCTCCAGTTCCTCCTTCGGATCCGGGATCAGGCCCTCGTTCACACACTTGTTGTAATGCGCGAATATACCGGGGATATTTATTCCGTAAGGGCAAGGCATACAGTACTGGCAGCCCGTGCAGTCTATGGTGTCGTATGAGCTCAGCATCGTGGCCACCGACTCCAGTATGGAGAGTTCCTTCTCATCCAGGGGCCTGAAGCCGCAGAAGGTATCCAGGTTGTCGTTCAGGTGCTCCATATAGGTCATGCCGCTGAGCGTGGTCAGCACGGCCGGCATAGTGCCGCAGAAACGGAAGGCCCAGGAGGCGGCGCTCAGACGCGGCTCGCGGCTCTTCAGGCGGTCCATCACCGCATCGGGCAGGTCAGCCAGACGTCCACCCAGCAGCGGTTCCATAATCACGACCGGTATATTCCTGGAAGCGAGTTCGGAATAGAGATAGTCGGCATTCGCCTCGCGGCGCCTTGCGTCCGGCTTGCTCTCCATGTGGGTCCAGTCCACATAATTCATCTGGATCTGGACGAAGTCCCAATGGTACTTTTCGTGCAGGGACATCAGATAGTCAAACCCGTCCCTGCCGCCGTGGAAGGAGAAGCCCAGGTTGCGTATGTGGCCCAGACGCCGCTCTTCCAGCAGGAAATCCAGCAGCCCGTTGTCCAGGAAGCGCCTGCGTATGTCCTCTTCCCCGGAAAGAGCGTGCAGGAGGTAATAGTCTATGGTTTCGCTCTCGTAATTGCGCCTCGACGCCTCATACATGGCGACTCCGTATTCATAGGAGCTGTCCGAGAAGTTCGAGAGCTTGGTGGCTATGAAATAGCTCTCGCGCGGATGGCGCAGCAGGGCCAGGGCCGTAGCCCTCTCGCTCTGGCCGCGCAGATAGACGGGAGCGGAATCGAAGTAGTTCACCCCGCATTCCAGGGCGCAGTCCACCATCTGATTGACACTTTCCTGGTCTATGACCTCATTGCCCTCGGCATCCTTGGTCATCTGCCAGCGCATACAGCCGTAGCCCAGCAGACTGACGCGGTCGCCGTTTGCAGGATTCGTCCTGTATTCCATCTCTCCCCGCGGCTGTCCCTCTGCGGACGAAAGCCCGTCCCGGCAGCCTGTCAGGCCGACTGCAGCCGCTCCGAGGCCGGCAGTTTTCAGAAACTCTCTTCTGTCCATATATCTTTGGCTATATGAATGTATATCTACTTGCTTTCGTTCCTTTCGTCGTGGTGCACGACGTTGCCCTCTACGTGTATGGCGCTCAACGGCCTTACAGGGCAGACATATTCGCAGGCGCCGCAACCCAGGCAACGCTCTTCGTTGACCGAAGGCGTCCTCGGGCCCTCCGGATCGAATTCGTTCTGAACCATACGTATGGCGCCGGCCGGACAGTGGCGGGCACAGTTGCCGCAGCTCTCGCCGTTAGCCGTGACGCAGGTCCATATATCCACCACCGCGTGGCCCACATGTATGGCACTCTTCTCTTCGCGACTTATCTTCAATATGGCGCCTGCAGGGCATACTTCGGAGCAGCGGGTACACTCCGGACGGCACCAACCCCTGTCGAAGGAAAGCTCCGGCTGCATCAGATTCAGCAGCGAGGACGAAGGTCGGAGCACGTCATTGGGGCATACGCTCACGCAAAGCTGGCAGGAAATGCAATGCCTGGCCATATTGTCCAGACTCACAGAACCCGGAGGGGTGATGCGGGTATCCCGCTTTGGACTCTGTTTTGCGACAACTGGCGCGAGACCGCCGTCGCCGCCGAAATCCTGGGCCTTGAGCATGGCGGAGCCGGCCACGAGTGCCGTGGCGCTCAGGAAGGCGCGTTTGGTGCTGTCGGGATTAGTGGCTTTGGTCGGCTTGCGCCCGTAGCGGAAGCCGTATCTGATGGCCCCGTGATGGCAGCTGTCCACGCAGTCGAAGCAGGCGACGCAGCGGCTCGTATCCACCTTGTGCTCTGCGGAATTTATGCAGGAGGCCTTGCACTGCCTGTCGCAGAGATGGCAGCCCACGCATTTGCCGGCGTCTATTTTCGGACCGAAGAGCGAATAGCGGGAAACGCTGCCCAGTATGGTGCCGACAGGGCATATATTGTTACACCAGCTGCGGCCGCCTACCCAGGCGAGTACGACGAGCACCACGAGGGTCAGCAGCGAAACTATGAGCAGCGGAAGACTGCGCAGCCATACCTCTTTATTATAGAAGGCGTATGAGGAGAAATGCTCGCTGATTGCGGCAAGCCCATTGTTCGTCCACTGCCAGAGCGGGGCGGCCAGGGCATTCATCATGCGTCCGAAGGCGCTGTACGGCTCTATCAGGGCAGCGAAACAGCCGGCGCCGAAGATGAAGGCAAGCACGAAGGCCAGCAGCACCCCGTAGCGGAGCAGGCGGTGCTCCTTGCGGAAACGGAAGCGGAAGCGGTCCTTCTTGCGCAGACGGCCCCTGAGCCAGGAAACCGCGTCCTGAAATACGCCCAGAGGGCATATTACCGAACAGTAAACCCTGCCGAACACGAAGGTGAGCAGCAGCAAGGCCGCAACGACGATGAAATTCAGGGCCAGAACGGCCGGGAAAAACTGCACTTTCGCCATCCAGCCAAGCCATGCGTGGATGCTGCCACTGAAGTCGAGAAACAGCAGAGCAACGGCAAAGCAGAAAAGAATGGCGAGAGTCGTCCTGATTTTTCTAAGCATATCACTTTTATTTTGGAGCCATACGGTACAGTGCCCCTGCGATGACCGCATATATCAGATTCGGCAGCCACAAGGCTACGAACGGCGGCAGGGTGTCCGTATATACAAACATTTCGCTGAAACGGAGGAACAATATGTAAGTGAAGGCCAGGGCTATGCCGACGGCGATGTTGACGCCTATGCCGCCCCTCTTCTTGCGGGAAGAGAGCGCGACGCCCATTATGGTGAGTATGAAGGCCGAGAACGGAAGCGCCGTGCGGGTGTGCTTCTCGATGAGACTCTGGTTCACGTTCGCATCTCCACGCAGTTTCTGCGTCTGTATCAGATTGTTGAGATCGTTGCGGGGCAGGGTAGTGACCGTCTTTTTGTTGCGTTTGAAATCGTCGGCGGTAAGATTGATCACGGTGTCGAGCTGGGCGCCGCTGCGTATCTTGTCTTCAAGGCCTTCGCTGTATTCGCGTATGAAATATTTCTTGAGCCGCCAACTGCAGTTTACGGTGTCCCACACGGCACTCTCAGCGCTGATCTTGGATACGAGGCGGTTGCCATCCACTTTCTCGAGGGTGAACTTGTAGGCCGTGTTGTTCCAGTTGCTGAAAGACTCCACATAGGCGAATTCGCCCGGGGATATCTGGTAATGGATATTGCGGTTGAAGTTGTGGTCCGAATCCTTTATGTACTTGGCTTCGAACTGGATGCGCCTCACATTTGCCCTCGGGATGACGAAATGGTTCAGCGAGAGCGACAGTGCGAAAATCATCAGGGCCGAAAGCATATAGGGCAGCAGCAGGCGGCGGAAACTGATGCCGCAGGACAATATGGCTATGAATTCGGAATTAGCGGCCATCCTGGACGTGAATATGATCACCGTAATGAAAACGAAAAGAGGGCTGAACATATTCACATAGTACGGGATCAGGTTCAGGTAGAAGTCCAGGACCACGGCCCTGAGCGGGGCCTGACGGCTGACGAAGTCGTCTATGTGCTCGCTGATGTCGAAGATGATGATGATGCCCACTATCATCACGATGGAGCCGAGGAAGGTAAAGATGAACTTCCTCATTATGTAGCGGTCCAGTATTCTCAGCCTCAGATTCTTCATTGCCTACAGTCTTTGACTTATTCTCTTGACCGTCACGTCCTTCCAGGCGGCGAAGTCGCCGGCCTCTATATGTTTGCGGGCCTCCCTGACCAGATCCAGATAGAAGGCCAGGTTGTGTTCGCTGGCTATCTGCGCCGCGAACATTTCCCCTGCCACGAAGAGATGGCGCACATAGGCCCTGGTGTAGCTGTGGTCCACGAAGGAGCTGCCCGATGGGTCCAGTTCGCTGAAATCGTCAGCCCACTTGGCGTTGCGCATGTTCATTATGCCGTTCCAGGTGAAAAGCATTCCGTTGCGGCCGTTGCGGGTCGGCATCACGCAGTCGAACATATCCACTCCCCTGGCAATGGCTTCGAGTATGTTGGCCGGGGTTCCCACGCCCATAAGATAGCGGGCCTTGTCCTGCGGAATCACGGGATTGAGCACTTCCAGCATTTCGTACATCTGCTCGGTAGGCTCTCCCACGGCCAGGCCGCCTATCGCGATTCCGGCATCCGCGAACTGCAGCGCATGTTCAGCCGCCTCGACGCGGAGCTCGGGATAGACGCAGCCCTGGATTATAGGGAAGAAAGTCTGCTCATAGTCATAAACCGGATCGCTCTCGCGGAACTTGCGGTTCCATCTTTCGAGCCAGTTCTTGGTGAGGTTCAGGGACTTGCGCGCGTACTTGATATCGGCGTCGCCCGGACAGCACTCGTCCAGGGCCATCATTATGTCCGCCCCTATTATCCTCTGGGTGTCCACATTGTTCTCGGGGGTGAAGCAGTGGCGGGAACCGTCTATATGGCTGCTGAAGGTGCAGCCCTCTTCGCTGAGCTTGCGTATTCCGGTAAGGGAGAAGACCTGGAAACCGCCGCTGTCCGTGAGTATGGGCCTGTCCCAGCTCTCGAAGCGGTGCAGTCCGCCCGCCTTGCGCAATATGTCAAGCCCCGGGCGCAGGTAGAGATGATATGTGTTGCCGAGTATGATCTCGGCGCCTATGTCCTCCTTGAGGTCCCTATGGTAAACTCCCTTTACCGAACCGACCGTTCCGACAGGCATGAAAATGGGGGTCCTGATGCTGCCGTGCGCCGTTTCAAGCACTCCGCATCTGGCCGCACTGTTCGGATCCGTGGCCGTCCTGGTGAATCTGAAAGTCATATATACTACAATAAATCAGACGCCAAATATAGTAAAAGTTGCGTGAATTCTTGTATCTTTGCCCGTTGCCGCGTCCCAAAGGCGGCAGCTTGAAACCACAAAAGACCAGTGATGAAGACAACATCTATTCGTATCAAGATCGGAATTCTGAACTTTCTGGAATTCGGCGCATGGGGAGCGTGGCTCATTTCCCTCGGTTCCTATCTGGGCGGCAAGCTCGGCTTCACCCCAGTGCAGATAGGCAGTTTCTACGCCCTTCAGGGCATTGCCTCCATTTTTATGCCTACGCTTATGGGCATAGTCGCAGACAGGTGGATGCAGGCCCAGAAAGTATTCGGGCTCTGCCACTTCCTGACCGCCGCCTTCCTGGTCGGCGCATCTTTCATGACCAGCTATGCAGCCATATATCCTATGATGCTCGGCGCCGTGCTGTTCTTTATGCCTACCATCGCGCTCAACAACACGGTGGGCTACAACGCCCTCTACGCCGTCGGGCTCGACCCGGTCAAGGACTTCCCGCCTCTGAGGGTGTGGGGCACCATAGGCTTCATCGCCTCCATGTGGGCCGTGGACCTGCTGGGCTTCTCCCAGAGCCACGTACAGCTCTGGCTCTCCGCCGGACTCAGCGTGATACTTGCCATCTTCGCATTCACGATGCCTAAGTGCCCTGTAAAGCCGGTATCGGGTGAACAGAGCCTCGTCGAGAAACTCGGCCTGAAGGCCTTCAGTCTCTTCAAGGAGAAGAAAATGGCCATATTCTTCATTTTCTCAATGCTCCTGGGCATGTGCCTGCAGGTTACCAACACCTTCGCCGACGGCTACATAAAGAGTTTCGGCGAGCAGGAGATCTACCAGAACACCTTCGGCGTCAAGCACTCCGTGATGCTCATTTCCCTCTCCCAGATTTCCGAGGCCCTCTGCATACTCCTCATTCCTTTCTTCCTCAGGAAGTTCGGCATCAAGAAGGTTATGCTCATCTCGATGGTTGCCTGGGTATTCCGCTTCGGCCTGCTCGGCAGCGGCAACCCCGGCCCGGGCGTATGGATGTTCATTATCTCTATGATAGTATATGGAGTAGCCTTCGATTTCTTCAACATCTCCGGAGCCCTCTTCGTGGAACAGGAGACCGAGAAGAGCATCAGCGCCAGCGCCCAGGGTGTGTTTATGATGATGACCAACGGCTTCGGTGCCTTCATAGGCTCCTACGCCGCCGGCTTCATCGTGGATTATGTCGGATGGCCGAATTCCTGGTACATCTTTGCGGGCTATGCCCTCGTGATTGCCGTACTCTTCGCCATCTTCTTCAAAGCCCCGTCCACAAAGGTCGAAAAGGCCTGAGACCTGAGATAATCAGAAACTGTACGAAGCTCCGACCGCTATGGTATTCGCCACAGGGTTGGAGCTTCCTGCCAATAATATGGTGAAGTCCAGTGCGACGCCATAGAATTTCACGCCCGCTCCCAGACTGGCGTAATCGGCGTCCATACGGGCGCCGTAATGGTAGCCCGCCCTGAAGGAGAGCATATCTCTCCAGCAGTAGGAGGCGCCGGCGGACGCGGCAATGCCGAAGCCGGAGAAGTACCAGCGGCCGTCGGCTGCCAGGGCCAGTTTGTGATCCCCTCCGAATACTCGGGACCAGGACAGGGCGAGATCCAGTGAAGACGGCACGGGATAGCTCACGGACAGGCCCGAGGACTTGCCGTAAGAAGCGCGGGTACCCAGGTTGGAAACCCCGGCCATAAGCTGAAAATCACCCAGGGAGGCCATCAGGGATGCATCGAAAAGCAGGGCCGAGAGCCGGTATTCCGGGCTCAGTTCCGACATCGCATAACGGGCGTTCACACCCAGGGAAAGAAAGCTCACGAAGCGGTAGGAAAAACCTATGTTGGCCTGCAGGTCTGTGGGCTTGAATGTCTTTCCCACATTGCCGCTGTCGTCAACGTAAGCAATGCCGGGATTCAGGCCCAGGGCAAGGCCGGCGGACACTCCGAATTTGTCTTTGATGTTCACGCCTGCCCCAAGGCAAAGATTGTTTGACGAACTCGGCTGCCAGAGCTGGTAGGCCAGGCCCACGGAAAAACGCTCCTGCGAATAGGGCAATGCAGCCGGATTCGAAAAAGAGGACCAGGCGGAAGCTGCTCCGGAAGCCGCAGAGCCCAGCAGGGTGCCGCCCATCGCGGCGGAAACCGGGTCCCTCTGTATGGCTGTGAAAGGCAGGGCGGCGCTGCTTTCCGCAACGGCATCCTCCTGTGCGGCGAGAGGAGTCCCGAAAGTGAACAGGGCTGCGGCCAAAGCTGCGTATATGATTTTAATTTTCATCGTTTCAGCATATTTTGAAGCTTAAGCAAGTAATATTTGAAGATTACTAAAGCTTGACTATATCCCTTACGGTACGCCTGCCTTCTATCTCTACGCTCACGCGATAGAGGCCGGCTGCGCAGGCAGTCATATCCACATTGAAAGGAGTGAAGGCATCGGACTCGCCCTTGCCCTCGAAAACGACATTGCCGGAAGACGAGCTGATCTTCACATAGGTCTCGGCCGGGGCACTGCCGCTGATATGGAGCATATATCTGCCCTCCCCATCCTTCACGAGCGGGCTTGGGTAAATGGAGGCCGGGGATTCAGGGTCGCGGATGAGCACGTGGAAAGTGAAGACGCAACTCAGGCCGCGGGCATCCGAAGCGGTGATTGCAACATCCGTCCTGCCATAGTCCAAAGTAGTGAGATTCAAGACATTATCCTTAGGGTTGATGTGGAGCACACTTCTGTCGGAAATGCTGATGCTGTACTTGAGCCGTTCCCCGTCCGGGTCGTAGATATAATCTTCCATATCGATTGCCATCCTGGCGCCGACGGCGTCAAAGGCCAGGTCGTTCATTTCCGTCCTGATTTCGGGCGCGTGATTCTCGAGAATCTCATATCCTATCACGAGTTCCGACTCAGCCCCGTAACTGTCTCTGGCAGTCAGTAAGGCCTCATAGACTCCGGACTCTGCCAGCTTGCCGTCGATGCTGACCTGCCAAATATTGTCTTTGACCTTCGTGATCCAGGAAGCTTCCGAGCCGGGAAGGTATTCCACGCTCACGCTGTGAAGGTCCGGATCGCTGAGCTCGATATTGAAGCTGACGCTCTCGTGGGCCTTTATGCTGAGAGGCAGGGACTCGGAGCAGAGAATGTCCGGAGGATTGTTGCCCAGGGTCTTCAGCGTGACGATTTCCGATATGGAAGAATAATTGCCGTTGTAGTCATAGGCCAATACGGCCACGTGGTAATCAGTGTAGAACCTCAGTCCTCCTATGATTCCCGTCAGGCTTTCCCCGGCCTTCACGTCTCCGGCCACGACGGTCGCGCTTCTCACCGATGATGAGAGATTCTTCGGATCGGCGGCAGCAAGTTCGGATCTGTTCTCCGAGGCGAGTAACATCAGTCCCCAGGCCTTGCCGTCATCTTCATCCGAAGGAAGTACGGCAGAAAACACTATGTTGTTGGAAATGACCTCTGCCTCATAGGACGAAACCTTTTCCGGAGCTATCGTCCCGCCATAGGCGAAGGCACCGAGGGCATCCACCAGATCGCCGATCTGGGCATTCGAAGGGACGACTCCCTTGTGGACTCCGCCGAGCAGCCTTTCCTTGAGCATTTCATTGGTAAAGCCGGGACCCCCGAAATAGGATACCAGAAGCGCAGCCACCCCCGACACGTGAGGACAGGCCATTGACGTGCCCTCCATCTTTCCATACGAGTTTCCGGGCAGGGTGCTGTAAATGAGATGGCCGTCGTCCGCATTTCCGCCCGGAGCGCATATATCCACCCAGGAGCCGTAATTCGAATAGGAAGAACGCTTGAAAGAGCCGTTTGTGGCACCCACGGCTATGACAGGCTCATATTTGGCGGGCCAGCCGTTGGGCCAGCCGTCGTTGCCGGCAGCGAATATCACGACTCCGCCGGCCATAGGGCCGACCTGCTTGCCGTTCTTGTCCATACCGGCGTTCGCAATGAAGTAGTCTATGGCTGTCTTCATCGATCCGACTCCGCCCGCCGCGGCATCCGCAGCCGACTTATACTTGTAGCCCCAGCTGTTCTGGGCGATGACGGCACCGTGGTCGGCTGCCCATGTCATTGCAGAGTAGGTATTGCCGCCCTTGTCCTTTTTTGTCTCCGGATCATATTGGAATATCTGGCAGGAAAGCAGCTTCACGCCTCCGCTGCCGTCCAGGCCGCCCGCAACGCCGCAGACACCCTTTCCGTTGCCGTTGATCGCGCCTACCGTTCCGGCGACGTGGGTCCCGTGGTCGTGGGCGACTATGGAGTAACTGTCATCTACGAAGTTCTTGCTTCCGTCGCTGCCGCCCGGTATGCAGACTGTCGAAAGGTCCTCGTGGCTGAGGTCGATACCGCCGTCGATAATGGCCACAATCACGTCGGAACTGCCTCCGGTGTAATTGTTCCATACGGGCAGTACATTGATATCGCAGCCGGCAGTATAAGAGGCAGCCAGGCTTCCGTCGTTGTAGTAATGCCACTGCTGGTTGAAGAAAGGATCGTCCGGTACGCTTGCCGTGCTGTAGATTTCACGTGGCTGCTCCACATAGACCACACCGTCAATCATACCCAGATCTCCGGCGGCCTTTGTGGATGGGATACTCTCGTCATAATCAAGGACATACCACTGATGGAGGCCCCACGCCCTGTGTCTTTCCTCCCATTCTTCGTCATAAGGATAGAGCCTTTCCGCCGAAATGACATCCACTCCGCGGAACACATCCTCCCCATTTTCCATTCGCTGCGCCGCCTCTTCGGAAAGCTGGACGATCATTCTGCCCGCTATCACGGCGTCAGCGCTTTCCTCCTCGGGGACAATCTCTGCACCCGGTGCAATCTTGTTGCATCCGACAGTCGCAAAGAGCAGCGAAAGCGCCGCAACCATGATTCGTTTCATGCTTCTCATTCTTTTATGCAACGTACGGAATAGGCGTCAGCCCTTGCTCCGTTACCGTTCGGTGATATTGTTATCTG
The DNA here is from genome assembly GCA_004554455.1 of Bacteroidales bacterium. Lineage (GTDB taxonomy): Bacteria > Bacteroidota > Bacteroidia > Bacteroidales > UBA932 > Cryptobacteroides. The sequence goes on along the minus strand of SFMG01000006.1, from coordinate 43,158 downwards.
GGTTTTCTTGTTGTAGTCACAGATTCCGTATGCCAGGGCTAAGGAGGTATATGAAGGGGAGGACTCTGTCTCCTTGCTTGACGCATTGGTCCACACCGTTCCCCACTGTCCGACCATACTGCCCATAAGCATTGCATAGGTGCCGTCATACCTGATAGCCGCAGGGAAATAGCTACTGCCCCCTGCGAGATTGAAAACCCAGCCGTTGTTCCAGTCACCCATTGTAATCTTCCCGTCGCCGTCGATGTCGCAGACATTGAAACGGTCCGCGCCGAAGAAATAAGAGACGGAAAGATTGCCGTCCGCGTCATAAGCGGCATTCCCGTCCGCATCCAGGTTCACCCAGGCATATTGCCCCGACTCAGTGAAGTCCGCGAATACCGCCGGAGGGGCGACTCTCCATCCCGGAGGGCAAGGGTCATAGAAACTCTTGCTGCCGTTTTCGATATACTTGCCGTCGCCATCGCATTCCGCACCCTTGGGATTCCCCCAGAAAGCGGAATTGCTTTCTGCCGGAAGAAGCCAGTCATTGGTACCCGTCTTTCCGCGGCTGAGGCAGGTTTCCGGATGGGCTATGGAAAAGGCGAGCGTATTGTCCTTGCTGGAGTACATTTCGGACGCCTTGATTTTCACCTCATTGCCGTCAATGTCATAAACAGGGGCGTTCACGGTATTGACTGAGCCTCCGGATGCCAGAGGAGAACCCGGGAAAGGATCCTTGCGGCCCCATTGGTACAGAAGTCCGTAGGCATCGAGGCCCCGCTCGGATGACATCGCTCCCAGATTCATATCCATTATCCCTAGCTGGCAGACAGTCGCAATCTCGGCTGGCATCTGTTTCGGGAACCATATATGCCAGCTCCATATTATCTCTCCTGCAGCGTCACATACGGCGACAAGGGCATTGCCCTGCACTCCGGACAGAGTGAAACGAACTCTGGTACCGTCGAGGGCAAGGGATTCCACCATACCCGGAGCGCTCTGCCATACGAGTTTCGCCGAAACGGGAGTCAGTGCTTCCGGAAGTGCCAGGCCCTCGGTCTGCCGGCCGTTTCCACGTACCGAAGCGTCAAAGGAGTATTCTCCACTATGGCTTACGAGATAGCAGTTAGACGTTCCACCGGAGGACAAGTCCTCGGCAGGGTATTCTATATCGGAGGGATCCTGGACAGTGGGATCGGAAATCATCTCTCCCCCATTGCAGGACAGAAGAGAGAAGAGTACAAGAAGGATCGGAAACGTTTTCTTCATAAAGTTCGATTTTATACAGAAAACGAATTTAAGAAAAAAACGGACATTCCTTAGATTATATCCTCCAAAACATTATCAGGGATTGAATCAACTTTCACATAGATGTCCTTTTCAAGGCCACCGGCAGTAAAGAGTATCAGGCGCCCGTTACCCGTTTCAACATCATATACTGAGCCAAGGGGTCTGCCGTCCGAGTATTTCCCGCTCAGCTTGCCTTCGGAATAGATATATGTGCCATCGAAATGACGGTAGCGTCCGGCACCGACCTTTTGGTAAATGTCAAATCTGCCGGAATCGAGTTTCAGATATACACTGATTTCCGCGTCACCGATTTGTACACTTCTGGTCTCAATGCTTTCCAGCTCCCACACACCATCAACAGATGCGACCTTGCGATTTTTCCCACAAGACAGGCAGGCGATCATCACTGCTGCCATTGCCAGTATTCTTAAAACTTTCATCATAGCCATCCTCCTGTTCCGTTTGCTCCGTCAATATCCCTGGCGACTATGGAAATTTCCGTATCAATTTCCATTCCCCCGGGAGGGTTATCCCCTCCGCCAAGATGGCTTCCTCCACCTACGGATTTTATATAGATTTTTCCTGAGCCAATCTTACTCGGATGGATATAGAGACGGCCGTATCTGATGTATGCCATTTCTCCCTCAACCGGCTGAAGGCCAAGGGCCTCAACTGTCGCTTCCGGCACTTCGACGCCAAGAAAGGTCAGACTGACGGATGCACTTCCCAGATATTCCGAGATGTCGAGCCACTGCTTCGTTCCTACCTGTGCGGTAAGGCATGGCGTGCCCTCGATATGCATCATCAGTCTCCATGCATCAATGGCCCCTGTTCCCATCTGGTGATAATATGGCCCCATCTGCAAATCATTCTGATGATAGGCATAAGTCTTTGAACTTGTTGAGCCTATCCTCTGGTCAATGTCATTTACCGAGGAGAGAATCATCTGCTTGAATTGATCCCTGTCGAAAGTCTTTCCAAGTTTCTTTGCGTAAGAGAGACCGAGAGCCACTACTCCGCTGACGTGAGGACAAGCCATCGATGTGCCCTGCATATAAGCATAATCATAGTTGCCCATGGCCGACTCGCCGGTGGATCTTATCTCAGAAGGCATAGTCGACAGAATCATTGATTTGAAGTTGGACGAGGTATGATAGGCTTCCCCACCGGGGGCGGAGATATTGCAACCCGGACCATAGTTGGTATAATAGGTCGGCAACAAATCTGGGCCGAAGGCGGAAACACTGATTATATCGTGGAAGGCACCCGGATAGTGAGCATAGTTGTGTCCGTTGTTGCCGGCGGCAAAGATTGCCACGTTTCCGTTAAGGACGTCATTGTTGCTGCAGGCTTCAAAATAATGGATAGCATCTATCTCAATGGAATAGCGGCTCTGGTAATAATTATCCGAGCTGAAGGAATTGGTGTAGCCGAAAGAGCAGGAAATCACAGAAGCTCCGTTGTCTGCAGCATATTTAATCGCATTTGCAACCTGTATGGCCGAACCGCCATAGTCCCCCGAGAAAATCTGACAAGACATAATCTTGCATCCGTCGCCTTTTCCACTGCCTCCGGCAACTCCACATACACCAATACCGTTGTTGTTGACTGCGGCAATGGTTCCCGCGCAGTGGGTGCCGTGGCCGGAATCACCCGGGAGAGCCCAACTGATATTGCCGTCGTCCACGAAGTTATATCCGTTCACGTCGTCAACGTAACCGTTTCCGTCATCGTCTATCTGATTTCCGGCAATCTCCCCTTTGTTAACCCACATATTCTCCTTTAAATCGGGATGATTGTACTTCACACCCTCATCGACAACCGCAACCACTATGGAAGGATCCCCGGCACAAAGGTATTTCCATACATTCTTGACATTGACATCCGCGCCCTTCTGACATGTTGGAGATACGGATTTGTTTCCCTGATTGTCATAATTCCATTGGATATTCAGCATCGGGTCGTTGAACCCGTCGTTGAGAACGGTAGCGGTACTGCATATATCCCGATCCATTGAACATGCGGCATCGGAAGAACATTTCTCCGATACGGAATTGAACTCGACCAGAGATACGTGCCTGTATGCTGCAAGCTCTTCTGCAAAAGCGTCAATATTGCAGCCGTCATTCAGTTTGACAATGAACCACCGGTCCAAACCGAAACGCTTTTCCAAATCGGCATTCGCTTCGCAATGCCGAAAGACCGGTGTTACTTCGGAGATTTCCTCACTTTCGGAAAGAAAGGAGGACTGACTTGCTTTTTCAAGCTTTACCAGCAGGGCCCTGTCATCGTAGTCCTCAGACAGTCTGACCATCTTGGACCGTATCTGTCTTTCCCTGCCCATATCGCTTTCATGGTCAATATGTTCAGTTTGACAGGCAACTATGCTGATTGCCACCAATGGCAGAATGATGCTTTTTCCCATTATCTTTGTTTGACATCAAAGCCCGGTACGCATGTACGCACCGGGCAATTGAAGTGTTTGATACTGAATTATTTAATCAAAGTGGCGTCAAAATCCTTCTCGCAAACGGAGTGTTCCCGTTTTACGACAGACTTTGCGGCCTCAGCCTTATATTCAGCCGTCTTTGGCTCATATTCATAAGCGTAGCAGTGCTGCGGAATATCAAATCTGATCTTCTTCTCAGCTTTTACGAACGTGGTCTTGCCGGACATTATATCGTCAAGTCCCTTAAGACACCTTGCCACTGCAGCCTCCTCGGAATATTTTGCAAATACCTCCTGCATATACCCGAACTTTCCTTTCAATGAGCCGTCCTTGTTTAAGAGAATGTACGCGACTTCAAGGGTCAGAGCATCCTTGGCTTCATTCCAGGAACTGAGGGCCTGCGCACTATTGTCAGATCCGAGAATTTCAAGGAGATCCGCGCTTTCAATGATATAGATGTCACTGGTCTCGTCGTAAGCAGCCATTATTTGCAAAGGGACATTGGCTATACGTTTTTCTTTGTCTTCAATAGTGCAATAGAACCAGTTCTCATCGAATCCCACCCTATACTCGTCTGCATAATTAGGATCGTGGGTTACATCAGTCACATAGCCATCCGGGACATTCCACATCGAGCTTGTCCAGCTTGCGTATCCAAGAAGTTCAAGCGGAAGTCCCTCAGTCGTAATTTCCGAGTATCCGTAATCATAAGCGTAGCCGTTGCTTGCATATACTACCAATACATAATCTGAATTAGGCTGGAGATCTGTAAACATATCGATGAGGACACTGTCATTGATGGTGCTCAACGCGTCCTCGTCGGCCCAATCCATGTTTTCCAGACAAGCATCAAAACCGTTCTCCCTAACATACTCCAATGGGAAGATACCATAACCGACCTCGGTGAGATTGTCACCATAGATGTAATAGCGGCAACTGTTTCTCTTGTCAAGACCCTCCTCTTTATATGCATCCGTAAGTTCAAGGCCACAGCTGACTACAACAGCATAATCCCCTTCATCTGCAGAAGCAAGGTAGGTAAACTCAGCTGTTGCTGCCTCTTTTCCATTTCCTTCTGCATCAAGCGTAGCGGCGACAATGGTGTAAACGCCGGTTTTGTCAAGGCTGATATTGAGGACGTCGTTCTCAGCTGAGAATTCACTGGTTCCCTCCTCGCTGCCATCAGCAACCGCAGCGCTGAATTTCTGCACCTGGGCGGTATTGAGACGACCTTCGTAAACTTTGTAGCGGACTTTTGCCACATCGGTACCAAGAGAGAAGCTGACAGGTACTACACCTTCTTCGGTAAGCCCGGCTACCATTTCGATGGAATAGTCAGTCTCCACAAAGCCAGGGAAGACAATCTTAAATGAAGTACTTTCGCTTCCGTTCCATCCTCCTATGCCCATCATATAGTACATAGGGCCTATGCTTACCACGCCAGGGGTCACACCGTCCGGCTGATACTGCAGAACACTGCTGTAAGTCCACAGGTCCTGATTCTGTTTCATTGAATTGAAGCCAGATGGATGGCAGAGGTAAATCTGCGCATTGTAAGTGGAATTAGTGAATCCGGTATTGAAATCATCGAAATAAACGAGATCCCTTCTGGTAATCTTGGTTTCATAAGCGGAATCACCCTTAAAAAGCACATCACCAGGCTGCAGTACACGGAAAACGAACCATTCGTCACCGTTCTTAAAGGAACCCGGATATTTCTTTGCAAAAGGATTCTCCATCCTGAAAAGATTCCTGTCAACATCGTTCTGATAGATTACCGCAGCACTTTGATCGCTGGAAGGAATTGCGATTCCCCAAAGGTAGTCTTCATAAACGGAAACATTTCCGAGCTCCAGCCATTTCTCCCTGACGATGCTGAGATCGAGGGCCACGGCGTTGCTGCTGTACTTCTTTGCGTACTTAGTATCAGTAATCTTGAAGGAGCAAGTGTATTTCACACCGACCTCGGATTGTGAAAAATCGACCGTGATTTCGCTTTCGCTCTGACCGTCAGAGAATTTAAGTTCGCTGACGAAGAAGACGCTGCTGTCACTGGCCTCAAACTCGAATGGAACCACTATATCACCATTTGTAAAGTCACGTGCGGCCTTTATCTTATAGACTGTAGGTTCTGCCGGATCGAGCACAAGATTCGTTTGCTGGGAAGGGAAATAGACACCATAGCATCCGTCTTCCTCTGGCTCTCCTGGCTTGAAGCCTTCCTCTTGAACGCAAGATGCCGCTGCAAAGACGAGCGCACCCGCTGCAAGTATGTATTTATAGATCTTGTTCATAAATTACTATTTCTAAATAAATTAGTCAGTTACGCCATCACGAAGGTCTCCATTCTGCCCAGGGACAGGTGCACTGCCGTCTGTGTTGTCCACAACCTTGAAATTGGTATTAAGCTCAGGTGTACAGAAGCGCAAAAGGAGCCAGCCGTCATCGGCAGCGAGATTGATCTGGAAGTTGTCAGGATAGTTGCTAGGCTGACCCTTGTGGAAACGCACAATAGGTTTGTTGAGACGACGGCAGTCGTTGTTTGAGAAGCCTTCGCCCCAAAGTTCGACTCTTCTCTGGAACCATACCTCATCTTCGAACGCCCTTCCGGTTGCATCCACTACATATTCGCTGTCGCGATAGCTCTTGACGAAGTCCTGAAGCATAGCTTTACCCTCGGCCTGTTTGCCGCTCTTATAGAGAGCCTCTGCCTGGATGAGAATCATCTCCTCCACACGCATGAACGGCCAGTCCTCCTCGTTGGTAACCGTACCAGGAGTGAGACAACCGAATTTCACATTGGTATAAGGAAGGAAAACAAGCTTGTCATCATACTCTTCGGTAGCGATCTGCTGTCCAACGAAGACGCCCTTGCTGCCGTCTGCATTCTGCCATGGCCAGCTCAGGCCTTCGAGAAGAGGCGAGTAGAGCTCTTCGTTCACCCACCATCCTTTACGTACGTCTGAATCCGGAATCTTATCATAGAGCAGATTATTGATGCAAGAGTAGGTCTGGGTTCCGGCAGAATATGAATTTGCTGAAAATGAACGGATCCAGGACGATGATGTAGCAGAAGGGAAAGTCTGCGCTACAGCAGGAGTCATATCATATCCCCAAATCCAGTTAGGCTCGTTTATATCCATGAACGCCGGATGCACGAGATCACTCCGACCGGCAGGGGTGTAGCCCTCCGCAGCTTTAGCGGCATCTTCAGCTGCCTCAGTCCATAGTCCCATATCAAGGTATGCGCGGGCACGGAGTCCATAGGCAACCTGTTGGTCAATCTTTGCCTTGTCAGGACGTACATATCCCTCAAGGTTTTCGATGGCATGGGTAAGGTCGGCGACGATGAGATCGTAAACTTCCTTCACGCTTGCCCTCGGGTTCTGTGTGAAGTCCACATCTGCCGTAGTAACGATAGGCACACAAGGTTTGTCTGCTGCCAGCTGGTAGTTGAACTGGTAATACGGTGCCAGATGCAGATAGGAGAATGCACGAATGGCATAAGCCTGAGCGACCTTATATTTGATGTCGGCAGGCATTTCGTCATTTATCTCTCCGTACATCTTGATAAGATCGTTTGCGCGGCCTATCTCATCATAGCAGCCACGGTAACGTATATAAGGATTTGCATAATCTGCATTCCTTGAAGAGTACTCCATACATGTGGAGAACCAGTTATAATCGTTATCGGATGTCACTATGTCCGGTCCTTCAAGGTCATTGGAGAAATCCATCATTATGAAACCGAAGTCATCCGGACGATCGGACGTGAACCTTCCGAATGACAGCGGGTCTCCCAGTTTGGTGAACATTCCGGAGAATGACGCATCACCCCTGGCCGGAATCGCATTCGTGGTCTCCTGAAGCTGGCTCTCGAGCATTGTTCCTCCTTCCGGAACTATTTCGTCCATTTTTGAGCAGGAGATGGCCGCAACTGCACCAGCGAGTGCAAGTACTGAAGTATATCTGATTGTTTTCATTGCGATTTCCTTTTTATTTTAGAAAGTGAATGTGAGACCTCCGGAGATGTTGCGCATTGCAGAATAGTAACCGGAGTTGAGGCCAGAGCCGCTGGTGTAGCTACCCAGTCCCATGGAGAAACGAGGGTCAATACCCTTGCGTGCGGTTACGACGCCGAGGTTCTCGCCGGAGCAGTAGATACGTATGCTTCCGAACTTGATCTTGTCAGTCCATTTCTTAGGAAGGGTGTAACCGATAGTCACGTTGTTGACACTCAAATAATTTGAGCTTACGAAGAAGCGATCGACCGCAGTCTGTCCTACAGTTGTGTCACCGTCCAGCCTTGGAACGTTGGTGTTTGGATTCTCCGGAGTCCAGGCTTTGAGTATGTCCTTGTGAATGTTGTTTCCGGCGTTGGACTGGGTGAGCATCATAGCCTGATAGCTACCGTCGTAGTACTTGCCGCCAAGCTGATAAGAGAACTGGATGGAGAAATCGAAGCCGTAGGCATGGAGGGTTGTACCGAAACCGCCGTAAACTACAGGCAGGGTTGTGCCGCATTCAAACTGCTCAGCCTTGGTGATATCTGTAGTAGTGGTGGTCTCCCCCAGCCATTCGCCGCTCTCGTCAAAAACTTTCTTGACATAGAGTGCCTTACCGGTCTCAGGATCGACGCCTGCATATTTTCTCATATATGAGTCGTAGAGGGAACCGCCGATCTTATATATGTAGTTGGATCCCTTGATACCTTCCTCTGAAACGCTTTCGTCAAGAGAGAGAATGGTGTTCTTGTAATGGCTGAGGTTGAGATTCCAATCCCAACGGACGTTCTTGGTTCTGATGATGTCACCGCCGAGAACCAGTTCTACACCGAGGTTGCTTATTGAACCGACATTGACAGGTATTCTGCCGGTAGGGTTACCTGATGAAAGTGGAACCTGCTTGCTATAGAGAAGGTCAGAAGTTATCCTGTCGAAGAACTCGAGACTACCATTGAGGTGGCCATTAAAGAGCTCGAAGTCAACACCGACGTTGAATGAGTGTGAAGACTCCCAAGTCAGGTCTGGATTTCCCTTTGAGGTCAGCGAGAGAGAGTATTCACCAGTCTCCTCATTATAAGAGTGTGAATAAGTGTCGGTGTAGAGGAATGAGCCTATACTGTCATTACCCTGAACACCGTAGCTGGCCTTGATTTTCAGGAGATCAATCCAAGAAGCGCTACCCATAAAGCCTTCTTCACTGAGAAGCCATGCAAGACCTACACTGCCGAAATTACCCCATCTCTTGTCAGGAGCAAAGTTTGATGATGCATCGCGACGATAGGATGCGCTCACGAAATACTTACCGGCATAGTCGTACTGGAGTCTTGCAATTATACCCTGAGTCATATATGCGCTGGTCGAGGATCCGGCGGCAAGGTTGGACTTGCCGTCAGCGTTGTTGAGCTCACCGACAAATGGATTGAAAAGGTGATCGTTTTCGCCCCAGAGCGACTGGCTCTTCCTGTTATACATTTCGTAACCGGCAAGAATATCCAAAGTGTGTTTTGAGCCGCCGAAGTCAGTCTTGTAGTTTGCAATTGCCTGGGCGTTCAGACCGAAGGTCCTGCTATGGCTTACATAAACGGAACCGTCAACCGAAGCGCTTGAGCCGAACTGGCTGTAGAGGGCGTTGTAACGGGTGTTATCGTTGAAGAGGCCCACATTGGCATTAATGCTGAGACCTTTGACAGGGGTGAGTACGAGTCCGAACTTGCCGGTAAGGACATCGGCAAGATTAGTCTTGCGGTTCACCTCGTTGTCACGGATTGCATTGCCCACGATGGCCGGACGCTTGAAGTTGGTCTGGTTGGAATCATAAACAGTCCTGCCGGATGCATCCTTCATTATTTCATGGCTTCCGCTCTGACGTACATAAAGAGGATAGATAGGTCCGATGGAGTTGGCGATGTAGAAGATGTTGCCGGAAGAACCGTAACCTGAATATGAGTTAGGCGTGTGTGAAATCGAGTGTGAATAACTCATGCTGGCAACGAACTTAAGCCAGTTTTTGGCCTGGTAATCAGCATTAAGACGTGCGGTATAACGCTGATAGTCAGAGTTATTGATAATACCGCCATCTTTAAGATAACCGGCGCTTGCATAGTAGTTGAAGCCCGACTTGCTTCCGCTGGTGGAAAGATTGTATTCCTGACGGAATGAGTTGTGGAAAGCCTCGTCGTACCAACTGTCAGGGGTGTAGTAGTACACTCCGTCGTCATAGCCGAGCTTTGCATTCGGATTGAGCTTGAAATTATTGCCTATAAGTTTCTCTCCTTCAGGAACGGTGTAAACGAGGTAGCCGAGACCGCCATTATTTTCATTGAAGAGGTTCTTGTCGGCATAAGCATAAGCCTCTGCATCGCTTGCGCCTGCATAGTGCTTCTGATTGTACATAAGGCGATACCAGGTCTCATAGTACTGGCCCGGATCGCTGATCACATCGTACTGAGGAATCAGACGGGAGTTGGAGCCCCATTTTGCATCGAAAGTCACATTGGCCTGATTGCTGGCAGCTTTCTTGGTTGTAATCAGGACGACTCCATTTGCACCCCTTGCACCATAGATGGCGGAAGCGGCAGCATCCTTAAGGACGGAAATGGACTCGACGTCGTTAGGGTTGATATCGGAGATGCTTCCATCGTATGGCATACCGTCAAGTATGTATAGAGGCGCACTGCTTGCGCTCATGGAACCGATACCACGGATGCGGATTGAAGATCCATTGGAAGCAGGGTCACCAGAAGAGGAGATCATCTGTACTCCCGGGGTTGTTCCTGCGAGAGCTGTGGTCACGTTCGTTGAAACACGGGATGCAATCGTCTCTGATTTTACCACAGCAGCCGAACCGGTGAAGGAACTCTTGGTTGCGGTACCATAGGCGACCACAAAGATTTCATCGAGCACCTGGTCATTTTCAAGGGATACATCGATGACAGCCCTTCCGGCAATCGCAGTCTCCTGGGACTGGTATCCTACAGAAGAGAACACGAGGACTGCATCAGCCGGAGCCGAGATGCTGTAATTTCCTTCAGCGTCGGCGTTAGCACCTGTCAGCGTGCCTTTCACCTGAATCGCTGCGAAAGGGATTGGCTCACCGGTAGCGGCATCCAGAACGACACCCTTTACCGCCACGCTCTGTGCGGAAACAATCGCACTCACGCAGAGAGCCAATGCTGTGAAAAAAAGTTTGATTTTTTTCATAAGCGATCAATTAAATTAAACATAAATATCTGATACTACCTTTAGTTAACTCTTGGTATCTCTGTACCATCAATCGAGCGTTTTTTAAGACGCTCCAAAAGGCAAAGTTAGAAATCTAATCTTAAAAACAAAATTATTCTCATTTGGACTAAAAATATGTCCAATAGTGATTTTTCGCCGCTTTACTTACGAATTGCAAGTTTCGTATGGTTCGAAGTTGCGATTTGAAAGCGAATTTGCGCGGGCCGCCTGCGAAACAATATTTTTTGTGCGGCTGAAAAAAATTCAATTTTCTTTTTTTCGGCGTTGTAGTTCAGCATTTTCAGCCTTTTTCGGACCTGCACCGACCCCTCCTGTATGGCGATGGAAAAAGTGTCACTTTAAACGCTCGACTACTGACACACAGTGTCCACGCTTTAATATTTAAGGTAGTATCAGATATTTATGTTTAACTAAAAGAATGCTTATGAAAAAAATCAAACTTTTTTTCACAGCTATGGCGCTTGTATTGGCAGCTACGACCGCATTTGCACAGAATCTGCAGATAAGCGGTGTCGTTACTGACAGCACTACAGGCGAAGTTGTTGCTGGTGTTGCCATTGTTGACAAGGCAACAAAGGCCTACACCATTACCGATGCAAAAGGTGCCTACAAGATTTCAGCACCTGCCGACGGAGCCCTTCTGGTTTCCTGCCTCGGCTACATTGCACAGGATGTGGATATTGCAGGCCGCGCAGTGCTTGACATTGCACTCGTTCCAGACACCCAGATGATTGACGAGACCATCGTCGTGGCTTTCGGACAGAGCACAAAAGAGGCCTTCACAGGTTCCGCAACCGTCGTGAAATCCGATGAAATCGCCAAGGTTCAGGCATCTGACGCCACCAGGGCCCTCGAAGGAAAGGTGGCCGGTGTGCAGATGACCACATCCTCCGGATCACTCGGAAGCTCGCCTTCTCTCCGTATCCGCGGTACAAGTTCCATTTCTGCCGGAAACACCCCTCTCTATGTGATTGACGGTGTTCCATATTCAGGCGACATGAACAATATCAACTCCGCCGATATCGAGAGCATGACAATTCTCAAGGATGCCGCTTCCAATGCCCTTTACGGCAGCCGCGGCGCCAACGGTGTGATCATGATCACGACCAAGAAGGCAGCGGCGGGACGCGCTGTGGTGAACGTCGAGGCAAAGGTGGGTGTAAACACAAAAGCCCTCCAGACCTACGATTACATTACCGACCCGCGTCAGTACTATGAGGCATACTATCTTGCCAACTACAACTACTTCACTTCGGCAGACGGTCTGGGCCTGTCTCCGGCAGACGCTTACTACAAGGCAGCCAGCACCATTGACGCTCCTCTTGCAGACGGAGGTCTCGGTTACAAGATCTTCACTGCTCCGGCAGGCCAGCTCCTTATCGGAACTGACGGCAAGTTCAACCCTAACGCGACTCTCGGCCGCGTCGTGAACTACAACGGCGTCGATTATCTCGTTACCCCGGACAATTGGATGGATGAGGCCTACACCACCTCCATCCGTCAGGAATACAACGCCAGCGTTCAGGGCGGCAACGACAAGGGCACATTCTTCGCCTCATTGGGATACCTCAACAACAAGGGTATAATCCTCGGCGAAAGCATGGACCGCTTCACTGCCCGCATGCGCGCCGATTATCAGATAAAGAAGTGGCTCAAGGTCGGTGGAAACATGGCCTACACCCACTACAACTGGAGAAACGGCAACGGTGAGGAGGGCTCCGGATCTACCGGCAACATCTTCGCCTTCGCCAACAGCATCGCACCTGTATATCCTCTGTACATACGCAACGCCGACGGCTCGCATATGTATGACGACCACGGTCTCATCCGTTACGACTACGGTAACGGTGCAAACGCCGGCTTCTTCAGGGCCGTTCAGGCCAACGCCAACGGTCTTCAGGCCGTAACCCTCGACAAGGACGAAACAGAGGGCAATGCCCTGACCGCCAACGGCTATGCCGAGGTACGCTTCCTCAAGGACTTCACCTTCACCGTAAATGCCGGTATGGCTCTTGACGAGTATCGCGGAAAGAGCCTCAGCAACTCCTGGTACGGCCAGTTCGTAACCGACGGAGGTACGCTTCAGGTTTCTCACGGCCGCTCCTGGAGAATCAACTTCCAGCAGCTGCTCAACTACTCACACGCCTTCGGAGAGCACCACGTGAGCGCCCTCGTTGGTCACGAGTACTACAAGAGCACCAGCACCAGCCTCTCTGGTTATAAGAAGAAACTCTTCTCTATGGACAACCTCGAGCTCAACGGTGCAGTTGTCGATGGTGCATCATGCGGTTCTTCTTCAGGCATATACAACAACGAAGGTTACTTCGTACGCGCACAGTATGACTATGCTAACAGATACTTCTTCAGCGCTTCATACCGCCGCGATGCTTCTTCCCGCTTCCATCCTGACCACCGCTGGGGTAACTTCTGGTCAGTCGGTCTCGGCTGGCTCATCAACAAGGAGAAATTCTTCAACGTTCCTTGGGTCGATATGCTCAAAGTCAAGGCTTCCATCGGTAGCCAGGGCAATGACAACATCGGTGATTACCTTTATATAGATACATACGGAATCTCCAACTCGAACGATGAGATTGCTGTCGTATTCAGCAACAAGGGTAACGAGAACATCACCTGGGAGACCAATACCAACTTCAACGCAGGTGTTGATTTCGACCTCTTCCAGGGCAGACTCTCCGGAAGCATAGAAGGCTTCTACCGCCTCACTTCCGATATGCTCTTCTGGTTCACCGTTCCTCAGTCCCTGGGTTACAGCGGCTACTATGACAACATCGGTAACATGAGAAATGCCGGTGTCGAGATTTCCCTCAACGGTACTCTCGTGAGGACCCACAACGTGGTCTGGGACATTTACGCAAACGCCACCCACTACACCAACAAGATCACCATGCTTCCTGAAGAAAGGAAGACCGTGACCATCGAAGGTTACAGCGGATATTCCTCAGGCAACAAGTTCATAGGCGAGGGACTTCCTCTCTACACCTTCAAGCTTCGCCAGTATGCCGGCGTTGACCCTGCAACCGGTCTCTCAAGCTGGTATAAGGACGTGAAGGATGACAAAGGAAACATCGTTGACAAGGTCGCCACGACCAAGTACTCCGATGCCACCGAATATCTCTGCAGCGATCCTACTCCGAAGCTCTACGGTGGATTCGGCACCAGCCTCGAGGCCTACGGCTTCGACCTCTCGGTTTCCTTCAGCTATTCCATCGGAGGTCTCACCTATGACTCAGGCTATGCAGGCCTTATGACAGTTCCTGGCGGAACTCCGGGCTACAACTTCCACAAAGACGTACTCAAGGCCTGGTCTCCTGAGAACCCGGATTCGAACATTCCTCGTTTCCAGGCATACGACCAGAACGTAAACGGAACTTCCGACCGCTTCCTCATCGACGCAAGCTACCTGAACTTCCAGAACGCCCAGATCGGCTATACCTTCCCTAAAAAGTGGATGGACAAGATCAAGGTTTCGAAGCTCAGACTCTTCGTTACCGCTGACAATATCTACTACTGGTCAAAGCGCAAGGGTCTTGACCCTCGCATGAGCTTCACCGGTTCCACCAGTGACGAGTACTGCTCACCTGTACGTACCGTTTCCGGCGGTATTTCCATCACCTTCTAATTCCTTGAGTCAACGAATATGAAAAATATCATCAAAGCAACAATCGTTCTCGGAGCCGCAGCACTGCTCGCCTCCGGATGTATAAAGGAGACCTTCCCTACGGGATCGACTCAGACCAAGGACCAGGTTTCCAAACAGCCTTCCGCAATCGACGGACTTCTGAACTCCATTCCAGCCGCAATGGTATCAACCGGCACTGCCGGCCACCTCAGTTCATACAACGCGCACTATGATTTCGGTATAGGAGCAATCCACATGGCCACCGAATTCATGCTTGAAGACATAGCCACCCTCGGTGACAACCCTTATTACAACCGTTTCTACGCCTGGTGCATGAACCAGGCTCAGGGAGACATCTACATTTCCTGCGCATACTTCTGGGATTGCTACTACCCTTGGATCAAGGCCTGCAACGATGTGATAAGCCTCATAGATCCTGAGACTGAGCTTGCCCAGTCACAGAGCCAGCTGGGTCAGGCCCTTGCATACAGGGCATCGTTCTATCTCGACCTCGCGCGTCTCTACATCCCGAAGGAGAACAAGTATATCCCTATTCCGGATGAAATCAAGGAGCTCACCGTTCCTATCGTGACCGAAAAGACTTCTGAGCAGGACGCCAACAACAACCCTCGTGCAAAGCGCTCGGATATGTATGAGTTCATTCTCTCCGACCTCGCACTTGCAGAGAAACTCCTTGCCGGCAAGAGCCTGGGCTATAATACTCCTAACCTCGGAGTGGTTTACGGTCTCATGGCCCGCGCTTATCTTGAGATGGGTGCCGACGGAGACGAGGGCGCATACGAGAAAGCGATCACCTATGCCGACCTTGCAATCAGCACCAGCGGCAAGACCCCTCTTACCCAGAGCGAGTGGCAGGACCCTGTGAACGGCTTCAACAACGGAGCTGCAAACAACTCCTGGCTGTGGGGCATAGGATGTACTTCAGAAAACTTCAACAACATCTGCTGCCACGCCGCTATGCTTTGCTGCGAAGGACAGTGGGGCTACGCTCCGCTTTCACAGCTCGGACTCAACAAGGCCACATACGAGAAGATAAAGGATGGAGACTTCCGCAAGGCATCCTGGCTTGACGCTGATGCACAGGCGCACGCACCTCTTGCAGGAAGCGCCGCTGACGGAAAAGTTTTCCTCTACGGAAACGACGAAAACCCGGCTGCAAAACCATACGAGTCCATCAAGTTCCGCCCTGCACAGGGCAACTGCACCAACTACACCGTAGGTAATGCAATTGACGCAGTTATGATGCGTGTAGAGGAAATGTGGTTCATCAAGATGGAGGCACTCGCACAGAGCGGCAAACTCCCAGAGGCAAAGGCTCTGCTCAAGCAGTTTATGGATCTCCGTGTTCTTGACGGCAGCTACAGCACCGCCAGGCTCGGTGACCTCGACTCATTCATCGATGAGATGTTCTTCCAGAAGAGAGTCGAGTTCTGGGGCGAAGGCATTCTCATCTTCGACTACAAGCGTCTTGACAAGGGTATAACCCGCGGCTACCAGGGAACCAACCATCCTTTGGCCTTTGCCTTCAACTGCGAGGGACGTTCTCCTCAGTGGAACATCGTCATCACCCGTAGCGAGTACCAGTCCAACACCGCAATCGTGAACAATCCGGATCCTTCACAGTTCACCAAGAACTGGACAGGAGCTGAATAATCAATAGGAGACTAAAACAATGAAGATATTTAACAGAATATTTGCAGCATCAGTTGCGGCCATTGCCGCACTGACTGCCTGCACGACTGAAGAATATGTACCTGCCACCCCTCCTACCGGAGCACAGGTTTATATTTCTGCAGACAACCCGAGCACTGTAACCCTGAGCAGGCAGAGCGAGTCGTTCAGTCTCAGCGTGCTGCGTGTCGATGATTCTGCCGACGCGGCTTACATCGTGGAAGTGACCGACTCCAACACTGTTTTCTTCAGCCAGATTGTGACAGACGTCGAAATCTCCTTTGCAAAGGGAGAAAAGGAGAGCAAGCTTGTAATAGCTGTAAATCAGGACAATCTTGTCGATGGAGAGAGCTATCCCCTCGATTTCAGAATCAGGGACGAGAAAGCAACCACCGCATACGGTCTGAGCGCGTTCAGCATGCTTGCCGTACTGCCTGAACCATACGTACTACTCGGTACCGCAACCCTCCACGAAGACCTTCTGACGACCTTTTTTGAAGTAGAAACAGGAAAGGCCTGGGAATGCGAGGTCTATGAGAACGCCAATGTTCCGGGAATGCTCTATTTCAAGAACGCCTTTACCTCTGAGTATCCTTACAATGAGCCGGGAGATTATGTCACCACGGACAAGTACTTTATGGTGAACGTCAAGAACCCCGACAAGGTGTATATCCCTTACCAGGGACTCGGAATGGACTGGGGATATGGAGAATTCGGAGTAGTATCCCTCATTTCCGCTTATTTCGAGGGCGCTCCCGACAACTGGGGAACCCTCAAGGACGGAGTCATAACCTTCCCTCAGAAAGGCATACTCATCCAGATGGCAGACTATAAGGACGGTGGTTTCTACACTTCCAACGGCAGCGGTGCATTCGTGATTCACCTTCCTGGAGCGATACTCACCGACTACAGCGTAGAGGCCAGCTACTCAGGAATGTTCGTCGATCCTGAAGGCAATGCTGAACCTGTAATCGATATTGCTACAGGTGATGACGTGGCTGCCGTAAACTACCTGATCATAAGTCAGGATCAGGATGTCTATGCTGCCCTCGAAGGCATAGTTGCAGAAGCTGACAGCGTCCAGACCGTAGAAATAGTCGATAACGCCGCAAGAATACAGCCGGCTCTCGAACCGGGTCTCTACTATATGGTTTACTGCCCGGTAGATGCAGAAGGCGGACTCCAGACAGATGATGCCGACGTGCTTGACTTCTACTTCCCGGGAGCCAGTGCAGAGAAACCGGAAGTCGAGGCAACGCTTCAGGCTTTGGACATCGATAAAGTGTTCCCGGAGGACATTCTTACGGCGAACGGCATGACGAACTACAACTCTTTCGCTTATGTGATCAGCGGAAAGGACATCAAGAGTGTCAGGGCGTATCTGAACAAGACCTCCATTATCGAAGGGGGCGCGGCAGACGGGCTCACCCCTGAGATGATATGCGCAGAGTACGGAAAAGATAACACAACTGCAGTCAGCGCAATAGAGGCGAACGGTTACTACGCCAACGGTTATATAAACCTTTCAGCCGAGACATCCTATACAATGATTGTCAATGTTGAAAACGTCTATGGCTCCACGACTTGCCTCACAGCTACCTACGTTACCGCGGCCATGCCTTACAGCGGGGAACTCGTAATTGGAGATTATGGCGACTTCACCCTTACTTACGCAGGAAGCGAGAATCAGTTCATAGTAAACAATCTGCTCCTTGGGAACGGAAGTACCTTCAGGGCTGTATATGACCCTAATGCTCTCACCCTGACCCTTGACGGAGTGGAAGTGGGATATGAATCGGAAGGCAGTGTATTCGGCTCTTTATATGGCTATGCGAATTCAGAGAAGACTCAGGCATATGCCTATTTAGTTTACAGCGCCGAAAATCTGAACAACGAGAATGCCGACGGCACCGATCCTCTCGTATTCAATGTGGATCCTGCAAGCCACCAGGTTAGTTCTTATGCTTCAGCGGTATTAGTTGGTATCTTCAGCATGAGCGACGGTTCATTCCTGGGCGCAGCCGTTCAGAAGCAGATCGGAACCACGGTTTCTCTTGCAGCTACAAGCTCACGCAAGGCAGCATCCTGCTTCCGTCTCGAAGGAATCAAGTCGGCGGATATCGCCCGTCCGGAGGTCAGCCTTAAGGCCGCAAGCAAGGCATTTTCCAAGAAAAGCTTGAAAAGCTCTGCGGAGAAAGCTTTCTAACAGCCAGACTATCAATACAACTGAAATTCCCAAAGTGCCCTCCAAAGTGTACTTTGGGAATTTTTGACCAGAGAAGTTATGAACAAAAGACATTTGTTTACTGCCGCATTCCTGAGTTTGGCACTCCTTTCCTGCAGCAAGCAGGAGAAATTGGGGGAAAGAACGGTAAATCCGGAGGAAGAGCAGGAGAGCTGCTTTGTCAAAGGCGAAGCAGAAGTTTTCGTCAGCGAACAGACGGCACTGGAGATCGAGAAATACGGTGTTCCAGCCAACTTCGTCGAAGCCGGTATCATAAAGCTGGAAAGGATGTTCCCGGATGCGGGAGAGTGGGAGGAAAGACACCGTGCAAAGGGGCTCCACAGATGGTATCGTGCCGTTGTGGACGATGCCGTGCTCCAGACCAGAAGCGAGATAGCTGATGGCGGAGTCGAGGGAGTGGAAATCCTCGAACCTGTCAGACGCGTGAAACGCTGCGTGTCCAACCTGAACGGTTTCCCTTTCAACGATCCTTACGGGATGAAATACCAGTGGCACATAATCAATGACGGGACACAGTGGTCAGGATACAAGGCCGGGGCGGACATTAACGTGTGCAAGGTGTACGAAGAATACACCGGAGGATCCCCCGAGGTGATTGTCGCCGTTGTGGACGGCGGCATCCAGCTTGACCACAAAGACCTTGCTGACGTCACGCTGCCGGCACAGAAAGGCGGGAGCCGCAATTTTGTCAAGTACAATTATGTCATAGATGCTGACGACCACGGCAGTCACGTGGCTGGCATCATAGGCGCAATAAACAACAATGCCTTCTGCGGATGCGGCGTTGCGGGAGGACTTGACGGAAAAGGCGGAGTCAGACTTATGTCATGCGAAGTCTTCAGCGGAAACTCAAGCGGCAATTTCGCCGATGCCATAGTCTGGGCGGCCGACAACGGCGCGCTTATATGCAACAACAGCTGGGGATATGAGTACAAGACAGAGACAGACGCAAAGAACAGCACGCTGAACACTGCCATAAAGGACGCAATAGACTACTTCATCGAAAATGCAGGCTGTGATGCACAGGGCAATCAGGTCGGACTGATGAAGGGAGGACTGGTGACCTTCGCTGCCGGAAATGACGCATGGCGCTACGGCCAGCCTGCTTCCTACGAGGCTGTCCTTGCCGTAGGGGCCATAGGACCGGACGGACGCAGGGCAAGCTACTCCAACTACGGAGACTGGGTCGATATCTGCGCACCCGGAGGAGAATCCGACAGATTCGCCGGCGGAGCCGCCACCAATGGATACAGTTATATCATGAGCTGCAACAGCAGTGGCGGAGCGGTCTTTATGTGCGGCACATCCCAGGCCTGTCCTATGGTTTCCGGAGTCGCCGCTCTGGTGCTTTCGGTCAAGGGAGGCCCAGGCTTCACGGCAAAGGACCTGTGGGATATTCTGCTCAATACGGCCAACAGTTCCATAGTACCTGCAAGCGACGAAATCGGAGCTCTCGTGGATGCCTACGCTGCAGTTACCTACGGAAATGAGACCCCGGTCCTGGTAGAAGGCTACAAAAGCTACCTCTCGGGGAGGGAAATCGGAGCGGACGAGTCGGCCGAGGCCGTCATCGCAAAGCCGGGACAGAGTCTGGTGCTCGATGCGACAAAACTCTTCAAAGATCCCGACAATGACAAACTCAGCTACAGTCTTAAGAGTGACAATGAGGCGCTTGCAGAGTTCAGTGCGAACGGAAACAGCCTGAGCATCAAGGCTTTGAAGAAAGGCACCGCCCACTGTACTCTCGTGGCAACCGACCCAAGCAAGGCCAACGTCAGCTTCGAGTTCGAACTCGGCGTCTTCGATGACAGCGAAGGCCCGGCCATATATCCGAATCCTGTAAACAACGGCTACTTTATGATAAGTCCCGGGGCAAAGAAGGAGTTCAGTTTCGAGGTAATCAATGCTGCCGGTGCAACTGTCTTCAGTGCGAGCGACAGCCTCAGCCTCTTCGCGCCGATGAGAGTCGATTTCGCCAATTACGCTCCGGGCAGCTATGTCGTAAGGAGCAGATATGACGACAAGTTGTTCCAGACCAAAATAGTGAAGCTGTAATGAAGAAGATATTTACAATATTGGCGCTGCTCGCGCTTTGCACCTCAGCGTTTTCCCAGAACGTCGCGCTTCCTTTCAGCGTGATACGTCAGGACCCGGCAGCCGCGGCAATGGGAGGGACCTACCTCGCTTCCGTCGGCAGACACGGCTTTGAAGCAAATCCGGCTCTGGCACCCTTCAGTTCAGGCAAGGGCGATGTTTCCCTCGGATGGAATCTCTGGCAGCCTTCCTCGACGAACTATGTCAACCTGGACGGCTCGATGTGCTTCAAACAGAGATTTAGCCTCAGTCTGGGCTTCTCCTATGGCATAGGGGCAGCATACGAGAGTATCAGCTCAATAGAGTCGATACCTGAGAAATTCAACCCCAAAGACCTTATGATAGGTGCCGGATTCGGAATGCGCTTCGGCAAATACCTCGGAGCCGGCGTAAAGTTGCGCTATATCGGACAGACGCTCTCTCCCGACAGCAAACTCGGCACGGTGAGTGCGGACATACTTCTCAGCAGCAGGATAAAAGACTTCGCCGTAACTCTCGGAGCCGTGAATTTGGGCGGAAAGGTTGCAGTGGGCAAGAATGCAACCACAAAATTCCCAATTCCGTCTTCGATTGCCCTCGGCCTGGGCTGGAACCACTGCTTTGCAGAGTGCCACAATCTTGAGATCCTTGCCGACGCCGACTATTACTTCCACAACGAATTCTCCGCTGCTCTGGGCGCCGAATACTCATGGAACAGGATGGTCGCCATCCGGGCAGGATACCACTATGGCAAACTCGTCCCAAGCCACGCCTCCCTCGGCGCAGGATTCAGCTTCAAAGGCTTTAACCTGGACTTCAGCTATCTGATATCAAAGAAAGACTGCCCTGTCAACAACAGCGCAGTCCTCAGATTGGGATATTGTTTCTGACGCAGTTATCTGCGCATCCTTACAACAACGCTAAGCGGCAGCTTTTTCCCGAAACGGTCTTCGAGAACGAGTTCGCCGCTTTCCGTTTGCATACCGCTGCCCCCGAAAGCCTGGCGGACGAGAGTCTCGCCGAGAACGGCAGAGTAGCCATTGGAATAGAGATTCAGCACCAGGAAACTGTCCTTGGGAGCGAGTATGGAAGAGACCTGGCGGAGCATATCGAAAAGACACTCGTCCAGCTTCCATTTCTCCCCGTCAGGGCCGTGGCCGTAGGCGGGCGGATCCAGGATAATTCCCTGATAGAGATTGCCCCTGCGGGCCTCCCTGCGGGCGAATTTGAGGGCATCCTCGACCACCCAGCGTATATTGTCCATAGCGCTGTTCTCCATATTTCCCCTGGCCCAGGTGACGACCTGACGCACGGAGTCCAGATGGGTGACATCCGCTCCCGCGGCGCGGGCTGCAAGTGACGCGGCTCCCGTGTAAGCGAAGAGATTGAGTACCTTAGGGACAGGAGCGCCCTCATTGCGGGCCTTCAGAACCAGTTCACGGCTGTTTCTGTAAATGAATTCCCAGTTCGGAGCCTGCTCGGGAAAGACGCCCACGTGCTTGAAAGAGGTCAGCCCGAGACGCAGACGGAAATCCGGCCCACCCTGCAGCCCCTTATAGGATATATACCACTGGTCATCCATCTTGCGAAGCCTGTTCCAGGTGCCGCTGTCCTCCTTGCCGGCCTTTCCGAAACCGGCTCCGGGGGTGAAACGGGTGTGGGTCAGCCGCTGCCATTCGGATTCCGGCAGGGTCTTGTCCCAGAGGGCCTTAGGTTCGGGACGGGCCAGGTAATAGCTGCCGAAACGTTCCAGCTTTTCGAAGGAACCGGAATCGACAAGTTCATAGTCCTTCCAGGACTTGTCAGGAGATTCGATCATAGCTCTATCTGTCTTCCACCCCGAGGGCCAGTTTGAATGAATTTTCTATATTCCTGGCCAGTTCCCCGTCGCCCTCCTCCATAAGCATATCGACCAGAGAGGCAATCACCATCCTCTCGCTGTCAAACTCACGCTTGCAGTAGTCATAGAACTCGGCATAGAAAACCGAAGCCGAAATCAGTTCCTCCGAGAAATCGGCGGCCAGGGCACGGGCGCTGTCCGCATCCCCGGAATAGTAGTAGAGACTGATCATTTCCAGGACCATAAGCTCATTGGAGAAGCCCATCCAGCTCATATCCAGAGGGAAATTCTCCCTCGGCACACATTCCTGACAGCGGTTGAGCAGTTCCAGGGCACGGGCCTTGTCTCCTACCTTGAGCATTTCCTTCGCGGCATTGACAAAGAGCAGACGCTGGCTCATCACCCCGCAGAAAGTGTAATAGTTCTGATAGTCCACCAGCCAGTCCGTCCTCTTGAGGGCATCCCAGGTAAAGACCTCCGTCATCTTGTGATAGAGGTCATCCGGGTCGGAAAGGCCTATGTCCGTGGACTTGGTACTGTTCTTTATAGGTACGAAACGGAAAGAGAAGCCGTCGTAGAGCAGATATTCCTTCATGCCGACCTCGATTTCCCCACCCATGCTGAGCATATTGATAGGACGGTCCCACTCGTAATTTGAGAGCAGGTCGAGCATAAAGAGTTCCGGCTTGCTCAGATAGCGGCCCTTAAGGGTGAGGGTTATGCTGTCCGGGATGCGGTCCGCATACTTTTCCGGCACTATTCCGTACTTAAGGCAGTTCTCCTTGTTCACCGGGATGCTGAAACGCTTTGAACATATATAATTTACCTTGCTGCCGTCGGAGAGGGTCAGTTTCGCCTTCGGACTGCGGAAAACGGCCATCACGTCTTTCAGCGGCACAACGGTATCGCGCTTGTCGTAAATATATATAAGTTCATTGGTGCCGTAGAGGTACTGTTCCGGGCCGACGCTCAGCTTCAGCGGCGCCGACTTGTTGCAGGCATATTTCATCTGGTCTATATACCAGTCGGTGCCGAGCAGCGAAGTGTTGCATATACGTACGTCGGTGCGTATGTCTTCAACCTCCTGCGCATACCAGAGCGGGAAGGTGTCGTTGTCGCCGTGGGTGACGAGTATGCCGTTTTCGCCGACGGAGTTCAGGTAGTTGCGGGCAATCTCGACTGCCGTGTAGCGGTTGCTCCTGTCGTGGTCGTCCCAGTTCTGGCAGGCCATGAGCACAGGCACGCCCATACAGAGCAGCGAAACGGCAAGGCTGCCTCCGACACGCGCTGTCCCGCTGCCAAGCTTTTCGTTGACCCATCCGGCAAGGGCGGCGACTCCAAGGCCTATCCAGATGGAGAAGGCATAGAAGGAGCCGGCATAGGCATAGTCCCTCTCACGCACCTGGTAAGGAGGCTGATTTAGGTATATGACTATCGCGATTCCTGTCATGAAGAAGAGCAGGAAGGTCACCCAGGCTCCCCTCTTGTCCCTGAAGCTTTGGAAAAGCAGGCCTATGAGGCCGAGCAGCAGCGGAAGGAAGAAATAGTGGTTCTTGCCCGGATTGTTCAGCAGGGCCTCGGGAGCGTCCCTCTGGTCGCCCAGCATCAGCCTGTCGATGAAGCCGACGCCGCTCTCCCAGTTGCCCTTGAACGGATCGCCCGGAACAGGACTGTGTATGTCGTTCTGGCGGCCGACGAAATTCCACATGAAATAGCGCCAGTACATCCAGTTGAGCTGATAGCCGAAGAAATATTTGAGATTCTGGCCCATGGTCGGCACCTCATAGCTGCGGCCGTCCACATTGACGCTGCGAGGGCGGGAAGCGCCGTCATATACATACCAGTCGTAGAAGTCGCGATGACGTTCGTCGCTGCTCCACATCCTCGGGAAGAGCATCTTGGTCTTGGAATCATACACAGGATGCACCTGGCCTCTGGCCTTGATGTAGCGGTCGCCCATAGGTGCCCAGTACCAGCTGTCCTCGAGCTCGTATGCGGCGTCATAGGTCTGGCCGTATATGAGCGGATTGCTGCCGTACTGTTCGCGTCCCAGGTAGCGCACCAGGGTGTAAGGGTTGTCAGGCTGGTACTCGTTGGTCGGCGTCTTCACCGAAGACCTTATTATCACTATTGAGAATATGGAGAAGCCTATCACCAGGGTGGTGAAGCAGAGAATCACCGTGTTCAGCCAAACTTTGTCCTTCTTCCAGCTCAGGTAGATGCCCACAAAGCAGAGCAGCAGCAGGAGCACCATAAAGAAGGCGGCTCCGCTGTTGAACGGCAGATGGAAACCGTTGACGAAAATGCGGTCGAAGAAGGCGGCCGTCTTCGGCAGATACTGTATGAAGGCCATAACCAGCAAGAGTACCACGCAGGAGAGCAGGAAGACTCCCGCAAGCTGCCAGAAGCTGTAGCGTCCGTCCTCCTTCTTGCGGAAATAGAAAAGGAAGAAGAGGCACGGAATGGTCAGCAGGTTCAGCAGATGGACTCCTATGGAGAGGCCCATAAGGAAGGCGATCAGGACTATCCAGCGCAGGGAATGGGGCTCGTCAGCCTGATCATACCATTTGGTCATCGCCCAGAATACGGCGGCGGTGAAGAGTGAGGACATTGCATAGACCTCGCCTTCCACTGCGGAGAACCAGAAGGTGTCCGAGAAGCAGTAGGCAAGGGCGCCCACCAGGCCTGAAGCGAAGATGGTGATGGCCGAGGAGAGAGCGTAGCTGCCGTCTTCCTCCCTTTTCACAACGCGCTTTACAAGAAAGACTATGGTCAGATAGAGGAAGAATATGGTCAGGGCGGAGCAGATCGCGCTCATTGCATTTACGGCGACTGCGGCTCCCTGTCCCTCGCTGAACAGAGTGAAAAGACGGGCGATGAGCTGGAAGACCGGGTTTCCCGGCGGATGGCCGACTTCGAGTTTGTATGACGATGCTATGAATTCGCCGCAATCCCAGAAGGAAGCGGTAGGTTCTATCGTAAGGAGGTAGGTCACGGCCGACACGACGAAGGCCAGAGCCGCACAAACCTTGTTCCAGATATTGAAATGTTTGTTGTCCATAATCTGCAAATATACGAATAGAATGGATATATTTGCAAAAATATACCCCCGAGATGGCAGACAACGACTGGAAGAAAAGACTGGGAGTCGTGTATTCGACAAACCCGGATTTCATATACGAAGAAGGACAGGAAAGCAGCGTCGAAACGCTTGAACCGGCGCGGCAGAAACTGCGCGTAGGCATAGACAGGAAGGGACGCGCGGGAAAGCAGGTAACGCTGGTCAGCGGCTTTGTGGGCAGTGACGGCGACCTGGCCGAACTCGCACGCCGACTGAAAGTGAAGTGCGGAGTGGGCGGAAGCGCAAAGGACGGAGAGATCTGCATTCAGGGCGACCTGCGCGACAAGGTGCTCGCCCTGCTGCAGTCGATGGGTTACGTGAACAGCAAACGAGCAAACTGATGCCGCAGCCGGCCCTCATATTCGCCATAGGCCTGATCTCACTGCTGCTGGTTCTGGCCAAGCTGCGCACCTTCGTGAACCTGACCCCGTCCCTGGTTGCCTGCGTGATGAGATGGAAGGAGTCGGTGAACCTGGAGGAGAGCATGGAACTGGCCAGGGAGAGGGACAGCATCTACTTCATACTGATCCTTCCGGACGTGCTCATAGCCTCGCGCTACAACATTTTCGGGCTGGACTTCCTGGATTCCCTGTCTCCCGAGCTCAGTCTTGCCATCACGGCGGGGATATTCCTGCTCATTGCGCTGATACGCTTCGCCATCCAGTTGCCTATGGGTAGGGGACGCTGCGGCGAACGGCTCTACAAGGCCTACCTCCACTCCTTCCGCAATTTTGCGATAGTGGCGTCCGTGCTGATAATGGCAGCGGCGGGGATATGTTCCACAATCGGAGCTGAAGACGGGACCATAGCCGGAACAGCGAGAATCACAATCGCCGTCTGCTATCTCATATACCTCATACGCAAAGCACAGATTTTCGCATCCGCGAACGGCGCTTTCTCAAGTTTTTTGTATCTTTGCGCCCTCGAATTGCTCCCCACTGCAGCTGTACTGGCGGCAGCAATTGTTTTCTGACAGATACAAAGATATGAAAGTGACCGATATTCTCATATCCCAGCACGCGCCCCTCGCTGCGTCTTCCCCTTATCCGGCAATAGAGGCGGCCTATGGCGTGAAGATAAGTTTCAACCCGTTCTTCGTGATCGAAGCGGTGAGTTCCAAGGAGTTCCGCTCCCAGCGTATCAACGTGCTGGACTACACGGCTGTTGTCTTTTCCTCGAAGACTGCCATAGACGCATATTTCCATCTCTGCGAGGAACTGCGCATCAAGGTTCCGGAAACAATGAAATATTTCTGCTCCACCGAGTCGGTGGCGAAATACCTGCAGAAATACATTGTTTACAGGAAGAGGAAAATCTTCTTCGGCAGCGGCACGGCCGACAGCCTGATTGCCGAAATCGGCAGCAAGCATTCGGGCGAGAGATTCCTGCTTGCCACCTCCGGTTCCAGCGGCAATGACTTCACGCGCGCCTTCACCGCCGCGAAACTCGACTTCACACCGGCTATGCTCGTAAAACCTGTGTCACAGGACATCAGGGGGCTCGACCTTTCCAAGTTCCAGCTCATCGTGCTCTACAACAACTACGATGTGAAATCCCTTTACGAGAATTTTCCCGAGTACAAACAGGGGGACTGCGCTTTCATTGCCTTCGGCAAATCGGTGGCCTCTGCCATGAAGGAAGCCGGGCTGGAAGTGGCTATAGCCGCCCCGACCCCAGAGGTGCCTTCTGTCGCCAAGGCCATAGAAGTCTTCCTCGACAGCCAGAAATAAGACAATGGAGTTCCGCCGGCCCAATACACTTTCCAAAGAGGAAAGACTGTATTGCAGGAAGGACATTTCAGAACTTCTTGCATCGGGACGCTTTTGGGGCGGATACCCTATAAGGATGTGCGCCCGCTGCGGCAATGGCGCCGGACACAGCCGCATTATGGTTTCGGTACCAAAGAAACTCTTCCGCAGGGCGGTCAAACGCAATCTGCTCAAGCGTCGTCTGCGCGAGGCCTACAGACTGCAGAAGGGGCTGCTGGACGGTATCGATGCCGATATACTGCTGATTTACAGCAGCCGGGAAGTGATGTCATCCTCGGAAATATATGCCCGGGTTGGGGAGCTTCTGGAAAAACTTGCAAGGAATTGCAGCAAGGCAAACGGGGAGGAACAGGCATGAAGGACAAACTCCGGGAACTGGCCATACTGCCCTTCACGGCTCTCATACGATTCTATCAGATCTGCATATCCCCTCTCAAGCCGTCCTGCTGCCGTTTCACTCCGACCTGCTCCCAATACGCGCTGGAGGCCTTCCGGAAATATGGTCCCTTCAAGGGATTCTGGCTGTCGCTGAAAAGGATACTGCGCTGCCATCCCTGGGGAGGAAGCGGATACGATCCTGTTCCGTAAAAATGCGGGCCCGGCGAAAAATCAGGCCTCCAGGCCTCCACAACACATTTTACAACAGATAAAACAACAAAGACAACAACCTCGGGACAGAAAAAAGGGTACATCTTTGCATCGGTTAAGAATCTTATACGTCTCATTGAAGACGCCTTCATAATGTGAAGGACAAAAACGGACTCCCAGGGATGGGCGTCCGTTTTTAGCATTTATATTCTGTGCGGCCGCTCAGTCGAGCTTGAGCACTGCCATAAAAGCCGATTGTGGAACTTCCACGGTTCCGATCTGGCGCATTCTCTTTTTGCCCTGCTTCTGTTTCTCGAGCAGCTTGCGCTTTCGGGTGATGTCACCGCCGTAACATTTGGCCGTAACGTCCTTGCGCACCTGGCGCACGGTCTCTCTGGCTATGATCTTGGCGCCAATGGCCGCCTGTATCGCTATGTCGAACTGCTGACGAGGAATCAGATCCTTCAGCTTTTCGCAGATGCGGCGTCCGAAGTCGTACGCGTGGTCCACGTGTATGAGAGAGGAAAGCGCGTCCGCCGGCTCGCCGTTGAGCAATATGTCCAGCTTGACCAGCTTTGCCTCCTTGAAGCCCACGACGTGGTAATCGAATGAGGCATAGCCCTTGGAAATGGATTTGAGCTTGTCGTAGAAGTCGAAGACAATCTCGGAAAGAGGCATTTCGTAGGTCAGTTCGAGCCTGTCGGCCGTAAGGTAGTGCTGGTTGATGAGCACTCCCCTCTTGTCAAGGCAGAGTTTCATTATAGGCCCGTAGAAATCGGACTTTGAAATGACCTGGGCGCGTATGTACGGCTCCTCGATGTGGTCTATGAGCGTCACAGGCGGCAGGCCCGAAGGGTTGTGGACGTCGATGCACTCGCCCTGAGTGGTATATACCTTATATGATACGTTCGGCACGGTGGTGATGACGTCCATTCCGAATTCGCGGAAGAGTCTTTCCTGGACGATTTCCAGATGGAGCAGGCCCAGAAAGCCGCAGCGGAAGCCGAAGCCCAGGGCCAGCGATGACTCCGGTTCGAAAACCAGGGAAGCGTCATTGAGCTGGAACTTCTCCAGGGAAGCCCGCAGTTCCTCGTACTGGTCGGTCTCCACAGGATACATTCCCGCGAAAAGCATAGGCTTGACCTCCTCGAAGCCCGCAATGGCTTCCGAACAAGGACAGTCCCTGTCGGTAATGGTATCGCCAACCTTCACCTCCGCAGCAGTCTTTATTCCCGAGATTATGTAACCCACGCTGCCGCAAGGTATTTCGTCGCGCGGACAGAGTTTCATTTTGAGCACTCCGACCTCATCCGCCTCATATTCCTTGCCCGTGTTGTAGAACTTGACCTTCTGTCCACGGCGCACGCTGCCGTTCTTGACCTTGAAGTAGGCGATGATGCCCCTGAAGGAGTTGAACACGGAGTCGAAGATGAGGGCCTGGAGAGGGGCCTGCGGGTCACCCACAGGGGCGGGAACCCTTTCGCATATCGCGTCCAGTATTTCCCTGACGCCCTCACCTGTCTTGGCGGAACAGCGCAGCACCTCGGACGGGTCGCAGCCTATGAGGTCCACGATCTGGTCCGTGACCACCTCAACCATTGCCGAGTCAACGTCTATCTTGTTCAGCACAGGGATAATCTCCAGATTATGCTCTATTGCAAGATAGAGGTTGGAAATGGTCTGAGCCTGTATTCCCTGGGTGGCATCCACGACCAGCAGCGCCCCTTCACAGGAGGCGATTGCTCTGGAGACCTCATAGGAGAAGTCCACGTGGCCCGGAGTGTCAATCAGATTGAGGACATATTTCTCATCCTTGTAAACATAGTCCATCTGAATGGCGTGGCTCTTTATGGTTATGCCTTTCTCCCTTTCGAGGTCCATAGAGTCGAGCACCTGGTTCTCCATTTCACGGGCCGCCAGGGTGTCGGTGATTTCGAGCATCCTGTCGGCCAGGGTGCTCTTGCCATGGTCGATATGGGCTATTATGCAGAAATTGCGGATTTTGTCCATTGTTGTCAGAAAAGCTTGTTGACCTGTGCATATACGTTCTCGGCGGTGTAGCCGAGCTTTTCGTCAAGCACTTTGTAAGGGGCGGAGAAGCCGAAGGACTCCAGACCCCAGATGCTGCCTTCAGCAGCCGGGACAAGGCCCAGCAGATTGACAGGGAGACCGGCGGTAAGCCCGAACTTCTTCACGTTGCGAGGAAGCACGGACTCCTGGTACTCAGGACTCTGGGAACGGAAGAGACCCTCGGAAGGCACGGATACTATCCTGACCTTCCTGCCGTCGCGGCGGAGCAGCTCCGCACCCTGGGCGAGGGTGGAAACCTCCGAGCCGGTAGCCACGAGTATCACATCCGGGTTCTCATCAGAGCCGGCGACTATGTAACCGCCCTTCTCCACGAGGGAGTAGTCGTTGCCCTCCGGCAGATCCAATATATTCTGACGGCTCAGTATGAGGGCCGTAGGTGTCTTCACGTTCTGCATCGCGAGTTTCCATGCCTCCGTGGTCTCCCTGGCGTCGGCAGGGCGGAGCACCAGCATGGACGGCTCGCCATGGTGGTTGCGGAGCTTCTCCATCAGACGTATCTGCGCCTCCTGCTCCACCGGCTCGTGGGTAGGGCCGTCCTCACCCACACGGAAGGCATCGTGAGTCCAGATGAACTTGACAGGAAGTTCCATCAGAGCCGCCATCCTGACGGCCGGTTTCATATAGTCGGAGAATACGAAGAAAGTGCCGCAGGCCGCGATCACGCCGCCGTGAAGTGCCATACCTATGCAGCAGCAGGCCATCGTAAGCTCGGCCACACCGGCCTGGAAGAAGGCGCCGCCGAAGTCGTTTGCAGTCAGCGCGCGGGTCTTCTTGAGGAAGCCGTCGGTCTTGTCGGAGTTGGAAAGGTCCGCGGAAGCGCATATCATATTAGGAACCTGCTCGGCGAGGACTGAGAGGCAGGCTGCCGAGGCGCTGCGGGTCGCATCGTTGTTCTTCTGGACAACGGCGTTCCAGTCGATTTCAGGAGCCTTTCCGCTGAACCAGGCCGCCTGCTGCGCCGCCTTTTCCGGATTTGCGGCAGCCCAGGCCTGCTCTTCGGCGTGACGCCCGGCGCAGATGGCCTTCAGTTCCTCCCTGCGCTGTGCATAAAGCTCTGCAACCTCAGGAAATATGGCGAAAGGCTGCTCAGGGTCACCGCCGAGATGTTTCACGGTGTTGACGAAGGCGTCCCCGCCCAGAGGGGCTCCGTGGGTCTTGCAGGAGGCCTCATAGGAGCTTCCGTCAGCCTTGAGGGCACCCTTGCCCATTATGCACTTGCCTATTATGAGACTTGGCTTACCCTTCACCGTCAGGGCCTTGTCAAGGGCCTCACGTATCTGCACGGCATCGTTGCCGCAGATTTCGAAGACCTCCCAGCCGAGGGCGCGGTACTTGGCGGCCGTATCCTCGTTCATCACCTCCCTGGTCTCGGTCGAGAGCTGGATGTCGTTGGAGTCGTAGAACATTATGAGGTTGTCCAGTCCGAGCATAGACGCCACCCTGGCGCCGCCCTGGCTGATTTCCTCCTGTATGCCGCCGTCCGAAATATAGGCATATATCTTCTCTTTCGCGAAGCTCGGATTGCCCGTATGGGCCGCGAGGAACTTGGCCGCAATGGCCGCTCCTACGGCAAAGACATGGCCCTGGCCGAGAGGGCCCGAGGTATTCTCGATGCCGCGGATCACGTCGAGTTCCGGATGTCCCGTGGTCGGAGAACCCCACTGGCGCAGGGAAGCGAGTTCATCGAGAGTGAACTTGCCACAGAGACAAAGTTGGGCATAGAGCATCGGAGCCATGTGTCCCGGGTCGAGGAAGAAACGGTCACGGGCCTCCCAGTTCGGGTTTTCAGGATCGTACCTGAGATACTCGGAATAGAGGACATTGATGAAGTCCGCTCCGCCCATCGCTCCGCCCGGATGGCCGGACTT
The DNA here is from genome assembly GCA_004554455.1 of Bacteroidales bacterium. Lineage (GTDB taxonomy): Bacteria > Bacteroidota > Bacteroidia > Bacteroidales > UBA932 > Cryptobacteroides. The sequence goes on along the minus strand of SFMG01000006.1, from coordinate 11,263 downwards.
GGCTTTTTCGACTGCTGCCGCTGCAAGTATGCGGATGTTGTCCGCCGCACGATTGAGAAGGGATACTGAGTTTGCCATATATCTTTAAATTTTCTTATTATTGCGTATGTTTGCCTAACCAAACTCGGTAAAGATAGCGACTTTTTGCCGTTCCACCTAATTATGTAATCTTCAAATAAGAACTATGTTTAAACCTTAGGGGCGCAAAACTGTCTATTGAGATATGACTGACAGGGAAATAATGGAAATATACGCTTCCGGAGACAGCGAAGCGGCTTTCAACGCCATAGTTCAAAGCTATGGAGAGCGCATCTACTGGCACGTGAGACGCTTCACCTGCAGCCACGAAGACAGCGACGACCTGCTTCAGGATATATTCATAAAAGTGTGGAAAGCCCTGCCCGGCTTCCGCTCCGAAAGCAGCCTGTACACCTGGATTTACAGGATAGCGACCAACGAAACCCTGAATTTACTGCGCAAAAAGCGACTCAGGGCACTGCTCAGCGCCGAGAGCCTCGAGACCCTGCTGGACAGGCAGGCGGACGAAGACGTACACTTCAACGGAGACGCCCTCCAGCGCGAGGTTCAGAAGGCGATCAACTCCCTCCCGGACAAGCAGAAACAGGTCTTCGTACTGCGCTATTTCGAGGAGATGCCCTACGAAGAGATTTCAGAAATCACCCGGATCTCCGTGGGCTCGCTCAAGGCCTCGTATCATCACGCCTCCAAGAAGGTGAGGGAACGCCTCGAAAAGATTTTTTGATAAGCATACAGATTTAACCTTTTGATAATTAAGTTGTCAAATCAATATGAAACAGAACAGGGACATACTTGGGGACAGCAGGCTCAAAGAGAAGGCATACAGCGTTCCGGAAGGATATTTCGATGAACTGCCCGGAAGGATAGCCGACAGATGCAAGGCCGCGGAGGAAAAAAGAAGTTTCTTCCGTATCGCAGCCCCATACGCCGCAATGGCGGCATCCTTCGTGCTGATAGCCCTGGCAGGCAGTGCCGTCATAAGGTACGGACGCGAAAAGGGCATAGAAACACAATACGTCTCCCGGGAAATCACAAACGCCGGCCAGGTTTCCGAGGAAGACATTATCAATTACCTGATTTCCGCCGACATCAGCAGCGCGGAGATCGCATACCTTGAGAATTATGAATAGAATCAGAATCACAGTGGCCGCCGCCTGCCTTATGGCGGTATCCATACTTGCCTCTGGACAGAACAGCCGGGGCACTGAAAACGGACATCAGAAAGAAAACCAGTGCCAGAAGGAAGACTGGAAGGAAAGAATGAAGGCCGAGAAAAAAGCCTTCTTCGAGCAGGAACTGATGCTTTCCGAAGAAAAAGCCGAAAAATTCTGGAAGGCATACGACAAGATAAGCCAGAAGCAGTGGCTGGCCAACAAGGCGGTTATGGACTGCCGCATAGCCCTCGAAAAAGCCCGCAAAACGGAAGGCGCCGATTACAAGACCCTGGTGGACAATCTGATGGAGGCCGAGGACAAGCTCTCAAAGGCCAACAACGCGGCGGTCGAGGAACTCAGGAAACGCTTTGGGGACGAGATGACCGCCAAGCTTCTGGTGGCAGAGGAAAGATTCCGCCGCAACCAGATACACAAGCTGAACAGAGGCAAGGGAGGCCCCGACGTACAGAGACCGCAGAAGCCTCGCAACTGAATCAGAAATTGAGATAGAAATCCTTGAGAAGGGCGATATACCGGTCGGTGTAGCGCCCTTCTTCCATTATGCAGAGCTCCTCCTGCAGCGTCTCGCGGCGGCTGCGGCTGAACTCGGCTATGACTCTCCGCGGCGCCTTGCGGGCCGTGGTGCGCACTGAAAGCAGCCTGTAGGGATATAAGGAGCGGGAGCGGGCCGTACGCAGCAGGGCGTTCAGCGAATCGGACGGCAGCACCATTGCCAGACGGCCTCCGGAGCTGAGATGCTCCTGCGCGAATAGCGCAATCTCGTCGAAACTCAGACTGTCGCAGTGGCGCGCGGCCGCCTTGCGGTCATCCGGATTCTTCAGCGACGCATCATAATAAGGCGGGTTCGTGACTATCAGGTCGTATTCACTTTCTGGCATATATTCCTGCAGGGCGCAGTGATGCAGCGAAAGGCTGCCGGCCCAGGGCGAGGCGGCAAAGTTCTCCGTTGCCTCCGCAGCTGACGGGGCGTCTATCTCCACCGCGTCGATACGGCAACGGCCCTCCAGTCTCTGTGCCAGCATCAGGGCTATGGTTCCGGTGCCACTGCCTATGTCCAGCACGCTGACCGGAGCCGGCTCGAGCGTAACGGCCGCTCCGAGCAGCACCCCGTCGGTGTTTACCTTCATGGAGGAGAGTTCATTGCGCACGGAAAAGCGCTTGAAGCGGAATTCGGACATCGGGAAGCAGTTTGGAAGCCTGGGTATTTTTTGAAAAATGCTATACGAAGAGGCCGTCCTTCATATTGAGGCAGCGGTCGCAGGCCGAGGCAAGTTCGGGGTCGTGGGTGACTATTACTATGCTCTGGCCGTGGGACGCCCTCAGGTCCAGGAAAAGCTGCTGTATCTCCTTCTTGGTCACCGAGTCCAGATTGCCGGTAGGCTCGTCAGCGAATATCACGGCCGGGTCATTGATCAGAGCCCTGGCTATGGCAACCCTCTGCTGCTCTCCGCCGGAAAGCTGCGAGGGCTTGTGTTCCGCCCTTTCCGCCAGCCCTAGCTCGTCCAGGAGCTCCCCGGCCCTTTTCCTGGCGGCCTTCTCCGCCTGTCCGGCAATAAGCGCAGGCATCATTACATTCTCCAGGGCAGTAAACTCCGGAAGCAGGTGATGGAACTGGAACACGAAGCCTATTTTCCTTCCCCTGAAGGCAGACAGCTCCCCTCCCCTGAGCGAGAGTACGTCCGTGCCGTCTATGCTCAGACTGCCCGAATCCGGAGTGGACAGCGTTCCGAGAATCTGGAGCAGCGTGGACTTTCCGGCTCCGCTGGCACCCATTATCGCCACGATCTCCCCCTTGGCACAGCTGAAGTCTATGCCCTTGAGCACCTCCAGAGAGGCGAATGACTTCCTTATTCCCTTGGCTTCTATCATTTTTCCAATTGAAGATTATGTCCAAAGATAGGCAAAAATTCCTTTGAAATATTTGCGAATTCAAAAAAGCTGCGTATCTTTGCAATCCCATTACGGGAATCCGGGGTGTGGCGCAGTTGGCTAGCGCACCTGGTTTGGGACCAGGTGGTCCTCCGTTCGAGTCGGAGTACCCCGACATACAAGAGGTTGACGGATTGTCAACCTCTTTTAAGTAATATTCGATACTATGGAAGAAAGATCCAACGGTTTCGGCAAAGCCGGACTTACCCTCGCCATCATCTCGATATTCATCGGCTGGATTCCGGTGTTCGGATGGATTGGCGTAATCCTCGCCTTTATTTTCTCATTCATCGGAGTATTCCGCGCTCCACGCGGCTCGGCAATAGCCGGCCTCGTAATCACGACAATCGACATCATCGAGATTGCCGTGGTCCTGGCTGTCGCAGGCCTCAGTCTGGCAGGGCTGCTCGGCGCCGGGGAACTGGGTGACATCTTCGCCGAACTCGGCGAATCCGTAGAGGATCTGCTGTACTGAGCAATCTTCAAGGATTACTAATCCTCATCGTCCTCGGCATCTTCCAGAGGCAGACAGGCCGAATCGTTCAGTGCTGAAAGGTCGGCCATCACAATGGCCGCCATGGCTTCCACAATGACAGGCGTACGCAGGGCAAAGCATACGTCGTGTCTTCCTTTTATCTGAAGCGCCTCCATCTGCTTGCTCTCGAAGTTGAAGGTGACCTGAGGCTTGGAAATGCTTGAGGTCGGCTTGAAAGCAACCCGGAACACTATGGGAGCACCATTCGAAATGCCGCCATTGATTCCGCCGGCGCCGTTCTTGACAGGAAGCATATCCGCTCCTATCGGGTCGTTATGTTCGGATCCCTTCATCCTGGAAGCGGCGAAACCGTCCCCGAATTCTATGCCCCTCACCCCCGGAATGGAGAAGATTGCGTGAGAAATCAGACTCTCCAGGGAATCCCAGAACGGTTCTCCGAGACCTATGAGCAGATTCTGACACTTGATGGTGCACTCCACTATTCCCCCCAGGGAATCCCCTTCGGCTATGGCTTCCTGGAGCTTTTTCTTTACCTCCGGGTCATTCTTGGCATGGGCCGGCAGCTTCGGAACGACTCCGCCCACCTCTATGAGCTCGGCGGAAATGCTCATATCCTTCAACATCTGCTTGGCTATATAGCCGGCTGCCACTATGGGCAGGGTGAGGCGGCCGGAGAAATGCCCTCCGCCGCGATAGTCCTGGAAATCGAAATACTTGACCGCCGCAGTCAGGTCGGCGTGACCCGGACGGGGAGTGGACAGCAGCTGGCTGTAGTCCTGGGAGCGCGTATTGTTGTTGAGGAACACTATGGTAAGAGGAGCGCCTGTGGCCACTCCGTCCAGCACTCCGCTCACCAGGCAGGGACTGTCCTCTTCCACACGGGGCGTGGTTCCCAGCCCTCCCGATTTGCGGCGGGCTATTTCCTTCATCATCTCCTCTTCCGAAATCTTCAAGCCCGGAAGCACACCGTCTATGGTGCATCCTATCATAGGTCCGTGGGACTCCCCGAAGATGGAGACCCTGAAAATCCTGCCGAAACTGTTCATAGCTGTTCAAACATTTGGTTAAATTCCGGGAACGACTTGGAAACGCAGTCCTCGTCATCGATGACAAGCGGAGAATCCGCGGCAAGCGAGGCCACTTTCAGGGCCATCAGCATGCGGTGGTCGTGATGGGAGGAGAATCTGCCGCCCTGAAGCATCCTGCCGCAGAGCAGGCGCCTGGCGAGGGATTCGCCCTGAATGACCAGTTCATCCCCTATGATGCCGGCCTCCACACCCAGCAGGGTGAGCATTTCAAGTATGGCCTTGCCCCTGTCGCTTTCCTTGTGGGCCAGACGGCCTACTCCGGCTATATGGCTTTCGCCCTGACAGAAGGCCGCGAGCACCGCGACTATAGGGAAAAGGTCGGGACAGTTGGAGGCGTCGGCACTGAAAGCCGAAAGCGGAGCCCTCTGGGCGACTATGGTGCCCTTCGAATCGTCGGTCTGGGAGAGGCTTGCGCCGGCATCCATAAGTATATCCATTATGGAGAGGTCCGCCTGCAGCGAGTTCGTGTCCAGCCCTTCTATCTCCACCCGGCCGAAGACGGCACCTGCCACCAGGAAGTTTGCTGCCGCGCTCCAGTCGCCTTCCAGGTCAAGTTCCGCCGCCCTGTAGTGCAGGCCGCCCTTGACTTTGAAGTCTATGCCGCTGCAGAGGTTCCAGTCGCCGGATTCCAGGAAGTCGGGGCCTCCGAGCATATCGTTCGCCACCTTTACCCCGAACTTGCGCAGCACTTCCAGGCTTATATACATATATGGAATGCTCTTCGGCTCGCTGACCGCCACGGTCGTATTCTTTGATGCGAACGGGAGGGCGGTGAGCAGACCCGAGATGAGCTGAGAGCCGTAACGGCCGCTGACCTGTATCCTGCCGTTGGCAAGCGGGCCGCTGACCCTGAGGGGCACGGTGACGCAATCCCCTCCGGAGAGGGACTCCACACGGGCCCCGAAGGCCTCCATAATCTGGGGGACGCCGTCGAGGGAGCGTTTCGCGAGGGTCTTTTCTCCATTGATAATCACGGGCTTGCCGGCGAGCTGGGCCACCAGGGGAATCACCAGGCGGGTGAGCAGGCCGGATTCCCCGACGAAGATTTCGTCCGGGAAAGCGAGACGCGACGACGGCGTACCGGCGGCAACACCTTTTATCCTGACCGTACCGTCCTCATCCACAGTAACTTCCGCACCGATCTGGCGGGCCAGGCTGAGAGCCGCCTCACTGTCTCCGCAAGGGGAATAGTGACGAAGAACCGACTCTCCTTCCGCCAGTGCAGCACAGAGTATGGCCCTCTGGGCATAGCTTTTCGATGCCGGCATACGGAGATCCCTCGCATCGATGAAGCCGAAACTGCCGTAGAGGCTTTCGCACATTTCATCGGCCGTCCACTGCCCCGGCGCAGCGAGGTCGTCGGCAGCGTAGGCGGCGTAGGTATATGGGGCACCGTGAGCCAGGCATTCCATCCTCGAACGGCGTCCGGCATCGCCCATACAGAAGGCGATCAGTCCGTAGGGTTCATATTCATCGTAGAGGGAGAGAACCCGTTCCACGTCCTCCTCTGAGTGGGCGGTGGTGACGAGCTTGACCATATCGGCGCCATGGTAACGGCATTTGTCTATTATGGCCTTGAGCGCCGGCAGGGAATCGGTGCCGTTGAAGTCGTGGAAGGAGCGTATGAACACAGTTCCGTTTTCGCGGGCACAGCTGCGTATGCGCTTGGACATCTCCTTCGGGGCCTCGAGCTCCACATCCACGAAGCGGGCGCCGGCCTCCACGGCCTTTATCAGCCTGCGCTCCGCCATCTGCGGACTCATATTCTGAGAAATCCTGCAGGTGGCCACGAGCGGGACGTCGCTGGAGAAGAGTTCCTCGATCTCGGGAAGCGTCAGTTCACAGAGGTCCAGACGTATCTCGGCCATCTCGCAATTGTCGAGGGCCTCCCATATCTGTTCGGCATTTTTATGCTGAAGTACGGTACAAATCATTGTATATCACTCATTTAATAAAGCCATCGCCTTTGCCGGCTCCAATTTTTCCACAAAAACATCCGATATCCCGCGCATCAGTACGAAGGAAAGCGTGCCTGCCTCCGCTTTTTTGTCGCGGCTCATCGCCTGCACAAGCTGCCGGGGAGCATAAGGACATTTCACCCTGAGCCCGGCCGATGCGAAATCCGCTTCAAGCGAACTGTCGAAGCCCTTGGGCGCATATCCGAGAGCGCAGGAGAGTCTGGCCGCGAGGACTATGCCCATTGACACCGCCTCTCCGTGGCTTATGCCGACGTTCCCATCGCCGGCACCTGTATTGTTGATATTGGTCCCATCGTCGGCATCGGCACTGTTGATATCGGCAGCGGCACCGGTCTGGGCCAGGTGCTCTATTGCGTGGGCGAAACTGTGGCCCAGGTTGAGCAGTTTCCTCTCCCCGCTCTCGCGGAAGTCCCGGCTCACTATCCCGGCCTTCACCCCTGCCGCAGCCCTGGCAAGCGGAAGAAGCCGCGCTGCAGTGGCAGCATCGCATTTCTCCGGCAGGGACGCAGTCCTGAAGAATTCCAACGCAGTGGAATATGCCCCGTCCACGTTGTCTATTATGAAGGACTTGAGCATTTCCGCGGCACCCGAAAGCACCTCCCTCCGGGGAAGTCCCTCGAGGGAAGCGGCGGCCATCCAGGTGAAGCACGGTTCGGTAAAGCTGCCCAGTATATTCTTGTAACTGAGAAAGTTGACGCCTGTCTTGCCCCCTATTGCAGCATCGGTCATCGCCAGCAGGGTGGTAGGCACATAGGCGAATCGTATGCCCCTCATATAGATGGATGCGGCGAAGCCCGCCATATCGCTGATTATGCCGCCGCCCAGTGCCAGCACGAAGGACTTGCGGTCCGCACCGCCTTCAAGCAGGGCACGGCATATCTCCTCCACCGTGCGCAGGGACTTCTTTTCTTCGCTCGCCTCCAGTTCCACAACGGCTGCATCGAGTCCGAGTCGCGGCACCAGATGCGCAACGGCACGGTCGCAGACGACGAAAATCCGGTCCGGGCAGAAGGCGCCTATTGCCTCCCGCAAGCCGCTGTAATCTTCTTTTATATATATGGGGTTCATATTCGATATATGATATCAGGCGCCAAATATACGAAAAAACGGCCGGACACTGCGTCCGACCGTTCATATATTCAAAAGCTCCGCGTCTTAGCCGCGAATTGCAGCAACGCCAGGGAGAACCTTGCCCTCGATGGCCTCGAGCAGGGCACCGCCGCCGGTGGAGATGTAGCTTACCTTGTCGGCAAGGCCGAACTTGTTGACGCATGCAACGGAGTCACCGCCGCCGATGAGGGAGAATGCACCCTCTGCAGTGGCCTCTGCGATGGCCTCGCCTATTGCGCGTGAGCCTGCGCAGAAGTTGTCGAACTCGAATACGCCTGCAGGGCCGTTCCAGAGTATGGTCTTGCAACCCTTGATGGCGGCTGCGAAATTCTTCTGGGCCTCCGGACCTGCATCCATACCCTCCCAGCCTTCAGGGATGTCGTTTGCAGGGCATATCTTCTGATTTGCGTCATTGCTGAATGCGTCACCGCAGATTGCGTCCGGTGCAAGCACGAGCTCTACGCCGTTCTTCTTTGCGAGTTCCTCTACGCCGAGAGCGACGTCGAGTTTGTCCGGCTCGCAGATGGACTGGCCGATATTGCCGCCGTGGGCCTTCGCGAAGGTGTAGGTCATACCGCCGCAGAGGATGAGCTTGTCAACCTTGCCGAGGAGGTTCTCGATGATGCCTATCTTGGAAGACACCTTGGAACCACCCATGATGGCGATGAACGGACGCTTGATATTGCCGAGTACAGCATCGACTGCAGCCACTTCCTTCTCCATAAGCAGACCGAGCATCTTGTCGTCAGCTCCGAAGTAGTCAGCGATCACGGCGGTGGAAGCGTGCTTGCGGTGTGCGGTGCCGAAAGCATCCATTACGTAGCAGTCAGCGTAGGAAGCGAGCTTCTTTGCGAACTCCTTCTGGCTGGCCTTCATTGCCTTCTTGGCCTCTTCGTATGCAGGGTCCTCCTTGTCGATTCCAACAGGCTTGCCCTCCTCCTCCGGATAGTAGCGGAGGTTCTCGAGCATAAGCACCTCGCCCGGCTTGAGGGCAGCGGCTGCCTCGGAAGCGTTTGCGCAGTCAGGGGCGAACTTTACCGGAGTACCGAGAGCGGCGCTTACGGCGTCAACTATCTGGCTGAGGCTGAGCTCAGGCTTAACCTTGCCCTTCGGCTTGCCCATGTGGCTCATTATGATGAGGGCACCGCCCTTCTCGAGTATGAGTTTGAGGGTTGGGAGAGCACCCTTGATGCGGGTGTCGTCGGTAATCTTGCCGTCCTGGAGAGGAACGTTGAAATCTACACGCACGATTGCCTTTTTGCCGGCGAAATCGTAAGTACTGATGTTAGCCATAGTATATGTTTTAAAATATAATTGTCCAGCGTTCGGAGACTTATCGTCAACCGGGTCGCAAATATAGTTTATTTTTTGCAAATTACTTGATTCTCATCGCACTCTGCCTTGCATTCGGCGACTATCCTTTCCAACTTGTCATAGCCGTTCGCCGGTTTCTTCCAGATAAAGGCGAGGATGACGGTGCCGACCAGTCCGAATATGACCGAAAGCAGGAACACCATATCCCAGGAACCGGTTTTTTCGGTGATTGCGCCGAAGACCAGACCGGAAACTATAGGCGACAGGTAGCTGAACAGACCGCATATTCCGTTGGCGGAGGCTGCCGCACGCCGGGTGGCGTGGTTGGTGCAGGCGATGCAGAGCAGAGCCTGAGGACCGTATATGAAGAAAGCGGAAAGCACGATTGTGACTATTGTCAGGAAGACGCTGTCCTTAGGAGAGAGCCAGAAGGCCAGCAGACAGAGCGAAGCCATGAGTATGCATACCGCGCTGGTGCGGTGCGCACAACCCTTGAAGAACTTGTCGGTGATCCATCCGGCCGTAAGCATTCCGAGTATTCCGCCGAAGATTTCCATCGCGCCCACAACGCTTGCCGCCAGACTTATATCCATACCCTTGAACTGCACGAGTATGCTGGAGCCCCAGTCCAGGATGGTAAAGCGTATGATATAGACAAAGAAATCGGCAATCGAGAGTATCCAGATTATAGGATTGCGGAACACCAGATCCCTGAGGCAGCGCTTGTAGATCCTTGCGCTGAGCTCCGGACTCTCCTCCTCCACCGGTGCCTTCTCTTCAGACGGGGCTTCAAGCTGCTCTACCGGGGGCAGGCCCACCTGTTCCGGGCTGTTCTTCAGTCCGAAGAATATCAGGGCAGCGCCGAAAATGGCCAGTATGGCCGGAAGCCAGAAGCACCACTGCCAGGCGGCATTGCCGTAGTGTCCGAGTATCGCACCTATCATAAGCGCAAGCAGGCCGGCGCCTATGGAGTGGGAGGCATTCCATATCGACTGCTTGGTGGCAAGTTCAGAAGGTTTTACCCAATAGGCCATGAGCGAGGAGCAAGGCGGGTACCCCATTCCCTGGAGCCATCCATTGATGAGCCACAGGGATCCGAGCAGGTAGATGAAGCCCATTGTGGCTTTGCCTTCGCCATCCAGTACATTGAAGAAGACATTCACGCTCGGGATGAAGGCGATTATTATGTTCACGACTGCTGAAAGCAGGAGGCCCAGGGCCATCATCAGTTTTTTGTTGCGGATACGGTCACAGAGCACTCCGTTGGCGAAACGTGAGATGCCGTATATGACTCCGTTGATGGTCAGGAAGAGGCCGAGCTTGGTCTTGGTAATGCCGAGTTCTTCCTCCAGTGCCGGCATTGCTATGCTGAAGTTTTTCCTTACAAAATAGAAAAGGGCATAACCTATGATCAGAATGATGAGGGTACGCCAATGCCAGTAGCTGTACTTGCGATTTAGATTTTTCTGGTGTTCTGTCGGGTTCATCGATGTTTTGGTAATCTGGATCTGTTTATTGTTTGTAGTGTTACTCCTGTATGTCACCTACAAGAATTGCAAAGTTACAGAAAAAAGTGCAGTACTGCCACACCCGCTGTCGTAAGCTGCAGGGAGATTGTACCGGGGCTGACCAAGTGGAGCGAGATGGCACCTGAGGATGACCCTGTAAGGCGAGATGGCACCTAAGGATGACCTTATAAGGAGGCAGGGGCAGGTTGCCACTCCGGCGGCTTTTTACTTAGGATTATGCCGCCTTCGTGGCAACCTGTCCCCGCCTGCACCCGCAACGGTCATTCTGCAGGCGGGCAATTCATCAATGCGGCTACGAACGCTGCAGGCGGGCCATTCAATACTGCGACAACGGGCTTCCGCAGGCGGGCCGTTCTTCGCTGCCGCAACGACTGCTGCAGGCGGAACTGCAATACTTTGCAACAAAGAAAATTGGAATCGGACGCGGCACCGTTGCGGCAACGCCTGCGCAGGCGAGCTATTCTACTTGCCGGCACGATGGCACTGCAGTGATTCTTGATTTCAGGCCCAGACTTGCGAATCGATGCAGCCATAAGGTCAAAACAGGGGCAATCCGTGCATCGATTCTCTATTTCAAGCTCAAACTTGCGAATCGATGCAGCCA
>SFMG01000022.1 GCA_004554455.1 Bacteroidales bacterium | reverse complement strand
GGGCCTGAAATCCAGAATCGATGCACGGAAACCCCGGAAATCTCTTGAATCTATGCATCGATTCCCAAGTCTGGGCTTGAATTCAAGAATCAATGCACGAAAACCCAGCAAATCTCCAGAATCCTTGTGTGAACTTCCCCTTTTTGTATATAGCCTTCCCAATAATAAAAGGGAAGGCTACAAAATCAGATTCCATAAGAATATTTTGACTGAATTAATTATCTGCACAATAGTTGCAAATTAAACTATAACAACTATATTTGCATTGTAATAGTTTAATATAAAGCTATAATGGATGATATATACACACTTTCTGACACTCAGCTGAGCAAGCGTATCGGAGAGAAGTTAAAGGCAATCAGACTGAAAAGAAACATCACTCAGCAGAGCCTGGCAGAGGCAGCTTCCATTTCTTTGTCTTCGGTAAAGAAGGTGGAGAATGGGGAAATCGGGTCATTCGACACCCTGCTACGCATATTGCGCACTCTCGGGATGCTGGAGTCCATCAGCCAGCTTTTTGAAGAGGAACAGCTCAGTCCAAGCGAATACTATGAGATGGTAAACAAGGCGAAAAAGCAGACTCGCAAGCGCGCAGTCGGCAAACTTAAAGTCAATAAGGAGGAATCGGAATGGTAGATGTAGCAAAGGTAAAAATCTTCGGAATGGACATGGGAACATTCCGATGGGACGAATCGTATAATGTGGCAAGATTCGAGTACGACAGGGACTTTATTAGAAAAGGCATAGAGCCATCTCCTATCATGATGCCTGTCCAGCAGGGACGAATATATTCCTTCGGCAATCTGAACAGGGATACCTTCAACGGGCTCCCAGGAATGCTCGCAGACTCTCTCCCAGACACTTATGGACGAGCATTGTTTGACCAATGGCTAACACTAACCGGAAGAATATCCGGTAATCCCGTCGAGACGCTGTGCTTCCTCGGACAAAGGTGCATGGGAGCCTTGGAGTTCGAACCGGCAACGGGTCCGGCAACAGACGAGAACATGAAGTTCGAGATTGACTCTCTGGTAGATGTAGCAAGAGAGGCGCTGTCAAAGAAAGAAGGGTTCGGAGTCAATCTGGACACAGACAGGAAGGCAGCGATAGCGGAGATCCTCCGCCTGGGAACATCTGCCGGCGGTCAGAGGGCAAAGGCAATCATTGCATACAACAAGGAAACCGGCGAGGTGCGGTCCGGACAGATAACCGCTCCGGAAGGGTTTGATTATTATCTGATCAAGCTGGATGGGGTCAGCGCTGAAGCCGGATTCAAGGAAACGGAGAACTACGGCCGCCTGGAATACTCATTCTCTGAGCTTGTCAAGAGATGCGGTATCGAGATGACAGACTGTTCACTGATCGAAGAGAATGGCAGAGCCCATTTTCTGACCAAGAGATTCGACCGGGAAAATGGAAGGAAGATTCACATGCAGACTCTCTGCGGCATGGCCCACTATGACTTCAAGCTACAAAGAGGGTACTCCTACGAGCAGGCCTTCAATGTCATGAGAAGGCTCCGTCTGCCATATTCCCAGGCTCAGGAAATGTTCCGCCGTGTCGTGTTCAATGTGGTTTTGCGAAATCAGGACGACCACACGAAGAACATCTCATTCCTGATGGACTCAAATGGCCAATGGCGTCTCTCGCCCGCATATGATATAGGATTCGCATATAATCCGGAAGGAGCATGGACAAAGACACACCAGATGTCTGTCAACGGCAAGTTTGACGGTCTGACAAGGAAAGACCTACTGGAATGCGCCGCCGTGAACAACATCAAGAACGCGCCGGAAATCATTGATCAGATATGCGAAGTGGCTTCAGGTTGGCCTACATTAGCCAAGGAGTGCGGAGTGCCTCAGACTATGATTGACGCCATTGTGCCGCATCTCCTACTCAAGCTATAGAAAAATGAGAGCCGCCATCGTTCTTGATGACAGCTCTCTTGAGTCTGTTACGATTCGTGGCTATTCCTCATCCGGCTGCTGACCGTCGTGAGCCTTCCACATACATTCAGTAATCAAGAAATCGGTGAATAGCGCTGTGAATGAGGACTCTTCAGGCGAGCAGGCATAGACTCCGAAACTTATCCTGCCGGCAGCTGCGGGAATATGACAGATACGCATCTGGCTGAAGTTGCTGCCATCACGGGAACATTCGATGCAATAGTCGTCGGCGCGGCGGGAGAAACGGTACCACATCGTCTTTACGTCGGCCGGGATAGCAGTTGTCGCCCAGTCGGAATAGCCGTTGTTCGTGACCACGCTGCCCAGGTGTTGGAATTCTTCATTCTCATATTCCACAGAGGCCTTCAGCCAATTGTCGCTGTCAAGATACATTACGACACCGCATTGGTCGAATCGCCGGTGGCTTTGGCTGAAGTCGGTCTTTACCACGAAACTGAAGTACTGTTCATCGGTCTGCATCTGGAATACCGGTGCGTTGTCGTTGCGGAAATGGTAATAGGTACGCTGCCACAGGTCGGTATGGGCAGCAGTCGTTATCGACAGACTGTCCCCGGAAATGGAATATGCCATAGGCTCCCTTGTCCATTGCATCTGATCCAGGACTATATTTCCTCCACCGGCCAAAGCTGAAGCCACGGTGTCGTTGAAATTGTCGTCAGAAGAGACATGCGAGGTATTGCAGGCTGAAAATGCCATCAGGCAAGCTCCCAATAGGGAGAGGGTTTTGTTCAGTTCCATAAGAATTCTACGGTTTCATGCTAACGTCTGCGACGTGCCGAGGCACGGCGGGACTTTTTGCGCAAGAAAAGGAAGATAACAAGCGCTGCGATCGCGAGCAGGGCGCAGACGATGGTGACGAAGGTCATGCCGGTGGCACTGTCCCCCTTTACACGTGACCACATTTCAAGAAGGGCGCGGGTCCTTTCTTCGCTGCTGTCGTGCATCATGGAGCAACGGTCGATGATGGCCTTTTCAGGGTACATTATAGGATTGACGCAGACGGAGTCGGCCTGAGGGCCGAAGAAATAGCTTACGTCGATAGGGTCGAACTCCTCTTCGTCGCTAACCTGTTCGAGTATATAGTCGCCTCCGAGGGCGCTTACATAGCCAATCACATCCATATTCCTGATTGCGTTCTCAGGCTTGCACATAAAGTTGATGAAGTAGCGTGCCGCCTTCACGTTCTTGGCATACTTCGGTATCACCCAGCCGTCGAACCATACGATGGAGCCGGACTCGGGAACCGAATAGGCCAGTTCGACGCCCATATCGGCGGCTTCTTCGATAGCCCACTGGGCATCGCCGCTCCAGGAAAAGTTGATCCAGGCCTGTTCCTTGGTCATCTGGTCCTTGCCGAAATCGGCCTCCCAGCCGCAGACGCCGTCACGGAAGCTCATCAGATAGTCCTCGACCATCTTGATGGATTCGTCGGAGTTGTCGAAGCAGATGGTGGCGAGGTCTTTCTCTCCGGCATCGATGGCGTCTTTGTTCAGGGCTACGAGCAGGGCTGAATAGACGTCCCTGAAGGCTTCCTTCATAAGTATATGGCCTGCGTTCTTAGGATCCCTGAGCACGTCCCAGCTCTTTACGTCCTCGGCGCTGACGAACTTGGGATTGTAGATGAGACCTGTGGTACCCCACATATATCCTACCGCATAGTCGTTTGCATTCTTGCCGAAGCCTTCTATGTTGTTGAAGCAGTCCACTATGTACGGGGCAAGGTTGCCTGTGTAGTCAGGGGTGTCGCCGAAATCGCGGTCTATAGGCAGGAGGAGGTCATTCATAAGCATCCTCTCGATGATGTAGTCGGATGGGCAGACCAGGTCGTAATCCTCGTGGCCCAACTCGATCTTGGAGAGCATGGTTTCGTTTACGTCAAAGGTCTGGTATATGATTGTGACTTTCTCCCCGGTCTGTTCTTCGTACCACTGTTCGAACTCTGTGATGAGGTCTTCATCGATGTAGTCCGCCCAGTTGTAAACCTTGAGGATCTCCTCACGCGGAGTGCTGCAGGAGGCGAGTATGCCAAGTGCGAGCAGAATGCCTGTCAATTTTTTCATTTTACAGCTTGTTTAGATTTGAATCTCGATTGTCTGATGTTGATTATTATAAGAAGTATAAGTACGACGAGGAAGATGATGGTCATCAGCGGCCTGAGCTCAGGGGTGAGACCGCCCTTGCGGGCATCGGCGTAAATATATGTCGAGAGGGTGTCGAGTCCTATCGTGCCACGGGTGAAGAAAGTCACAGCGAAGTCGTCGAGGGACATCGTGAATGAAAGCACGAAGCCGGAAATCATACCTCCCTTCAGTTCCGGGATGAGTACCTTGCGCAGGGCCTGGAACGGCGTTGCACCAAGGTCCAAGGCTGCCTCATAGATGTTAGGGTTCATCTGGGAGAGCTTGGGGAGCACGCTCAGCACCACATAAGGGGTGCAGAAGGTGATGTGGGCGAGCACCACGGTCACATAGCCCTGGCTGATATGCAGGAACACAAAGAGCAGGAAGAGGGAGACACCGGTGATTATGTCCGGATTTATCATAGGGACATTGTTCAGGAACATTATCCCCTTCTTCTTTTTCCCCCTGAGATTGTGTATGCCTATGGCAGCTATGGTTCCGAGCAGAGTGGCCGCGGCTGAAGCGATGAGGGCTATAACCAGAGTGTTTTCCACAGCGCTGATGAGCTTGCTTCCGCCCTGTACGCTGCCGGAAAAGAGGTTTTCATAGAGTTTCAGCGAAAAACCGCTCCAGTTTCCGAGCACCCTGGATTCCGAGAAAGAGAATATGCCGATGAAGATAATCGGCGCGTAGAGCATTACCAGCAGCAGCCAGATATATGCCTGGGCAAAAAATTTCTTCATCACAGACCCTCCACTTCAGTTTTATCGGAACCGCCCCCAAACAGGGAGCATATTCCTATGATTAACAGCATGATGAATGCGAGCGCTGCACCGTAGTTCCACGACGAGGCATTGATGTTCTCCTGGATTATGGTACCGAATAGCTTCACCTTGTTGTTGGTGAGGAACTCGGAGATGGCGAAGGTGGACATCGTAGGCATGAACACCATCATCACTCCACTCAGCACACCCGGCATAGACAGCGGCAGGGTGACCCTGGTGAAGACCTTCAGCGGACTGGCCCCTAGGTCTTCAGCCGCCTCCGCATAGCTCTTGTCCATCTTCAGCAGTATGTTGTAGATGGGATAGATCATGAACGGAAGGAAGTCATATACCATACCGAAGATCAGCGTACCCTTGCCGAGCGGAATCTTCAGCATATTGAAAAGCTCGGTGGTGGCGAGAGTCCTCATCAGGGCGTTTATCCACATGGGGAGTATGAAGAGGACTATGGTCACGGCCGACTTGTTCAGCTCCCGGTTGGAGAGTATCCACGCCGCCGGATAACCCAGCAGTATGCAAATCAGAGTGGTCTCTATGCCCACCTCCAGCGAGACCGCGAAGGTGGCCAGAGCATCCCTGTCAGTAAAGAACTTCGCAATGTTGGCGAAGGTGAAGTGACCGCTGCCGTCCTGCAGGGCATAGAGCACTATGAGCAGGAGAGGCAGAACCACGAAGAGCACCATAAATATCAGATACGGGAGGCTCCAGATACTCCTCTTACTCATCCCTGCGCTCAATCTTGATGGCATCCGCAGGCAGGCTTATGCCCACGAGGTCGCCCTTGTCCCAGATGTCATCGGTGTCCACAAATATGTCGTCACCGAACTCGCTGCGTATGGTCAGATGGTAGTGATTGCCCTTGTAGAGAATGAAATGTACCTCTCCATCCAGCACGCCATCTTCCTGATGGTCAAGGAGTTCCACCTTATCGAAATCGACGGTGGCGCGCACCTTGTCGCCCTTTGAAAGGCCTTCGCACGGGAGGCACTCGAAATCCACTCCAAGCATCCTTACCCTGGATTCGGAAAGCATCTCCCCGTCGAAGACGTTGGCCGTGCGTTCCTTCTTCATTACCTGGATGTCGTATGGCTTGATGAGCATTCCCACCTCGGAACCCACAGGGAAGGAATTGTAGTCCTGTATCATGATTTCGTAACCTTCCTTGGTCACTACCGTCATTTCATAATGGACTCCCTTGAAGATGCAGGTGGTCACGGTTCCGGTGAACTGGGCCGAATCCAGCTTGTTCATTATGTAGATGTCTTCCGGACGTACGACTATATCGACCGGGACATTCTCGCCGAAGCCTTCATCTACGCATTCGAATTCGTGGCCTATGAAGCTGACCTTCCTGTCCTCGAGCATCACTCCGTTCAGTATGTTGGACTCGCCGATGAAATCGGCCACAAAGGCGTTCACCGGTTCGTTGTAGATGTCCGAAGGGGTGCCTATCTGCTGGATCTTGCCCTCATTCATCACGACTATGGTGTCGGAGAGGGTCAGGGCCTCCTCCTGGTCGTGGGTAACGTAGATGAAGGTGATACCCAGCTTCTCATGCATCTCCTTGAGCTCTATCTGCATATCCTTGCGCATCTTGAGGTCGAGCGCCGCAAGAGGTTCGTCAAGCAGCAGCACCTTTGGACGGTTCACCAGGGCACGGGCTATGGCTATGCGCTGCTGCTGACCGCCTGAGAGACTGTTGACGTCACGATCCTCGTAGTCGGACATCGACACGAGCTTGAGAGCCTTCTTCACCCTCTGGGTAATCTCCTCGACAGGCAGCTTCTGGAGCTTGAGCCCGAAAGCCACGTTGTCATAAACGTCGAGATGAGGAAAAAGGGCATACTTCTGGAACACGGTGTTCAGAGGCCTTTTGTACGGCGGGATTCCGGAAATGTCCTCGCCCTCGAGCAGGATGGTGCCCTCGGAGACAGGGGTGAATCCGGCAATCATCCTGAGCATAGTGGTCTTTCCGCAGCCGGAAGGGCCCAGCAGGGTGATGAATTCGCCTTTCTTTACGTAGAGATTTATGTCATCAAGTACCTTCTTGTCGCCGAAGGATTTGGATATATGCTTGATGTCTATTATGATATCCTTTGGATCCGCTTTCATTTCCGCTATTTGGAATAAACACTGAAATTATATGTCAGGCCAACGCCTATGGCAACTGTGCCGTCGAGACTGTTCGCCGATACAAGAGCGTGGAAACGGAGGTCCTGGCTGTCCTCGAGAGGATACCAGTTCACGCCCACGCCTCCGAAGATGTAGTTCTCAGGAAGTATGTCCTCATAGAAAGGACCGACGAGTACAGGATTGCGGAAGCGCTCCCAGCCGGCCTTGCCGAAGAGTTCGACCTTGTCGTCGAAATTCCAGCTCAGAGTTCCCATGAGGGACATCTCCTGGTCGAAGAAGTGCTTAGCACTGGCTGCACGGTTCATCCAGTCCACGCCTATCGTGAGATCGGACACGTAGAACTGGTTGCCCAGGGATATGATGTTCATATAGGAATCCTTTCCGTACTGGACGAAGTTGGTGGACCAGATGCCGCTGTACCAGTCATATTCTCCGTATGCACAGAGGGAATATGCGCCGTACTGCCTTTCCTTGAACATCATTCCGCCGAATGGCGAAGTGGTGGCCTGGAAATAGATGCTGGTGGACTCGTCAGGGGTGACGTAGCCGACCTTGCCTCCCCACTGATAGACAGGGATATAATTCCAGAAAAGCGAATTGAGACCGAAATGTGAATCGAAATCATAGGCGTCGATCTCGAAGCCGCCTATGGCCATTACGTCCTTACCCGCTGAAAACTCGAAACTTCCGGCCTTCTCCGTGGAGAGGGTGTAAGTGAGATTCGCCCAGTCCAGCCAATTGTTCGCATTGGAGTACAATGTGCCGGTGTACAAGCCTGCGACATCCTCCCACGCGGACGAATAGCCTTCGCCGGCGTACCAGGAGTCATAGACCGACAGCCAGTGATTGGAGATGGAATAGGAGAAATTCTCGAGAAAGGTGCCCTCGATGAGCGTGTAAAAGGAAGTGTTGCCGAAATCGACGCCAAAACTTGCCTCTTTGTCCGCAGGGACATAAGCGTTGACGTCAACCCTCGGGATCAGTCGGACGTCAACCTCTTGCGAGTACGCAAGGAACGAGCATAACAATGCCGTAGAAACAACTGTCAGCTTTTTCATTTCGTACCATAAAAACAGGTTTACGTTAAACAAAACCGAAGCACGGCAGCTCAATGCGAACAGTTTTTTCCGTCCTCCGGAACTCGGGATTTCCGAAATCGGCTGCAAATATAGAAATCATTTGGATAATACAAGGACTTCGTCCTCAATTTTTCAACAGAGCGGCCGTAGAGAAGGCTACGGACCGCCCTACGACACCTTCCAGCTCAAGCCGGAGCTCCTCCGTTCCGCACTTTCCGAGAGGAAGCTCGAGTTCCTCCCCCGCTTCGAGATGCAGCAGCGGCTGCCATATACGGGTGTAGCGGTAGTCCGGAGAGAGACTGTCCTCCTCTGCGGCACCGACGGTGACAGGGAAGGTCACGCCGTGGAAGTCCAGGATACGCACCCTGCCGGGGAACTGCAGGCCGGCCATATCACCCCTGAAGGAGATGAAATTGACTACTCCGGAATAAATGCAGCTGCCGGTCGAGACGTCGTAGGGGTATATGCATATACGCCGCAAAAGGGCAGGATTCAGGTCCAGCACCCTGCCGTGTTCGGACACAGGCACTCCGTCCACGAGCACCAGGGCATTGCCGCCGAGCATGGAGGAATAGGATTCGAAAGACTTTCCGGGCACCACTTTCAGCACCGGCTCTCCGTCCTGACGGCGTATATGGACCTCTCTTACGTATTCGACTATGGTCTCGCGCATCGTCGGGAAGCGGGTGTAGTCGTCCATTTCATATACGGTCATGGTGCCTCCCTTGAAAAGCAGGTCGGGACGCAGCTGCAGACTGTCCATATATTCGTCGATGCCGAAGTGACGGCTGATCTGCATAGCCACGCTCCTGCGTTTCAGATCTTCGGCGACCGAGCCGTTCAGATGCAGTTCAGGCACCCCGTCTCTGTCCAGTTCCGGGCTTGCAAACGGGCTGAGCACCTCCAGACTGAAATCGTCGTTGACGTCGCGGGAGTTCAGTTCGAAGACCAGGTCCCTGTCGCCGTATATATTTCCGGTATAGAAGGAAACCAGACCGGTACTGTCCACGGTGGAGCTGTAGATGTCGTTTCTCAGCCCCGGGCCGGAAAGCACGGCGGTCACGCCGCTGTACATCGCCGGAACGCGTATGGAGACTATCTCACCTTCATATTCGGGGATGCTGAGCTTCGCATCCGTGCGCAGCGTCGTCCTGTCTCCGGAACGGGCTTCGAGAAAATCGGCGAGGCCGGGACCTTCAGGGTCTGGCAGAGCGTCGCTTATGCTCAGGGAGAGACAGAAGTCCAGGCATTCCGTGCCGCTGTTGCGCAGGAAGAGACTGTCCCCGCGCTGCTCCAGCTCAAGTCCTGCAGGAGCGGCAGCCCCGTACGGCCGGCCCTTTCCCTCCACGGCAGCCCCATAGCTGTGGTCCTTTCCGGCCACGGCAGCGGAGGCAGCGTCCAGGACTACACTCTCCTGCCTCGAGGCGCTGAGGGTGTTGTAAACCGAAATCACGCGGGAGCCGCGGAAATAGTCCATATCCTCCTCGTTGCGGTTCAGAGCCGTATATGCAATAAGGCGGTAGTTGCCTGTCGGCAGGTTCGAAGGAAGACGCAGCCTGCCGGCCCCACGTCCGTCCTGAAGGGCCATTTTCACGCGGACTGCACTGCCCTCCGGGGATATGAGCTCGACGTAAGCGACGCTGCTGAAATCACTCAGGCTTCCGGTGCCCCCGTCGAAACAGAAAACGGAGCAGAAAACGTCCTCTCCGGCAACATAAGTGTGACGGTCGGTGCAGACGTAAGTTCTCTCCACCAGCCCCGCAACGGCAGAGAAGCCGGCCGCCAGCATAAGAAAGGCGCAAAACAGTATTTTCTTCATTATCTATCCTCCCAATCTTCAGGTGATTCCAGCACTCCGCCGTCCAGGCGGCAATCGGTGCATCTTTTGAAATTCCAGAGTACCCCCAGATTGCCGTCCGGGTCCGCTCCTTCGAACATAGGGGCATAGCCCTGATCCCAGAAGTACCTCAGGTCCAGCGGGTTCTGGCCTTCCTCACCATAGTCCCACACAAGGGCAGGGATGAAGGAAGGGCTGAGCTCGCCCCGCGCGATAAAGAGCCTGTAGGCATCCGCCCCGAGGTAGAAGACGGCCTTTTTGACCTGGCATACGTCCACATAGCCTATCACCCTCGCATCCGGGTCCTCTTCGCAGTGTATGTTGCCCTGCACATCGCTCGGGAGCGGGGTGAAGAGGTCTCCGTTGAAGTTGGAGTTGGTCTTCAGATTGTCCAGGTAGCGGTAGGCATCCGCCGATATGCAGCTCATATAGATGATCATCCTGTAGCGGGTCTGAAGTCTCAGACTGCTGCGGCTGAATGTCAGGAACTTGTGTGCCACGATACGGTTGTCCCTGAGGTCTGCGGTGGCGACGAGTCCCACCTCCCTGGAACTGTTGCTTCTCCAGCACCAGTAGGTCGAGTAGTCGGTCGGTTCCAGCTTGACCTCCAGGCCTTCGGCATAATCGAAGATGTAATCCCTGGGGTGATCCGCGTGGAACTTGTAGTCTTCCTGATACGACCAGCGGAAATAGCGCCCCTCGTCGGAATGCGCGCTTATGCAGAGGGTCATGTCAAGGTCATTGTAAACGTAGCTGAGACTGTCCACGAAGGCCTCCGGGTTCACTTCCGCCCACTCGCTGAAATAGTGGCGGGAGTTCTGCGTATCCTCTACGCAGAGGCGGTAACGGCCCTGCGCGGGAGCCTTGCGCGTGTCTATCACGAAGGACGAGGCCACCACGTCTTTTTCCGGCCTGTAAACCGTGCCGTCCTCCGCTTCCACCCAGGCCCTGCCTACGGGAGTTTCGGACTTCATTTCGCTTTCCGGAGTGTTCAGCGGCATCATATAGGAGAGATTGACTTCCGTATATGCGCCTACGAATATATTTCCTTCGATGACGACGCACTTTTCGCCTTCCGGCACTTCAGGCTCGAAGGGATATATGCACGATGCGGCGCAGACGAGCGGCAGCAGCAAGGCGAGACGCCTTACATATATATTATATATATTCATTGCCATAGCGTCAGAATTTGAGATTGAAGTTGACATACGGTATAGGGCAGGCGAAGACGGAGAGTTTGTAGGCCCTGATGTCGCCGCCACCGTCGGTGGTGTAGTAAACGGAATATGCGTTCTTGCGCGCAGTTACGTTGTAGCAGCCGAAAGTCATCGAGAAGTGCGTCAGACGGCGCAGGTTGTGGCTCGGCTCGATGATCACCGCAAGGTCCATCCTGAAGTAGTCCGGGATACGATAGGCGTTGCGCTGGGAGTAGGCCAGACGGTAGCCGCCGTCGTAGTAGTACTTGCCTACAGGCACGGTCACGGGACGGCCGGTGGAGTAGTCGAGATTGCAGGAGAGACTGAAGCGGTGGGTGAATTTGAAATTGCCGAAGAACTTGAGGTCGTGGGGCTTGTCGTAAGGGGCATTGTACCAGTCGCCATTGTTTATGGTGGCCAGTCCCCTGTCCTCCATCTCCCTGAGCTGGGAGCGGGAATAGGTGTAGCTGACCCAGCCGCTGAACTTGCCTCCGCTCTTGCGGGCCATCAGTTCGACGCCCCAGGCCCTGCCTCTGGTACGGACAAGCTCGTCCTCAAGCTCGGGGTTCATTGCAAGAGTGGCTCCGGACTTGTAGTCGAGACTGTTCCAGGAGTTCTTCCAATAGCCCTCCAGCGAGAGGTCCAGCATTCCGTTCCACACGGTCCAGTAGAGTCCTCCGGCACCCTGGAAGCCGAGCTGCGGCCTGAGACGGGCATTGCTCAGCTGCCAGCAGTCCATAGGTGACATCGACGTGGAGTTGGAGATGAGGTGTATGTACTGGGTCATTGTATTCACACCCGCCTTAATGCTGAGATTGTCCAGGGGCGAATACTTGGCCGAGAGTCTGAATTCGGGATAGCAGTAGAAACGGCTGGAGTCCTCGGGAGCGATGAAGCCGCTGACTCTCAGGCCGTAATCGAGTTCGAACTGATCGAGCGGCTTCCAGTCGTCGCCTATCCACAGGGAAGGCTGCAGGCCCTGCTGCAGTTTCAGTTCCGCAGGCACAATCATGGATTCCTCGCCTATGGGAACAAGGGAGCCCGGCTGCAGATTGTAATAGAGCAGCTCGGCACCGTAGCTGAGACTGTGTCTGGCATTGAGCACGGACTTGAATGCCGCCTTGAGCCTTCCTTCCTGTATGAGCGAGCTGAAGCGGGAGGCCCTGTAGGAGTTTTCGCCGTCGTCCATACGGTTCTGGTAGCGGTCATATACCCCGCTGAGGCTGAGACTCGACTTTTCGGAGAAATTGTGTCTCCACCTGAGCGTGGCGCTGGCGTTGCTGTAGCGGAAGGTGGTGTCGCCGCAGAAGGAATAGCGGTCGCGGCTCCAGTAGCCGAAGGCCTGAAGGCTGTTGCGTTCGCTGAACTTGTGACTGATTCCGGCGTTGACATCGCTGAAGGAGGCCTTTCCGCCCGCATAGGCACTGCTTTCCGGCAGCAGTTTCATCATCCAGTCGGAATATGTCGTCCTGCCTCCGAGCATGAAGGTGGTGTTCTCGCTGCCGAGGGGTCCTTCGAGGGAGAGACGGCTGGTAAGCAGTCCCAGGCCGACAGAGCCGCTGAATTTGCGGCTGTTGCCGCTGCGGGAGCGTATATCCAGCACGGAGGAGAGGCGCCCGCCATATTCCATAGGGATGCTGCTCTTGTAGAGGTCGGCAGTGCTGACGACTTCCGTGTCGAAGGTGGACATTATTCCGAACATGTGGCTCGGATTGTATATTGTCGCTTCATTGAAGAGTATGAGGTTCTGGTCCACGGAGCCGCCGCGCACGTTGATGCCGGTCGCGGCCTCGCCTACAGACTTGACGCCCGGCAGGGTCATCACCGCCCTTATCACGTCGGACTCGCCGAATGCCGCAGGGAGGGTTTTCATAAAGGAGGCGTTTATGCGCTCCACGCCCATTGCGGGTGTGAGGTGCTTGGACTGGCGGTCGGCCTGCACGACGGCGCCCTTGAGCGAGATCACGGTCTCTTTCATCATCACGTCGAGATTGCCGTCGCCATAGACAAGGAGCTTGAGTTCCATCGGATCCAGGGAGTAGCCGCTGAGTTCCATCCTGTTCTCACCTACAGGCAGGTTTATGCAGTAGTAGCCGTAACTGTCCGTCATCACGTAGGAATTGCCGCTTATGACGGCGACGCCGACAAGGGCTTCTCCGTTGGCGCTGTTGCGCACATATCCCTTGACATATCCGGTACCGGAGTCGCGCTTGTGCAGCTTGTCTCCTATCTCATATACCTTGTTCTGAAAGTTGGCGATCAGGTCCCTGTCGTCGGCATATATCAGTTCGGGTCCCTCGTCCTCGGGCGCAGCGGCGCTGAAGTAGCCGGCAGGGAGTTCGCAGACCAGGCCCTTGCCCCTGAGTATGAACCAGGCCCCGTCGTAGCGGGAGATATTGTAGCCCTTGGAGCGTATCTCGGCCAGGGCGGCTTCGAAGAATTCCGAGGACCTGGCCTTTACCGTGAAGAGGGTCCGGTCGTCAGCGTCCTTGCGGAAATAGAATGCTCCCCTGTCGAGGCCGCGCAGATAGCTGACCAGGGAATCGGTGCTGACCATACGCAGTTCGACCACGTCCTCCTGGGCTGCCAGCGCAAGAGGGAGGAAAAGGGCCAGCAATGCTGTCAGAAAGTACTTCTTCATAGCTTCTCCTCCTCTATATGGGATAACAGGGCTTTCACGTAATCCTCCAGTGTGGAGTATTGTCCGTATAGATCCCTCTCATTGGCATAGTGGCGCAGCCGGGATGCGGTCTGGCGGTCGAAGAGCTTGAGGAAAGCCCTTCTGTTTCTGACCATACAGGCCTTTCCGTCCTTCACGACATAGTATTTCTTGAGGTACTGGAAGTAGCGCTGCACTTTCATATCTCCGGCAGGTGTAGTCACATATTCCAGATAATCAGGGTCATAGTAACCGATGTCTTCTCCGTTGTGGTAGCCGTCATCGGAAGATATGCGCTTTGTGACCTTGGAGTAGAAGCCCAGTCCGCCACCCTTGCATATCTCTTCGAGGAAACCCTCCGGAGCATTCTCGCAGCGCCCCTGATAATTCAGATTGACATAGCGCCGTCCGTCTATGACCGCGTAATCCACATAGTCGCGTACCGTGGCAGAGCACATTACCTGTTTGACCAGCAAAAGATTGGAGCAGGCGTCTATGTTCAGCAGCACGTCTTCGTAAAGACGCCCGTTGTACATTACGCTGCCGCGTTTGAATTCCTTTGATTCGACATAGCAATGGCCGTTGCAGCGGAAATTGTATTCCGGAGCCAGCCGTCCCCTGTAAATAAGGGCTTTCTCCGCTGCCGCTTCTGCATAGGCGGCGCGTTCCGCGCTCTGTGCAAAAAGTGAGGGGGAAAGTGTGATTAAAATCGGCAGAACCGACAGAAGAATATATCGTTTCATATACTTGCAGCCCATTCGGGACAGGTTGCAAATATAAGTAAAAATAACTGTGCAAAGGCCAAGAGAATCAGCCGAGTCTCACATTCTGTGCGCGAAGTTCGGATTGGAGGACGTCTATCCCGAGTTCCTGAAGGGAGCAGCGCCTTGCGGACGATAGGGCCGCCGCAACGCCTGCCGCCTGTCCGGTCACGAGACAGGTCGCTATCTCGCGTGCATCGTAGGTAACCTTCTCTTCATAACCGAAACAACGTCCGGCCACTATAAGGTTAGGGCATTTCTTCGGGAGCAGGGACCTGTATGGAATCTGCCAGTACGGCTTTTTCCCGCCACCGCTGCCGCTCATACCTATAGAGTCTTCATATTCCTTATATCCCCTGTAGTCCTCGTACCTTACATTGTGCAGGGAATCGAGTACTCTGGTGACCCGGACGCCAAGCATAGGCGGGCTTTCAAGCAGGAAGGCATCTTCGTTGCCCGGAAGGGTTTTCAACTTCTGTGTGTCTTCCCATATATGTTCCCTGTACTGCTGCTGCAGGCGGCTGGTATTAAAGACGTCGAGTCCGTCCTGGTCGAGTTCGCCGTGCAGATGGCGCACATATACGCCCTTTATCGGTGTGGCATCCTTGCATCCGGCCGTAACGCCGCCCACGCGCCACATTGCGCCAATATGGTGCCTGCGATGTTCGAAGGACTCCCCAGCCCATTCGATTACGTCCCCGTCACCGGAGCAATCGACAACCCTGGAGGCCCTGATGGCGCAGCGGCCACTCTTGGATTCGCAAATCAGACAATCTATCCTGTCGCCGGACATCAGCACCTGAGTCACATATATATTATAGAGCATCCTGACCCCGGACTCGACTATGAAGCGGTCCAGGACATATTTCGTTGCTTCGGGATCCACTATGGGATGCGCTCCGTTGCGCACTATCATGCCCATTTCCCTGAGGCGCCCGCAGACCTCCATTCCGAAACCGGTAAGGGTGGTCACGACGCTGCCGTCCGGTGCCGCTCCTTCGTGGTCGATCACAGGCAGGACAAGCCCTCCGGTCCAGAGTCCTCCGAGGAACCAGTTCTTTTCCAGCAATATCACGCTGGCTCCGCTGCGGGCAGCCGAAACCGCGGCAGCCACTCCCGCAGGCCCTCCGCCAACGACAGCGACGTCAGCCGTCGCAATCAGAGGAATCCTTCTGGAGGGTTCCTTTACATATCCCTCGGACGGAACCTTGACTTCCACTGCCTTGCCTGCGGCAAAGGCATCAGTTTCTTTTCCGGCTGCAGAGATAGTCTCTGTTGCGAAAGCCGCGGCTCCGAGTGTCAATGCGCCTGTTCTCAAAAAATTCCGTCTGTCCATAGTATGAAATAATCCGTATCCGATGCAAATATAAGAAATATGTTCAGTGTGGTACAGAGTGGTCAAAAAGATGGAAAACAAAGTAGGATAACGTCCCCGCTATCCTACCCGATCAGAAAAAATTAGAATTGAAAGTGTATTGTGTGCAGAAGGATTTACCTTCCACTTGCAAAAGTACATATAGAACATTTTGATTTCTGCTATAATTTGACCAAAAACTATCAAAAATTGCCGATTTTATGAAGATTTATACTATTTTCGCGACAAAACAGCAGAGATGATACTAAGAACCTTGATGAGCGGCTCCCCGGAGCATAGCAAACTTTCCAAAACTACAAATATTAACGGTAAATATCAAACCAAAAGGTCTGTGGTCCTGTTTCTCTGCCTGAGAGGCAGCGCCACCTTCGAATATGAAGGGATCAAAAGGTCAATAGTCCCGAATACCGGAGTGTTCATAGGCAGAGGCTTCAGTTTTGACATAAAGGACAGCTCTCCGGATTTCAAGAATATAATATGTGTCGTTGCTAAAGAGAGTATGGATGAGATACTCTTCGGTGACGTTCTCTATCATTTCAACCGTCTGGTCTATCGCCCGCGCTTCTTCTATATGGACAAAGACCTCGCCCGTCTCTGCCGTTTCATTATGGAAAGGGCCTCGGCCGCAGCGAACAGCAAGATTCTGTTTTCCGATGAGATTTCCGCCTGTTACATCAAGATACTGATGTACACCGCATTGGGTCTGAACATACGGCAGTCCAAGGAGGAGATGGACAACAGGGAGAACCTCATCACCGACCGCTTCATCGAACTTTGCAGGGCTAATTACCAGAAGACGCGCATCCTCAAAGACTATGCGGAGATGCTTGGCATAACCCCGAAGTACCTCTCGGCCTGCGTGCTCAAGGCCAGCGGACGACACGCTAACGAATGGCTCGACGACTTTCTGATTCACGATATCAAGACAAAGCTCAAGGAGAATTATATGACAATACAGCAGATCAGCTACGAGCTCAATTTCGCTACCCCAAGCCACCTGAGCCATTATTTCCGTTCCAAGACCGGGACTACCCCTCTGGAATACAGAAGGCTGAAAAAGGCTACCCCCCCCCACCAGAATTCACGGAAAACGGCAATTCTAAACGCCGAGAGCGCTGAATGATTGCACTCCTACCGCAGTCGTGGCGGCGGGTGTGGGGTGGGAAGTGCTGGGGATGTGCTGGTGGTGTGGGCCGGGGAGGCGGAGAGTGAGCTGGGTGTGGGCTGGGGTGTGAGCTGGGGGTGTGGGACGGGGTGTGAGCTGGGAAGTGGGCCGGGCGTGGGCCGGAGGATATGTGGCGGAGAGTGGGCTGGGGCGGCGGAGGCGTTGAGCGTGGCGGCTTTTTAGGCGGGTGCTGCGCACCCTCGGCGGCAAAAACATAGGGAAATGCCGCCTCCGGGCGCATCAGCACCCGCTTTTGCCGCCACTGCCAAACCTGCGTCGTGCCTGCCCCTATGCAAAACACCCAAGGCAAGACGCGTCTTCAACGCGTGATGAACGCGTGCTGGAGGATGTGCAGGGGATGTGCTGGGGATGTGCTGGGGGATGTGCTGGGGGTGCGTGCTGAAGATCGGCTGCTTCCTGCATCGATTCTTGATTTCAGGCCCAGACTTGAGAATCGATGCAAGGATTTCCCTGTTTAAGCCCTCCTGCGTGCATCGATTCTTGATTTCAGGGCCAGACTTGCGAATCGATGCAAGGATTTCACCGTTTAAGCCCTCCTGCGTGCATCGATTCTTGATTTCAGGGCCAGACTTGCGAATCGATGCAAGGATTTCCCCGTTTAAGCCCTCTTTCGTGCATCGATTCTTGATTTCAGGCCTAGACTTGCGAATCGATGCAAGGATTTCCCCGTTTAAGCCCTCTTGCGTGCATCGATTCTTGATTTCAGGCCTAGACTTGGGAATCGATGCAGCACAATCTTCGTGGCGGTAAAGAATGGCCCGCCTGGTACGGGCGTAGCGGCAACGAGGTCCGCGTACGATTCTAATTTTCGTTGCCGCAAAGGAGAATGGTTTCGCCTGCTACGGTCGTAGCGGCAACGAGGTCCGCGGCCGATTCTAATTTTCGTTGCCGAAAAGGAGAATGGTTTCGCCTGCTACGGTCGTAGCGGCAACGAGGTCCGCGGCCGATTCTAATCTCCGTTGCTGCGAAGAAGAATGGTTTCGCCTGCTACAGTCGTAGCGGCAACGAGGTCCGCGGCCGATTCTAATCTCCGTTGCCGCGAAGAAGAATGGTTCCGCCTGCTACAGTCGTAGCGGCAACGAGGTCCGCAGCCGATTCTGTTTTTCGTTGCTGCGAAGAAGAACGGTTTCGCCTGCAGAACGCCACTACCCCACGACTGCAGTGATTCCGGATTTCAGGGGTCAAACTTGGCAATCGCTGCAAGGTTAAGCCCGTTTACAACCTCCTGCGTGCATCGATTCTTGATTTCAGGCCTAGACTTGCGAATCGATGCAAGCTTTTCCCGGTTTAAGCCCTCTTGCGTGCATCGATTCTTGATTTCAGGCTCAGACTTGGGAATCGATGCAAAGAAACCCTCAAGAACAGCCCAAAGGCTGCATCGATTCTTGATTTCAGGCCCAGACTTGGGAATCGATGCAGCGCCATCGTTGCTGCACAGAAGAACAGCCCGCCTGCAGCATGGTCGGGGGACGCAGGTAGGGGCAGGATGCCACGAAGGCGGCATAATCCTAAGTAAAAAGCCGCCGGAGTGGCGCCTGTCTCCGCCGCAACGACAATCCGCGTCCGATTCTAATCTTCGTCGCAGCAAAGAAGAAAAGCCGCCGAAGTGGCGGCTGTTAGCGGGAATGAGTAGGTAGTTTCTTTGAAGATTGCTATATTTGTGGGAATGAATTATCATTTTAAGAATGAAAGGAATAGTATTGGCCGGAGGTAGCGGAACCAGACTCTACCCCATCACGAAAGGAGTCAGCAAACAGTTGCTGCCAATTTTCGACAAACCTATGGTTTATTACCCGATATCCGTACTGATGAGTGCGGGGATACGCGAAATACTTGTCATCTCCACACCACAGGACCTTCCGGCATTCAGACGCCTGCTGGGCGACGGGTCCGAACTCGGGGTCAGGTTCTCATACGCAGAACAGCCATCGCCCGACGGACTGGCCCAGGCCTTCATCATAGGACGCGAATTCATAGGAGATGACAGCGTATGCCTGGTGCTCGGAGACAATATCTTCCAGGGAGTGGGCTTCGAGGCCATACTCAACAAAGCCGTGGAAGAGGCGGAAAAAGGCAAGGCCAGCGTATTCGGCTACTGGGTAAAAGACCCCGAGCGCTACGGAGTTGCCGAATTCGACAGGGAAGGCAAGTGCATAAGCATAGAAGAAAAGCCCCGGGAGCCAAAGAGCAATTACGCTGTAGTGGGACTCTATTTCTACCCGAACAACGTGGTCGAAGTGGCCGCAGGTATAAAGCCGTCCGCAAGAGGGGAACTGGAAATCACCTCCGTAAACCAGCACTACCTCGCCGAAGGCAGTCTGATGGTACAGACCCTGGGACGCGGCTTCGCCTGGCTGGACACCGGAACGCACGACTCCCTCGCCGAGGCCTCAACCTATGTCGAAGTGCTGGAGAAACGCACCGGCCTTAAAGTGGGCTGTCTTGAGGAAATCGCCTTCTGCAAGGGCTGGATCGACGAAGAACAGCTCAGGCGCAACGCAGAGCCCATGAAGAAGAACCAGTACGGCCAATACCTTCTTTCCCTTCTCGAACGCAGGTCATAAGGATGGAAGCGATCAGGACAGAAATAGAAGGGCTGATAATAGTCGAGCCCAAGTTATTCCCCGATGCAAGGGGTTGGTTCACTGAGACTTACTCCCAGAAGGAATTCGACGAGAAAGTAGGGATACCCGCCACGGGCAAAGCGGTGGTCTTCGTTCAGGACAACGAGTCCTGTTCCACACGCGGCGTAGTCCGCGGCCTCCATTACCAGCGGCCGCCATATAGCCAGAGCAAACTGGTGCGCTGCACACTGGGAAGGGTGCTCGACGTAGCCATGGACCTGAGGGAGGGCTCTCCCACCTACGGCAGGCATCTGGCGATAGAACTGAGCGCCGAAAACCACCGTCAGCTCTTCATACCCCGCGGTTTTGCGCACGGCTTCGCGGTACTGAGCGAAACGGCAGTCTTCAGCTACAAATGCGACGCCTTCTACGCCCCGCAGAGCGAAGGCGGCATACAGGCTCTCGACCCGGCGCTCGGCATAGATTGGCAGATTCCGTACGGGGATATGATTCTCTCCGACAAGGACCGGGTGCGCGCCTGCCTCGCCGACAGCCCCTGCGACTTCCCGGCGACGACGAAGTTGTATTAAACGATATTTTAACAATAATATATGAATATACTGGTATGCGGAGCGAACGGACAGCTGGGACGCGAATTGCGCAGTCTGGCGCCGGTATCCGTTCATAGATATATTTTTAGTGACATTGCGGCCTCCGATGCAGGCGAAACGCTGCCGCTCGACATCTGCGACAGGGAAGGCGTACGCAAGGCCCTGGCTGACAACGACATAGACATATTGATAAACTGCGCCGCCTTCACCGACGTGGAGGGCGCCGAGGACAGGCCGGAACTCGCGGAAAGACTGAACGGATATGCCCCGGCAGTGCTTGCCGAAGCGGTGAAGGAAAGAGGCGGACTGCTGGTGCACATATCCACGGATTACGTTTTCGGGATGGACAGCGGAAACAGGCCGCTCGGGGAGGAGAGCTGCGGAAGCCCCTGCGGGGTTTACGGACTGAGCAAACTGCACGGAGAGCAGGCAGTGACGGCAAGCGGCTGCAGACATCTTATCCTGCGCACCGCCTGGCTGTACTCCGAATATGGACGC
This sequence comes from Bacteroidales bacterium, assembly GCA_004554455.1. Taxonomy (GTDB): domain Bacteria; phylum Bacteroidota; class Bacteroidia; order Bacteroidales; family UBA932; genus Cryptobacteroides. The sequence goes on along the minus strand of SFMG01000022.1, from coordinate 10,193 downwards.
AATTTCGTCAAGACCATATTGAGACTGAGCGCCGAGAAGCCGCAGATAAAGGTAGTCTTCGACCAGTGCGGCAGCCCGACGTATGCCCTGGACCTTGCGGAAGCCATATTCACCATTGTCGAAAAAGGGCTGTACGAAGGCAGGGAAGGCATATACAACTATAGCAACGAAGGCGTCTGCAGCTGGTACGATTTCGCAGTCGAGATAGCCGCCGCAAGCGGACACGGCGACTGCTGCATAGTGCCTTGCCACAGCGACGAATTCCCTTCAAAGGTCACCAGACCGCCGTATTCGGTGCTGGACAAGAGCAAATTCAAGAAATGCTTCGGACTTGAGATACCACACTGGCGCCAATCGCTGCTGAAATGCCTGTCCGGAAAATCGATGCTTCAGATTGCACAAGAGACGAAAAAATAGTATATTTGCGCGCCTTCCCGAAAAAAGGCACAGACAGATAATTCAAAACATCTAATAGAATTATGGTATCTTACAAAGAAATCGGCCTTGTGAACACCAGAGAAATGTTCGCCAAGGCAGTGGCAGGCGGCTATGCCATCCCTGCATTCAACTTCAACAACATGGAGCAGCTCCAGGCCATCATCCAGGCTGCTGCCGAGACCAAGTCCCCTGTCATCCTCCAGGTTTCCAAGGGTGCCCGCAACTACGCAAACCAGACCCTTCTCCGCTACATGGCAGAGGGTGCCGTAGAGTATGCAAAGGAACTCGGATGGGAGCATCCTCAGATCGTTCTCCATCTCGACCACGGCGACTCCTTCGAGCTCTGCAAGAGCTGCGTTGACATGGGCTTCTCTTCAGTGATGATCGACGCTTCCTCCCTCCCTTACGAGGAGAACATCGCCCTCACCAAGAAGGTTGTGGATTACGCTCACCAGTACGATGTTACCGTAGAGGCCGAGCTCGGCGTTCTCGCAGGTGTCGAGGATGAGGTTAGCGCAGCCGAGTCCCACTATACCAAGCCTGAAGAGGTTATCGACTTCGCTACCCGCACCGGCTGCGACTCCCTCGCAATCTCCATAGGAACTTCCCACGGTGCTTACAAGTTCACTCCTGAGCAGTGCACCGTAGATCCTAAGACCGGCCGTCTGGTTCCTCCTCCACTCGCATTCGACGTGCTTCACGAGATCGAGAAGAAGCTCCCTGGCTTCCCTATCGTGCTCCACGGCTCTTCTTCAGTGCCTCAGGACGAGGTTGACACCATCAACAAGTTCGGCGGCGCCCTCAAGGCAGCTGTAGGTATCCCTGAGGAGCAGCTCCGCGAGGCTGCCAAGAGCGCAGTCTGCAAGATCAACATCGACTCCGATTCCCGTCTTGCAATGACCGCAGCAATACGCAAGGTATTCGCTGAGAAGCCGGCTGAGTTCGACCCTCGCAAGTACCTCGGTCCTGCCCGCGACAATATGAAGAAGCTCTACATCCACAAGATCGTGAATGTACTCGGCTCAAACGGAAAGGCTGAATAATTAGCATTATAATACGAACCCGGGCCTACCCTGGTCCGGGTTTTTAGTATTATTCAACAATAACCTATTTGCTTGACTGAACCATGACAGATTTCACCCATAACCACAAAGCACATCCGTGGCACGGGATCGACCTCGGCCCCAATTGTCCGGACGAAGTCAGGGTTTTCATCGAAATAGTTCCTACGGACACTGTAAAATATGAAGTGGACAAGGCCTCCGGCTATCTCAGTCTGGACCGTCCGCAGAAGTTCTCCAATATTGTTCCGTCCCTTTACGGCTTCATACCGAAGACCTATTGCGACAAGCGCATGGCCAGCAAGACCAATGACGCCCTCGCCCGTTACGATGTGGAGGGAGACCACGACCCTCTCGATATATGCGTGCTCACGGAGAAGGACGTCACCCACGGCGACATCATCGTCAACTGCCGCCCAATAGGCGGCCTGAGGCTCCTGGACCACAACCAGGCCGACGACAAGATTATTGCCGTGCTCAAGAACGACGCTGTTTACGGCGGTTACAATGACATCGAGGACCTGCCTATGGAGATAGTGCGCCGCCTCGTGCACTATTTCACCACCTACAAGGACATACCGGGAGACAGCAAAAAGAGAATGGTATTTGTCAACAAGTACGGTGCAGCCGAAGCAAAGGAAGTCATAAAGCTCGCCATGGAAGATTATGACGAGTACATCAGCAAACTCTGAGCGCCGGATGGAAAAGGTAATCATATTCTCAGCCCCGTCCGGAGCAGGGAAGAGCACCGTGGTCAGGCATCTGCTCGGACTGCACCCCGAATTCGAGTTTTCGATTTCCTGCACCTCCAGACTGCCCCGCGGCGAAGAGAGGGACGGAGTCGAATATTACTTCATAAAGCCGGAGAAGTTCCGCGAACTCATCGACACCGACTCATTCGTGGAGTACGAAGAAGTCTATAGGGACAAGTTCTACGGCACCCTCAAGTCCGAGGTGAAGCGAATCTGGTCAAAGGGCAATGTGATTGTCTTCGACGTGGATGTGAAAGGCGGAGTCAACCTGAAAAAGTATTTCGGGGACAAGGCCCTCTCCATACTCATCTGCCCTCCTTCCCTGGATGTGCTGAAGGAGAGACTGACGGGGAGGGGGACGGACAGCCCCGAGGCCATAGCCGAAAGGCTCGCCAAGGCATCTTCCGAACTCGAGTACGCTTCGGGACGCTTCGACGCGGAACTCGTCAACGACCGCCTGGAGGACACCCTGGCCAAGGCGGAGGCCCTGGTGAACGGATTCCTGGCAAAATAGCCGTCCAGGCAATGGAGACGGCGCTTTACGGAGGCAGCTTCAATCCGCTGCACATAGGCCATCTTGCCATATTGCGCAAGCTGGCCGATTTGTTTGAGCGCATATACCTCGTGGTCTCCCCAAAGAATCCGCTGAAGGACAATATAGACGCCTCCAGCGCCGAGATGCGTCTGAAGGCGGCTTCGGAGGCCCTGCTCAGACATCCCGAGCTCTGTGACGGCAGCCGCCGCGGCCGCGTGATACTCTCCGACATAGAGTTCCGTCTCCCCTCTCCGAACTACAGCATAAACACCCTGGATGCGCTCGCAGCCGAAATGGCCGCGGAAGGCCCCGTATCGCTGACTATGGTGGTCGGCGGAGACCAGATTGCCGACATCAGGCGCTGGAAGGACTATGAGAGGATACTTCTGGAATACGGTGTAGCAGTGTTCCCAAGAGAGGGTTACGATCTCGAAGCCATTCGTCTGGACCTGCTCTCCGAAAACCCCGATTACAAGATCAGACTGATGGATATGCCTGAAGTGCCCGTCAGTTCCAGCGAGATACGCCTCGCCCTATCAAAGGGTCAGTCCGTGGACGGCCTGCTGATGTAAATGCGACGCCAGAGGCCGAGCAGCACGCGCCTAAGACTCCAGGAGCCCACAGACACTTTGCCGCAGAATTTCCAGAATGCGGACCAGCGCCGCCATCCGGGCGAGCTCACCTCCCCCCTGCGGCCTTTCCTGACGTAGGCAACCATACGCGCATATACCTGATTTTCAGGAATATATTCCCGGCTTGACTGTAAATTACCGTCTCCGTTCAGCAGCAATGGCTTCAGGGAAACAACTCGATGGACTACCCAGTGTCCAGAGTCAGTGAGCCCCAGTACAACATCTCCCATACGGAGTTCCGGGTAAGTGCAGGCGGAGAGCACGATAGAGTCGCGCCTGTCCACGAGAAAAGGATTCATACTGTTTCCCCTGCAGAGTATCTCGACGCTCTTTCCCGAAGAAAGCTGCTCGAGCAGTGCAGGTATGAATACGTCCATAGGAACGGAGAGTTTTCTGAGTCCTTCCCGGCAGAATTCCCTATTTGATGAATTGTGCTCCATAGCGGGGCAAATCTAATTAAAAAAGAGTATCTTTGAAAGTTAGTAATCTTCAAAAATTACTTATGTCAGCAAAAGAGACGAGCTTAAGGTACAAAGTGGCGGGACATGCTTTCGAATTCATACACGGGGAAGACTTTCCGTGCGGCGGACGCCTGCTTGCGCCTTACCTGCCCTTCGCCGACGACGGCAGCGATGAATGCATATTCAGACTGCGCATAGTCCGCGCTCCCCTGCCGCCTACAGGCAGACTGATCAGACGCTGCAACGACGAGGCGCCGTATCTCTGGATATATGAAGATATATCCGCTGCGGAAGAAAAATGTTTCGGGCATTCGCTTTCGCCGGACGAGCCTATGTCCATACTGCGCTGCGACGGCGACGAGGCCCTGCTGACCATAGCCCCGGCTTGCGGAAACTCTGCTGCCGCAATGGCCGTAAACAATTCGGCGATGCTGCTATATACTTGGAAGACAGGCGGAAAGGCCACTCTGCTGCTGCACGCGTCGGCAACGGTCAGAAGGGGGCGGGCATATCTGTTCCTGGGCCGCAGCGGAACGGGGAAAAGCACGCACAGCCGTATGTGGATGGAGAACCTGGAGGGCTGCGAACTGCTCAACGACGACAACCCTGTGCTGAGGATAGAAGACGGGGCGCCTATTGTTTACGGCAGCCCCTGGAGCGGCAAGACGCCGTGCTGGAAGAACGAGAGGGCCGTGCTGGGAGGCATAGTCAGGATTGTGAGGGCGCCGCATAACAAGGCGGTCAGGCTCAGCTCCCTGGAGTCGTTCGCCTCACTTGTGTCGTCCTGCTCGTCGATAATATGGGACCGAAAGTGGAAGAATGAGCAGGAGGATTGCGTCGAGAAGGTAGTAAGTCTCTGTCCAGGATGGAATATGGAATGCCTGCCTGACGCAGAGGCGGCGGAAGTCTGCAGCAAAGCCGTGGAAGGAATATGAAGTATTTGCGTTGGATAAGTAAACTTGCGGCTCCTGTCGCGCCTATGCTCACGGGAGCGGTGCTCTGCCAGCTGGTGCTGGTGGGGATTGCACTTTGCTATGTCTATATCAGCAAGAGCCTTGTGGACGTCGCATCCGGAGTCGGAGAGGGAGGCGCCAGGGAACTCGTGCTGCTCGGTTGCGCAATGGTGCTGACCATACTGCTGCGCATCGGCTTCCAGTCCTGCATAAGCTACATCGAGAGCAAGTCCGAGATCAAGATTGCAAACAGTCTCCGCCAGAGGGAATTCGACAAACTGATGCACCTCAAGTCGGACTACCGCAAGCACTGGCATTCGGGCGATCTGGTTAACAGGATGCAGAGCGACGTTTCCGCGGTGGCATCCTCCATAGGTCGCGTGATTCCGAATCTGACCGGAGCCGTACTGAAATTTTCAGCCGCATTCGCATATATGCTCGTACTCGAAGCCAGACTTGCCTGGCTGCTGGTTCTTGTGATACCGGTGGGAGTGTTTGGCGGACGCTTCGTGCTGAGACGCACCCGCGCCCTTACCCTTGCAGTGCGCGAAGGTGACGGGAAGGTGCAGTCACATGTTCAGGAGAGCGTTCAGCATCTTCCTGTCATTCAAGGACTTGAATACGGCGCGAACAGCAGCAGCGAGCTGGAGATGATTCAGGACGACTTCTATTCGAAGATAATGCGGCGCACCCGTTTCAGCATAGTGGCGAGGATTCTGACCGCCCTTGCATTTTCACTCGGATATGCAATCGCTTTCCTCTGGGGAGTAAGGGGGATATGGCTGGGAAGCGTCAGCTTCGGCCTTATGACTGCCTTCCTGCAGCTTGTCGGACAGATACAGCGTCCTCTGCTGGAAATGAGCGAGCAGCTGCCGTCTCTCTTCCACTGCAGTGCTTCCATTGACAGACTGATGGAAATCGAGGCGATGCCGGGCGAGGAAGAGGGGGAATCGCTGATGATGGACGGCATAGCTGGCGTAAGACTGGAGAATCTGAGTTTCCATTACCCAGACGGCGAGGAAATGATATTCGACAATTTCTCCCACGATTTCAAGCCGGGCAGCCGCACTGCCGTCATAGGCGAGACAGGCATAGGGAAGAGCACTCTCATCAAGCTGCTTATGTCCCTGCTGCAGGCGGACAGCGGCAGGATTACACTATATGACCTGAAAGGCGACTGCGCCGAGGCCTCTTCGAGGACACGCTGCAATATGGTTTATGTCCCTCAAGGCAATACGCTTTTCAGCGGCAGCATACGCGAGAACCTGCTTATGGGCAAGCCCGATGCCGACGAAAGCCAGATGAGGGAAGCGCTCCACCGCGCCGCCGCCGATTTCGTGGACAGGATGCCCGAGGGCCTGGACAGCCAGTGCTTCGAGGCCGGAGGCGGACTCAGCGAAGGTCAGGCGCAACGCATAGCCATAGCCCGCGCCCTGCTGCGTCCGGGAAGCATACTCCTGCTGGACGAGTTCAGTTCCGCCCTGGACCCTGAGACCGAAGAACTGCTCCTGGAGCGCCTCAACGACGGTTCCAGCGACAAGACAATGATATTCATAACCCATAGGGAAAGGGTCGCCGACTACTGCGACTCCATACTCAGACTCGACAGAAAATGAAACTGAAGAAAGGATTTGAACTGCGCAGCATCTGCGGCGAAAAAGTCGTCACTGCGTCCGGAATAGAAAATATCAACTTCAACAAGATGCTAAGCTTCAACTCGAGCGCCGCCTTCCTGTGGGAACGCTTCTACGGCAGCGAGTTCTGCGTCGGGGATATGGCTGACGCCCTGGTCTCCGAGTACGGAATCGACAGAGAGCGCGCCCTCGCGGATTCGGAGCAGCTCGCCGGGAAATGGCGTGAGGCCGGTGTCCTGGAGGATTAGACCGACGTCCTGGAGGATTAGGCCGGAAAAAAATATCACTGTTCCGGGACTCCCTTCCAGGAGGACGGGAGCGGAGCCGTTATCGACAGCGGCTCGCGACGCACCGGATGCACGAAGTCTATATGCCTGGCATGCAATGAGATGCCCCCGTCCGGATTGCTGCGTGGGGCGCCGTATTTGAGATCGCCCTTGATGACGGTGCCGGCATTGGCGAGCTGGCAGCGTATCTGGTGGTGACGGCCTGTCAGCAGCTGCACTTCGAGGAGGAAATAGCGCTCGGTTCTGGAAATATATCTGTATATGAGCTCCGCGCGTTTGGCGTCCTTTACGGGCGGCAGTTCCGGGTGGGCGGCGAGAGGTCGGACTATATATGACTTGTTCTGCTTCTCGTTGCGGGTCATCCAGTCGGTAAGGCGCTCCTCTTTCTGACGCGGCTCCGAGCAGACCAGGGCCCAGTAAAATTTGTGGACCTCTCCCTTGCGGAACATTTCCGAGAGTCTCTCCAGTGCCTTGCTTGTCTTGGCGAAAATACAGATGCCGCTCACCGGACGGTCCAGGCGGTGGGGTATGCCCATAAATACCTGTCCCGGCTTGGAATCGCGCGCGGCGATGAAGGCCTTGAGGGTTTCGGCCAGGCACTCGTCGCCGGTCTTGTCCCCCTGAACTATCTCCCCCGCTCTCTTGTTGAACACAAGAAGATGGTTATCTTCATAGAGTATGCGCGAACTTATGTCGGCGTACTCGGACTCTGTCAGTTCCCTGTAAATCATATCGTGACAAAGATACACGATTTTTCCCTATGCGGCACACCCCTTTCTGCCAAATTGTCACGAAAAAGCCCCGCTTTTGCCGTGGCACAGCTTTGGATATTTCCTCTGCGTCCTTCTGAGGAGAAGGGCAGAAAAAAACGGAAAAATTTAAAATACACAAATACTATGGGAAAAATCATTGGAATAGACCTCGGTACTACGAACTCCTGCGTAGCCGTAATGGAAGGTAACGAGCCTACCGTCATCATCAACAACGAAGGACAGCGCACCACTCCTTCAGTGGTTGCCTTCGCAGACGGAGGAGAAAGAAAGATAGGCAATCCTGCAAAGCGTCAGGCCATCACCAACCCTCACAAGACCATATTCTCCATCAAGAGATTCATGGGTGAGACCTACGATCAGGTAAACAAGGAAATCGCACGTGTGCCTTACAAGGTCGTGAAGGGCGAGAACAATACCCCGCGCGTGGACATCGACGGACGTCTCTACACGCCTCAGGAGATTTCTGCAATGATACTGCAGAAGATGAAGAAGACCGCAGAGGAATATCTCCGTCAGGAGGTTACCGAAGCTGTCATCACCGTTCCGGCATACTTCTCCGACTCTCAGCGTCAGGCAACCAAGGAAGCCGGCAAGATTGCAGGCCTCGATGTAAAGCGTATCATCAACGAGCCTACCGCAGCCGCTCTCGCATACGGTCTGGACAAGAAGAACAAGGATATGAAGGTAGCCGTTTATGACCTCGGTGGCGGTACTTTCGATATCTCCATCCTGGAGCTCGGTGACGGCGTGTTCGAGGTACTCTCCACCTCAGGTGACACCCACCTCGGCGGTGACGACTTCGACCAGGTCATCATAGACTGGCTCGCCCGCGAGTTCGCTATGGAGAATGGCGGAATCGACCTCAAGAAGGACCCTATGGCCCTCCAGAGACTGAAAGAGGCAGCAGAGAAGGCAAAGATCGAGCTCTCAAGCCAGACTTCTACCGAAATCAACCTGCCTTACATCATGGCAGTTGACGGAATGCCTAAGCATCTCGTGAAGACCCTCACCAGGGCGAAGTTCGAGCAGCTCTCAGACGATCTCATCCAGGCTACCATCGCACCTTGCCGCACCGCTCTTGACAAGGCCGGTCTCCAGCCATCACAGATCGACGAAGTGCTTCTGGTCGGCGGTTCAACCCGTATCCCTGCCATCCAGGAAATCGTGAAGAAGTTCTTCGGCAAGGAGCCTAACAAGTCTGTCAACCCTGACGAGGTTGTGGCAGTGGGTGCAGCCATCCAGGGCGGCGTGCTCTCGGGCGATGTGAAGGACGTGCTCCTTCTCGACGTGACCCCGCTTTCACTCGGTATCGAGACCCTCGGCGGAGTGATGACCAAGCTCATCGACGCCAACACCACCATACCTACCAAGAAGAGCCAGGTATTCTCCACCGCAGCTGACAACCAGCCGTCCGTAGAGATCCACGTCCTTCAGGGCGAGCGCTCGATGGCAAAGGACAACAAGACCATAGGTCAGTTCCATCTCGACGGCATTGCACCTGCACCGCGTGGAGTTCCTCAGATTGAGGTTACCTTCGACATCGACGCCAACGGCATACTGAACGTGTCCGCCCTCGACAAGGCTACCGGCAAGGAGCAGAAGATACGTATCGAGGCTTCCTCAGGACTTTCCGAGGAGGAGATCAAGAAGATGCGTGACGAGGCCAAGGCCAACGAGGCTGCCGACAAGGCCGAGAGGGAGCGTATCGACAAGATCAACAATGCCGATGCAATGTGCTTCCAGACCGCCAAGAACCTCAAGGAGTACGGTGACAAGATTCCTGCAGAGAAGAAATCTGCGATCGAGAGCGCAGCCGAGAATCTGAAGAAGGCCGTGGAGGAGAAGAACATAGCCGACATCGACCGCTACAATTCAGAGCTCGAGGCCGCATGGCACGCAGCTTCCGAGGATATGGCGAAGGCCGCACAGGCATCCCAGCAGGGTCCTCAGGGCGGATTCAACGGAGGCGCCCAGGGTCCTCAGGACGACAATACCCCTGACGAGCAGTAATCGGGCAATCATCAAAATACTGAACTGTGTTCAGGAATCAAGTAGGAGGAAAACCGCATGGCTTTCCTCCTACTTTCGTTTTCCGACCTACATAACGAACCTTCATTGACGCAACGAATATTAGCTTCGGACGCGGAGCGTTGATACGGCGGGGACAGGCGCCACTCCGGCGGCTTTTTACTTAGGATTATGCCGCCTTCGTGGCATCCTGTCCCCGCCTGCACCCAATGACTTTGCGGCAGGCGGGCCATTATTCGTTGTCGCGACGACTGCGGCAGGCGGGCTATTCTTCGTTGTCGCGAAGACTGCTGCAGGCGGAACCATTCCACTTTGCTGCAAAGAAGATTAGATTCGGATGCGGAGCGTTGATACGGCGGGGACAGGTGCCACTCCGGCGGCTTTTTACTTAGGATTATGCCGCCTTCGTGGCATCCTGTCCCTGCCCGCACACAACGACTTTGCGGCAGACGGACTATTCTTCGTAGTCGCGACGACTGCGGCAGGCGGAACCATTCTCCTTTGCTGCAGCGAAGAATGGAATCGGACGCGGACATCGTTGCCGCTACGACCACTGCAGGCGGAACCATTCTCCTTTGCGGCAGCGAAGAATAGAATCGGACGCGGACCTCGTTGCCGCTACGACCACTGCAGGCGGAA
>SFMG01000043.1 GCA_004554455.1 Bacteroidales bacterium | reverse complement strand
TGTGAGGCGGCTTCTAAAAGACCGCCGCCCCCTCTTTTACGCAAAAAAACAGGTTCAAACGGGGTATTAACCCCAAGGCCATCGAAAGGACGGTGAAAGCATGGCAAAAGACGGTACAAATCGAGGCGGCAGGCGCGTCCGTGCGGGCGATAAGCCGGATGCTCTTGCCGATAAAATCGCTCGTGGCAAAGCCGCGCAGGTTATGGATCTTCCAATCACCGACCTTGATGGCACAGATGACCTCGGCCCGGTGGCCGACCTGACCGGCACGGACATGCCGCACCCCAGCGACTACCTGTCCGCCAAGCAGCGTGACGGTGAGCCCCTCGGTGCGGATATCATTTTCAACGAGACGATCCGATGGCTGAAGGAACGTGGCTGCGACCGGCTGGTAAATCCTCGGCTGGTGGAGAGCTACTCCGAGGCCTTCGCCCGGTATATACAGTGCTCGGAGGCGGTCAGCAATTACGGCCTCCTCGGCAAGCACCCCACCACGAAGGCCCCCATCGCCAGCCCCTTCGTACAGATGATGCTCAGTTTTCAGAAGCAGGCAAACCTGCTCTGGTACGAGATATTCGACATCGTGAAGCAGAACTGCACCACGGCCTACGAGGGCTCCCCGCAGGATGACGCGATGGAAAAACTGCTGAGAGCAAGGAGCAAGAACAGATGATAGAAAAAGTGAATCCGAGCCACCCGGACAAGGTGGCAGACCGAATCGCGGGTGCCATCGTGGACCTCGCATATAAAACAGAGCATGATCCCAAAATCGCTGCGGAGGTCCTGATCGGCCACGGCAAATGTCATGTGATCATCGAAACCACTGCTATGCTAGACGAAGGCGCGATCACCGCCGCCATCCACCGCATTGCTGGCAATGTAGATCCGGACATCATGATCGTTCCGCAAGATGCGTACCTATCCGAAAACCAGGCAGTGGGCCTTCGCTGTGGGGACAACGGCATCTTCAAAGGTGTGCCGCTGACGCCGGAGCAGAAACAGCTCTCGATCATTGCCCGCCGGATATATGAGAAATACACATCTGACGGAAAGTACATTCTGGACGGCGTCCGCCTGATCCTCTGCCAGAGCAACGTTTCCACACAGGAGCTGGCCGAAGCCTATCCCGACGCGGAGATCAATCCGCTCGGCGATTGGACCGGCGGCACCGATGTGGACACCGGCGCGACCAACCGGAAGCTCGGCAGCGATATGGCTGACTCCGTGACCGGCGGTGGCCTGCACGGCAAAGACCTGTCCAAGGCCGATGTATCCGTCAACATTCACGCCTTTCTGAAGGCCCAGCGCACCGGCGTTCCCGTGGAGCTCTGCTGTGCCATCGGCGACGATACCGTGGACGGGCTTCCGTTCCATGAGATCGTGGAGGAAGCGCGGGACTATATTCTCTCCATCGGCGGATTCGAGAAGTTCGCTGAATGGGGCCTGTATTGAGGTGACCGCTATGGCAAAGACGACAACAGAGATGAAGCTGGTCTCCATCGACAAGCTCATCCCTTATGTGAATAACGCACGAACCCACTCGCCGGAGCAGATCAACAAGCTCCGGTCTTCTTTACGGGAATTTGGCTTCGTCAACCCCGTGATCATCGACCAGAACTACAACGTGGTCGCCGGTCACGGTCGCCTGATGGCTGCGCGGGAGGAAGGCTTCACCGAGGTGCCCTGCGTGCTGGTGGACTACCTGACCGAGGCGCAGCGCAAGGCCTACATTCTTGCGGACAACCGCTATGCCGAGGATGCGGGCTGGGACGAGGAAATGCTGCGCGTCGAGATCGAAGCCCTGCAGGAGCAGGCGTTTGACCTGTCTTTGACCGGTTTTGACGCAGACGAGCTGGCCGACCTGTTCGCGGACGATACCGAAGAGACTAAGGATGATGACTTCGACCTCTCTGCCGCGCTGGAGAAGGCTTCCTTCGTGGAACCCGGCGACATCTGGACCGTGGGCAAGCACCGCCTGCTCTGCGGCGATGCCACCAAAGCCGAGGATGTCCAGAAGCTGATGGACGGCAAACGCGCCAATTTGATCGTAACGGACCCTCCCTACGGTGTCTCCTTCAAGAGCGCCAGCGGCCTGACGATCCAGAACGACTCCATCAAGGATGAGGAGTTTTATGGCTTCCTGCTGGCAGCCTTTCAGGGCATGGCGGACGTGCTGGAAAAAGGCGGTGCCGCCTACATCTTCCACGCCGACACCGAGGGTCTTAACTTCCGCAGGGCCTTCATCGATGCCGGTTTCCATCTGGCCGGTGTCTGTATCTGGGTGAAGAACTCGCTGGTGCTGGGCCGTTCAGATTACCAGTGGCAGCATGAGCCAGTCCTCTACGGCTTCCTGCAAAACGGAAAGCACCCGTGGTATTCCGACCGAAAGCAAACCACGATTTGGAACTATGACAAGCCCAAGCGCAACGAGAACCACCCGACCAGCAAGCCTCTGGATCTGCTGGCCTACCCGATCACCAACTCCTCGCAGGAGAACAGTATCGTGATCGACACCTTTGGCGGTTCCGGTTCCACCATGATGGCCTGTGAGCAGACCAGGCGCGTCTGCTACATGATGGAGCTCGATCCCAAGTACGCCTCCGTCATCCTCCGGCGCTATGTCGAGGACTTCGGCGGTGCCGATCAGGTGTATGTGGAGCGGGATGGCAGGAAGCTCATGTACGCCGATCTGGTCAAGGAGGTGGATCACGGTGGATAAGTCCAAGCTGTATGTTTGCTCATTTTCCGGTGGAAAAGATTCGACCGCCATGCTGCTCCGCCTGCTGGAGGAAGGCATGCCGGTCGATATCATTTTGTTCTGTGATACAGGTTTGGAATTCCCACAGCTCTACCGGCATGTGGACAAGGTTGAGCACGATATTGGCCGGGAGATTACTCGCGTGAAGGCCCCTCATGACTTTGAATACTACTTTGCAGAGGTCAAGGTCAAGCGCAAGGAAAACACGACCTACGCCAGAAAATATGGGCTGGAACGTGATGGGTACGGATGGGCTGGTCCGAAAATGCGGTGGTGCACAGAAGAACTGAAGACCCTGCCAAGAGAAAGATTTCTCCGCTCCCTCCGTGAGCAATATGATGTCATAGAGTATGTAGGCCTTGCTGCTGATGAAGGATACAGAATGGAACGGAAATGTAATCAGCGCAAGAGTTGTCAACACCCACTCATCGATTGGGGAATGACGGAAGCCGACTGCCTTCGATACTGCAGGGAACGCGGATATAATTGGGAGGGTCTATATGACAAGATGGATCGAGTATCCTGCTGGTGTTGCCCACTCCAGTCATTGAAAGAGCTGCGGGTCCTCTACCGGGAGTTCCCGGAGCAATGGGATCAGTTGAAACGCTGGGACTCCATGACATGGCGGCCTTTCCGAGCAGATTACTCCGTTGCACAGCTTGAAAAACGCTTTGATTTTGAAGAGGAATGGCAAAACGCCGGAAAGCCTCTCAGAACCAAGGCGTTTTTTACTGCCCTGAAGGGACATCTGAATGCTAATTCTGGCATCGACAAGCAGGTTGAACCTTGCAAAAAAGGAGCGAACTGACTATCAATCGTCCGTTTCGCTCCCGCCAGTTTTGATTTTTCCGTGTATTTCTTCGAACTCGTCCACTCGGCGCTTAATAAGCTGCTCGATTTCTTTATTTTTTGTCCGTCCTTCGTATTCGGCGATAAAACCGAGTTTATCCAACAATAGTTGAGGGATTCTGAGGGTATATCGCGGCAAATTGTCCTTCATAGCATCGGCACTCCCTTGACGCAAGATTGACTAAATTATATCGTCAGACTATAATCTTGCGTAGAAATGGCGAAACTATGACGCAGTAGTGACGCAATCTTTTTGGAGGAGTGATTGGCATGAAGGTAGCGGTAGTTGGTTCCAGAAATCTGCGTGTAGATGACCTTGGAAAATATCTGCCGGATGGCGTAACGGAAATCGTCAGTGGTGGAGCAAGAGGCGTGGACACCAGCGCAAGAGAGTATGCCCTTGCCCACGACATTAAGCTGACAGAATTTTTGCCGGAATACGATCAATACGGACGTAGCGCCCCGCTTCGTCGCAATATAACCATCATTGAATACGCTGACCTTGTCCTCGCGTTTTGGGACGGAAGCTCGCGTGGGACAAAGCACGTTATAGACAACTGCAAGCGGCTCGGCATACCCGTCAAGGTGTTTGTTCCACAACCGAAGTGATTTGGGACGTTTGTTGGAGAAACTCAAGGCAATCCTGTAATATGCACAATGCCTTTGGTCGGCGCTTGTGTAAAAGGTAGAATGTCAGAACAGGCCTGAAATATGCGGTCTTTTCGAGAGAAATGACTTGCTATTTCAGGCCTTTAGAGTGATTAATACACTACCCGAAGGGAACTGGCCTACGGGAACACAAACGCCAAAACGGAGGTACATTACCATGATGAACATCAAACTCGCAACCGAAAACAGAAAGGCTGTCGCCAGGCGACTGGCCGAGATCATTGGCGGGACTTCCCGTTACACCAAGATGCCCAGATGCGCCTACGAGGTCGGACCCTACTTCATCGAGAAGGACGGCACGGTCACGGTTCCTGAAGATGCTGACCTGCAGCCATTCCTGACGCTGGCTGAGGAAGGCCTGCTGGAGCCCTTCGAAATCGAGGCCGAGGTACCGACACAGGAGGCCGACACGGCGGGCACGGAGGCGCAGGACGCCGTATCCGTGCCCACCACCGAGAACACGGAGGCTGCCGAGGAAGAAACCGGCGGTGCCGAGGATGGCCTGACGATCAGCATGCCGATGGACGGCTTCAACCCGGACAGCCTTGACCGCCTGCAGAAGTTGGTAGACAGCAAGGCAAGCCTGATCACGAAGGCGGTGGATGCGGCGCGCCTGACGATCCGCACGACGGACAGCAAGGTCGAGTTCCCTTGGTGGGACCGTATGCCGGAGCCGGAAGAGACGCAGGCCTACATGAGCCTGATTGCAGCTCTCAGCCAGATGGCCAAGGAGGCCACGCGGGTCACCGCCACTGAGACCGAGGTAGAAAGCGAAAAGTATGCCTTCCGCTGCTTCCTCCTGCGTCTGGGCTTCATCGGCGCAGAACACAAGGCTGAGCGGAAAATCCTGCTGAAGAACCTCTCCGGCAGCGCGGCCTTCCCCAATCAGGAAAAGGCCGATGCCTTCAGCGCGGCGCAGAAGGAAAAGCGCGAAGCCGCCAAGGCGGCCACCATGGAGGGACCTACCAGCACCGCAGACGGAGGCGAGGGCTGCGGGGAGGTGACGGCATGAACTTCCCATCGAGAGAAACGGTCGAACGGCTCCGCCGGGAATACCCTGCGGGGACCCGTGTGGAGCTTGTCCGCATGGACGACTGCCAAGCCCCGCCTGTCGGAACACACGGAACCGTCCTTGGCGTGGACGATACGGGCAGCCTTTTGATGAAGTGGGACAACGGGAGCGGGCTGAACGTGGTCTGCGGCGAGGACATCGTGAAAAAGCTGGATTCCGTCAACACCATCTATTCCAAGCTGGTTTCCAGCGAAAAAATCTGCTAGGACGGCGTGTCGTAACCGCCATAACATACACAAGACCGACCCCGAAAGATTGTGTAGTATATACTCAGAATTGACTTGCTATATCCTCCATTTAGAGCGAATATGTCACTACCGAAAGGGAAAACACACCAAAACGAAAACGGAGGATACCACCATGACAGAGAAAACAGCACGCCAGATTGAGAACCTTAAGCACCAGACCATCGGGGTTGAGATCGAGATGAACAGCATCACGAGGGAAAAGGCAGCGCAGATTGCCGCCGACTTCTTCGGAACGGGCAGAAGCCAGAACACGGCGAGCCGCAACGGATACAGCACCTGGTCGGCTTGGGACGGCGACGGGCGCGAGTGGAAATTCCAGAAGGACGTTTCCATTGCGGGACCGGACAGCGAAAAGTGCGAACTGGTGACGCCCATCCTCCACTACGAGGACATCGAAACCCTGCAGGAGCTTGTCCGCCAGCTCCGCCACGCAGGCGCGAAGAGCGATGCCAGTCGGGGATGCGGGGTACACATCCACATCGGGGCGAACGGACACACCGCGCAGACGCTGCGCAACCTGGCAAACATCATGGCAAGCCACGAGAGCTTGATTGCCGAGGCGCTTGACCTCGACCACCGTCGCATGAACCGCTACTGCCGGACGGTTGACCCCAGGTTCCTGGAGCAGGTCAACAAGAAGAAGCCCACTACGATGACGCAGCTTGCTGACATCTGGTACACCAGCCACGGCGCGAACTACGGACGCGACCAACACTATAACGACAGCCGCTACCATATGCTTAACTACCACGCGACCTTTACCAAAGGCACGGTCGAGTTCCGGCTCTTCCAGTTCGATGCGCCGACCGCCGACCGCAGGGGTGGGCTTCATGCGGGACAGCTTAAGAGCTATATCCAGCTTTGCCTCGCACTCAGCCAGATGGCAAAGGAAGTCAAGACGGCAAGCCCCAAGCCTCAGCAGAACGAGAATCCAAAATATGCGATGCGGACCTGGCTCCTGCGGCTGGGATTCATCGGAGATGAGTTTGCGACCGCAAGGGACATCCTTACCAGACGCTTAAGCGGAGACGCCGCCTTCCGCAACGGCAGAGCCGCTTGAAGGACCCGCAGGAGGTAGCCTCCTGCCACCTTACCCCGACCGCGAAAGCGGTCTTAAGGTGGTAGAAGGGTATCCCCTTCGGAAAGGACAGATTCAGAATGAAAAAACGATGCTACATCGCCTATGGCAGCAACCTCAACATGGAGCAGATGGCCCTCCGCTGTCCGCGCGCTACCATCCTTGGAACGACGGAGCTTAAGGGCTGGGAGCTTCTATTCAAGGGAAGCAAGACCGGCGCCTATCTCACCATCGAGGAGCGTGACGGCGGCTTGGTTCCCGTCGTGATCTGGGAGGTGACGGAATCGGACGAGGCCGCGCTGGACCGATACGAGGGCTTCCCGTCCTTCTACTACAAGAAGGAGTTGCGGCTCCAGTATAAGGACATCCGAACGGGCGGGCGCAGGACGGTGGACGCTTTCGCCTACATCATGTACGAGAACAGGCCCATCGGCATCCCGTCCGATTTCTACATGAGAACCTGCCTTGAAGGATACGACGCCTTCTTCTTCGACAGAAAAGTGCTGGCAGCGGCTTATGATAAATGCAGGGAGGCGGTCGAAAATGAAGGATAATGTAAGACAGATCAGGGTGTGTCCGCTGTGCGGCAGGTCTTATGGGGAAGCCCCGGCGCTCTCCCGCACAGACAACGAGACGCTCATCTGCCCGGACTGCGGAACGCGGCAGGCTCTGGAGAGCATCGGCATCGATGCGGAG
>SFMG01000042.1 GCA_004554455.1 Bacteroidales bacterium | reverse complement strand
GACGGCGCTGATTGACGGCATGGGTACGGACCTGGCGAAGCCGGGCATGGATGCCTATTTGGAGGCGTTGCACCTGACGGAGACGATGGGTGTGATCGTCGAGGCGAACAACCGCTACAAGGCGTTGCTGAACCAGCGCACCTATGAAGCGCCGGCGGTGAAGGCAGCCAAGATCAAGGAGCTGCGCCTTGAGATGGATGATTTGTATGACGAGATGACGACCTATGCATTCGCGATGAGCGTGATTCACCCGAACGACACCAACACGGCGTTCGTCACCGACTTGAACAAGCTGATCACCGAGGTGATGAACCTCTATAACCAGCGCATCGCCCAGGTGCAGGCGGCGAAACGGCGCAAGGAGGAGTCGATCCCGGTGATGCCGACCGAGCCGGAGGCATAACCGGATAGTCATTATTTATTGTAGAGACGTCGCATTGCGGCGTCTCTTTTTTATGGGGAAAACGGTCGTTTTTGATCCGGAAAAATCATTTGTCCAGTTCAGTTTGTTGTGTCCTATCTAATAATCCATTGAGAAGCAGGGCGAAAGCGGGTAGCCTGCGAGCACCCCTCCAAAGGCGTTTGTCCACCCCTCCGTTGTCGATGGTTCCAATCATCTCCTGTACCTTTGCGGCTATCCGATGGATGAGCATACATTTATACTATTATACCTATTTTGTCATGAAGAACGTATTATTAACAGTTGCGGGAATAGCCCTGATGGGTTGTACGCAAATGAATCAACAAGAGACATTAGCTTTAGTGGATGTGACGCAAGACTATCCGGAGAAAGCGATTGCTTTGGAATCGGTGGCCGACCTGCGCTTGGTGCGGTTTGAGGCCCCGAGTGAGGAATACCTGTTCGATGGTGTGCCGGTGGTGGTCAGCGAGTCGCTGATTGTTTTCCATAGTTTCCAGCGGGGCGACTTCTGGGTGTTCGATGGGGCGGGTAAGTCCATCTCTGCGTTCAACCACAAGGGCAACGGCCCGGAGAACTATCTCAATCTGTTTGGTGTGGTTTATGACGAGGCGGCGAAGGAGCTGTTCTTGGCGGAGAAGAACAAGGTGAAGGTCTTCGACACACAGGGAAGGTTCAAACGGTTGCTTCGGCTTCCGGAGAATGCCTGGATCGACCAGCTGATCAACTACGACGCGGAGACGCTGCTGCTATTCGACAACCAGCAACGTCTGCATGGCATCTATCCGGCGATGCCTCCGGTGGAGGGTGAGGCGTATGAGAGCTCCTTCGTGCGCATCAGCAAGCAGGATGGCACACTGAAAGGCTACCTGCCTGCTCCGGCCGATTTCGAGGTTCCTTTGATGGGCAAGGTGCAGATGCCGAACGGTCAGGAGATGCCCGTGCTCGGCACGACGAGCCGCATCGTGGCGCATCGGGAGGGTGTTTTGTTGAACAATCCGGAGAGCGACACGCTCTGCTTGGCGAAGGGGGATGCGTTGCGTCCCGTCTGGGTGACAACTCCTCCGATCCGTACGCAGGGTGAGCCGAAGCGTTACCTGAACGGTTATGTGGAGGCGGGCGGTTATCGCTTCTTCGAGGTGATCTCGCTGGCGAAGGTGCAGCGTCCGCCATTGCCGACGACCTATTTGGCGCAGGAGATCAAGAGCGGCGACGTGATTTGCCCTGTGCTTCAATGGGGAGACTATACGGGCAAGGAGCTCCATCTTTCCCCGATGACGATTTTCCGCTCCCGCAATGCTCGCTTGGGACATCAGGTCTTGCCGCTCGACGAATTGCAAGAGGCATTGGAGACAGGCAAGCTGAAAGGAAACTTGAAAACCCTGGTGGAGCAGATGGGCGAGGAGGAAAACGACCTCCTTTTGCTGATGAGCTTCCAATGAGTAGAGAATAACTAACTTATCAACGAGATGATTCGTTTTTTACTTCAGCGGCCTATTGCGGTATTGATGGCGTTCACCGCTTTTTTCATCATGGGGTTGGCCACCTATTTCACGCTGCCTGTCTCGCTCTTGCCCGACATCGCTATCCCGGAGATCACCGTGCAGGTGACGGGGGCGAACCGTTCGGCTCGGGAGTTGGAGAACACGGTGGTGAAGACCATCCGGCAGCAGCTGATGCAGGTGGCGGGCTTGCGTGACATCCATAGCGAGACGCGTGATGGGGCAGCGATCGTTCGGCTGAGTTTCGACTATGGCACGGACACGGACTTGGCCTTTATCGAGGTGAATGAAAAGATTGACGCGGCCATGAATTACCTGCCGAGGGAGTTGGATCGCCCCCGTGTGGTGAAGGCCAGCGCGACGGATATTCCCGTTTTTTGCTTGAACTTGACCTTGAAGCGGGGAGAGAGCGAGGCGGCCTTCTTGGATCTCTGCCAGCTGGCGGAGCAGGTCATCAAGCGACGGATCGAGCAGTTGCCGGAGGTGGCGATGGTGGACGTGACCGGTTTGGTGGGGCGGCAGGTGCGCATCCTGCCCGATGAGCGGAAGATGGAGATGCTGGGGCTGAGCGTTGCCGATCTGGAGAGTGCCTTGGTGGCCAACAACGTGGATCCGGGTAGTATGGTGGTACGAGATGGCTATTACGAATATCACATCCGCTTCTCCTCCCTGCTGCGCACGCCGGAGGATGTGGAGGCGATCTACCTGCGACAGGGCAATCGACTCTTGCAGCTCAAGGACCTGGCGAAGGTGGAGGTGGTGCCTGAACGGGAGACGGGGCTCTCCCTGACGAAGGGAAAGCGGGCGGTGACGTTGGCCATCATCAAGCAGGCGGACGAGAACATGGAGCGGATGGAGGAGGCACTGGGGGAGGTGGTCGCCTATTTCCGACAGATCAATCCCGACATTGATTTCACGATCACCCGTGACCAGACGGAGCTGTTGAACTATACGATCTCGAACTTGAAGCAAAACCTCTCGCTGGGCTTCCTGTTCATCTGCGTGGTGGCGTTGCTTTTCCTGGGTGACGTGAAGAGCCCGGTGGTGATCGGGCTGAGCATGGTGGTCAGCCTCGTGACCAGTTTCCTCTTCTTCTACCTGTTTCACCTGTCGCTCAACATCATCTCGCTCTCCGGCCTGATCTTGGCGTTGGGTATGATGATCGACAGCGCAATCATCGTGACGGAGAATATCGCCCAATACCGGGCGAGGGGGATGGGCATCGCTGAGGCGTGCGACCGAGGTACGTCGGAGGTGATCACCCCTATGCTGAGCTCCACCTTCACCACGATCGCCGTCTTCGTGCCGTTGGTCTTCCTGAGTGGGATCGCCGGGGCGATCTTCTACGACCAAGCCTTTGCCGTGACGGTAGGGCTATTGACCTCCTACTTGACCGGTATCCTGCTGCTTCCTGTACTTTACCAATGGATCTACAGTTTGCCCGACCTTCGTTGGCGGGCGTTGTCCAACCGTTTCCATAACCCCATTCAAGCGCATACGTTGGATCGGTTCTACGATGCTGGGGTGGATTGGGTCTTTGCCCATCCGAAGGGTTGCCTCTGTGGTGTGGCGATGACCCTGCCGTTGTGCGCCTTGCTGTTCTACGTGATCCCTAAAAGTCGGATGCCGGAGATCGACCAGCGGGAGCTGTTGGTACGGGTGGAGTGGAACGAGCCGATCCATGTGGAGGAGAACCGGGATCGGGTGCTTGCGCTGTTCGCCGAGGCGGATCGGCTGGGGGCATTGCATACTGCCTATATCGGTCAACAGCAATTCCTCTTGAACCGCGATCGGGAGTTGGCGGTATCGGAGGCGGAACTCTATTTCAAGACGGCTCGTCCAGACGAGGTAGCTCCCTTGCAGGCAGCGGTGGAGCGATGGTTGCGCACGCACTATCCGCAAGCGGTCTTTACGTTTGCTCCTCCGGAGACCGTTTTCGAGAAGCTGTTCGAGACCGGGGAGGCGGATGTGGTGGCGGAGTTTTATGCCCGCAACAAGCAGCAGGCTCCGGAGGCGAACCGGTTGCAAGCATTCGCTCAGACCTTGGAGGAGCGGACGGGCCTGTCCCCTACGGGCGTGGCGTTCGAGGGGCAGTTGAACCTGTTTATCGACCATACACGGCTCTTGCTCTATCGGGTGGACGAGGCGGAGCTCTATCGGACCCTGCGCACGGCTTTCAAGGAGAACGAGGTGGCCACGTTGCGCTCCTATCAGCAATATTTGCCCATCCACCTATCGGGTGAGGAGCGCACCGTGGAGGAGATCTTGAGTCGGACGTTGGTGCGCACGTTGCCCGATGAGGCAGGTCAGAGTCGGCAGGTGCCGTTGCGTGCGTTGGTCAAGGTGGTACCCGGCGAGGATTTGAAGACCTTGACCGCTGGCAAGCAGGGGGAATACATCCCTTTCAGCTTCTATGGCGTGCGTGATGCGGAGACCCTGATGCGTCAGGTGCGGGAGGTGGTGAACGCCTCGGCCGCACAGGAGTGGGAGGTGGATTTCTCGGGCAGTCTCTTTGCCAATCGGCAGATGTTGAACGAGCTGGTGGTTATCCTGTTCCTCTCGATCCTGTTGATGTATTTCATCTTGGCGGCACAGTTCGAGAGTTTCAAGCAGCCGCTGATTGTTCTGGTTGAGATTCCGATTGATGTGGCGGCGGCCCTGCTGGTGTTGTGGCTGTGTGGCCACTCGCTCAACCTGATGAGTGCGATCGGTATTGTGGTGACTTGTGGTATCATCATCAACGACTCCATCTTGAAGATTGATGTGATCAACACCTTGCGACAGGGAGGCACTCCCATGATGGAAGCGATCCATGAGGCGGGTCGGCGTCGGCTACGCCCCATCATCATGACCTCGCTCACCACGATTTTCGGCATGGTGCCACTGCTTTTCTCGTTTGATATGGGGAGTGAGTTGCAGAAGCCGTTAGCTATTGCCATGATCTCGGCGATGTTGATCGGTACGTTGGTCAGTCTGTTTATTATCCCGTTAGTCTATAAGTATGGCTCCTAAATCTTCCATTTCCGCATTCACCCTGATTGTCGCGTTCTTTTGCGTGGCATTGGTCGGTTTGGCGCTCGTGCCTTTGTTGCCGGTCAAGCTCTCTCCCTCACGCACCCTGCCGAAGCTGTCGGTCTCCTATCAAATGCCGGGCAATTCCTCCCGTGTGATCGAGATGGAGGTTACCTCTCGGTTGGAGGCGATGTTCGCACGGGTGAAGGGAATCAAGGAGATTACCTCCACCTCTGGCAACGGTTGGGGGCGCATCACCTTGGAGTTGGACAAGCATACGCCGGTAGATGCCGCCCGTTTTGAGGTCTCTACGATCATCCGACAAACGTGGCCGGAGTTGCCCGCCTCGTTGAGCTATCCACTCTTGCAAATGAGTCGGCCGGACGACAAGGAGGAGCGACCTTTCATGAGCTATACGCTCAATGCCGCTGCTGCGCCTCTCTTGATCCAACGCTTTGCGGAGGAGCAGATCAAGCCTCGCTTGAGTCGTTTGGTGGGTATTTATCGGATCGACGTGACCGGGGCAACCCCTATGGAGTGGCAGCTAATCTACGACAGTCAGCAATTGACAGAGTTAGGCATCACCTTGACAGCTATTGAGGAGGCGATCGGTCGGCACTACCAAGAGGAGTTCTTGGGGCTGGCTCATCAACAAGATGCGACCGGGGAGAAGCGGTGGATCCGGTTGGCTTTGAGGAACGATCGACAAACGGCAGGCTTTGATGCGGAGGCGATCCTGCTACGTGGCAAGGAGGGGCAACTGATCCACCTGAGTCAGTTGGTGCAGGTGACGCATCAGGAGGAGGCTCCCCAGTCCTACTACCGCATCAACGGGCTCAACTCGATCTACCTTTCCCTGCAAGCGGAGGAGACCGCCAATCAGTTGCGCCTCGCCAAGCAGGCGAAGGAGGAGATGGCGCAGATCCGTGCGCTCCTCCCATCCGGCTACGAAATGCATGTGAGCTATGATGCGACGGAATACATTGAAGAGGAATTGCATAAGATCTATGTCCGTACCGGTTTGACGTTGCTCATCTTGTTGCTCTTTGTTTGGTTGATTACCCGTGAGAAGCGTTATTTGGCCTTGATTGTCGTAAGCCTTGCCGTGAACCTTTGTGTGGCGGTCATCTTCTACTACCTGTTAGGATTGGAGATGCAGCTCTACTCGTTGGCAGGTATCACGATCTCGCTCAGTTTGGTGATCGACAATACCATCGTGATGACCGACCACATCCGCCGACATCAGAACAAGGAGGCTTTCCTTTCGATCCTTGCCGCTACTCTGACGACAATGGGTGCCTTGGTGATTGTCTTTTTCCTCGATGAGGAGATTCGCTTGAATCTGCAAGACTTTGCCGCCGTGGTGATCATCAACTTGGCGGTCTCGTTGCTGACCGCGCTCTTCTTGGTGCCAGCGTTGATCGAGAAGATGGGGTTGGCCTGCTCATCGGCTACGCCTTCCTTGCGAGGTAAGCATGGACAGGCTTGGCAGCTGTGTGGGGCATTGGCTTTTCAGCGCTATTACCAAGGGCAGATTCGCTTCTTAGGGCGTTGGAAGAAGACGGCTTGCCTGTTGCTGCTTTTGGTTTTCGGTTTGCCTGTGTTCCTGTTGCCGGAAAAGATCGAGCTGGCCCCGAAAGATCCGAAGCAGACGTTGACAGCGAGGGATTCGCTATGGATCAACACCTATAATCAGTGGGTGGCGACCGATACGTGGAAAGAGACGGTAAAGCCGATCTTGGACAAGAGCTTGGGTGGCACATTGCGCCTGTTCGTGGAGAAGGTCTATGAGGGCAGTTATTTCACCCGCAACGAGGAGACCGTCTTGCAGATCGCTGCTTCCATGCCCAACGGCACGACCTTGGAACAGATGAATCACCTCGTCAGCCGTATGGAGGCTTTCCTCAGTGAGTTCAAGGAGATTCGCCAATTTCAGACACATATTTACAACGCTCGTCAAGCGGGCATTCAGGTCTATTTCACCCGAGAGAGCGAACGCAGTGGCTTCCCTTATACCCTGAAGAGTCGAGTCATCACGAAAGCCTTGGAGCTGGGCGGTGGCAGTTGGAACGTGACCGGCTTGGCGGATCAAGGCTTCAGTAACGATGTGCGGGAGAGTGCGGGCTCCTACCGGATTGATATGTATGGCTACAACTACGATGAGCTATATGGTTGGGCAGAGCGGTTGCGGGAGCGGTTGCTGACCTACCGACGCATCAAGGAGGTTACGATCAGTTCCCAGTATTCTTGGTGGAAAGAGGACTATCAGGAGTTTTATTTCCAACTTCATAAAGCACGGTTGGCCCAAGAAGGACTCTCTGCCGATCAGCTGTTCGATGCCCTGCGCCCTGTGTTTGGCAAGGATCTGCCTGCCGGGGAGCTCTTGGCAGAAAACGGCACGGAACCTGTTCGTCTGACGGCTCGTCAATCGAGGGAATATGATCGTTGGAGCTTAAGCCATATCCCGCTCTCGATCGGGGAGGCGCACTATAAGCTATCCGAGTTGGCGCAGGTGGAGAAGGGGCAGACACCGCAAGAGAT
>SFMG01000021.1 GCA_004554455.1 Bacteroidales bacterium | reverse complement strand
GCTCGGATGGTAAACCCATCTCAGGGATAACGACAAATAGTCAACTTATACCAGTAATAATCTATAAACCCGAGTCAACCTAAATCAGGAAAGTACACTGTGCATCGATTCCCAAGTTTGGGCCTGAAATCAAGAATCGATGCACGGAACCCAGCAAATCTCCCTAATCTATGCACCGATTCCCAAGTCTGGGCCTGAAATCCAGAATCACTGCACGGAAAACCCGGAAATCACCCAAATCTATGCATCGATTCCCGATTCTGGGCTTGAAATCCAGAATCGAATCGATGCACGGAAACCCCGGAAATGTCCTGAATCTGTGCATCGATTCGCAAGTCTGGGCTTGAAATCAAGAATCGATGCACGGAAACCCCGGAAATGAGCCGAATCCTTGCTGTACAGCATAGTCGTGCTGTGCAGGCGGAGACAGGATGCCACGAAGGCGGCATAAACCTAAGATAAAAGCCGCCGGAGGGGCGCCTGTCCCCGCCGCTACAACGATGTCTGTGTCCGATTCTAATTTTCGTAGCGGCAACGAAGAATGGCCCGCCTGCAGCATAGTCGTGGGGTGCAGGCGGAGACAGGATGCCACGAAGGCGGCATAATCCTAAGTAAAAAGCCGCCGGAGGGGCGCCTGTCCCCGCCGCAACCGTCGCACAGCTACATGCCCCAGCCCGCAACCGTCGTCCCCGCCGCCACAGCAATCAGCGGAAAAGACCGTAGAGTTCGGCGTCGATGCGGTCGGTGATGAAAGCGAAATCCTCGGGACGGTGCTGGAAATCAAGATTGTCGGCATCGATGACCAGGACCTTGTGGCGGTAAGAGGCAATCCACTCCTCATAGAGACGGTTCAGACCGGAAAGATACTCTATGCTGATGGTCTGCTCGTAAGAGCGGCCACGCTTCTGGATCTGGCTGACAAGATGCGGAACACTGCACTTCAGATAGATAAGAAGGTCCGGAGACTTCGTCACAGAAGTCATGGTGTCGAAAATCTCCATATAGGTTGTGAAATCCCGGTCCGACAGGTTCCCCATCTCGTAATTGTTTCTTACAAAGATATTTACGCCCTCAAAAATAGTCCTGTCCTGAACGATGACGGAGTCACTGTCGGCGATGGCCCGGAGATCCTCAAGCCTGCGTACCAGGAAATACATCTCCAGATTGAAACTCCAGCGCTTGATATCCTTATAATAATCCTCGAGATAAGGATTCTCAGTTACCGTCTCGAAACGCGGAATCCAACCATAATGCTCGCAAAGCATCGTAGTAAGGGTTGTCTTTCCGGCGCCAATATTACCTGCGACTCCAATATGCATATATACTAATTTCGGCTGTAGAAACACAAATTTAAGACATTGTTGCTATTTTTGCAAAGCCAATCAGGAATATCATGAGAAAGAAAGCACAGGAACTCATACTTGAAAACGTTGAGATAGAAGCAGTTGCAGCAGAAGGCAAAGCCTTGGCTCACGTAGAGGGCGCAGTGGTTTTCGTACAATTCGCAGTTCCCGGAGACATAGTTGACATCAAGGTCTGCAAGAAAAAGAAAAACTATATGGAAGGCTTCATCCTCAGGATGGTAAAGCCCTCCCCTCACAGGCTGGAACCCTTCTGCAAGCACTTCGGAGTCTGCGGAGGATGCAAATGGCAACCCCTCCCCTACGAAATGCAGCTTGCGGCAAAACAGCAGCAGGTCGAAGACCAGCTCGTACGCATAGGCCACCTGCAAGTGCCTGAAATACAA
This sequence comes from Bacteroidales bacterium, assembly GCA_004554455.1. Taxonomy (GTDB): domain Bacteria; phylum Bacteroidota; class Bacteroidia; order Bacteroidales; family UBA932; genus Cryptobacteroides. The sequence goes on along the minus strand of SFMG01000021.1, from coordinate 56,055 downwards.
GCCATTCTGCCATCCGAGAAAACCGAATGCTACAGGAACAAGCTCGAATTCACCTTCTCGAACCGCCGCTGGCTGCTGGACGGCGAAGACCCGGAAAGCATAGACGAAGTGCACCGCCAGGGCCTCGGCTTTCACGTAGGCCGCTTCTTCGACAAGGTCGTGGACATCGAGGAATGCCATCTCCAGAGCGAGCCATCCAATGCCATTCGCAATTTCATACGCGAATATGCCTTCAGCCACGGACTCCCCTTCTTCGACATACGCAACCACGAAGGATACCTGCGCAACCTGATAATACGCTCGAACGAAAAAGGCGAGCTGATGCTGACCTTGGTATTCTGGAAAGAAGACGCGGAGGCACGCTGCGCCCTGCTGGATGCGCTTATAGCCAAGTTCCCTCAAATCAAGTCGTTATATTACGTTATAAACGGAAAGATGAACGACTCCATAGCCGATCAGGAATGTCTGCTCTACTACGGTGCCGACGCGATCTGGGAGCAGATGGAGCAGCTGCGTTTCAAAATCGGCCCCAAGTCCTTCTTCCAGACCAACACTGCCCAGGCCTGCCGCCTCTACTCGCTGGCCAGGGACTTCGCGCAGCTCAGCGGCAAGGAAGTCGTATATGACCTCTACACCGGCACCGGCACCATAGCCCAGTATATCAGCGCCTCGGCCTCAAAGGTCATAGGCATAGAATACGTAGAGGACGCAATCGCAGACGCGCGCATAAACGCAGCGGCGAACGGCATAGACAACTGCGAATTCTTCGCCGGGGATATGAAGGATATACTTACCGACGCCTTCGTAGAGCGACACGGACGCCCGGACGTCGTGATCCTGGACCCACCTAGAGCCGGCATACACCCCGACGTGGCGCGCGTGATACTGAATGCCGCGCCGGAACGTATGGTCTATGTCAGCTGCAACCCGGCATCGCAGGCCCGCGACCTCGCCATATTCTGCGACAGCGAAAACAAGGGTCCTTACAGCTACGAAATCACTGCCGTCAGGCCGGTGGATATGTTCCCGCACACCCATCACGTCGAGAATGTCGTTGCCCTCCGCAGGGTTTTGAAGAAAAATTGCTAAATTCGCGCTGATATGGACTTTTTGAACTTCCTCTCGTCAGACAATCTCGCCGTCGTGATTCTGCTGCTGATTTCGGGCCTCGCGCTCGTGCTCATCGGCGCGGAAGTGCTTGTCGATGGCTCCTCCAAGATAGCCAAGAAGCTGGGAATCAGCGACTTCGTAATCGGCCTGTCAATCGTGGCCATAGGCACCTCGGCACCGGAAATGGTCGTCAGCTTCCTTGGCGCCATACAGGGCAAGGCGGATATTTCAGTAGGCAACATAGTCGGATCCAACGTCTTCAACACCGCCTTCGTACTCGGCATCTCGGCCCTCATAGCCCCGGTGCTCATAACCCGCACGAACAAAAGGCGCGACGTGCCTGTGAACCTCGTTGTCACCCTGCTTCTCTTCTTATGCGGAATGACCGGCACCCTGCTCGCGCTCGTCGGCCTCGGCGACTCCGGCTTTGCCAGCAACACCATCAGCCGCGTCGAAGGCGCAGTCTTCCTCCTGCTTTTCATCGGATATATGGTCTGGTCCTTCCTCTCCTCCGAGAAGAGCGCCGAGGACGTACAGGACCCTGCAAAGGCCAAGCAGATAAACGTCTGGATATCATTGATTTTCATAATATTGGGCATAGTGTCGCTCGTCTTCGGCGGACAGGTCTTCGTCAGCAGCGCGGAAGCCATCGCGCATAAGGCCGGCCTCTCCGACAAATTCATAGCAGTCACCGTACTCGCCTGCGGCACCTCCCTTCCGGAACTGGCGACCAGCGTCGTAGCCGCAATCAAAGGCAAGGGCCAGATGGCCATAGGCAACGTACTCGGCTCCAATGTCGCAAACATACTGCTCATCGTCGGCGGCTCGGCCGTCATACGTCCCCTTTCGCTCGACGGCATCAACCTCCTCGACTTCGCAGCCCTCGGAGCCCTCGCCCTTATGCTGACTGCAGCCGCCTACCTCAGTCGCGAAAAACTCGGCCGCACAGCAGGCGCAATACTGCTCGCAATAGGCGTCGCCTACAACGCTTTCCTAATAGCAACAATTTAATATTTAAATATATACATATACATACCTAAACCAACAACTAAACTGAACTTCAAACTATGCTTAAACCGACACAATACGAACTGGTAAATTATCTCGACGGACACCGTTTCCAGGATTCAGGCTGGGACCTTGCTGACAAGCAGAGTTCCTCACCATCCCTTATCAGAGCCGATTACTCCAACAAGAAATTCTCTCCCCGCGAAGATCTGGAAGGCCTTTACCGTTATGCCGAGTGGCTGCCGGTGAAACGCACCCTCAAAGGCTCCCACAGGCCTGTGACCTACAAGAGCGAAGGTCTGGCCGGATATCTCGGGCTCAAAAACCTCTATATAACCTTCTCGGGATACTTCCCGGAGAGAGGCGCAGATATGGAAACCTGTTCCTTCAAGGAAACCGAGGCCTATTCAGTATGCGGACGACTGGCTGCAGGAACAGACAAGGTACTCGTAGTCGCTTCTGCCGGTAACACCGCACGAGCCTTCGCAAAAGTATGTTCCGACAACAATATCCCCCTGCTGCTCAGCATCCCGGAGGACAACGCTGGAGCGCTCTGGTTCCGCAAGAAACTGAACGACTGCGTGAAAATCATCGCCGCGCCTAAGGGCTGCGACTATTTCGACGCCATATATCTCTCCGACGTGGTATGCAAGGACCCAATGTTCATGGCAGAAGGCGGAGCGAAAAACATCGCCAGACGCGACGGTATGGGCACCACCCTGCTGTCGGCCGTCGAGACCATAGGCCGTATCCCTGACGCATATTTCCAGGCGATAGGCAGCGGCACAGGCACCATCGCAGCTTGGGAAAACAACCTCCGACTCATCGAAGACGGACGCTTCGGTACCCACAAGATGCGTCTGTACCCATCCCAGAACGATCCTTTCACCATTATGTATGACTCCTGGAAGGCCGACTCCAGACAGCTCGTGCCGCTCAGCCCAGAAGACGCGCGCCACCAGGCTTCAGTCATAAAGGCCAAGGTCCTCTCCAACAGAAAACCGCCATATCCTATCGCAGGAGGCCTCTTCGACGCAATGAAAGACGCCGGAGGCGATATGTTCAAAGTAAACAACGACGAAATCGACTTCTGGAAGGCGAAATTCCTCGAACTGGAAGGCGTGGATATCTATTCCGCAGCATCTGTCGCAACGGCCAGCCTTGCCCAGGCAATCGAGGAAGGCAAGGTGGGCAGCGACGAAGTCATCATGCTGAACATCACTGGCGGCGGCGAAAAAAGATCGAAGGCAGAATTCGATGTCATCCAAGCGAAACCTGCCCTCGTTCTCGATCCTGCCCTGCCTGAGGAAGAAATCATCAGCAAGGTCAAGGAACTCTTTAAATAATCCTTTGTAAAGGCTTATACGTCAAATGCAAACAACTCCTTTGAAAGGATAGGATTTGCATAGATGCCAAGGAAAATGTCACGAAGCTCGCGACGGTCCAGCTCAGGCTCGACCATATCGAGCTTCTTTTCCATATAGTCCACGAACGCAGCCTTCTCCTCGGCGCTGTAGCGGTCCATGAAACGGCGGGTACGGTTGCGCAGGTCGTAGGCGATATAAGAATTCTTCCATATCTTGTAACCGTCGATGATACGCATATCTATGGCGTGGCGTATGGCCTGGTAACGGTCGTTCTTGTCGCAGATCGCTGCGGCTGCGAGCTCCTCCGGAGCCAGCGGCTTGCCTATGTTCAGGTGTATGTTGCCCTTCTGCTGGGTAATGCCGGTGATGATGCTGATGAAGTCCTCGTTCGGTGCCTTTACGTACTTCTGCTGACGGGAAATGAGCAGTTCCCTCGCCTTGGCGATGTCGCAAGGCTCATATTCGTAGGAAATGCTGGCAGGAATGATATTGAGTTCCTGGAAATTGGTCTTGAAATCTGCCTGGCCGCTCATATCGAGCATCTTCAGCAGGCCCTGTTCCGTAATGTCGAGACCGTTCTTGGTGCGTCCCTGACGCTGTGCAAGCCAGATGGAGCTCTCGCCGCTCGTAATCTTCAGACGTATGTAGCGGGAAAGGAGCTGGGAGGAGATATAGAGTTCACGGGCCGATATGCCGCGGACCACCTTGATCATCCTGTTTGAGCGTATCAGCGCCTCGATGAAGCTGTTGGTCAGAAGATTGCTGCCTACGCATATCTCGGTGAGCGGAAGTCCGTTGCGGAAAAGCACGGTCTGCACTATGGCCGGATCGAGGATGATGTCTCTGTGGTTCGACATTATGAGGAATTTTCCCGGGGCGTCAATGATGTTGGAGATGCCATCGTAAGAGAAAGTGTGGGCCGTGGTGGCCAGCACCCTCTCCACCATTTTCTGCATTACCAGTATCTGGAACTCATCTATGCTGTGGAGACCTTTCAGAAGACTGCCCAGATAGCTGGAGTCTTCATCGGGGAAGATGAATTTGGAAGCCTGGGCCACATATTTGTGATCGGCTATCCCTTTGAGAGCAGTACACGCTTCATCGTCGTTATATGGACTGATGCTCTCGAATTCAGACATATCTACCATAATAGTATTAGTTGGGTTTGCACAAATATAGTAATTTTCTTTTGAAGCGTCATTCGGCCCGGAACAGCAGCGAACTGTCTCCATAACTGAGGAAACGGAAGGAGTGCGCGAGCGCATATTCATAGATAGGCTTCCATTCTCCTCCGATGAAGGCGGAAATCAGCAGCAGCAGAGTGCTCTGAGGCTGATGGAAATTGGTCACCAGCACATCCACGACGCGGAAACGGAAGCCGGGAACTATGATGATGCGGGTGCCGACCCTGAGGGAAGTCTCCCCGCGGGCCTTCAGATAGTCTATTATCGCGTCCAGACTCTCCTCGAGACTGTAGTCATATTCCCTGGCGTATGGAGCCCACTGGTCCACGTCCTTAGCTTCGCCTTCCTCGATGATCCCGACTCCGACATAATAAAGGGATTCCAGGGTCCTGACCGAAGTGGTGCCTACGGCAATGACCTGATGTCCCCCGTGACGCAGTTTCATAAGGAAGTCCAGACTGACGCTGAACGGCTCCCTGTGCATCTTGTGCTCTGCGACATTGTCCGACTTGACGGGCAGGAAGGTTCCGGCGCCTACGTGGAGGCATACGGTTTCCGTGTCTATGCCCCTGTTTCTGATCGCTTCGAGCACCGCGTCGGTAAAGTGCAGGCCGGCGGTAGGGGCGGCTACGGAGCCCCTGTACTTCGCATACAGAGTCTGGTAGCGTTCGCTGTCTATGCTTTCCGTATCACGGTTCAGATATGGAGGGATAGGGATGCGTCCACAGGCCTCCAGAACGGCCGAAAAAGCGGCTCCATTGTCCCAGCTGAAGCGTACTATAGAAGTCTCACCCTGCCTTTCTACCAGCTCTGCCCTGAGATTCATAAGGGAAACAGCCTCATCAGCGTCAGGATTGTCGAGACGAAGCACGTCCCCCTTCCATTTCTTCACATTTCCGACTATGCATTTCCATTCGCACTGTCCGGTCGAGGCGAAATTCACATTGTATTCCACCGGCAGATGGGGTTCCAGGCAGAAAACCTCGATCGAGGCCCCGCTTTCCCTGCGGAAATGCAACCTGGCCGGCACCACCTTGGTGTCATTGAAGACCATTATGGCGTTGTCGGGAAGCAGTCCCGGAAGATCTCTGAATATATGTTCAGTGATGCAGGAATCGCGGAATTCCAGCAATTTGGACTGATCCCGCTCCTCGAGCGGATATTTCGCAATCCTGGAATCAGGAAGCTCGTAGTTGTAATCCTTGATGTTTATATCGACAGACATCTGTAAATCTCCTAATAATAATGCGCGAATTTAGTCATTTTGTAATTCACAAATGTAATTCACAATAATATGATAAAAATTTACAGATGTTACATTTGTAAATACAATAACTTAATCGTCTTGAATTACATTTGTAATCACGCTTTCCACTTGCGACCTCGCTCCGTCGATTAGGGGCCCAACTCCGCCAGAAAGGGCATAACCATTTGTTATGTAGGGTTTTTAGCTCGTATATTAATGGTAAAATCAGCGCTTTCTTAAAAATTATTAAAGTATTACTTTAAGCAAATCAGAGTCCGGATTGGGGCTTTCGGGCCGAAAAACAGCCCAATTAAGGATAAACCAAAGAGCTAACTAAGCGAAACCCAGGGTTTTATAAGATTTTCTTAAACCAATGCTAAGGGATATAATTAGGATAATAGGCAGTAACTCCCCTGCCCTGGCGAAGAATTACATACTTAACTCTTGCTTATTCACAATTTTAATTTATATATTTGTAACCCTATTGAATTACCTCTTGAATTTCTATTTAGTTTTGTAAATTCACAATATGAACACCCGTCTCCAGCAATTTCTGAGCGCAGAAGGTCTCACCCAGGCACAGTTTGCCGACACCCTTGGTGTAGCGAGGGCGAGCATCTCGCATATTCTCGCAGGTCGCAACAATCCCGGCTACGATTTCTTCGTAAACGTAATCCGCTACTACCCCGAGCTCAATATGGAATGGCTCCTTCTTGGAAAAGGCAAGATGTATAAGGACCAGACGGCCGCTCCCGGCCCCTCTGTCAGCTATGAAGAGCCGACTCTGTTCAACGAAATTCAGGAAAATCCCCCTGCTGCTCCACGCATCGAGACGAATTCTGAAGTCTCCACTGAACTGAATACTTCAAACAATAGTTCACAAACCGCTGCAAATCAGCGAAAAATATCCAAAATAATCGTATTTTACGACGACAACAGCTTCCAGGAGTTCCATTGATCAGTACCTGGAAAGGATTGCGCGGCAGCCGGCAAGCACATCCCGGTAGGTAGCTTCGAAATCTCCGGTGTACCAGGGATCAGCAACATCGCGGGGAGTGCCGGTGAAATCCATCAGGAGTGTGGTCTTTGTGGAAGAATCGGATCCGGGAATGAGACGGCTCAGTATGCGGCGGTTCGAGGCATCCATCAGCACCACGAGATCTGCCTCATCGAACTCGCGCCGCGTGATCTGATGGGCGGAATGGCGGGTGAAGGGGACGCCCTTCTCACGAAGTTTGAGCTGAGCGGGAGGATACATATCATTTCCTATTTGCTCGGTGGAAACGGCGGCGGAACTGATTTCGAACTCATTTTCCCGACCTGCCCTGCGGACTTCATCCTTCATCACGAACTCTGCCATTGCGCTGCGGCAGATATTCCCGTGACATACAAAAACAATCTTCATGGCGACAGTGATTAAACCAAGGCACTAATACTTAACCTTATATCCCTCGCTGAGGCAATACGGCTCCGTGCCGTCGAGGGCGAATGGCGCGTAAACGAAGCCGAAATATTCGTAGGCCGGCACATATTTCTCCTTCAGGCGGGTGAGAAAATCGTCGTAGCCGAGCTTTGTGCCGAGGCCGACTTCCGCAAGGGCGGTGAGGCGCGGCAGCAGCATGAACTCGACCTGGTCGAAGGAAGGCATATATTCAGTCCACACATTGCCCTGCAGGCCTATGACCCTCGCAGCCTCGTCTTCGCTGAAACCGGCAAGCGGGTCGAATTCGTAGCAGCGCTGCAGCGGCAGGTAGCGGCGGGCACCCATATCGACTTCGCCGTTCTTCAGCGGCTCGTAGGTCTGATAGTAATCGAGATAGCAGTTGTATTTCGCAGTCTGTATGATGCGGTTGCCATTGGCGCGGACGGCGTCGAGGCGGCCGGGGCGGCAACTCCAGTTCATCACGACAGCCGCGGTGTCGAGCCCGCCGTCGATGGCGTCGTCCCAGACTATGCAGCTGCGGCCGGCGGCGCGTATGTGGTCTCCTACAAGTCTGGACATATATTTCTGCAACTCGCCCGCTTCCTTCATCCCGTGCTCCTCCATAAAGCGGCGGCAGTCAGGACATTCCTCCCAACGCACGGTCGGGGCCTCGTCTCCACCTATGTGAATCATATCCGAAGGGAAAAGGGCGAGGACCTCGTCGATGACGTCCATCAGGAACTCATAGCTGCTCTCCCTTCCCAGACAGACCACATCCGGACTGATGCCCCAGTGGGTCCACACTTCATATCCCTGTCCCCTGCAGCCCAGATGCGGATAGCTGGCCAGGGCGGCAAGCATGTGACCCGGCATATCTATCTCCGGAACCACCTTTATGTGACGGTCGGCGGCGTATGCGACTATGTCCCGTATCTGCTCCTTGGTGTAGAAGTAAGGGCCGTACTGAAGACTGTCGCGGGATGCGTCCCTCCAGTCATTGTACCTGGCCTCGTCGGTGTGATGGCGTACGGAGCCGATCTCGGTCAGGAGGGGATACTTGTCTATGGCTATGCGCCAGCCCTGGTCCTCTGTCAGATGCCAGTGGAAGACGTTCATCTTGTTCAGGGCCAGGATATCTATGAATTCCTTCACTTCCTCGACGCTGAAGAAATGTCGCCCGCAGTCCAGCAGGGCACCCCTGTGCGCGAATTCCGGGTTGATTTCGACGCAGACACTGTCCAGTTCCGTACCGGAGAGCAACTCAAGCGTAAGTTCCTGAAGGCCGAGGAATACGCCTGCAGGACTGCCTGCAGTCAGACGTCCGTCGGCGATACGGAAAGCCTCTTCCGGCATTCCGTCATCCAGGGCTATGACCAGATCGGCAGCCGCCTCGTTCTCACATCGCCTGACGGCCGGCATTTCCCTGTCCGAGACTATGCGTACGTAGCCCATTTCCGTACGGCAGGCGCCGCGCTTCCCCGCTTCGGCGTCCTTGTGGCGGGCAAGCATTTCCTGCCAGACGAGCAGTTCCTTTTCGAGTCCGGAATCAGAGAGATAGACCTTGAGTTCAGGGCGCGTACAGGCGCAGGCGAAGAGAGCCGCGAGGGCAAAGAGGGCAGATTTCAATTTCATATTCATTTTCGAAGTCACTGACTGATTTTTGCAAAATTTTTTAAATTTAGACAATTTTTCGGATATATGTCAATATGAACAGAAGAGACTTTCTCAAGACGGCAGGGCTTGCCGGAGCCGCCTGCGCCGTACCTGCCACAGCGATCACTGCCTGCAACGAGGTTAACAAAAATGTTAATATATTCAATATTAACAGATTGGGCAAAGGGAGCCTCAAACTCAGCTACGAGCCGTACGAGCTCAGTCTGCGCCACACTTTCACCGTTGCCTCGTACTCTCGGACGACTACGCCCGACGTGCAGTTGCGCCTCGAGTATGACGGATTTACGGGCTACGGGGAGGCGTCGATGCCGCCGTATCTCGGCCAGAGCATCGAAAGCGTATGCAACTTTCTGTCGCGCGTCGATCTGAGCGCCTTCAGGGATCCGTTCTGCATCGAGGACATATTGGAATATGTGGACAGTCTCTCGCCCGGCGACACGGCAGCAAAGGCGGCGATTGACATTGCCCTGCACGACCTCGTCGGGAACATGATGGGCCAGCCGCTCTACCGCATATTCGGCCTCAATCCGGAAAAGGCGCCGGCGACCAGTTTCACGATAGGCATCGACAGTCCGGAGGTGGTCCGCGAAAAGACGCTCGAGGCGCTGGGCAAGTACAGGATACTGAAGGTAAAAGTGGGCCTGGACAGCGACAGGGAGATGATAGAGACCATACGTAGCGTCACGGATCTGCCGCTGGTGGTGGACGCCAATCAGGGATGGAAGGACCGCGAGAAGGCGCTCGACATGCTGTTCTGGCTGCACGGACAGGGAGTGCAGATGGCAGAGCAGCCCATGCCGAAGGAACGCCTCGACGACATAGCCTGGCTCAGCGAGCGCAGCCCCATTCCGATTTTTGCAGACGAGTCGATTCAGCGGCTCAGCGACGTGAAGCGTATCAGTGGCGCCTTCAACGGCATAAATATCAAGCTGATGAAATGCACCGGCCTGAATGAGGCGCGGAAAATGATTGCCTACGCCAGGGCCGAAGGGATGAAGGTGATGATGGGCTGTATGACCGAGACCTCCTGCGCGGTCAGCGCCGCGGCCCAACTCTCCCCTGCCGTGGATTTCGCAGACCTCGACGGCAACCTGCTCATTTCCAACGATCCATTCGAAGGCGTCCTTGTCGAGAACGGAATGCTGCGGCTCAGCGGACGTCCTGGCCTCGGCCTGCGCAGAATTCGCTGATTTTTTGAAATGATACATCTTGCAAAAGCGGGAATGAAAGATTAACTTTGCGCCCGATATGAAGAAGCGAAACATATATCAGCCTAAATCTGACAGGAGCAATTGCCTGTAGGGCTTATGTCGCCGTTGCCGTCCAAGGACCGCAGCGGCCTTTTTGTTTTTTCATGGCAGTGGCAACGCAGTGAAGTGGATAACTGAGAGACTATATATATTATACTGGATATGAAGGTAGCTATTGTAATGGGGTCGAAAAGCGATTGGGGCGTGATGTCAGCCGCAGTCGAGACCCTGAAGGATTTCGGCATCGAAAATGAGGTGAGAATCATAAGCGCTCACCGCACACCGGACCTAGCAGCAGATTTCGCCAGGAATGCGGCCGCCAATGGGATTGGGGTCATCATCGCGGGTGCGGGCGGAGCCGCCCACCTCGGAGGAGTCATCGCGGCAATGACCAATGTTCCGGTCATAGGGGTCCCTATCAGGACCCAGACTATGGGAGGTCTGGATTCGCTGCTGTCGATAGTGCAGATGCCGTCGGGCATTCCGGTGGCGACAATGGCTATCGACGGAGCCAAGAACGCGGCACTTTATGCTGTGGCCATACTGGCCCTGAGCGACAGGGAGCTGGCTGCAAAGCTGGAAGAATTCCGCAGAAAGCAGACCCAGAAGGTACTCGAGACCACCATAGACTGAGCAATCTTCAATAACAATGAATACAAGACTGTTTGTTGAGAAGAAGGCCTCCTTCAGAGTAGAAGCGGAGAGCCTTCGGAAAGAGCTTTGTGAGAATCTCCAGATCGGAATCACAGGGCTGAGACTGGTAAATGTGTATGATCTCTTCGGATTCAGCCCGGAGCTTGTGGAGAAATGCCGCTACAAGGTGTTCGGAGAAGTGGTGACGGATGACGTTACGGACAGCTGCGAACTCAAGGAAGGCCGCTACGTGGCAATCGAGTCCCTGCCGGGACAGTTCGACCAGAGGGCCTCGTCCGCAGTGGACTGCGTGAAACTCATCGAGCCGGATGCCGACATACGCATACGCAGCGCCAAGCTCATCATATTCGAGGACAATATAGGTCCGAAGGAACTCGAAGCCGTAAAGAAATACTGCATCAACCACGTGGAGTGCCGCGAGAAGGATATGAGCCGCCTCGTGGAAAACGAAATCGCCGAGGTAAAGCCCCTGGAGGACCTGAGCGGCTTCCGGGAGATGGAAGGAGAAGCGCTTGCAGCCTTCTGCAAGAGCCACGGCCTGGCGATGAACGCTGATGACCTCAGGGAGATAGTGAATTACTTCCGCGGGGAAGGACGCGATCCGAGCGAGACCGAACTCAAGATACTCGACACCTATTGGAGCGACCACTGCCGCCACACCACCTTCACCACCCAGCTGACGGATATAGATGTGGACGAGTCTTTCATCAAGGAAGACATAGAAGGCACGCTGCAGCTCTACCTGAAGCTCCGCGAAGAGCTCGGACGCAGCGGCAAGGGCCTGAACCTTATGGATATGGCCACCATAGGAGCCCGCGCGCTCAAGGCCAGAGGCATACTCGATGACCTCGAAGTCAGCGAAGAGAACAATGCCTGCAGCATATACATTGACGTGGACGTGGACGGCAGAATCGAGAAATGGCTGCTCCAGTTCAAGAACGAAACCCACAACCACCCTACCGAAATCGAGCCTTTCGGCGGGGCCGCCACCTGTCTCGGCGGAGCCATACGCGACCCGCTCTCGGGCCGTGCATACGTCTATCAGGCGATGCGCGTGACCGGCGCCGGCGACATCTGGAAAGAGGTCTCCCAGACCATTCCGGGCAAACTCCCGCAGAGAGTCATCTCGAAGAAGGCGGCCCAGGGCTATTCCAGCTACGGCAACCAGATAGGTCTGGCCACCACCCTCGTCAAGGAAATACACCACAGCGGCTACACGGCCAAGCGTCTGGAGATAGGCGCGGTGGTCGGAGCCGTCAAGGCTGAGAACGTACGCAGGGAATCCCCTGCCCCTGGCGACGTGATACTTATGTTCGGAGGCCGTACCGGCCGTGACGGCATAGGCGGAGCCACCGGTTCCTCCAAGGAGCACAACGAGGGCTCGCTGGAGAGCTGCGGCAGCGAAGTCCAGAAGGGTAACGCCCCGGAAGAAAGGAAGATACAGCGCCTCTTCAGAAGGCCGGAGGTGACCCGCCTCATCAAGAAGTCGAACGACTTCGGAGCCGGCGGCATCTGCGTCGCCATCGGAGAGCTCACCGACGGTCTGGATATATGGCTGGACAAGGTGCCGGTCAAATACAGCGGCCTGAATGCCACCGAGATAGCCATCAGCGAATCCCAGGAGAGAATGTCCGTGGTGGTCGAGGCCAAAGACCGGGAGGAATTCGAGCGCTACTGCCGCGAGGAGAACCTCGAAGTGACGCACGTAGCAAACGTGAGCGACAGCGGCAGGATGAGAATGTACTACGGCGACAGATGCGTATGCGACCTCTCCCGCGCCTTCATCGACAGTGCCGGCGCCACCCATTACGCAAAGGCCTGCATAGGCCCTGTTGCAAACGGCTTCCCGCAGAACCATTTCAAGGGGACGAATCTCACGGCAAAGTTCCACGATATGCTAAGCCATCCGAACATCTGTTCCCAGAAGGGACTTGTGGAGATGTTCGACGCGACCATAGGACGCTCTACCGTGCTTATGCCATACGGCGGCAGGAGGCAGGCCAGCGAAACCCAGGTTTCCGTTCAGAAACTGCCTGTTGACGGCTACACCGAGACCGCGAGCATGATGGCTTTCGGCTTCAATCCGACCATCAGCAGCTGGAGCCCTTACCACGGTGCCGCATACGCTGTCGCAGAGGCCTGCGCGAAGGTCGTCGCAGCCGGCGGACGCTACGAAAGGATGCGTTTCTCCTACCAGGAATACTTCGAGAAGATGACTTCCGACCCTCACAGCTGGGGCAAGCCTATGAGCGCATTGCTCGGCGCGCTGAAAATGCAGATGGAGCTCGGCCTGCCGTCCATAGGAGGCAAGGACTCCATGAGCGGCACTTTCGGGAATATGAGCGTGCCTCCTACCCTCGTGGCCTTCGGAATCACCCCTGTCAAGGCAGGGAATGTCATATCCACCGATTTCAAGAAGCCAGGCGACAGGATCTATCTCGCCAGCCATACCCCTCTGAAGAACGGAATGCCTGACTGCGCGCAGCTCAGCAGTATGTGGAAGGGCATCGAGGACGCCATCGCGGCCGGTAAGGTCAAGGCGGCGTGGGCCATAGGCGAAGGCGGCGTTGCGGAAGCGCTCTGCAAGATGGGCTTCGGCAACAATATAGGCGCCGTCATCAGTCTTACCGAATACGAGCTCTTCCGCTACAGTTACGGCTCCATATTGCTCGAGAGCGACTGCGACCTCGACATTCCGGGCTGCAGGATGCTCGGCAAACTGGTCCGCGACCCGGAGCTTACCGTCAACGGCAACTCCATGAGTCTCAGCGAATTGGAAAGCATATACCTGAGCCGCCATTCGAAAATATATGCCCAGACGGCGGAAGCGGCGACGCCAATATGCCCTGCTGCGGAAAAAATCGAAGCCGCAAAGGCGCGACGCAGCGTCAAGACCATGCGTTATCCGGGCGGCAAGGTGGAGAGACCTATTGTATATATACCTGTCTTCCCGGGCACCAACTGCGACTACGACAGCGCGAAGGCCTTCCGCAAAGCGGGCGCCGAGGTGCGTCTGGGCGTCTTCTGCAACCGTGACGCGGCCGACGTGCAGGCATCGATCAAGCGGATGAAGGAAGCCATATCCTCCTGCCACATACTCGCGCTCGCAGGCGGTTTCTCTTCCGGCGACGAACCGGACGGCAGCGGCAAGTTCATCGCTTCCGTGCTTACCAATGCAGAGATCGCGGCAGCCGTGGACGCGCTTCTGGACCGTGGCGGCCTGATTCTGGGAATATGCAACGGCTTCCAGGCCCTCGTGAAATCGGGACTGCTTCCATACGGACGCAGCGGCAAGCTCTGCAAGGAATCCCCTACCCTTTTCAGGAACAATATCAACAGGCATATCTCGCAGATTGTCACCACCAGGGTCGAATCAGTCGCCTCCCCTTGGCTGAAAGGCTTCAAAGAGGGTGAGCTGCACAGCATCGCAATGAGTCACGGCGAGGGTAAATTCACTGTGAGTGAGGAACTTGCAGCAGAGCTCTTCGCCAACGGACAGGTTGCCTTCCGCTATGCGGACCCTCAGAGCGGAGAGCCGACGATGAACTCCCCATACAATCCGAACGGCTCCAGCTACGCCATTGAAGGCATAGTCTCCCCTGACGGCCAGATACTCGGAAAAATGGGACACAGCGAGCGCTGGGAAGAGAACGTGTTCAAGAACATAAGCGGAGAATGCCGTCAGAGCATATTTGAAAACGCTGTCAGCTACTTCAACTCAAACGAAGAATAACAATGACAGAAATACAAAACGGACTTCACGAGGAATGCGGCGTTTTCGGAGTATATAACGTCGCAGACGCCTCCTCGCTGCTCTACTACGGCCTTCACTCCCTGCAGCACAGAGGTCAGGAGGGTTGCGGCATAGTCTGCGTGGACGAAAACGGTGAATTCTACCGCCGCAAGGGTCTGGGACTGATTTCGGACGTCTTCGATGCAGACAAGCTGAGTCAGCTGAAGGGCTCTATGGGCATAGGCCACGTGCGCTACTCCACCCACGGAGGCGGAGGACTGGACAACGTTCAGCCCTTCTACTTCCGTCACAAAAACGGCAACTTCGCTCTCGCTCACAATGGCAACATAGTGAATTCCAAGCAGTTATCCGATATGCTTGAGGATATGGGCACACTTTTCCACAGCACCTCGGACAGCGAGCTGCTCGCCCATCTCATCAAGAAGAACGACAACACGCCGAGAATAGAAGCCATAATCGATGCCCTGAACAAGCTGGAGGGCTCCTTCGCCTTCCTTATCATGACGGAGAACAGGATATATGCCTGCCGCGACAAGGACGGCATACGTCCGCTTTCCATAGGCACGCTCGGAGACGGCTATGTCATAAGCAGCGAGACCTGCGCCTTCGAAGTGATAGGCGCCAGGTTCCTCAGGGACGTGGAGCCGGGAGAGATAGTCTGCATCGACAGACACGGTCTGCGCAGCAATTTCTACACGGAGGACAGGCACAGGAAGCTCTGCGCCATGGAGTTCATATACTTCTCCCGTCCTGACAGCGACCTCGAGGGCTGCAATGTCCATTCCTACCGCAAGGAGAGCGGACGGCTGCTCTGGAAGGAAGCCCCGGCCGAGGCCGACATCGTGATTGGCGTTCCTGACTCAAGTCTCAGCGCAGCAATGGGTTACAGCGAAGTCAGCGGCATACCATACGAAATGGGACTGATCAAGAGCAAGTATGTGGGCAGGACCTTCATAATGCCGTCCCAGTCCCTCAGGGAAATGGGAGTAAAGCTGAAGCTGTCGGCCGTGCGCAGCATTGTCGAGGGCAAACGCGTGGTTCTCATAGACGACTCCATAGTCAGGGGCACGACCTCCCGGCGCATAGTGGACCTGCTCCGCGAATCCGGAGCTACCGAAGTGCACGTGAGGATCGCGAGCCCCGCGCTCACCCACCCCTGCTTTTACGGAGTGGATATACCTACCCGCGAGGAACTCATCAGCTCCGACAAGAATGCGGAGGAAGTCTGCAAGGCTATCCACGCCGATTCCCTCCACTTCCTTTCCAGGGAATCTACTCTCAAAGCCGCAAAAGGCAGATGCGAACTCTGTTTCGCCTGCTTCAGCGGCGAATATCCTACAACTATATACACTGATACTGAAAACTGAGATATATGGCACAGAGTTATGAAAAGGCCGGTGTGAACCTCGAAGCCGGCTACGACGTAGTAAGGAGGATCAAGAAGCACGTCGCTTCCACCAACCGTCCGGGCGTGATGGGCAACATCGGCGCTTTCGGCGGAATGTTCGACCTCGCATCCCTGGGTTATCGCGAGCCGGTGCTGGTTAGCGGCACTGACGGTGTCGGCACCAAGCTGAAACTGGCTTTCGCAATGGACAAACACGACACGGTCGGCATTGACGCCGTTGCGATGTGCGTAAACGACGTACTCGCACAGGGCGCCGAGCCGCTTGTATTCCTGGACTATGTGGCAGTGGGCCACAACGAGCCGGCAAAAGTGGAGGCCATAGTCGCAGGTGTGGCAGAGGGCTGCCGCCAGGCCGGATGCGCACTGGTAGGCGGCGAGACTGCCGAAATGCCGGGAATGTACACTGACGGAGAATATGACATCGCCGGTTTCACCGTAGGCTGCGTGGAGAAATCCAATCTAATCGACGGCAGCAAGGTGAAGGCCGGAGACGTTCTGGTGGGAATTGCATCCAGCGGCGTACACTCCAACGGTTTCAGCCTCGTGCGCAAGGTGGTTGCGGATGCGGGCTTTGATTTCAAGGACCTCTGCCCTGAGTTCTTCGGGGACAGGATGATAGGCGAAGTGCTCCTCACCCCTACCCGCATCTACGTAAAGCAGGTGCTGGAGGTGATACGCAACTGCGAGGTGCACGGCGTGGCCCACATCACCGGAGGCGGCTTTGACGAGAACATACCGCGCATACTCCACGAGGGCCAGGGCATAGAGATAGAAGAAGGCAGCTGGGAGATACTCCCTGTGTTCAGCTTCCTCGAGAAATACGGCAGGATTCCTCACAGGGAAATGTTCAACATTTTCAATATGGGCATAGGAATGGTCATAGCCCTGGATGCCTCAGAGGCCGGAAAGGCCATAGAGATACTCCGTGCAGCCGGTGAGAAGGCCTCCGTGATAGGCAGGGTAAGCGACAGGGAAGGAGTTGTAATCAAATAATCTCAGGCATTATGGGAAAGAAAAAAGTTCTGGTAGTCGGAGGTGGCGGACGCGAACACGCAATAGTCGATGCCCTGAGCCGTTCCCCGCAGGTCGGGACAATTTATTGCGCACCGGGAAACGCAGGCATAGCCACTATGGCCGAATGCGTAAGGATCAAGGACACCGACGTGGAGGCGTTGCTGAACTTCGCCAAGGAGAAACGCATCGACCTGACCGTGGTGGGTCCGGAGGCGGCTCTGGCAGCCGGAATAGCAGACCGTTTCCGCGAGGAGGGCCTCAGGATTTTCGGACACAGCAGGGAAGCGGCCAGAATCGAGACCTCTAAGGAGTTTGCCAAGGAGATAATGAGGAAATACGGGGTGCCTACGGCAGCCTACCGTTCCTTCAGCGATTATGAGGAGGCCCGCGAATATGTGCTCGGCAGACCTTTCCCGGCAGTGCTCAAGTACGACGGACTGGCAGCCGGCAAGGGCGTCGTGATTGCAGAGAATGCCGCCGAGGCCGAGGAGGCGCTCAAGGATATGCTCCTGGACACCCGCTTTGGCAAGGGCAAGGTCGTTGTCGAAGATTTTCTCAGCGGACCCGAGTTCTCGTTTATGTGCTTCGTTGCGGGTGACAGGGTCTGGCCTATGCCTCTGGCCCAGGACCACAAACGCGCCTTCGACGGCGACAAGGGTCCGAACACGGGCGGTATGGGAGCCTACTCCCCTCTCCCGTTCATCAGTGATGAGGACAGGCAATTTGCTCTGAACCACATACTTATGAAGACCGCCTACGCAATGGTGGGCGAGGGTTGCCCTCTTCAGGGAGTACTCTATGGAGGTCTGATGAAAACCCCTTCCGGAATCAAGGTCATAGAGTTCAATGCCCGCTTCGGCGATCCGGAGACCGAGGTCATACTGCCTCTCTTCAAAAGCGACATCTACGCTATGTTCGAGGCCGTCGCCTCCCTGAGCGAGCCGAGAGACGAGCCGGAATGGAGCGATGAGGCCATACTTGGCGTCGTCCTTGCCTCCAAGGGCTATCCGGGCAGCTACGACAAGGGTTACGGTATTGATATAGAGGAAGATATAGACGCCACCATATATCACATGGGCACCGCAAGCGATGCGGACGGCAAGCTCGTCACATCGGGAGGCCGTGTAATGATGGCCGTATGCAAGGGCGAAACCGTCGCCGAGGCGCGCGATAAGGCTGCCGCCGCCGTTGCCAAGATTCACTGCAGCAACCTCTTCCACCGCAGCGACATAGGCTGGCAGGCGACTGAATAAGAATATATATAATATATAATAGTATAAAAATGGCAAGAAGAGCACTATTCAGTGTAAGCGACAAGAACGGCGTAGTCGAATTCGCCGCCGGACTTGTGAAACTCGGTTGGGAAATCATCGCAACCGGAGGAACTCAGAAACTGCTGGAGAGCAATGGAATCAAAACCATTGGAATCAGCGAGATAACCGGATTCCCGGAGATTTGCGACGGACGCGTCAAGACCCTGCACCCGAAAGTGCACGGAGCCCTGCTGGGCCGCCGCGACCTGGAGAGCCATCGCGCTCAGCTGGCGGAGAACGGTATCGGCTACATAGACCTGGTATGCGTCAACCTCTACCCTTTCGCAGCGACGATCGCCAAGCCGGACGTGACTATGGAGGATGCCATAGAGCATATAGACATAGGAGGGCCTTCGATGGTACGTTCAGCCGCAAAGAACTGGGAATCAGTGACTATCGTCGTCAATCCCGAAGATTATGCCGTGGTGCTGGGCGAACTGGAAGCCAATGGCGACACCAGCCGAGACACCCGTCTGAAGCTCTCTGCAAAAGCCTATACCCACACCGCCGAGTATGATATGATGATTGCCGGCTGGATGAGGAAACAGGCCGGTCTCAATGAGAAGCTCTTCCTGGAATTCGATCTCAGGCAGAGCCTGCGCTATGGCGAGAACCCTCATCAGGACGCAAAATTCTATGCTTCTGCCGAGCAAGTTCCATTCTCTCTTGCCAATGCCGAGCAGCTGGGAGGCAAAGAGCTGTCTTACAACAACATACAGGATGCGAATGCGGCCCTGAACATTGTCAGGGAGTTTGACGAGCCGTTCTGCGTGGGCCTCAAGCACATGAACCCTTGCGGTGCAGCCGTGGGAAAGACCGTGGAAGAGGCCTGGAGCAAGGCCTATGAGGCCGACAAGGTGAGCATTTTCGGCGGAATCGTGGCAGTGAACCGTGAGCTCAGCCGTGAAGCCGCCGAAATGATGAAGCCTATATTCCTCGAGATCATAATGGCTCCGTCCTTCTCAGAAGGCGCTCTCGAAGTGCTCGCAAGCAAGAAGAACCTCAGACTCCTCAAAGTGGATATGAGCAAGAGCGACAAGACGCAGAAACAGTATGTGAGTGTGAACGGAGGTCTGCTCGTGCAGAACCAGGACCTCAGCTGCAAGCCGGCTTCAGAGTGGACTCTCGCCGGAAAATGCAAGCCGGATGAGGCTCAGCTCGCCGACCTGGACTTTGCTTGGAAGATAGTCAAGCACGTGAAATCCAATGCGATACTCGTGGCCAAGGATGGAATGACCCTCGGAGTGGGAGCCGGTCAGATGAACCGTGTCGGTTCGGCTGAGATTGCCCTCAAGCAGGCGGAGGCCTCCCTTGCCGCAGCAGGAAAGGACATACGCAAGGAGGGACTCGTCCTCGCCTCGGACGGTTTCTTCCCATTCGGCGACAGCGTGGAGATGGCTGCCGGATACGGCATAGCCGCCATTGTACAGCCGGGCGGCAGCGTCCGCGACCAGGAGTCTGTGGACAAGGCCGATGAGTACGGCATCCCTATGATGTTCACGGGCGAGAGACACTTCAAGCACTGACGGACATTACATCACTATTTTACAGACAGGGCCGGCTACTTATCAGTAACCGGCCCTGCTTCAGTGAAGTATGTTCAAGTTCAGGTTGTATTATGAATTTTACAAAATCCTATTTGTAGAGGAAACGCTTGATACTCATCTTAGGAGTCTTTGCGAATGGCTCATCCACAAGTTCGATCTTGGTTACCTGGCTGTAGGAAGGGAGTACTCTGTTGGATACTTTGCGTATATGCTCTACCTTGGCGGCCTGGGCAGCCTCGTCGAGTCCGGCCTTCTTCATTGCATCCTTATCTATATACATAAGTGCAACAAGCTTGGATGCACGATCCACGACGACGGTCTCGATGACGTATTCCTGGGCGTTCAAAACAGCCTCCACCTCTTCAGGATAGATGTTCTGGCCATTGGCGGACAGTATCATATTCTTTGAACGGCCGCGTATCACGATGTTTCCGGCCTTATCCATAGTACCGAGGTCGCCGGTGTGCAGGAAGCCGTCTTCGGTGAATGCGTTGGCAGATGCCTCAGGATTGTTGAAGTAGCCGCTGCATATATTCAGGCCCTTGGCTTGGATCTCGCCAGGGATGTGCTCAGGATCTTCGGAATCAATACGTACCTCGGCTGAATCCACCTTCATTCCGCAGGAGCCCGGAACGAAGTCCTCAGGACGGGCGTAGGCAAGCAGAGGAGCAGCCTCTGTCATTCCATAACCGACGGTGTAAGGGAGTTTCATCTTGCGGAATACCTTCTCCACGTCCGGATTGAGGGCGGCTCCACCCATTATGAACTGCTTTACCTTGCCGCCGAAGGCAGCGATGAGCTTCTTGGTGACAACTCCGTAAAGAAGATTGTTGATGCCAGGGATAGCGAGCAGAACCTTCATATACCACTTGGAAAGGGTCGGCTTGAGAGAGTTCTTGTAAACCTTCTCCATTACGAGAGGCACGGTGATGATCAGGTATGGCTTGACGTCCGCAACGGCCTTGAGCAGCGTGGATGCCGCAGGGGTCTTTCCGAGATAATATACGGTGACGCCGGATACGAGAGGGTACATAAATTCGAAAACCATACCATATATATGACCCATAGGGAGCATTGAAACGATATTGTCCTCGAAGCTTGCAGGAATCTTGCGGATTGCGAAATCGATGGAAGCGCAGAGAGATTCGTAGCGCAGCATAACGCCCTTCGGAGCGCTGGTGGTGCCGGAGGTGTAGTTGATTACTGCGAGGTTCTTCCAGTTGTCGGTGTTGTAGTGTATGTTCTCCGGCTTCAGACCGTCAGGATACTTGGCTGCGAATACAGACTCGACAGAATTGTAAGCGTCTTCAACATCTTTTTCAGCCATAAGTATGCTGAAATCCGATACGGCGATGACAGCGCGGAGACCGGGCACTTTGCTGCTGTCGATACGCTTCCACATTTCCTTGTCGGTGAAAAGTATGATGCTCTCGCTGTGATGGGTAAGGTTGGCAACCGCATCAGGGGTGAACTCAGAAAGCAACGGAACGATTACGGCCTCGTAGGTGTTGACAGCAAGGAAGGTGACGGCCCAGCGGGCAGAGTTGGTGGCGCAGATTGCTATCTTGTCGCCTTTCTTCACTCCTATGGCGTCGAAAAAGAGATGGAATTTCTCGATCTGGGTGGCCAGGTCACAATAGGTGAATTCTTCTCCCCTCCAGTTGCAGAGGGCCTTTTCATTCCAGCCCGCGTTCATCGTGCGGGTGAGTTGTTCGAGATAATGTATCATTAGTTTTTAAAATTATGACGCGCAAATATACCGAGTGAAGCAGAGAAGGAAAAAGAATAGTGGCAAAGATGCCCTCAAAGTGGCATTTTTGTGGCAAAGTGGCGAACTGAGTGGCAAATATTTGCCTATATTTGTAGGCATTCAATGGATATCCTGGATTTCATACTGGTATTTCTGATGGCCTCCGGAGCAAGCCTTACCCAAAGGGTATGCGGATTCGGATTCGGCATTTTCATAATGATGCTACTGCCTTTCATTATGCCGTCCTTCGCCGAAGCGACCGCTCTTTCCGGTCTGCTCGCCATCTTCACAGCCCTCGTTCCGGCGGTAAGGATGGTGCGCCAGGTTCCCTGGAGAAAGCTGATTCCCATTCTCCTCACCTTTATAGTGGTGTCTTTCTTTGCGGTCATTCTCGTCAAGCACATCGACAGCCGCATACTCAAGAAGGTGCTGGGCGGGGTGTTGATAGTGATCAGTCTGTACTTTTTCTTTTTGAACGGCAAGTTCTCCCTCCGGCCAAGCATTCCCATTCAGCTGACGATGGGCGGCATTTCCGGTATTATGGGAGGCCTTTTTGCAATGCAGGGACCTCCCGCCGTCATTTATTTTGTCGGCTGCACCGACAGCAAGGAGGAATATATGGCGATTACCCAGTGGTATTTCCTCATCGGAAACACTATGATGACTATCTACAGAGCAGGTAACGGTTTTGTTACATCCTTTGTCCTTGAATCATTTTGCATCGGTATTGCCGGAGTGCTGATAGGACTTCTCGCGGGCGCAAGCATCTTCAAGCGTATCAATGCCGGTCATCTCCGTCACCTGATCTATGCCCTGATGTTTGTTTCCGGTCTTGTCGCCCTTTTTTCCTGAACAGGGGTTCTTCCAAGTCCCATAATTTTTTCTGAAGTCCTTTGCAAATCCGGAGCTTTTTGTATATCTTTAGAGAACCAAACTAAAATTGGAGGTATTTATGGAAATTACAATCAAATCCCTCAAGTTTGACGCAGACGCCAAACTTGTTGCCTTCATCGAGAAGAAGGTTGCCAGATTGGAGAAATTCCACGAAGGTCAGAGTGATGTCGAGGTAACCCTTTCACTTCTTAAGGAGCCAGCCAATAAGAATGTGAAGCTCAAGCTCCACACTCCTGGCGAGAACCACATTATCGAGAGAAACTCGACCACGTTCGAGGACGCAGTCAATGCCTGCGTTGACGCGATGAAAGAGAAGCTGACACGCTCCAAGGAGAAATCCCTCGAGAAATAGGATGCCTGTCAAAGCATAAAGCTGAGGCTGACTTAAGGTCGAAAGACTGGTAGTCAGCCTTTTTTCTGTAATGAGCTGTGGGATGGGTTGGCGGGTGCTGCGGCGAGGGTTGTTGAGCGTGGCGGCTTTTTGGGCGGGTGCTGCGCACCCTCGGCGGCAAAAACATAGGGAAATGCCGCCTCCGGGCGCATCAGCACCCGCTTTCGCCGCCACTGCCGAACCTGCGTCGTGCCCGCTCCCATGCAAACATCCAAGGCAAGACGCGTCTTCAACGCGTGATGGGGGATGTGCTAAAGATGAGCCGCTTACTGCATCGATTCTTGATTTCAGGGCCAGACTTGGGAATCGATGCAAGGTTTTACCCGTTTATGCCCTCTTGCGTGCATCGATTCTTAAATTCAAGCCCAGATTTGAGAATCGATGCAAGGTTTTCCCCGGAAACGCCCTCCAGCGTGCAGTGATTCTTGATTTTAGGGGGTCAATTTGGGAATCACTGCATGGTTTTGCCTGGAAACGCCCTCCAGCGTGCAGTGATTCTTGATTTCGGGCTCAGACTTGCGAATCGATGCAGCGGAGAATAGTTTCGCCTGCAGCGGCCGTAGCGGCAATGCTCTTCCGCGTCTGATTCTAATTTTCGTAGCGGCAAAGGAGAATGGCCCGCCTGCAGCAATCGTTGCGGCAGCGACCTTCCGCATCCGATTCTAATCTCCGTTGCCACGAAGGAGAATGGCCCGCCTGCAGCAATCGTTGCGGCAGCGATCTTCCGCGTCCGATTCTAATCTCCGTTGCCGCAAAGGAGAATGGTTCCGCCTGCAGCAGTCGTCGCGGCAGCGATCTTCCGCATCCGATTCTAATTTTTGTTGCTGCAAAGAAGAATGGTTCCGCCTGCAGTGGTCGTAGCAGCAGCGACGAGGTCCGCGTCCGATTCTATTCTTCGTTGTCGCGAAGAAGAACGGTTTCGCCTGCAGAGCGCCACTAACCCACGGCTGCATCGATTCTTGATTTCGAGGCCAGACTTGCGAATCGATGTAAGGTTTTCCCCGGAAACACCTTCCAGCGTGCATCGATTCTTGATTTCAGGCCCAGACTTTAGAATCAATGCAAGGAAACCCTCAAGAACAGCCCAAAGACTACATCGATTCTTGATTTCGGGGCCAGACTTGCGAATCGATGCAGGAGTTTCCCCGGAAACACCTTCCAGCGTGCATCGATTCTTGATTTCAGGGCCAGACTTGAGAATCGATGCAAGGAAACCCTCAAGAATAGCCCAAAGACTGCATCGATTCTTGATTTCGAGGCCAGACTTGAGAATCGCTGCAGCGAAGAACAGCCCGCCTGCAGCGCAGTCGTGGGGTGCCGGCAGGGACAGGATGCCACGAAGGCGGCATAATCCTAAGTAAAAAGCCGCCGGAGTGGCGACTGTCCCTGCCGCAACAACGGTCTGCGTCCGACTCTAATTTTCGCTGCTGCAGCTAAGAACGGCCCGCCTGCTGGAACCGTTGCGGCACAGAAGAACAGCCCGCCTGTAGCACAGCCGTGGGGCGCAGGCGGGGACAGGATGCCACGAAGGCGGCATAATCCTAAGTAAGAAGCCGCCGGAGTGGCGACTGTTCCTGCCGCAACAACGGTGGGTTTGGGACTACTCCTGATGGGAACGGAGGAAGGCCTCGATGGTGTTGCCCATCAGCTCGCAGATGGTCATAGGGCCGACACCGCCGGGAACAGGGGTGATCCAGGAGGCCACCTCACAGGCGGAATCAAAGTCCACATCACCGCAGATGCGGGAGATGTTGCCTCCCGGGGTTGGAACCGATATGCGGTTGATACCGACATCGATGACCACTGCCCCACTCTTGATCATTGAGCCGTCAATCATCTTCGGACGGCCCACAGCGACTACCAGGATGTCAGCCTCACGGCAGACGCGGGCAAGGTCCTCAGTGTGGGAATGGGCTATGGTAACAGTGGCATTGGCATCCAGCAGAAGCTTCGCGATAGGCTTGCCAACTATGTTGCTGCGGCCTACCACAACGGCACGCTTGCCGCTAGGGTTGATGCCGCTCTCATTGATGAGATGCATAATGCCCTTCGGGGTGCAAGGAATGGCACAGTCCTCATCCAGCCAGAGTCCGGCGACATTGCGGGGATGGAACCCATCCACATCCTTGGCCGGTGCGATTGCATTGATGACACGGTGCTCGTCGATATGAGGAGGGAGCGGGAGCTGCACCAGAATGCCATCCACCCCCGGATCCTCATTGAGACGTTTGATCTGATCTAGAAGCTCCCTCTCGCGCACGCCAGAAGGAAGAGCGATATGTATGCTGCGTATTCCGGTCTCCTCACAGGCCTTGACCTTGTTCCGCACATAAGTCTGGCTCGCAGGATCCTCACCGACAATGATTACGGCAAGAGCCGGAACCCGGCCATAACGTTCCTCCATTCCAGCAACTCTGGAGGCCATTTCAGCCTTCAGTCTGGCTGAGAGTTTCTTTCCATCCAATATCATTATGCAGAGTTTTTTCAGTAAGATATAGAGTTTTTTTTCAGTAAGCACCGGAAGGTCCTGTAAATTCCGCGCAAAAATAAGGATTATTCGTGGAAAAACAGTAAATTTGAAAGATTGTTTTCTGCCATAAAACGACAGGAAACACCATAATACAAAGCGGCAGTACAGGAACACCCCGGAGAAACCCCGGAGAAACCCTGGAGACCCCCCCGGAGAAACCCCGGAGAAAATGATAGGATAAACAACAAAACATAAACTTATGTACGGAAAAATGAAACAGCATCTCAGCGACACTCTCGCAGAGATACGAGAGGCAGGACTCTACAAAGAGGAAAGGCTCATTGAAAGTTCACAGTCGGCAGCGATAAGTGTAGGCGGAAAGGAAGTCCTGAACTTCTGCGCAAACAACTACCTCGGCCTGGCAAATGACCCGAGACTCATCAGGGCATCCTCCGAGATGATGAAAGAAAGAGGCTTCGGAATGGCATCTGTACGCTTCATTTGCGGAACTCAGGATATACACAAGCAGCTTGAGGCTGCGATCAGCGACTACTTCAAGACAGAAGACACCATTCT
Organism: Bacteroidales bacterium; assembly: GCA_004554455.1. Lineage (GTDB taxonomy): Bacteria > Bacteroidota > Bacteroidia > Bacteroidales > UBA932 > Cryptobacteroides. The sequence continues at coordinate 30,022 of SFMG01000021.1, read as the reverse complement.
CTATGCAGCCTGCTTCGATGCCAACGGAGGCGTATTCGAACCGCTGCTCACAGAGGAGGACGCAATAATCTCAGACGCGCTCAACCACGCTTCCATCATAGACGGCGTAAGGCTCTGCAAAGCAAAAAGATACCGCTACGCCAATGCGGACATGGCCGATCTCGAGCGCTGCCTTCAGGAAGCCCAGGCACAGCGTTTCCGCATCATCGTCACCGACGGAGTATTCTCTATGGACGGAAACGTGGCCCCTGTTGACAAGATTTGCGACCTTGCAGAGAAATACGACGCCCTTGTAATGGTGGACGAATCCCATTCGGCCGGAGTGGTCGGAGCGACGGGACACGGAGTGAGCGAGCTCACGAACAGCTACGGCAGGGTTGACATCTACACCGGCACCCTCGGAAAGGCCTTCGGCGGAGCAATGGGCGGTTTCACCACCGGCCGCAAGGAGATAATCGATATGCTCAGGCAGAGAAGCCGCCCATATCTCTTCTCCAACTCCCTGGCACCGTGCATCATAGGAGCAAGCCTCGAGGTCTTCCGCATTCTCAAGGAGAGCAACGAACTCCACGACAAACTTGTCGAAAACGTCAACTACTTCAGGGACAAGATGATGTCCGCCGGCTTTGACATCAAGCCTACGCAGAGTGCCATCTGCGCGGTAATGCTCTACGACGCCAGACTGTCGCAGGTATTCGCAGCCAGGATGCAGGAAGAAGGCATATACGTAACCGGCTTCTACTACCCTGTGGTGCCTAAGGACCAGGCCAGGATACGCGTCCAGATTTCAGCCGCGCACAACCGCAGCCAGCTCGACCGCTGCGTGGAGGCCTTCATCAAGGTAGGCAAAGAACTCAATGTCCTCAAATAAGACGATATGCACGAATTCGAATCCCTGGCCGAACTCTACAAGTACTCGACGCAGAAATATGCTAAACGTCCGGCACTTGACTTTCTCGGCGGAGACCAGACCTATAGTTACGAAGATATAGCCGAAAAATGCACGCAGCTCACCAAACTGCTCTGCAACTTCGGGATCAGACCTTACGACAAGATCGCCCTCTTCTCGCAGAATATGCCGAACTGGACGGTGGCCTTTTTCACCATTGTGGCCTTCGGACGCATTGCGGTGCCTATGCTGCCGGGACTGAGCGCCAACGAGGTTAGCAACATACTCACCCACTCCGACTCAAAGGTGCTCTTCGTGTCGAGGAAGCTGCTTCCGAAGGTCAGCGAAGAGATCCTTGCCGGAATGCAGTTGGTAATATGCACGGACGACCTGAGCATATTGCGGCAGAAAGACGAAGAATACACCTGCGACGGGCAGATTGCCTACCCGCAGCCTGACGACCTCGCGGCGATCATCTACACCTCCGGCACCACCGGAGCCGCCAAGGGCGTGATGCTCAGCCACAGGAACCTCTGCCAGAACATCACCGCATCCTGGTACACCTACCATGTGAACAAGAGGGACGTATTCCTCTCCATACTCCCTATGGCGCACACCTACGAGATGAGCATAGGTATGCTCTACCCTTTCTCCAGGGGCGCCAAGGTGGTATATATACAGAAGCCGCCTACTCCCGCAGTGCTGATTCCGGCCTTCAGGCAGGTACGTCCGACGACGGTGCTTACAGTGCCGCTTATCATCGAGAAAATCTACCGCAGCAGCGTCCTGCCGACCATACGCAAGAGCACTTTCCTCAGCTGGCTGGATTCCTGGGCACCTAAACTGCTTGCACGCCTGGTAGGCCACAAGCTCATCAAGACCTTCGGCGGCCGCCTGAAATTCTTCGGGGTCGGAGGTTCCAAGATGGACATCGAGGTTGAGAAATTCCTGCGCAAGGCCAAGTTCCCATACGCGATAGGATACGGCCTGACCGAGACCGCTCCGCTGATATGCACTGCCGGACCGAAGGTAACGCGTCTGGGTGCAGCCGGCAAGGCGGCTCACGGAGTAAAGGTCCGCCTGGACAATGTCAACCCGGAAACGGGTGAGGGTGAGATAGTTACAAAAGGGCCTCACCTTATGAGAGGCTATTACAAGGACTACACCCGCACCCTGGCCGTAATGACTGAGGACGGATGGTTCCGAACCGGTGACCTGGCCACTGTGGACAAGAAAGGACGCTACTCCATCAAGGGACGCATAGGCAACCTCATCCTGGGGCCTTCCGGCGAGAACATCTATCCTGAGGAAATCGAGGGAGTGATCAACAATATGGACGGCATTGCCGAGTCCCTCGTCGTGGAAAGGGACGGCCATCTCGTGGCCCTAGTACAGCTGAACGAGAACGTGCTTGACTGGGACCTCGAAGGACAGGACAAATTCATAGTCGAAGCCGAAAAACTCCAGAAGAACATATTGGAATACGTCAACTCCAAGGTCAACCGCAACTCCCGCATAGGCGAGGTGCAGCTGCAGAAGGAGCCTTTCGTGAAAACAGCGACAAACAAGATCCGCCGCTTCCTCTACAGCGGCAAGGGTCGCAACAACAGAGTAGAAAAAGAATGAAAACCAAGTCCCTGCTTTTGCTGGCTGCCCTTATGTCGGCAATCCCGGCCTGCGAAGAAAAGATTCCGGACGGGCCAAATACGGAACCCCCTGTCGAAGAAGGCTACAAGATAGCCGGAACGCAGATTGAGGATTTCCGTATCGTATATGACGTCGATGAGACTGAAGGTATATGCAAAGACGCCGCGATGGCCCTGCGCAAGGCCATCAAGGAATATGCGCAGACGGACGTCCAGCTCTACGCGCACAGTTCGAGAGAGACTGAGCATGAAATATTGATAGGCGACTGCGGGCGCAAGGAGAACGGCAGCCTGCAGGACGGCGACAGCTTCGACTGGCAGCTGAAATGCGTCAACGGCAAACTCTGCATAGAGGGCCGGAGCAACTGGGCCGTCATGGGAGCGGCAAAGGTGCTGATAGACAAATATATATCCCTGAATACAAACGTCCCGGCCGACCTGGAGCTGAAAGGCAGCTGCCGCAACGCATATATATTCGACAAGCCGGCAGGCACGAACCTGCGTCTGCTGGACTACAATATCTGGGCATACGACAAATCCACCATTCCGGCGGGCTTCTATGCCGACGGGGTGCTGCTCTACGATCCGCGCAACGAAAACCGCAGCAGGGATTTCGCCACCGTCATCAAGTGCACCGGACCGGATGTATTTGCCTTCCAGGAATATTCGAGCGCAATGAGCGAGCGCCTCGAACCGCTCATAGTGCCGAAGTATATGCGCTGCATCACCTCCGATTCCCAGTGGAGCTGGACCCCACTTTTCTACAATGCTACGACCGTGACGCCTAAGAAGGTGATTTACAAGCTCTTCGAAGGGGCTTGGAGCAACAGCAACTCCAAATCATTCACGGCTGCGCTCTTCACCCACAAGGAGAGCGGGAAGGACTTCATTGCCATAGGCACCCACCTCTGGTGGAAGAGCGAATCTGCCCAGGCCGGAAGCGACAACGCCAGATTGGAGCAGGCGGAACTCATCATAGCCCAGGCCAGGGAAATGCTTGGCAGCTACGACGTGCCAGTCTTTGTGATGGGAGACATGAACTGCAAACACGCCTCCAGCGCCATCCAGGCCTTCGTGGCAGACGGATACAAGAGTGCCGCTAAGGATGCCAGCGAGAAGAAAGACGGCTCCAGAGGCTACCACAGCTGCTCCGAGAACGGTTTCGCGGCAGAGACAGAGGAACAGCTGAAAGACGTCAACGGAGACACGGCCATAGACCACATTCTCTTCAAGAATTGCGAGAACAAGGCCGATGTCAGGTACTATACCATAATCCACAGCTCTTTCACCTACCCTATGTCAGACCACGCACCGAGGTACGTGGACGTGACTCTGAGGTAAGACTCCGGGTATTTTTTGAAATACGCCTAATATTTGAAGGATGAGCCGCCGAGGAACTCTCTCAGGAGTGACGTCGGCGGTATTTCCTTGTCCGACACCGGCACGAAGTAATTGATGAACTTGAGCAGGCGGTGGGCCTCGGCGTACTCAGGACAGTTCTTAGGTATTCCCGAAAGAATAGGCACGGCGTGGTTGCGCAGCACCGCAAACTCCAGGAGATAGGCCGAGTTGAACATCACGTCGGCATCCTCCTGGTATGGGGAAATCCACTTCTCCTCGGCCTCGCACACCTTAGGCCACTGGCTTATGGTCTCGCGCGGACTGAAAGCGCCCTTGTTGTAGTCGCGTATGATACGGCGCAGCAGACGGTTGTCGCTGGTAGGGATGGCATTGTGGTTGTCCAGGGAGGCGGCAGTCAGGGTGTTGATGAAAATCTTGAACTGGGATGAGGCCGGCACCTGAGGAATGAGCCGTGCATTGAGGGCGTGTATGCCTTCGATGAGAAGCACTGTGCCCTTGCGCAGTTTCAGTTTCTTGCCATTGTACTCGCGCATCCCCGTAACGAAGTTATACTCAGGCACTTCAATCTCTTCGCCTGCGAGCAGCGAGAGCACATCCCTCTGCAGCATATCGTGGTCCACGGTGTCGAAGTTGTCGAAATCGTAGCTGCCGTCCGGGAGGAGTGGGGTGTCAACCCTGTTCACGAAATAATCGTCGGTGGAGAAGGACACCGGACGCAGCCCGCAGGCCTTCAGCTGCACGCTCAGACGCTTGCAGAAGGTGGTCTTTCCGCTGGAGGACGGTCCGGTGATGAGTACCACGCGCACAGGATCCTCGGCGTTGTAGCGTCGCTCGATTTCCTCGGCAATCTGGACAATCTTCTTCTCCTGCAGGGCCTCGGCTATCTGTATCAGTTCGCTGGCATTGCCCTTGCGGCAGGCATTGTTCACGTCCCCCACATTGCTCAGACCCATAATAATGTTCCAGCGCAGGTTCTCGGAGAACATCGAAAAGGTCTTCGGCATATCATAGAAAGGGGCAAGCACTTCAGGATTATGATGGTCCGGAATGCGCAGGAGCAGACCCTCGTGGTACTTGACCAGATCCCATACCTGCAGGTAGCCGGCCGACGGGACGAGACGGCCGTAGTAGTAATCCGTCGTATTTCCGAGGGTATAGTAATCGACATACACCTGGCCGCTGGTAGCGAGCAGTTTGACCTTATCGTCGTAGCCGCGCTCCTTGAATATGCGTATCGCCTCGTCAGTCTGCACTTCGAAGCGGTGGAATATCATATCCTTTGCTACGATTTCCTGCATACGCTCCTTTATCGCGGCGATGTCTTTTTCGCTGACTTCGACGCCGTCCTGTTTGCGCAGATTGCAGTAGAAGCCACCCGAAATCGGATGTTCCATATATAGCCGGGCTCCCGGGAAGACGTCGGCGCAGGCCTTGCTCAGCAGGAAGCAGAGCGAACGGGTATATACGCGCATACCGCTGGACTCGCGTACGTCCATGAATTCCACGTCCCTGTTCTGGTAGAGCTTGAATTTCAGACCCTGGGAGACATTGTTGACCTTTGCGGAAACAATGGGATAGGGTTTTTCGAAATCGAAGCCTGACAGGGCCTCGAGCAGGGATGTACCTTCGGGAAAATTCCTCGTGGTCCGGGTGTTTTTGCAAAAAATCTGTAGCATCTGTGCCTTATTTATGAAAATGTCAGAAGATCAGCTCGTCCAGTCCCAGTTTCGGAACGTAATGTATGCCTTCTTTACGGTAATATGCGTGGCTCTCCCCTTCTCTTATGGAGAGCAGCTGTATCTTGTCGCACCCCTTCCCAACTGCAAGCAGGGCCAGAGGATGCATATTGTCGGCATCCAGGAGACGGCGAAGGGCATCACGGTCGAAAGAGCCCACGATGGTGGCGTTGAGTCCCAGTTCCACGGCCTTCAGGGACATGGCCTCCAGGGAAATGCCCAGGTCAATGTCCACCCAGCGGTTTTCTTCGACAGTGGAACATACGACTATATATGCCGGCGGCTCGGCACCCGGAGGCGGCAGCTTTTCCTGCGGCAGGGCTGCGCCGAGACGTATCATAGAACTGATGGCCAGGGTCTGAACGGGGTCGGAAACAGGGCGGAAACGCAGTACCTGCTGGTTCATGGCCGAGGCAATGCGGCTGTTTACAGCGATAATGTCGCGCAACGCCTCATCCGTCACAATGTGGCTATGGGAGAAAGAACGATGGCTGCGGTTCTTGAGCAGCAGCGAGTTAAGGGAAGGGTTCACAACCTTCCTTACAGTCTTTCCGCTGCCTTTCCCGAAGACTTCTTCGTAGCGTTTCTCAAGGTAATTGTCGGCCATACTCAGGATTCTCTGGAATCGTCGTCCGATGTATCGGGATTGAAATCATCCGAAGGATAGAGGTCCTCGACCCTGAGTTTCCTCTCCCCTCCTTCATCACCATTCCTGTCGGATGGCTCGTCATCTTCGTCCTCCTCTTCCGCTTTTGCCTCGGCCTGTTCCTGCATAAGGGTCTGCAGCATAGCTGAGAAGCGGTCGCTGCCGTCATATTTGCCGGCCTTCCACATCTCCAGAAGTCGAATTTCCACCACATAGGTACCGGAAAGCTTGTCGTGCCAGGCCCCGCGCAGACGACCGTCATGCCAGAAGCCGCCCAGAAGGAAGGAGAAACTGTCGAAAGGAATGAAACGGCAGATTGTCCTCAGCAGGAGTCTCCAGAGCGGAGGCCTGTTGCCGTTGATGTCCACCACCACGGTGCGGCACATATATTTCCCGGGAGTCCTGCCCTTTGCAAGCGCCTCGAAGAGAAAGAAAAAGAAAAAAGCGAAAACATTGAGTATCAAAGCCTGCAGAAAATCTGCCCAGGTCAGGACACCATATATTTCCTGAAACTCGGAAGGCATCAGGGACACAAAGTCCGGAGTATCGCTCAAAGAAGCGTAACGTCCTGACAGATAACGCATAAGCATATATACAGGCACCGAATAGAGCAAGGGGTCTATGCAATAGCCCTCAAAAAAACGCAGCATCCTCGATGCGTAACAGGCCTCGGCGCAGGAGATTTTTCTTTCTGACATCAAATTACTTTTTGCAATCTGCGAATTTAGCAATTTTCATTCAATGTCATTCAATGAATTGACGGCGCAACGCAGACGCTCGAGAGCAGTCAGGAGCGTGGCGCGCGGGCAGCCGACGTTGAGACGCATGAAACCGGGTGCGCCGAACATCGCCCCATCGTTCAGAGCGAGTCCCGCCTTGCCGACGAAGAGCTCCACCAGTTCTTCGTGGGACAGAGCCAGGCCGCGGCAGTCTATCCATACGAGGAACGAGGCCTGCGGACGCAAAGGCTTGATGGCAGGGATATTGGCTGCGCAATATGAAATGACGCTCTCTATGTTTCCCTCGACATATTCAAGCATCTGACGGCGCCACTCCTCCCCTTCCCTGTAGGCGGCGATCGTTGCTATGGGAGCGAAAATCGGAGCGTCGTCGTACTCGTTCGCCTTGAGATAGGAATAGAAACGTTCACGGAGCAGCGGGTCCGAGACTATGGAATAGGAGCTGACGACGCCGGCTATGTTGAAGGTCTTCGATGGAGCGGCGAAAGTGATGCTGCAGGCGGCCGCCTCCGGGCTGACGGTAGCGAAAGGTATATGCCTGAGACCCCAAAGGGCCATATCGCAATGTATTTCGTCGGATACGACTATGATGCCGCGGGAGTGGCAGAAGGCGGCCAGGCGGCGCAGGCTTTCCGCATCCCAGAGTATGCCGGCAGGGTTGTGGGGGTTCGAAAGTATGAGCAGGCGGCACTTTTCGTCGCAGACTGCCTCGAGGTTTTCGAAATCCATCGAATAGCTGCCGTCTGCGTTCTCTATGAGAGGGTTGTACACGACTTCGCGACGGTTACCCTCGGGTACGAGACGGAAAGGATGATAGACAGGAGGCTGGATTATAACCTTCTCGTCAGGCTTCAGGAACGCATTGATTACCATTCCTATACCCTTCACTATGCCGGGGATGTAACGGAGCCATTCCCTTTCCACCTTCCATCCGTGATGCTTCAGTATCCACTCCTGAACCACAGGCCAGTAGTCGGCCGGCTCTATCGTGTAGCCGAGTATGGGATGCTCCAGACGCTTGCGCAGGGCCTCGATAATGAAAGGAGGGGTTTCGAAGTCCATATCCGCAACCCAGAGGGGCAAGAGATCCGCCTTGCCGTAGCGGGCCTCGAGCGCGTCGGTCTTGAGGGCACCTGTCCCCCTTCTCTCTATCTGTCTGTCGAAATCGTATTTCACCATATATCTATATATTGATTTCCAGCGCCTGACGTATATCCTCGAACACGTCGTCCATATCTTCGAGACCTATGCTCAGACGTATGCAGGTCTCCGAAACGTCGAGGTCGCGCAGCTGCTGACTGGTGAAGTTGCCGAAAATCGTGCTGGCAGGATGTATGGCCAGAGTACGGTTGTCGAAGAGATTCGTCGCCCTCTTTACGAGTTTCAGGCGGTTCAGGAAATCGAAGCAGGCCTTCGGGCTTTCGAGCTCGATGCATATCATCGCTCCGTAAGTGTCATTGAACTGACGGCAGGCGATGTCGTGGAAAGGATTGTCTTTCAGGCCGGTATAGTTGACGTAACGTATGGCCGGAATAGTGCGCAGACGCTCCGCGAGTTCCATCGTGTTCGCGGATTCGAGGCTGTAACGGGCCTCCAGATTCTCCAGGCCGAGGGTCTGCATATATGCCACGTGCGGGGTCATATAAGCGCCGAAGTTGAGCAGTATCTCCTGCATGCGCGCCGCGAACTCCTTCCCGCAGGAATAGTCGATTACGAGGCCGCCTATAGTGGAAGCGCCGCCTGAAATGTACTTGGTGCTGGATACGAGTTCCAAATCGACTCCCAGACTCTTCGCGCTGAAGCGGGTAAACGGAATCATGGTAGTGTCGGCGACAAGCTTTTTGCCAAGCGAATGCGCCAAATGCGCAAGGGCCTGCAAATCAACTACTTCCTGCAGAGGATTACTGATAATCTCGGCATATATGCAGACTGTCCTGTCGTCGATTGCAGCCTTCACGGCCTCCAGGTCGCAAAGGTCGCAGAAACGCGCCTCGATGCCGTAGCGCGCAAAAGTCTTGCTCAGCAGCAGCCAGGTGTTGCCGAAAAGATGGTTGGAAGTGACTATGTTGGCGCCGCTCTCGCAGAGTGACAGCAGAGAATTGCTTATGGCCGCCATTCCGGAACTTAAGGCATATACGTTTTCGGCGCCCGTCAGTTCCCTGACCTTCTTTTCGAAATATATCACAGTCGGATTCGTAACCCTCGAATAATCAGGCAGCGGCACCCTTGAGCAAAAGGCATCCGCCATTATTTCAGCATTCTCGAACTCGTAGGCATCCGTGTGATATACCGGCATTGCGAGCGCTCCATAGGCATCCTTGCTCTGATAAGCGCTGTGTATGGCTTTGGTTTTAGTTTTCATAAAGATTCACGTGTATATTATCATTTCCGTATGTTTCTGCGCTGGCAAATCCTTACAATCAAAATGCTTGCGATAACAATCAGGGTAATCATAAAAAAATTGTATAAGAAAGTTAAGAAAATGCTTATCGGATGATCCTCAATCCTGTACGGGCTAGCCGAAACGGAGGCGTCGTAACGCGCGAAAGGATTGGACCAGATTACCTCGCCATCCGGGAACCAGGCCGTGAAACGGGCATAGCTGTCCTCCGGCTGCATTTCGTATTCCAATACGCTGCATGAGCGGCCTGTCTTCAGCCTCCTGTGTCCCTGGCCGGTTACTACAATGCTGTCAGCCTGACGCGACAGACTGATGTAAATCTGTTCCCCGGATTGAACGGGACGGACTCCTATGGAAGTTATATAAGGAAGATCCGCATTGCCCCTGTGCTTGGCAGCCCAGTCGCCGTGACCGTAGTCGGGTACGCGCATAGAATAGAAACAGCCGCCAGTAAGCGTCGTCCTGAGATCCTCGTAGCGGGCGGAAGGGGTCTGCAGGAAGTTGCAGCGGACGGCGATGCGGCTGCTGCGGTCCGGATAATGGAGGTCGTCATTCGCGACTCCGAAGGAATAGTGGCCGGCGCTCAGAGCCCAGTCCCAGTATTCCTGTTCAGTGCTGCGTCCGCTGTCAAGTTCCATCAGACGGTAGCCGCTTAGTCTCTCCATAGTCCTGCGCGTACTCAGTCCGGTACGCAGTGGGTGATTGATCTGCAGTATGTCGGCATCGGTCGCGAGCCAGTCGAGCATTGCCTGCCTCTGGAATGCGAAGACCGGCAGCAGATGGTCCCAATGCAGGACCTTGCTGCACCCGAAGACCAGTTTGTGGTACTTCAGCAGGTTATAGCCGTGTTCATAGACATTTACCTGGAGGCTGCTATCGGAAGGATGGACCGTAAGTGCGTTATGGTTTGAGAAAGTGACTATGTCGTAGCCGAAAGAGCGCAGGGAATCCAAAGTCGCCTGCGGGCTGTGGTCGCACTCGTTGAATAGGCCCTCCACCCTGGTGTGGGTGTGGAAATTAGCCCTTTTCCAAAGAGGGGCGGAAAGGGAATCGAAGGAGGAGTAAGGATTGAAAAGGTCAGGGCCGCTGAAGGGCTTGGGCTCTGCGAAACGATAGACGGGGCTGACGCCAGTTGCGCAGACTGCAATCAGACATACGAGCAGCAGCACGACAAGTCCGCGCCACAGTATGTCCAATATTCCAAGCAGCAGTCTCTTGACTTTCATTTCCTTGATATTCAATTGATTACCCTAAGCTAGTCCCTTTCGAATATATCCCTGGTGTAAACCTTGTCGCGCACATCGTCGAGGGAGGAATCATAGCGGTTGGCAATCACCGCGTCGCAACGCTGCTTGAAGGCGGCAAGGTCATTGACAACTTCGCTTCCGAAGAAGGTGCTGCCGTCCGGAAGCGTCGGTTCATATACGATTACCGTCGCACCCTTTGCCTTGATGCGCTTCATAATGCCCTGGATGGCGCTCTGGCGGAAATTGTCGCTGTTCGACTTCATCGTAAGACGATATACGCCTATCACCACGCTGTGCTCGCGGCTGGAATCCCACTGGCTGTTGCCGCTGTAGTAACCGGCCTTGGTAAGCACCTGGTCGGCGATGAAGTCCTTGCGTGTACGGTTCGAATCGACTATGGCCTGAATCAGGTTCTCCGGAACGTCGTTGTAGTTCGCAAGCAGCTGCTTCGTATCCTTCGGAAGACAGTAGCCGCCGTAGCCGAACGACGGGTTGTTGTAGTGCGCACCTATACGCGGGTCGAGGCATACTCCATCTATGATCGACTTTGTATCAAGGCCTTTCATCTCGGCATAGGTGTCAAGCTCGTTGAAGTAGCTGACACGCAGGGCGAGGTAGGTATTGGCAAAGAGCTTCACTGCCTCGGCCTCGGTGCTGCCCATAAAAAGCACGTCCACATCCTGCTTGATTGCGCCTTCCCTGATGATCGAGGCGAATAGTTTCGCCGCTTCCTCCAGCTCCGGCTGAGTCCCGTCATAGCCGACGATGATACGGCTCGGATAGAGATTGTCGTAAAGCGCCTTGCTCTCACGCAGGAACTCAGGCGCGAATATAATCTTCGGCACCACGACCTTCATGGTACCGTCCGCCAGGCGTTCGCGATAGGAGAACTTTTCGCGTACGGAAGCCGTATAGCCGACCGGAACCGTGGACTTGATCACCATCACGGCATCCGGATTCACCTTCAGCACGAGGTCTATAACCTCCTCCACGTGCGAGGTGTCGAAGAAGTTTTTCTTGCTGTCGTAGTTCGTCGGAGCCGCGATCACCACGAAATCCGCGTCCCTGTAGGCCGACTCGCCGTCCAGCGTGGCCTGCAGCTCGAGTTCCTTTTCGGCGAAATACTTCTCTATATATTCGTCCTGAATCGGAGATATGCGTGCATTGATCTTCTCAACCTTATCGGCAATCACGTCCACTGCCGTAACCTTGTGATGCTGCGAGAGCAGCGTCGCTATTGAAAGTCCGACATAACCGGTGCCGGCAACCGCTACTTTTATATCCTTCATACTTTCCGAAATATCCAAGTGACTATTTGTGTATTGTTAAAAAGCGTAAGAGAAACCGTCCACGACATTCCAGTCGCCACGTGTGAAATCAGGCACCTCCACCGGTGCATTGCCGTTCTCTATGGATATGCTGCCGAGTTCCCCTATGCAGGACCATTCGGCGAGGTCATATACGTCCATATCCAGAGGCAGGCCCTTGCGCAGGCAGTAAACCAGACGGTAATCCATTATGAAATCCATTCCGCCGTGGCCGCCGACCTTCTTTGCAAGCGCCTCCAGTTCCGGAGTGAGAACGGGGCTGCGGTAGTTTCCGAGCAGAGCGCCAAGTTCTTCGCCCTGATATATTTTTTCTGCTGCAAGGTTCTGATAGTCAGGCTTCTGACCTTCCTCGCTGCCCTCGCGCAGGCAGACCTGGCGTATAGGATACTTTCCGGCGTAGCCCTCGCTGCCGACGACCTGATACATACGGTTGTACGGTCTCGGAGTCAACACTCCGTGCTCAATCAGAATGCTTCTGCCCTTTTCGGTGGATATCATTGTCATCGTGACGTCACCGTTGCTGAAATCCTCGCAAGGCTTGCCCGTCCTCGCCTCCACCTGCTTAGGTCCGTTCACGGCCTTCGTCTCCATAGCCACCAGCGTCTTCATCCTGTCGCCGCGGTGTATTCCGAGCACCTGGCATACGGGACCGAGTCCGTGTGTCGGATATATATCCCCCTTGTGCGTACGGTTGAACTCGAGTCGCCAGTTGTTCCAGTAGGCGTCCCAGAAAGGGTCGAGATTGTGCATATAGGCGCCTTCGACGTGAAGCAATTCTCCGAAGACTCCCCTCCTGGCCATCTCGAGCGCCGTCATCTCGAAGAAGTCGTAGCAGCAGTTTTCGAGCATCATGCAGTGCAGCTGCGTCTTTTCGGCCATATCCACCATAGCCCAGCACTCAGCCAGGCTTGTCGCGGCCGGCACTTCGACTGCCACGTGTTTTCCGTGTTCCATCGCGTACAGTGCGATAGGCACGTGGCTCGCCCAGTCCGTACATATATATACAAGGTCAACGTCGTCGCTTTCGCAGAGCGCCTTGTACGCAGTTTCGCTGCCGCCGTAGCAGGCCGGGTCAGGCACCCCGAGAGCCCTGAGATCTTTGAGGCTCGCCTCTACCGCTTCGTTGCGCAGGTCGCAGATGGCAGCGACTTTCGCTCCGGGTATATAGGTATATCTGACCACGGCGTCGGAGCCCCTCATTCCGAGGCCCACGAAACCGACCCTGACCGTGTCGATGGGAGCTTTCCTCAGTCCCAGCACGCTTTTCTGGCCGGCCGTCCTCTGCGGAACGGAAAGACGTACAACGCCACCGCGCTTCCTGGCGGAAAGAGTTTCGGAATTGAACGCAGACAAAAGGCAAAGCAGGACACAGAATCCTGCCAGAAGTGACTTTCGTGACATATATCAAAAACTAGATTAAGATTTTCATCGCATTTCCATACCCGGCTTTAAGGCCACCGGAATACCATACAAAGATACTATTTTTAACAATCTTTAAAAGAGCTTTGCAGCGGCATTGTATAGAAATTGGTCTGATAGAGCTGGAAGCCGAGGCTTCTGTAGAGGGCGTTGGCGCTGACTCTCTGAGGATTGCTTGTCAGATGCAGTTTCGCGCAGCCAAGACGCCTTGCCTCATCTATAAGTCTCAGCATCAACGACTTGCCGTATCCCTTTCCGCGACATGATTGTTTCACGACTACGGCCTCCACGCTTCCGACCGTAAATTCGGGGGTATGGTTCACGCAAAGCGTCGCAGTAGCGACGATGATTCCGTCTTCCCTTATTATGAATATATGGATACCGTCATCTTCCATTGCACTTCGCAGCTGTTTTTCGCTGCATCCCGAAGTCGGTGAAAGTTCGCGCATCAGGGCATCCATTTCCATCAGCTCGTTCCGGCTGAATCTTTTGAGTTCTTCGATCATAAGTTGTCAAAAAAGGCGATACAAAGGTATCGTAAAAAATTTTGAAAAAAAATTAGCTTGTCACCTGGTCTTGCACAAGCTCACATTATCTTTGCATCAACAAAAAAACAAAACGGATATGAAAGAGCTTGATACCACCGCACTGAGCGACCTTTTCGCAACAAGGGAAAATGCTGTTGCCAATATGCTTGGAAACCTGAACGATCTCGTAGGTTCACTCGGACTCGAACTCGTGGGAGTAAGCTTCAACGAGTAGTGCATCTTGCTGAAAATTCATATATTTGCAGCGCCTGCAAAAGGAGCAGGAATATTGAATTTTCAAAATCAGACCAGATATGGCACTTATAGACAACATCATTGCACGCGCAAAATCCAACAGACAGCGCATCGTGCTTCCGGAATCCCTCGAGGAGCGCACCATCACCGCAGCAGACCAGGCTCTCCGCGATGAACTTGCCGAGATCATTCTCATAGGAAATCGTGAGGAAATTCTCGCACTCGCAGAGAAACTCGGACTCCGTAACATCGCAAAAGCCACGATAATCGATCCGGCCACCTGCGAAAAGACCGAGGAATATGCCCAGCTGCTTTTCCAGCTCCGTCAGAAGAAGGGAATGACCATAGAGACGGCAAGGCAGATTGTCGCAACGAACCCGCTTTACTTCGGCTGCCTCATCATCAAGAGCGGCGATGCAGACGGACAGATCAGCGGTGCGCTTTCGACTACAGGTGACACCCTCCGCCCTGCACTCCAGATTATCAAGTGCTCACCGGGAATCAGCTGCGTCAGCGGAGCCATGCTCCTCATAACCAAGACCCCGCAGTACGGAGAAGAAGGCGTGCTCGTAATGGGCGACGTAGCCGTAACCCCTATGCCGGATGCCTCACAGCTGGCTCAGATTGCAGTGTGCACCGCACAGACCGCAAAGAGCGTAGCCGGCTTTGCCGAGCCGCGCGTGGCAATGCTGAGCTTCTCGACCAAGGGCTCTGCAAAGCACGAAGTCGTAGATAAGGTGATCGAGGCCACGAAACTCGCGAAGGAGCTCGACCCAAGCCTCAAGATCGACGGCGAATTGCAGGCAGACGCCGCTCTCGTGCCGTCCGTAGGCCAGAAGAAGGCGCCGGGTTCCGAAATCGCAGGCAAGGCTAACGTACTCGTTGCGCCTAACCTCGAAGTCGGCAATATAGGATACAAGCTCGTACAGCGTCTCGGCAATGCCGACGCAATCGGACCTATACTCCAGGGAATCGCCCGTCCGGTCAACGACCTCAGCCGCGGCTGCTCTGTAGATGACATCTACAAGATGATTGCCATCACCGCCTGCCAGGCAATGGACGCAAAATGATTGGGCAATCTAAAGTTCTGATACATAAACAGTTGATATTGTAATATTGATAGCCGGCAGGCTGACACAGCACTTGTTTTTCTCAGCTGAATTTTTATCTTTACCCGAACAGATAAAACTTAGGTATATGAAAGTGAAAATCAAATTTACAGTGCTCTTCAGCCTGCTGGCGATCGCATTTTCAGACCACTCTCAGGCCTGTACGGGAATTGCCCTGAAGGCTGAAGACGGATCCAGGGTCGTTGCCCGCACGGTCGAATGGGCAGCCAGCCCGATGAACTGCGGCTATGCTGTGGTCCCGAGAGGATACAGACAGCAGTCGCTGACCCCTGACGGCATGGACGGAATGTGTTACAAGGCACGTTTCGGATATGTCGGAATCTACACCGAATACGACAATTTCGTCGTGGAAGGCGTTAACGAGGCCGGTCTCAGCGCCGGGCTCTTTTTCTTTCCAGGATATGGAGAATATCCTGAGTATAAAGCAGATGAAAAGGCGTCGTGCATAAGCGACATGCAACTGGTGACCTGGATTCTGTCCTCTTTCGACAGCATCGATGCGCTGAAGGAAGGGATATGTTCTGTAAAAGTAGTGTCGCTCGACCCGCGCGTCGGGACGGTGCACTGGCGAATCAGCGAGGCGGGCGGAAGGGTCGTGGTCCTGGAATACAAGGACGGCAAGGCCTGCTTCTACGAAAACCCTCTGGGGGTATTGACCAATTCACCCGGCTTTGAGTGGCATATCACAAATCTGGCGAATTACGTCAACCTGCACCCAGGTGCAGCGGAGAGCTTCTCGATGGCGGAAGGGCTGACGGTCAAGCCGTTGGGTGGAGGAAGCGCAATGCTCGGACTGCCGGGGGATTTCACCCCGCCATCACGTTTCATCCGTGCCGCCTTCTTCAGTGCCAGCGCCCCTGTCTGGCCCGATGCGTTCAGCACCGTGCTGCAGGCTTTCCATATCCTGAACAATTTCGACATTCCGATAGGAGCGCAGTTCAGCGACGGCAATGTGCCGGAAGGACTTCCCGCAGCCACCCAGTTCACTTCGGCGACGGACCTCGCCAATCTGAAATTCTACTACAGGACCTGCTGGAATTCGAATCTGCGTTGCATCGACCTGAAAACCATAGACTTCCGCAAAGTGAAGTACCGCAGCGTCCCTCTCGACGAGCCGCGCGTCCAGGAGGTGGAATTCCTTAAAATCAAGTAAGTAATAATTAGCAGAAACGATTCGAGGTGAAGGATATCGATGAAATGAAATCGCGTAGAGCTGTGGGACATATCGCATGTTTTGCAGCCTACGCGATTTTCGGAGTGAACATCATAACGTGCAAGGACCTGACGGCGGGACAGGTCATCACGCCGCTGGGCATTTTCAGTCTCAGGGCACTTGGGGCGGGAAGCATATTCTGGCTTCTGTCCGTAATTCTGCCATCGGCACGCAGGGAGAAAGTCGCCCTTCGCGACCTGCCTCTCATACTGCTGGCATCTTTCCTGGGCTTCTTCATCACGCAGATGACTTTCCTAATGGCCATTCCGCAGGTCACTCCTATGACCTGTTCGATCATCAGTTCCCTCTCCCCTGTCTATACGATGTTCATTGCAGCAGTGGCGATAAAGGAACCGGTCACGCTGAAGAAGGCAGCCGGTGTTGCAGTGAGTTTCATAGGCATAATACTCCTGATTATCAATAGCGTACACGGGTCAGGAGCTAGCGAGAGCACACCCTGGGGCATTGTCTTGCTGTTTGCGAACGGTCTGAGCTTCTCCCTCTACCTCGGCATTTTCAAGCCCCTGATCAGCCGCTATTCCGTAATCACTTTTATGAAATGGATATTCCTTTTCGCGGCATTGATGTCGCTGCCTTTCAGCGCACGCGAACTTATCTGCCTCGATTGGGCTTCCATTCCCCGTATTTCCTACGCAGAACTCGCCTTCCTCATCATATTCGCAACCTTCATAAGCTATTTCCTCATCCCGATCGGCCAGAAAGCCCTTCGTCCCACCCTTGTAAGCATGTACAGCTATGTCCAGCCCATCATAGCCACCCTGATAAGCATCTGCATAGGTATGGATATGCTCAGCTGGCAGAAGATATTATCGGCGATTCTCGTTTTTGCAGGCGTGATAATAGTCAGCCGGAGCAAGACAAGGGCGGAATTGCCGAAATGACGGATTTCTCCCCAAATTTTCATAACTTTGTGCAAATCGAAAAATATGAAACGAATCCTTATTCTTTGCGCATTCATCATTTCCACAATAGTATGCGCGGCACAGAACCCTCTTATCAATTGGACTTACGAGGTACAGCGTATTGACAGTAAGAATGTAAGAGTAATCTTCACCGGCAGAATGGACTTCGGCTACCATAGCTATTCCATCACCCCGAGCAACTCGCAGACCGACATCATCTCAGTCAAGACCAAGGACTGCAGTCTGAAGGGAGCACTCAGGGAAGAGGGCAAATTCGTAGAGGAAAACGGCAAACTCTGCTGCTACAACGAGATGAAACTCATCCAGGACATAAGCGTCAGCGGCAAGCACCCTTCCTATTCGGGCACCATTGCCTGCTTCGTGTGCGCAGGCCAGCTCTGCAAGCCGGAAAACTGGAGTTTCGCCATCAAATTACAGTAACAAAAACATAGCTATATGGGCAGAATCATAGAATGCGTGCCGAATTTCAGTGAAGGCCGCAATAAACTTGTAATCGACGCAATTGTAGAAGCCATACGTAACGGCGGCAAGAACGCCGACTGCGCGGAGCCGGGTGTCAAAGTGCTGGACGTGGATCCGGGAGAAGCGACCAACAGAACGGTCGTGACCTTCGCGGGAAGTCCGGAGGCCGTGATGGAAGCGGCTTTCGAAGGCGTCAGAAAGGCCGGAGAGCTTATCGACATGCGACATCACCACGGCGCCCATCCACGCTCCGGTGCGACGGACGTGCTTCCTCTCATACCTATATCCGGAATAACACTCGAAGAATGCGCTTTACTGGCAAGACAGCTGGCTGAGCGCATTTTTCGTGAACTGGGCATAGCCTGCTATTGCTACGAGGCGGCCGCATATACCCCTGAAAGGAAAAACCTCGCCGTCTGCAGAAGCGGAGAATACGAGGCACTGCCGCAAAAGATTGCCGACAAGAAACTGAAGCCGGACTTCGGACCGGCGGAATATAACGATACCATAGCCAGAAGCGGCGCAGTCAACGTAGGTGCGAGGGACTTTCTCATTGCAGTGAACTTCAATCTCAATACGACCTCCACGGCTCTTGCGAACGAAGTTGCCTTCGACGTGAGGGAGCGCGGCAGGGCCAAAAGGGAGAACGGCAAAATAGTCAAAGATGCGGAAGGCAAGAGCGTAATGATACCGGGCACGCTGAAAGGTTGCAAGGCAATTGGCTGGTACATAGACGAATACGGCATTGCACAGGTGTCTATGAACATTACCGACATCAACGCGACACCGCTGCACAAGGCCTTCGACGAGGTGTGCAGGGCTGCGCAGGCCAGGGGCCTGAGAGTAAGCGGAACAGAGATAATAGGCCTGCTTCCTAAACGCAGTCTGATAGAAGCCGGAAAGTATTTCCTTGAAAAACAACAGAGATCGACAGGCATTCCGGAAGCGGAAATAATGAAAATCGCCATCAAATCGATGGGACTGGAAGATTTGAGACCCTTCGACGTCAGGGAGAAAGTCATAGAGTTCCTCATCGAGGACGAGGAGGAGAAGGCCAGGAAGGAGCGTCTGGTCAGGATGAGCTGCAAGGCCTTCGCCGAGGAGACTTCTTCGGAATCCCCTGCCCCGGGAGGCGGTTCCATCTCGGCCTATATGGGAGCCCTCGGAGCTGCCCTGGCCTGTATGGTAGCCAATCTCTCCGCAGGCAAGCGGGGATGGGAGAGCCGCTGGAAGGAATTCTCGGACTGGGCTGAAGAGGCCCAGCAGCTGATGAAGGAACTGCTCGCGCTGGTGGATGAGGATACGGCCGCATTCAATCGTCTGATGGGCGCAATGCGTATGCCGAAGACCAGTCCAGAACAGATTGAGGAAAGGGACGCCGCCATTGAAGCCGCCACGCTCTATGCCGGAGAGGTGCCGCTCAGGACTATGAAAACGGCAGTGAAGGCCTTCCCTCTTCTGCGCCGTATGGCTGAGGAGGGCAACCCGAACTCGGTATCGGACGCCGGAGTCGGCGCGCTTGCGGCCAGGAGCGCCGTACTCGGTGCGCAGCTGAACGTCAAGATCAACGCCTCAGGCCTGCAAAATCGCGACGATGCCAGCCGTCTGCTCGCAGAAGCGGAAGCTGTCGCAGCGGACGCAATCAAGGCAGAAGAGGATATATTGAATATCGTTAACGGCAAAATCAATTAAAAATGAGCGCATTCCGTGAAGAAATCCTGAAAGGGATACCGGACGAGCTTCCTCAGGCCAGGGAAAGGGACAACAGGGTCAGCCACGCACCCAAGCGCAAGGACCTGCTCTCCCCTTCCGAAAAGGAACTGGCCCTGAAGAACGCGCTGAGGTATTTCCCGGCTCGAATGCACGCTGAACTGGCGCCTGAATTCGCCAGGGAACTGCACGACTACGGAAGGATATATATGTACCGCTTCAGGCCGGACTACGAAATGTACGCAAGGCCTATCGACGAATATCCGGCCCGCTGCAGACAGGCGGCCGCGATTATGGCAATGATACAGAACAACCTCGACCCGAGGGTGGCGCAGCATCCGCACGAGCTTATCACCTACGGCGGAAACGGAGCCGTGTTCCAGAACTGGGCTCAGTACAGGCTGGCGATGAAGTATCTTGCGGAAATGACTGAGGAACAGACACTTGTAATGTACTCAGGACATCCCCTGGGCCTTTTCCCAAGCCACAAGGACGCGCCGAGAGTCATAGTGACTAACGGAATGGTCATCCCGAACTATTCCAGTCAGGACGATTGGGAGCGTTTCAACGCGATGGGCGTCTCACAGTACGGACAGATGACCGCCGGGTCGTATATGTACATAGGCCCTCAGGGCATAGTACACGGCACGACCATAACCGTGATGAACGCAGCACGCAAGCAACTGAAAGCCAGAGGATTGGAACCTTCGAGAGAGAATATGAGGGGCATGCTCTTCGTATCGGCCGGCCTGGGCGGGATGTCCGGAGCCCAGCCGAAGGCGGCAGTGATAAGCGGCGTTGTCAGCGTAATTGCCGAGATAAATCCTATGGCCATACACAAGCGCCACGACCAGGGCTGGCTGGATGAAATCCACGAGGATCTCGATGAGCTGATTCCTAGGATACGTCGGGCAGTGGAAGAAAAGGAAGTCGTTTCGCTGGGCTACCTGGGTAATATAGTGGACCTCTGGGAGCGGCTTGCCGATGAGGACATACGCGTGGACCTTGGCTCCGACCAGACTTCGCTGCACAACCCGTGGGCGGGCGGCTACTACCCTGCCGGCTACAGTTTCGCCGAGTCGCAGGAGATGATGGCAGCCGAGCCGGAGCGCTTCCGCGAGTGCGTGCAGGCTTCATTGCGACGCCACGCCGCCGCGATAGGTCGGCTTGCAGACAGGGGTATGTATTTCTTCGATTACGGAAATGCCTTCCTGCTGGAGGCATCCCGTGCAGGCGCAGACATAGTGCTTGAAGACGGACGCTTCCGCTATCCATCTTACGTTCAGGACATTATGGGGCCTATGTTCTTCGACAGCGGTTTCGGTCCCTTCCGCTGGGTATGCATGTCCCAGAAGGAGGAGGACCTCGCGGAGAGCGACAGGATTGCGGCCGAAGTGCTGCGCGGGATTGCGACCACGGCGCCTGAAGACATACGCGGACAGATGGAAGACAATATACACTGGATAGAAGAGGCGGCGCGCAACAGACTTGTCGTCGGTTCGCAGGCCCGCATACTCTACGCCGACTGCGAGGGCCGCAGCAAGATTGCGCTGGCCTTCAACGAAGCCATACGCGAAGGCCGTATCAGCGCTCCTATAGTGCTCGGACGCGACCACCACGACGTATCGGGCACCGACTCTCCGTTCCGCGAGACTTCGAATATATATGACGGATCCTGCTATACCGCGGATATGGCCGTACAGAACGTTATAGGCGACGCCTTCCGTGGCGCCACCTGGGTTTCGCTGCACAACGGCGGAGGCGTCGGCTGGGGCGAAGTCATCAACGGCGGCTTCGGGATGGTCATAGACGGCAGTGCCGACTCGGACAGGCATATACGCGAAATGCTGCTATGGGACGTCAACAACGGCATAGCCAGACGCAGCTGGGCGCGCAACGATGCCGCAATACGAGCAATCAGACGGGAAATGGAGCGCACTCCTCTGCTGCAGGTTACCTTGCCGAACTTTGCCGACCCAGAGGTGGTGAGGCAGGCGCTGGGCGAATGATTCAATATTCACAAAAAGCATTCAAAATTCACAAAAACCGACATGACACATATCATATCCAAGGAATTTCTGGCCATTGACGAAATCGGAAGGATTCTTCGCGAAGGAGAGAAGATCGAACTCGGAGCCGAAGCGAAAGAGGCGATAATCAAGTGCCGCGAGTACCTCGATTCCAAGATGGAGGATATCGGGAGGCCGGTTTACGGTGTGACAACCGGCTTCGGCTCTCTATGCAATATCACCATTGCTCAAGACGATCTTTCCAAGCTGCAGCACAATCTCGTGAAGTCCCACGCCTGCGGAATAGGAGCAAAGCTGAGGCCGGAGATTGTCAGGCTGATGCTGCTTCTGAAGGTCCAGTCTCTTTCCTACGGGCATTCCGGGGCACAGCTGGAGACGATACAGAGACTGGTTGATATGTACAATAACGACATTCTGCCGGTGGTTTATGAGCAGGGATCTCTCGGAGCATCCGGAGACCTGGCGCCTCTGGCTCATCTTTGCCTGCCGATAATAGGAATGGGGCGCGTGCTCTACAAAGGCGAAGAGAGGGAAGCCGCAGAGCTGTGGAAAGAGCTCGGCTGGGAACCTGTCACCCTGAAATCAAAGGAGGGACTTGCCCTGCTTAACGGCACGCAGTTCATGAGCGCACACGCCGTATGGTCGCTGCTCCAGGCGGAGAGGCTGTCCCGCTGGGCGGACAGGATTGCAGCAATGTCTATCGACGCCTACGACGGCCGCATCGAGGCTTTCTATCCGCAGACGCATCGCGTAAGGCCGCACAAAGGTCAGGTCAGCACAGCCGAAAATATACTTAACTTGCTGGAAGGCAGCGAAATAATACGCGGAGCGAAGAAGCACGTGCAGGACCCGTATTCCTTCCGTTGCATACCGCAGGTACACGGAGCCACGAAGGACACGATCGAGTATGTGAAGGGCGTCATAGAAGTGGAAATCAACAGTGTGACGGACAACCCTACCGTGTTCCCGGATGAAGATATGATCATTTCGGCCGGCAATTTCCACGGCCAGCCTATAGCCCTGCCTATGGATATGCTGACTCTGGCAATGTCCGAGCTTGCGAACATTTCGGAGCGCAGGATTTACAAGCTTATAAGCGGTCAGAGGGGCCTTCCTTCTTTCCTGGTGGCGAAACCGGGCCTGAACAGCGGCTTTATGATTCCGCAATATACGGCGGCATCCATTGTCAGCCAGAGCAAGGGCCTTTGCTTCCCGGCCAGTGCGGATTCCATTCCGTCGTCGCAGGGACAGGAGGACCACGTCAGTATGGGCGCCAACGCCGCAACTAAGCTCGTCAGGGTTATCGAGAATACAGAGAAGGTACTCGCAATCGAGCTGATGAATGCCGCGCAGGCCCTGCAGTTCCGTCGTCCGCTGCATTCCTCCCCTGCTATCGAGCAGATATTCAGCGACTTCCGCAGCGTCGTGCCTTTCGTGGAGGACGACTGCTATTTCCATCCGCTCATCGAGAAGTCTATCGAATTCATACGCAGGGCGTAGTTTTTCCTTTTTCAATATGAGGATACTGATACGCAATATCGGCCGCCTTTGCGGCATTCTGCCTGCCGGCATCCGTCGGCTCGAGGGCAGGGATATGGGTTCCGTCGCGGGCATTGACAAGGCCTGGCTTATGATCGAGGACGGAGTGATTGCCTCGTTCGGAGCCGGAGAGTGGGAGGGAGAGAGCGATGGAGGATGTGAGGGAGGATTGTGCTGCGGGGTTTTTGATGAGGTGATTGATGCGGAAGGGGGCTGGGTGATGCCGACTTTCTGCGACCCGCATACGCATATAGTCTATGCCGGCAGTCGGGACGGCGAGTTCCGCGACAAGATTGCGGGGCTGAGCTATGAGGAGATTGCCGCCCGCGGAGGTGGCATTCTTAATTCCGCCGACCTGCTCCACGAGACCTCCGAGGATGAACTTTTCGAACAATCCGCCAGGAGGGTCAGGGAGGTAATGGCCAAGGGTACAGGCGCTTTGGAAATCAAGAGTGGCTACGGCCTGCGCACTGAGGATGAGTTGAAGATGCTCAGGGTGATAAGGCGCATAAGGGAGGAATTCCCTATCACCGTAAAGGCGACATTCCTGGGAGCACACGCTGTGGGACGGGAGTATCTCGGCAGACGCGGGGCTTATGTGGATCTGGTTTGCAATGAGATGCTGCCAGCTGTTGCTGCCGAAGGGCTTGCCGAATATGTCGATGTCTTCTGCGACCAGGGCTTTTTCAGTTGCGATGATTGCGCCCGCATTCTGGAACGTGCCGCCGAGTTCAATCTCCGCGGTAAAATCCACGCCAATGAGCTCGCCGTTTCCGGCGGTGTTCAGGTCGGGGTCAGCCACAATGCACTTTCCGTGGATCATCTTGAGCGGACCGGGGATGAGGAGATTGCCTGCCTGAAGGGCAGCAATACCATGCCTACCATGCTCCCTGGCGCCTCTTTCTTCCTGGGTATGCCTTACGGCCGCGCCCGCGCCTTCATCGACGCCGGCCTGCCCCTCGCTCTCGCTTCGGACTACAATCCAGGTTCCTCCCCAAGCGGTGATATGCGTTTCGTGATGGCACTGGCCTGCATCAAGCAGCGGCTCACCCCTGAGGAGGCTTTCAATGCCTGCACCATCAATGCCGCTTATGCCATGGGCGTGGAGGACACTCTTGGCTCAATAACCCCGGGGAAGCATGCATCCCTGATTATCACGGAGCCACTCCCCTCCCTCGCCTTCATTCCATACGCCCACCAGACCCCTTTCATCAAGAGGATGGTTTTCTGATAGAAACGCCCGGGCAACAGCCCCAGGGGCTTTCTGGCGTGATGCCGGAGAGCCCTGCCCTGTTGTGCTGGGAGCTGTGCGGGGTGGTGTTGCGGGGTGGTGTTGCTGGGAGCTGTGCGGGGTGGTATTGCGGGAAGCCGTGCGGGGTGGTATTGCGGGAAGCCGTGCGGGGTGGTATTGCGGGAAGCCGTGCGGGGTGGTATTGCGGAGAGCCGTGCGGGGTGGGCCGGAGGGATGTGATGGGAGGCGGACCATTCTACCTTGCAGCAACGGGGTCATTCATGAGAGTTTCCCTGCAGCGATTCTCAAGTCTGGGCCTGAAATCAAGAATCACTGCAGCATTTGGGCTGATTCCGGGGAAATCCTTGCATCGATTCCCAAGTCTGGGCCCGAAATCAAGAATCACTGCAGCATTTGGGCTGATTCTGAGGAAAACCTTGCATCGATTCCCAAGTCTGGGCCTGAAATCAAGAATCACTGCAGCATTTGGGCTGATTCCGAGGAAAACCTTGCAGCGATTCCCAAGTCTGAGCCTGAAATCAAGAATCACTGCAGCCGCGGGTTAGTGGCGGTCTGCAGGCGGAACCATTCTACTTTGCGGCAAAGAAGAATAGAATCGGCCGCGGAAGATCGTTGTCGCGACGGCCTGCAGGCGAAACCATTCTACTTCGCAGCAACGGAGAACGGGGCTGACAGTCTCCGTCTGAGATTCCTTTTCAGGACCCAGTATGATATCGGAGTGGAAACAACCTGTTCACTCCGTCGTTTCATTGTTTGATGTGTTGTTAGGGTTGAAGTTCAACTGAACCCTCATGAACCTCAACGAGAATGATGGGTAGACCTATACCTCCGGAAAGGTCATTCAGGCGAAGGTCAATCCACTCTCGACCCTTCTCCGGTTTGTCTTTGTAGGCTTTGGTGGAGAGCCTTTCTGCACCGCTGATGATGAGGGCTCGGATGAAGCGGCGATTGATGATACCGGTGGCTTTGCGGAGGACTACTTCAATTTCGGGATTCTTCTGGTTCAGAACATAGACACTGCCGACCGCATTCTCTTGAGGTATCAGGGATTCGATAACTTCTTTATGGCCGTCCAGGGAGATACAGAGAACGGATGTATTCCACTTCTTGCGCAAGTCGTCCGCCATCTGGGCGACGATGAAGGATTCGCTAACTTCGTCAGTGGCGGTGATACGCTGTACTCTACCCTTTTCGTAACCAGGGATTTGATTGATGAATTCTACCATATCGAATGTTTTTGGCAATAATAACCGGACCTTCGGCAGAAATTCGGCAGATGCTAAGAAATTGCGTTAAAAACAGATATATTTTGGCAGATTGTTCTGCCCAGTTGGAATTGCTGCCCTTCAGTCTCGTGGATATGGCCGAAGAGATGCCACTTTGGTTTTGCCTTCAGCACGAAATTGAGGAGCTCCGGGGAGCCCAAATTCTCATCTAGGATGCCATACGGCGGATAATGAGTCACAAAGATATCAAGATCATTGGGGATGTCTTCATCGGCAATCCTGGCATTCCCGGAAATGGAACCGATGATTACACCGTCACAATCCTCTGCGGCATCCTGCAGAACGGTAATGCCGGCATCCTCGAACTTTCGGTTGATGCCATCATCCTGGTCCAAATCGAAAGCCAGTTCATGATTGCCGGGAACAAAGAGTTTCCATTTGGCCGGGAGCGCCCCAAACCAGGAAATGAAGTCATCATACTCACTGCCTTTAAGATCATCCTCCACGGCATCACCGGCACAAATTATAATATCCGCATCCTCCGGCACCTGCAGACGGCGATGATTGCCATGGGTGTCGGAGAAGGCGAATATAGTTTTGTCACTGATTCGAATCATTCCAATAGTTACAGACTATCTACTACTGACTCGAAGTTATCTTGGGTGCAGAATGTAAAACTGAACGATGCCGCCAATGTTTTGATTTCATCCTCACTGTAGCCATACTCTTTTTCCTGGTTGAAGTAATGAAGAATTGCCTCGTAAATGGACTTGAAATCAATTGTATTGGCCATTTCCCTTTCTTCATTGAAGAGATCCTGAATTCGTTGTTTGTCTGAAGGATTATTTACAAATGCAAGGAGTTCTTGCGACGGACGATAGACCAGATAAATAAAGTTCACGGTTTTCTCTCCACCGCCCAGGACCATATTAGCAATTCCTGAGAGATGACAGAGCATCTGTTTGAAATCGAAGTATCCCGAGTCCTTGTTATTCCAAGACAGATATAGTATATTCTTGGATCGTTCGTAATTAAGCATACCTTTAAGTTTGGGGATAATACCCTCTAACAGCATTCTATGGCCCGTGAGCAACTTTGGCCTGGAGTAGTTATAAAACTCATGGCATTTGGCTTCTACGAAAACATTCTTTGATTCCAAATAGCCATCGAGATGGGCACGAAATCCGGGCAGGCCTGTAGTCAGTTGTTTCTCATATGCAAAGCCTTCAAACTTCTGGCCTTGGCTATACATAAAACGGCTTGAAGAAGCATATGATGCCATCTTTGGTGGATACATAATGCCATTTCTATAATACTCTTGCATCTCACTTCCTTTGCCATCGTCGAACTGTTTTTTGATGCAATCTGGCATCCTATCCACAAAATCCTTCCAGTCTTTGTTTGTGTAATAACAGTGAAAGATATGGCCTTCTATCTCGTAACCAGTTTTCAAATCCCCGTCATCAAGTTTCTTCTTAGCTCGATCAAAGATTTCGGTAATTGTCATTTTTTCATTCATTTTATGTATCTAGTTATCATTTTGTTTATTCTTTCAGAGAAGTCTTCTCTTAGTTCTTTTGGCACCAAAACCTCGACTGTATCCCCAAACGATAGGATGTCCTGCTTGAAGTCATAGTCTGGGGCGAGGTTGTAGGCGAAGATGCTGTGGTCGCGGTGCGTCTCGACCTCTTCTTGGCTGCTGTGGAGCGGAAGGGAGCGGAAGTAGCGGACCTGTTTGCCGTAAACTTTCAGGAGGACCTGCTGCGGCTTCATATCGTCGTACTTGCGTATGCCGTATAGGGACTGGAACCAGGCCTTGGCATCCAGCCCATCCGGCAGTTTGAACGAGTCGGGAAGAATCTCTACCTCGAGCATCCGGTCCAGGGCGTACATGTGAGGTTTGTTGTCCTTGTCGTAATCCTTGTGGCCGTACAGGTACCAGCGGCGCTTGAACTCCCGGATGAAATACGGCTCCAGCTCGAAGGTCCGCTCCTCGTCCATGCGATAACCCTGATAGCGTACCTTCAGTTTCCGGTTGTCACGGATAGCCTGGATAACCGTAGTCAGGAACTGGTGGCTGGAGGGCACATTCTCGAAGAAGATCCGGTCCTTCATCCCGGCACTCTCGTTGAGGAGGGAGTTAAGGCTAAGGGCATCCAGCATCCAGGATCGGATACCGGATCCGTCCATATCTTCTTCGTTGACGATTCTATAAGTATTGTCCCTGCGGTCGCAGACAATCTCGATACCAAAGATGTCGAAGATTGCCTCTACATGATTTGCAAACGTGCGAGTAGCAAGTTCACCGCCAACTTCGTTTACCGTACTTCTGCTCCATAAGTCCTTGATTTGGGCAAGGGTAAGAGGACCGCGGCTCCGGAGTGTTTCCATCAGCCAGATGTAAGATTTGAAATAGTTCTTTGCCATAACTGACCACAAAGGTAACCATATCTTCGGCAAAATTGTGGCAGACGTAAAGTTTTTTTCACCTTGCCGGATTTTTGCTGAGTAGCCGGGTATTTTTGCGGCAGTATTTAACCGCACAAGATATGTCATTTGTTCATTTACACGTACATTCAGAGTATTCGTCGGACGCGATTTCCAAAATTGACGAATTATTCACCAGGGCTGAGGGCCTTGGAATGCCGGGCCTTGCAATAACAGATCATGGCACAATCTCCGGAGTACCAGAATTCCTCAAAACAGCTGAAAGGCATCCTAATGTAAAACCCATTGCCGGTTGCGAGTTTTGGGTGGGAGGCAAAGAAAGCACGCGATTTAACCATCTGATTCTGCTCGCAAAGAATATGACCGGCTATAAGAACCTTGTAAAGCTGGTGTCTTATGCCCATACCGAAGGGATGCATATCAAGCCACATATCTCCAGAGAAAAGCTCGTTGAGCACCGGGATGGCCTGATTTGCTTGTCGGCCTGTATCGGCGGAGATATTCCCCAGGCAATTCTTGCTGACGATATGGAAAACGCCAGATATCATGCGCTTTTCTATAAGAAGTTTTTCGAAGATGATTTTTATCTGGAGGTTTCTCTTCATAGGAATTCGGGACCCGTAAAACTTGTCGGCACGGACGACCGGAAGGCCTATCGGACTCAGAACCGGAAACTGGTCCAAATGCAGAATAGGGCTAATGAGGGTATCTTCGAGATCGGTCGAGAGTTGGGAATCAAGGTGGTATCCACCAATGATGTCCATTTCGTGAATCGGGAAGATGGCATTGCGCATGATGTGATGTTGGCGCTTAGTCATAACAAAAAGGTCTCTGACCCCGACCGCCTGCGCTATTCCCATCTGGAATATCTCAAGACTGAGAATGAAATGCGGCGTCTGTTCCCGGCCCATCCGGAAGTTATTGATAATACAATGGAAGTTCTGGATAAAGTGGCACGGTATTCCATCTGGAAGGATATTGAGTTGCCCAATGTGTCTGACAGGCCTGAGGCAGAACTCATTGAAAAGACATACTCCGGAGCGGCAAAACGCTTTGGGGAGGTAAGTAAGGATCAACAGGAACGCCTGAAACAGGAACTTGAGCTTATCCTGAGCAAAGGGGTTGCCGGCTATTTCCTGATCATCAAGGACCTTGTGGACTGGGTGAGGTCAAAAGGCTGGGCAGTAGGCCCCGGTCGTGGCGTTGCCGCCAGCAGTCTAGTCAATTACTGTCTGGGCATTACTGATATAGACCCTATGAAATATGGGCTGTTATTCGAAAGATTCTACTGTTCAGATCAAATAACACTTCCAATATGGTCAGAATTGCATTTCCGGGATTATCACCTTCGGTAAGTATGGACTCCGTGGTGCTTGGTCCAAGACAGCCAAAGCTATGGGGATATCCAAATCGTTAATCAACCGACTCAGTTCCAGGCTTTCCGGTTATTGGGGCTCCTTATACTGGAATCTTTGCGCGGTTCCTGCTGTTAGAAAAATGTATGACAACGCCTCTCCTGAATTCAGACAGGCCTATGATATCGCCAGTAAACTATGTAATGTCATTGAAGATGAATCTATCCATGCCTGCGGATGGCTGATTGCCCCTTATTCTTTGGGAGAAATCGCCCCAGTTAAGATTCAGGAGGGTTTGTGGAACGGTGAACATATACTGACTTCAATGTACGACGGCAAATGGGCCGCAGACATTGGTATTATGAGACTGGACATCTTATCGTTATTGGTACTTAAGGAGATAAAGAATGCCTTCGAAGCCATTGAAGTTCAAGAAGGGGTAGTGATTGAGTCAAAAAATCTTCCACTGGATGATGAGGCAACGATGGCCGTCTATTCCAATGGTGATACTGCGGGG